>NZ_MKIO01000033.1:0-94243 GCF_001938945.1 Xaviernesmea rhizosphaerae
CTGAAGGCTTTCAGCCCCCAAGAGTGCTCCAACTACCTCAGACATGCGGGGTACGGTTCAAACTAAAACTGACAGACTCTAAAGACATCACATCATTTTGGAACTTATTCTTTTCCAGACATTTCGGAGAGATAGAAGACCTTCTTCATCATCTTCTATTGTTTAAAGAAATTTCCGATGAAGGAAGGTTGGTTATCGTGACAGGGGACAGAACAGAGATGACCAGGATCAGCCAGGAACAGAACGCCATCCGCCCGGACCCGCTCGACACGCGGGCCGATCCGGACAAGGCCGGACCCGAGGCGACGATCAAACCGAAGACGGCAGCGGACCCGCATCCCGGTTCGGTGTCGGACGGAACGGACCCGCAGGCCCGGGAGGGGTCGACGCCGATCGCCGATCGCAAGGACGAGGCGCGTTAGAATATCGGACTGAAAAGCGGGAAACGGTTTTCGCAAGAGTCCGATGCAAAAACAAAGCTGACAGCATCAGGCAGGCCAATTTGCACAGGACGCGACACAAGTGCTTTGGCGCCGTTGCGCCCCCTCATCTGCCTACCGGCATCCGACCGGGGACGAGCCACGGGTCTCGTCCCGTCCTTCGGACCCCCGCTGGGGAGAAGAGACCCAGCAGATCGCACGGCGCCTCCATCCAACTCGCTGGAAAAAATGCATAAACCGCATTTCCTTACAGGTGGATGCGGAACGAGGCGGCGCCGCACGTCTCTTCTCCCCAACGGGGAGAAGGTGGCCCGAAGGGTCGGATGAGGGGCTAGCCAGGCCGCCAATCATAGTGTCGTGCACTGTGACCACTTCGGCAAGCGGTTCGATGCGCGACGGAAGGGAGTTTTGCACGTCACGCGCTTGCCTTTTTGCCCGAGACGCTCAACACAGGACCATGGCCAATCCCTTCGACAGTTCAGACCCTGCCCGATCCGTGATCCAGACGGCGCTCTCACAGTTCTTCGACGCCGATGTGCTGGCCGTTGCGCCAGGGCTCATCGGTGCGGTGTTCACGGTTGATGGCGTCGGCGGCGTGATTGTCGAGACCGAAGCCTATCGGGCCGACGACCCGGCATCCCACAGCTTTGCCGGCCCGACGGAGCGCAACCGCGCCATGTTCGGCCCGCCTGGAACGGCCTATGTCTACCGGTCCTATGGCATCCACTGGTGCTTCAATATTGTCTGCCGGCCGGGAAGCGCCGTGCTGCTGCGCGCGCTGTCGCCGGTGCTGCAGCCGGAGCGCATGGCGCTGCGTCGTGGCCGAACCGAGCCGAAGCTCCTTTGTTCCGGCCCGGGCCGTCTCTGCCAGGCGCTCGGCATCGATCTGGCGCAGAATGGCCTGCCGCTCGATCGCGCGCCCTTTACGCTGAGGCTGCCGGAAGAGGCACAATCGATCGAGGTCGGCCCGCGCATCGGCATCACCAAGGCGGCAGACCGCCCCTGGCGCTTCGGGCTAAAGGGCTCGCCCTTCCTCAGCCGCCGCTTTGCCGCCACCCCTCCCCAGCAGTGACTGCGCCGTTCCCCGCGCCGCCGCCGGCCGATAACGCGCAAACACGTTCGCGTCATCCCGGCGGCTCGCAATGGCAGCGCTGAGCCGCCGCCTATATCAGAGCAGGGTAATACCAAGTGTCGATGATAGGCCGCGGCTGATCGAAAGGAGCCCCATGGAAGACTTCGTCCACATGATGATGCAGCGCTTCGGCGCGACCGGCATCGCGCTTTTGATGTTCCTGGAAAATGTCTTCCCGCCGATTCCATCCGAACTCATCATGCCGCTGGCGGGCTATCGCGCAACGCAAGGGGACATGTCGATCGTCACCGTCATCATCGCCGGCAGCATCGGCTCTCTGCTCGGCATTCTGCCCTGGTATCTGGCCGGCCGTCTGCTGGGCGAACACAGGGTCAAGGCTTTCGCCGCCCGCCACGGGCGCTGGCTCACGCTGACGCCGGCCGATGTCGATGCGGCCGACCGCTGGTTTCGCGAAAAGGGCATGATGGCCGTACTGTTCGGGCGCCTGGTGCCCACGGTGCGCACGCTGATCTCCGTGCCGGCCGGCATCGCCCGCATGCCATTCCTGCCGTTTCTTCTGTTTTCGGCGGTGGGAACGGTCGCCTGGACCAGCCTGCTCGCTCTTGCCGGCTATGCGCTCGGTCAGGCCTATGACACTGTCGCGGCCTATGTCGATCCGGTGTCCACGACCGTCCTCGTCGCCATGGTCCTCGTCTATCTCTACCGCGTGGTGCGCTATCAGCCGCAAAGCTGATGCCCCACCGCCTTGAGCATTAGACCGAGAGGTGAAAGCCGGCGTTGGCATCGCCCGATGCAGAAGAAGACCGGGCCTGATATCCCGTTTTCACAAGGGCTCCGCCGGACGCAAAACACCCTCCGCGTCTCTGGACGCGAAGGGTGTTGATCAAGCTGGCGTATCTGGTCAATTTTCGTTTTGGCGCAGGGCTCCCCTTCGGCCAGAGCCGCCGGGCAGGCGCCTAGAATTCCTCCCAATTGTCCTGTGCGGACGTGGTCTTGGACCCGGAGGATCCGCCGGAGAAGGCGGCCGCGAGCTTGTTGGTCAGCGCACGGGCCGGAGAGGGCTTTGCCGCATGGGTGGAGGAAGCGGCGACGGGCGTGGCGCTACGCGGCTTTGCCGCGGGGGACTTGGGAGAGGATGCCGGACGGGCGGCGGGCGCCTGCCAGGTCGTGCGCGATCCCGCCCCTGCGCCGGCGGCCATGGCGACCGTGGCGCCCTCGCCCAGCCGGAACTGGCTGATGATCTCGCGCAGGCGCGTGGCATCGCTGGCGAGCGAGGCGCCGGCGGCATTGGTTTCCTCGACCATGGCGGCGTTCTGCTGGGTCACCTGGTCCATCTGGTTGACGGCGGAGTTGACCTCGGCAAGGCCGACGGACTGCTCGCGCGCCGAGGTGGCGATCGCTTCCATGTGCTGGTTGATATCGACGATCGAGGTCTCGATCGCCTTCAGCACTTCGCCGGTTTGCGAGACAAGCAGCACGCCGCTTTCCACCTCGCCGGAGGAGTTGCGGATCAGTTCCTTGATCTCCTTGGCGGCCTGGGCCGAACGCTGGGCAAGCTCGCGCACTTCCTGGGCGACGACGGCAAAGCCCTTGCCCGCCTCGCCGGCACGCGCGGCCTCGACACCGGCATTGAGCGCCAGAAGGTTGGTCTGGAAGGCAATCTCGTCGATCACGCCGATGATATTGGCGATCTGGCCGGAGGATTGCTCGATGCGCTGCATGGCATTGACCGCATCGGCCACGACCGTGCCGGAGCGCGCCGCATTGTCATTGGCCTCGCGCGCGACCCGGCGGGCTTCATCGGCGCGCTTGGACGAATTGGCGACATTGGCCGTGATCTGATCGAGCGCTGCGGCGGTTTCCTCCAGGCTTGCAGCCTGTTGCTCGGTGCGCTTGGACAGATCGTCGGCCCCGCGGCTGACCTCATTGGCGCCGCTGTCGATCGACGAAGCTGCCTGCGCCACCGCCGACATGCTCTGACGAAGCTGTGCGACCGCGCCATTGAAGTCCGCACGCAGCGATTCGAATTCCTCGGCGAAGGTCTCGCTCAGCTGGTAGCCGAGATCGCCCGAGGCGAGATGGCGCAGGCCCTCGCCAAGGCCGTTGGTCGCCTGCGCCATGGCGGCGGCGCGGCGGGCCTCCGCTTCGGCATTGCGCTGACGCTCCCGGTCGCTCTCACTGCGGCTGGCTTCGGCCTCGCTCTCCAGGCGCCGGGCCTTCAGCCCGTTCTCCTTGAACACGCCGACCGCCCGGGCCATCTGGCCGATTTCATCGCGACGCACATCATCGGCAATCTCGGCCGTCAGATCGCCACCGGCCAGCCGGCTCATGGTGCCGACCATATGGTTCACCGGACGCACGATCCAGGCGCGGATGCTGAAGAAGGAGGCGATCAGGACCAAGACGAGACCGGCGACAACGCCCAGGACATTGTTGCGTGACACGGTCCACGAGACGTCGGTCATCTTGTCGGACCGGCTGAGCATGACGGCGATCACGTCATTGGTGACATCGGACATCTTCGTGCTCAGATCCCGAAAGGCCGGCTGGCATGCGTCGGAGAAGAGCGCCTGCGCGGACTTGACCTCTTCATCGCTGAAGCCGGCGGTTCCGGCCTTGATCACGGGAGCGCAGATCTGGTTAATGATGCGCTGTCCCTCCGCCTTCATCGCGCCGATCCGTGCGTCCTCGGGCATCAGCGCCTGGGCGGTTTCCATCCGATTGAGATAGCGGTCCCGTGCATCCTGAAGATCGGCAAGCGCTTTCTTGTCGTCCTCTTCCGTGCGGGCGATCAGCAATTCGGCAATGGCCGAGCGCGCGGCCTGCAGGTTGCGCGATCCACGCGCCACCAGCGTGGCGGTGTTGGCCTCCTTGCTGATGAGCCTGGTATAATTCGCGTCGATATCCATCAGCTTGCTGCCCGAGTAGAAGGCGGTCGCGATGGTGAACAGGCCAAAGGCGGCCAGGAGAATAAGGAATTTTCCGAGGATTGGAACGTTCTTCATGAGGTGCCTCGACAGTCTTGTTATAGCTCAGACAACGACATCACGTCGCGGCAAAGTCATTTTGCCTTCCTTGGCGCTCATGCGCACAACAAATTCGTTACAGCTGGCCTGAGAAAAAATGGAGTCAGCGCAGGCGATCAGCGCATGGGTAATAAATTCAACAAAAGAGCTTTCGAGCGCGTTAAAACCCGTCGCGCATCGAACACGTGCACAACAATATTTCCGTTAATCTCATGCGTGTTTCCCGGATCCCGTCGCGAAGCACCAGTTTCGGGATCGGTTGTTCCAGCGCCGCGCGCCTGACTTCACCGGCTTTATGCGCAGCAGGCGTCGAATAGCCAGCGCAGGGCGCGGTTGCGCGCTCGGGCTGCTCTTCTTGATGACGGAAAAGCGATCATGGGCCATGGAGGCCGGGGGTAGATCAGGCTCGATCTGATCGCATTAGATCGGCGCTCTCAGCCTGTTGTATGGAGCATCATCGCATCGATCTTCACGCCTCCCTGTCGATGATGTTCCGGAGCAGGCCGCATCGATGACAGGCGCATCGGAGTGACAAGCGGACGCGGTCCGCTGCTCCAGGATTTCGTTTTGCTTTGGATTTCCCCGAAAACAGGTTTTCCTTTTCGATGCGATGGGATGCTCCAGCATCGCCCGTCGATCGCGGTCCTTGCCGGTGCGTCTTGCGCAGCCGCTGTCGCGCAGGCCCCCTCTCCCACGAGAAAGGCCCCCGTCCATTTCAGGACGGGGGCCGCGCATGCATCGAGACGATCGGGGACCGGCTTATTCTGCGGGCTGCAGGGCCGGACGATGGGGTTCGTCGACGATGGCGACGGGATCGGTCTCCAGCTTGCCGGCCATGGCCGCTGCAAACTGTTCCTTGTCCAGCTCGTTCTCCCAGCGGGCAACGACGACGGTGGCCACCGCATTGCCGATGAAGTTGGTGAGCGCCCGGCATTCGGACATGAAGCGGTCGATGCCGAGGATCAGCGCCATGCCGGCGACCGGCACGGAGGGAACGACCGAGAGCGTGGCGGCAAGCGTGATGAAGCCCGCGCCGGTGATGCCGGCAGCGCCCTTGGAGGAGAGCATGGCCACCAGCAGAAGCAGGATCTGGTCGCCGAAGGAGAGATGCGTATCGGTGGCCTGGGCGATGAACAGCGCGGCCAGCGTCATGTAGATGTTGGTGCCGTCAAGGTTGAAGGAATAGCCGGTCGGCACGACGAGGCCGACGACCGAGCGCTTGCAGCCGGCACGTTCCAGCTTGGCCATCAGGCCCGGCAGGGCGGCTTCCGAGGAAGAGGTGCCCAGAACCAGCAGCAGTTCCTCCTTGATATAACGGATCAGGGCCAGAATGGAGAAGCCGTTATAGCGTGCGACAGCGCCGAGGATGACGAGGACGAACAGGAGCGAGGTGATGTAGAAGGTGCCGATCAGCATCGCCAGGTTGGCGATCGAGCCGATGCCGTACTTGCCGATGGTGAAGGCCATGGCGCCGAAGGCACCGATGGGGGCTGCCTTCATCAGGATGGCGACGAGGCGGAACATCGGCGTGATGACGGCATGCAGGAAGTCGACCACCGGTTCGGCGGGCTTGCCGACGAGGGCGAGCGAAATACCGAACAGCACCGAGAAGAACAGGACCTGCAGGATGTCGCCATCGGCGAAGGCGCCGACGATCGTCGTCGGGATGATGTTCATCAGGAAGCCGGTGATGGTCGAGTCATGCGCCTTGGCAGCATAGGAGGCGACCGCCTTGGCATCCAGCGAAGCCGGATCGATATGCATGCCCGCGCCCGGCTGGACGACGTTCGACACCAGCATGCCTACGGCTAGCGCAAGCGTGGAGAAGCAGAGGAAGTAGAGCATTGCCTTGCCGGCGACGCGCCCGACTTTCTTCATGTCGTTCATGCCGGCAATGCCGGTGGTGACCGTGAGGAAAATAACCGGGGCGATGATCATCTTGACGAGCTTGATGAAGGCATCGCCGAGCGGCTTCAGCTCAGCACCGATCTGCGGATAAAAATGGCCGAGCAGAATGCCGAGCGTGATCGCTACGATGACCTGCACGTAAAGATGCGAGTAAAAAGGAGCCTTCTTGTGCGGCTCCGCATGTGTCAAATCAACTTTCATCGAACCCTCCAGCACGCTCTCGCCGACTAAGTCCGGCCTCCCCAAGCGCTGCGTTGACATTCCCCAGCCACACGGCTGATACCCAAGTTTTGCAAGGCTCGTGCCAGTTTTCGAGATGCTATGCACAAGGCTGATTTCATTCACGAAATTTTCATACTTTCTCAGCACTTGGGGCGCCAAAGTGCGGAATTCCGCACCGAGGCCTTGCACCGCGTGCGGAATTCCGCACAATTGGTTCATGGCCATGATCTTCAACGATGCTCCTCCCTCTGCCTCGACCGTGCCGGCCCGCAAGCGGTGGATCGCCTTTGCCGTGGTCTCGCTCCTGCTGGTGGTGGCGGCCTTGCTCGGCGCGGATTCCTATGCACGGGTGAAGGCGCTGGCCGCCCTGGAGGCCGAGGCGCGCAGCGAGGCGGATCTCAAGGTCGCCCTGCTCAGGGCCACGCTCGAGCGACCGCGTGCCCTGCCCCTGCTCCTGTCGCGCGATCCCGATGTGGCCGCGGGGCTGAAAGACGGGCCGGCCGCCGAGAGGCTCAGCCGCAAACTGGAAGGGCTGGTGGATGCGACAGGCGCCAGCGTTCTTTACGCCATCAGCGCCGACGGACGGACCATGGCGGCCAGCAACTGGCGAGAGCCGACCAGCTTCGTCGGCAGCGATTACGGCTTTCGCGACTATTTCAGCAAGGCGATGCGCAGCGGCGAGGCGGAGCAGTTCGCGCTCGGCAATGTCAGCAAACGCCCCGGCCTCTATATTTCCCGCCGCGTGGAGGTCGATGGCGTGGCGCGCGGCGTCGTGGTGGTCAAGATGGAATTCACCCGTCTGGAGGAAAGCTGGGCGGCCTCCGGCCGGCCGACCTTCGTCTCCGGCAGGAACGGCGTCATCCTGATCACCAGCCGCCCGGAGCTGCGCTTCATGACGACGCGGCCCATTCCCGAAGCCGAGCGCGCGCCGATCCGTGACAGCCTGCAGTTCGGCACGGCGATGCTCGAGCCTTTGCGACAGACGCCGATGGACAGGCTGGGGCCGGGAGCCGACCTCGTGGTGGCGGAGCTGATCCCCGGCCACCGCGCCTCCTATCTGCGCCTGATCGTGCCTGTCGCGACGACGCAATGGCAGCTGTCCTATTTCGCACCGACCGACGCCGCCATCGCCTCGGTCGCGCGGCAGATGCGGCTCACCGCCATTAGCGGCCTGCTGCCGCTTCTCTCCTTCGTGGCGCTGATGCTCAGACGACGCGATCTGGCCCGCGCCCGGCGCGAACGCGAGCAGGCCGCGCGCGACATGCTGGAGCACCGCGTGCTGGAGCGCACCCGCGACCTGACCGCAGCGCGCGACCGGCTGCAGGCGGAAATTACCGATCACCGGGCGACCGAAGCCCGGCTGCAGGGCGTCCAGGAAGATCTCGTCCAGGCCAACCGGCTGGCCATTCTGGGCCAGGTCGCGGCCGGGGTGGCGCATGAGATCAACCAGCCCGTCGCCACGATCCGCGCCTATGCGGAAAATGCCCGGATCTATCTCGACCGCGCCCAGCCAGCGGAGGTGGAAGACAATCTCACCTCGATCGCCGCGCTGACCGAGCGGATCGGCACGATCACCGAGGATCTGAAATCGCTGGCGCGCAAAGGGCGCGCCGATGCCAAGCCAGTCTCGCTGAAAGCCGTGATCGAAGGCGGTCTGATGCTGCTGCGCAGCCGCTTTTCCGGCCGTCTGGACACTGTCCACCTGCATGATCCGGCCGATGGTCTGCAAGGGGATGTCCAGGTACTCGGCCAGCGCGTGCGGCTGGAGCAGGTGGTGATCAACCTGCTGCAGAATGCGCTGGAAGCCCTGAACGAGCGGCCGGACGGGCGGGTGGACATCAGCCTGCGCGACGCGGGCGCCATGGTCGCGCTCGAGATCGCCGACAATGGCGGCGGCATTCCACCGGAGATCCTCGACGCGCTGTTCACGCCCTTCAACACCTCGAAGGAAAAGGGCCTCGGCCTGGGCCTGGTCATCTCCAAGGATATCGTCACCGATCATGGCGGAACGATCGCGGTCGACAGCAGCCCTGCCGGAACCCGCTTCACCATTCTCCTGAAGAAAGCCTGAGTTGCGCCCATGCTCGATACACCCTTTCCCGTCCTTCTCGTCGATGACGATGTCGACCTGCTCAAGGCCACGCGGCAGACGCTCGATCTGGCTGGACTCGAGGTGACCGCCTGCAGCTCGGCAGAGGAGGCGCTGGCGGCCCTGCCGGCCGATTTCCCCGGCGTCGTCGTCAGCGATATCCGCATGCCGCGCGTCGACGGGCTGGAGCTGTTTCGCCGGATCCAAGCGCGCGATGCGGAACTGCCCGTCATCCTGATGACCGGCCATGGCGATGTGCCGATGGCGGTGGCGGCACTCAAGGACGGGGCGCATGATTTCATCGCCAAGCCCTTCTCGACCGAGCGGCTGGTGCACAGCGTGCGCAAGGCCGGCGAAGCCCGGCGGCTGCAGCTGGAAAACCGGGCGCTGCGCGCAAGCGCCTCGATGGTCGATGACGGCATGCCGCTGCTTGGCCAGACGCCGGCCATGGAGCGCCTGCGCCACACATTGCGCCAGATCGCCGATACGGATGTGGACGTGCTGGTGCTGGGCGAAACCGGCAGCGGCAAGGAGGTGGTGGCCAACCTTTTGCACCGCTGGGGCAAACGCGCCCGCGGCGCCTTCGTCGCGCTCAATTGCGGCGCCTTGCCGGAAAACGTCATCGAAAGCGAGCTATTCGGTCATGAAGCCGGCGCCTTCACCGGCGCGCAGAAGCGCCGCATCGGCCGCATCGAACATTCCAGCGGCGGCACGCTGTTCCTCGACGAGATCGAGAGCATGCCGCTGGCCACGCAGGTGAAGATGCTGCGCGTTCTCGAAATGCGCGAGGTCACCCCGCTCGGCACCAATGAGATACGCCCCGTCGATCTGCGCGTGGTGGCGGCGACCAAGGTCGATCTCGGCAGTCCCTCGCTGCGCCAGAGCTTTCGCGAGGACCTCTATTACCGGCTGAATGTGGTCACGCTCGCCATTCCGCCGCTGCGCGAGCGGCGCGATGACGTGCCCGTGCTGTTCGGTTTCTTCACCGAACGGGCCGCCCGCCGCTTCGGCCGTCCGGTGCCGCCTTTGAGCGCATCCGTCAGCCGATACCTGAAAACCCATGACTGGCCCGGCAATGTGCGCGAGCTCTCGCACTTCGCCGAGCGCTTCGTCCTCGGCCTTTCCGATCTTTCCGCGGGCCTCCGGCAGAGCGACGAGACGCTGCTGACGCTGCCCGAACGGGTCGAACGCTTCGAGGCCGATATTATCCGCGCCACGCTGGCCGAGCATGGCGGCGACGTGCGCCGCACGATCGAGGCGCTCGGCATTCCCCGCAAGACCTTCTACGACAAGCTGCAGCGGCACGGCATCGTGCGCGGCGATTTCGAGGAGGGCGCGCGCAGCGTCTGAGAGCGAGCCGGCATGGCCGGAACCTTGGCAGGGCTGGAACGTTACCGGAACAAACCAGCCAGGGAGCCAAAGCATGGTCGATGACCGCACTGCCGCCGACACCGCATCCAACACCGAGAAAGACCCCGACGACTGGGTCAGCGGCGACGAGCCGATGACGGGCGCCCAGCGCTCCTACCTGAAGACGCTGTCCGAGCAGGCCAGGGAGGACGAGATGTTCGCCGAAGATCTGACCAAGGCGGAGGCCTCCAAGCGCATCGATCGGCTGCGCGAGACGCTCAAGCTGTAAAGGCTCTTGTGGCAGGACGGTCAGTCCGCCGCTCGATAGCGGCCAAACGAAAAAGGCCTGCCCTGCATGATGCGGGGCAGGCCTTTCGATTTTTTCTCACGATGCCAGCGCCGGCTCAGCCCTTGCGCAGGGCCTGCGGCAGCAGCCCCTCGGGGAAGTCCTGATAGCAGACAGGGCGCAGGAAGCGCTCGATCGCCAGGGTGCCGACCGAGGTGGAGCGGCCGTCGGAGGTGGCCGGATAGGGGCCGCCATGGACCATGGCCGGCGAGACCTCGACGCCGGTGCCGAAGCCGTTGACCAGCAAGCGGCCGGCCAGAAGTTCGAGCTCCGGCACGAGCTTGGCCGCTTCGGCATGGTCGTCCGCGTCGATGTGCAGCGCCACCGTCAGCTGGCCTTCCAGGCTCGAAATGACGCCATGCAGCTCGGCCAGATCCTGGCAGACGACGATGAGACCGGAGGCGCCGAAGACTTCCTCCTGCAGCTCGTGATGGGCCTGGAAATCGGCAGCCTTCACCTCGAACAGCGCGGCGCTGCCCTGATGGTCGGTGCCTTCCTGGCCGGACGCGATTTGCGTTACCGTGTCATGGCCCATCAGCTTGGCCACGCCCTGGCGATAGGCCTTGCAAATGCCGGGGGTCAGCATGGTCTGGGCGGGAACGGTCTTGAGCGCCTCGGCGGCGGCCTGCTTGAAGGCCTCCAGCCCCTCGCCCGCAACCGCCAGGATCAGGCCCGGATTGGTGCAGAACTGGCCGGCGCCGAGCGTCAGCGAGCCGACGAAGGCGCGGCCGATCTCGGCGCCGCGCTTGGAAAGCGCGCCGGGGAAGAGAATGACCGGGTTGATGGCGCTCATCTCGGCATAGACCGGAATGGGCTGCGTGCGCTTGGCGGCGATGTCCATCAGCGCCAAGCCACCCCGGCGCGAACCGGTGAAGCCGACGGCGCGGATGCGCGCATCCGCCACCAGCGCCTGGCCGATCTCGTAACCGGCATCGAACAGCAGCGAGAAGGTGCCTTCCGGCAGGCCGCAGGCGGACACCGCCTTCTGCACGGCGACGCCGACCAGCTCGGACGTGCCCGGATGGGCGGAATGCGCCTTGACGACCACGGGGCAGCCCGCAGCCAGCGCGGAGGCCGTATCGCCGCCGGCAACCGAGAAGGCCAGCGGAAAATTCGAGGCGCCGAAGACGGCGACCGGGCCCAGCGCCAGATTGCGCAGCTTCAGGTCCGGCTTGGGCGCGGGCTTGCGCTCGGGATCGCCGGCATCGAAACGCAGCTCCTGGAAGCGGCCTTCGCGCACTTCCTTGGCGAAGAGGCGCAGCTGGCCGACCGTGCGCATGCGCTCGCCTTCCAGGCGGCCGCGCGGCAGGCCGGTTTCGGCCATGGCCCGCTCGATCAGGCTGTCGCCGATGCCAAGGATGTTTTCGGCAATGGTTTCGAGAAAGGCGGCGCGGGCTTCGAGCGCGGTCTCGCGATAGACCGGGAAGGCGGCCCAGGCCAGAGCGGCGGCGCGCTCGACATCGGCCTTGGTGGCACCATGGAAAGTACCCGGCAGAGCGGCGCCCGTGGCCGCATCAATCCCGAAAATCTCGCCCCCGTCGCCTGCAACGGAGGATTGGCCGATCAGAAGATTACCTGTGAGGTCCATTTCATCATCCCTTCGATATCCATTGCGCGCGCGGCCGCATGACGGTCCACCAGAACGCTTTGATCACCTGTCCCCCGGCCCTGTCCTGGGCCCTGTCATCGGGCGGGTCGGGTCGCCTGCTGCGCCCTGACATAGCCCGCCCTTTTGGCGAGGTACAGAGAAAAGTCATACTTTTTAAGCGCCATGTTTTCATGCGCGTCAGAAGCAGGTCGCCGGCACGCGCTTTATCCCGTTTCGAGGCCTTGCTCATGATTTGGTAACCTTGAACGGCGCATGGTGGCGGGCGAACGGAGGCGCCCTGCTGCCGTGTCTGCGCATGGCCCGTGGCCTTCTCTGCCCTGCAGGCCGGACGAGCGGCGCAGTGCGGATTTCTCGCTGCGGTGTCCTGTCTCCTTGCGGATCGGCACGGGCTTGGCGCAGGCCGAGGAGGACTGCAAGCAGCATCATGCCGGCCGCCGCCCACGTCCTGCCGATCGCTCGGCCCTGTCCTGTCGATCCTCTGCGCAGATCGATAGGACGGAACGAAAATTCAAGGCGCAGACCATCCAACACCCGCCCCCGCTGAGGCGGGGCCGCTTCAGGAGGCCGACATGGCGAAAGCCCGCCGCACCCCCGGCAAGACCACCACCGCCCGCGCCAAGAGCCCGCGCGGCAAGACCCGCAGCGGTAGCAGAGGCGGCGTGGGATTGGCCGGCTGGCTGGGTGTCGGGCTGGTCGCGCTCGGCGGCATCGTCGCTTATGACCATCGCGACCTTCTGCCCGATGGCCTGCTGAACAGCGCAAGCCGGCAGGTTGCGGCTCTCGCCGTCTCCATGCCCGCCGGCAAGGCTTCTGCGCCCAACACCGACACCAGCCTGCCGACCGCAAGCATTCCCAAGCCCGCCGCGCGGCCGGCAGCCCAGGCCGGCGCCGGCATCCAGAGCGTGGCGGCGCATGGCGCGATCACGCTGCCAGCGGCGCGCGCGCCCCTGCAGGCGGCAGCTAACCCGGTGCCTGGGGCCGTGCCTGGCCCAAGGCCACCCATGCCGATCGATGCCGCGCCGACCGCAGTTGGTATCGCCCCGGCGCAGGTCGCCGCCGTCGCGCCGGCGACGCTGTCGCCGGTGATGACGCCGGAAGCGGCCGAGGCGGCGGCCCTGCCGAAAACCTTCTATTTTTGCGGCATCCGCACCGACAATTGCGTGATCAACGGCAGCACCTTCGTCTATCGCGGCAACAAGATCCATCTGGCCGATATCGATGCCCCGAACGCAGCGGCGCCGAAATGCGAGGAAGAACGCAAGCGCGGCTTTTACGCCAAGGAGCGGCTGATGGCGCTGCTCAATGCCGGCCCGATCGAGATCGCCAGCGCCGGCGGCGGCCCCATCGTCACGCGGTCAGGCCGCTCGCTCGGCCAGCAGATGGTCGCCGAAGGCCTTGCCCGCCCGGCCGGCACTCGCACCTCCTGGTGCGGCGGCGCCTGACATCACGGCATAGATCGGGAAAGCGCGATCGGACTCCCACTGGGATAATCGATCAGCTCCGGCAAGCCCCTATGAAAACAAAAAGCCTGCCGCGGGAGGGAGCGGCAGGCTTTTCTTATTGAGGGCGATCCGCACTCGAGGAGGTAGAGCGCCGATCCTGCCGGCATCCGAAGGGAGGAGAAGGACACCGGCAAGACAAAAACGCCAAGGAGCGGGAGAGGTTCCCATCTTCCTAAATTTTTTCCTCCTTGAAAATGGCGCACTGAAAAGCGCGCCGCGCGCGGGGCAGCGCGTGGAGGCGTCTGAGGCCGCCCGCACTCCGGCACGGTGTCGACAAGGCAAGAAGGCCCTTCCCTGTAGAGATCCTGGAAATCATAAGCCAGCAGGGCTTGGCCCTGAGCAGGCTGCGACGGAACCCGGCGCCCCCCTGACGCATTCTCTGGCCGTGCATCAGAGCCTGCGCAGAGATGCGGATGCAGAGGGCGACGGGAGGGAGCGATGATCGAGGAGACCATCAAGGGACTGGCGGTGATGGTGCTGCAGGTCACGCTTGCGGTGCTGTTCGTGCTCTTCGGCATTCAGGCCGCCTCGGCCTTGATGACGAGCCGGCCTCCCGTGATCGGCTCAGACCTCAATAAGACCGGCCTCGGCAAAACGGGCCTCGACACGACGACGGAAAGCGGCAGCCTGCTGTGGACCACCCAGCCGACCCGCATCGACATCAGCCGACAGACCTATGAGCGCCTGCCGGCCCGCCTGCCCCCGGCCCCGCCAGTCGAGACCGATCCGGTCCGCTTCTTCGCCAATCATGAGGTGATCGTTATCGACAATGCCAGCTTCAGCTGGCGCGGCACGACCTACCGGATCGACGGCATCGCTCCGCTGCCCCGCAAGGCCGTGTGCAAGGATGTAGAGGGGCGACGCAATGCCTGTGGCCTGCGCGCCTTCAAGGCGCTGGACAATGCGCTGAGAGGCAAGAGCGTCGCCTGCCGCCCCGTCGGCGCAGAAACCACGCTGGTCTCCTGCCGGATCGGCCAGCGCGATCTCGCCGCCCTTCTGCGCCCGCTGAACAGCTAAACATCGGACCGAAAAGCGGGAACCGATTTTCGCAAAATACGCTGCAAAAAAGATAGAGCATCCAAGCGAAAAGCAGGAGCCGGCTTTGCCCGATAGGCTTCGGAAAGGGCATGTCGGAGGATCGCCCGCAGGCTGATCCGGAAATCGGGGAAAGGCACGAACGGGCTAAACGAAAAAGGCGGCCGCAGAAACCTGCGCCGCCTTTTCGATATCCCCCACAAGGCCTATGCCTTTGAATTGTTTGGTGGGTGATCACGGGCTCGAACCGTGGACCCGCTGATTAAGAGTCAGCTGCTCTACCAACTGAGCTAATCACCCATCCGTCCGCCGCCGTTTCCGGTGGCGTGAGCGGGCTTATAAAGGGGGTTCGCCGAGCTGTCTAGCGGTGTCGTGAAAAAAATCAGAATTTTTTCTCCCACCCGTTCTCGCTGTCATTTGCATGTCATTGCCGCAACCGTGCCGCCGGGCTGGCAAGGGCTTCCCTCGCCTCAGACGAACAGCGTGCCCTCGGCGATCTTCACGGCCGCGCCGCCGATGCGGGCGGCGGCGACGAGGCCGGCGTCCACCTGGATGTGCAGATGCAAATAGGAGGCCCGGCCCATCTCCACGCCCTGCTCCACCAGGAAGGCATGGTTGCCGTCGGGCAGCTGGTCGAAATGCTGGATGGTGCCGGAAAAGGCCGCGAGCGCGCCGCCGGTCGCGGGATCCTCGGCAATGCCCATCTCCGGCGCGAACATGCGCACATGGAAGCGCGCCTGGTGGTTCTGCCCGCCCCGGCAATAGAGATAGGCGGCAGCAAGTCGGCCGTCAGCCATGGGCGCAAGCTTCTGCCAGCGGGCGGCATCGAACTCGACAGCGGCGGCGGCCGCCAGATCATGGACCGGAACCGTGACGAAGGGCACGCCGGCGCTCCACAGGCCGGCCACGTGGTTTTCAAAGCCGATCTGGCTTGCCGGCAGGCCCAGCGCATCCGCCAGCGCCTGGCGGTCGAAATTCACGGCCAGCTTCTGAGAGCGCCGGGGCAGATCGAATTCGGCAAAGCTCGCCGCTTGCGGCCGCAGGCGCACGGCGCAACGCACCGGGCCGATCTGCTCCTCCAGCACCTTGACCAGATCAAGGGCGCTCTCGCGGCCAAACCTGCGCTCGGCGAGCGCAACCGCGGTGCCGACGGTCGGATGGCCGGCAAAGGGAAGCTCGTGATGGGGGGTGAAGATGCGCAGGCGCGCCGCATGGGCCGGCCCCTCGGCCGGCAGGACGAAGACCGTTTCCGACAGGGCGAACTCGGCCGCGACCGCCTGCATCGCCTCCGTGCTGAGGCCTTCGCCATCGAACACCACCGCCAGCGGGTTCCCCTTCAGCGGCGTGTCGGTAAAAACATCATAGATGGCATAGGAACGGGGCATGGCTGGGGCACTCCTCCACAGGGCATTGGCGAGCGAAAGCATGACAGGGCTTCCGGCAAATCCGCTGCGCAAACAAAAGACCGGGCCACCGGGCCATCCCCTGTCCCCGGCGGGATCGGCGATGCACCCGACGCCTTTCAGGCGGGCACTGGAAGGCAACCTTGGCACGGCCTGCGAGGGGGCGACAAGAGGGAGGATTACGCCCCTCTCCCCAGTAGCGAACCGGCGATGTCAGCGCTGCAGCGCCCAGGCGATCACATCGGGCATGAAGCTGGTATAGTCGTAGCGCGCGGGATCGGTGTCGATAATGGCGACGGCCCCGTCGATCTCGGGATCGGGATCGGCCGCGACATGGGCGGCGATCCGCGTGACCAGGGTTTCGGCATCGTCGGAAAAACGAAAGATCCGGGCGACCATCACCGCCCCGTTCTCATGCCGGCCGACATAATGCGGGTCGGCCTCGGCCTCCGCCAGATCGAGCCCCGTCTCCTCCAGCACCTCGCGGCGCATATTGCCGGGAATGTCGCAGAGACCATCGACGATGTCATGAGCGTCCAGAGAACCCGACGCACAATAGACCTTGCCCGGATTGGCCGTATGCGCGCCCATGCGCACGGCGATCAGCGCGCCGTCCGAGGAGAGGATCACCGGAAGGACGAAGAGATGCACCGCCTTGTCGAGCGGACGTGTCTTGCGCCACAGGAGGAAGGCGGAGAAGGGCGCCAGATGCGCGGCCGTGCGAATGCGCCCCTCCTCGATATGGATCGCGCGGTTGACCACCATCTGCCCGTCGAAGAGGCGCGGATTTCGGGCAAATTCCAGCGCCCAGTTGGCGGCGATCGCCTCCTCCGCCTCGACCGCGTAGGGATGCGGCCCGGCAACGATGTTGACCGTGACATCCTCGAGGGGGAACAGGGTCTTTTCGGGCGGCCATTGCGTAAAATTGCTGCGGGCGGGAATCATCGGCCTTCAGATCTCCAGACTGACGACGACAGGGCAATGGTCCGAAGCCTTGGGCCGGTCCCAGCCGATGCGCGGATAGCGTTCGACCTCCTGGCCCGGCGGGAACGGCGTGCGGAAGGGCTGGCCGGCGCGGATGATCTCCGGCCGCGCTTGCGGATTGGCCGCCGACAGCGCCTGAGACAGCCAGATATAATCGAGCTGGCAGAGATGGCGCTCGGTAGCACCCCGCGTGTGAAACAGCGTCCAGCGCTCCATCGCGTCCAGCCGGGTCAATACGTTCTCGGCAAAGCCATCCCGGCTGAAGACGTCGAGCGCGCTGCCCTCTTCCGCCACGGGGCGGAAGCGGTAGCCCTCGCGCCTGCTGCCTTCGACCAGGATCTTCTCCTGATAGTCGTTCATGTCGCCGCAGATCGCGAAGCGGGCCTGAGCGAGACCGGCGCCAAAGCGACGCTCGATGATCCGGCGCACGCCGAGCGCCTCCGCCCGGCGCAGCGGCATGGTCGCCGCGCGGCCATCGATGCCGCCGCGTGCCGGCCCCATGGATTTGAAGTGGACGAGATAGAGGGTCACCGGCTTTCCGCCGACGATCAGATCGACCTCAAGGCAATCGCGGCGGAAAAGGCGCGCCTCCGGCCGCTCGCTTGCGGCAAGCTCCGGCGTCAGCAGATCGAGCGACGCGAAGGTGGCATCGGCATGGGAGCGGACATGGCCGACCTCGATCGCCGCGCCATCCGCCGTCTCCTCGCGCAGCATCAGCGCCACGTCGATGCCACGGCCGTCATTGCCCGGGAGCAGCACCTTGCGGGGATAGCCCCGGCCCATCATGCGGTAGAGATAGCCGCCCTCGAACGCCTCCAGCGCCTGGAGGTCGTCCACCTCCTGCAGGCAGACGATGTCGGCATCGCAATCGGCAATGGCCAGCGCCGTGTGCTGGCGCGTGTCATCGGCCAGCCCCACCATGCGCGCCTCCTCCAGGCGGCGGTAGCCGGCCTCATCGCCGATTTCAAACAGCTTCAGCACCCTGTCTTCGCGGTCTGGCCGGCGAAAGCCGCTGAAATCGAAGCGGCGCAGCAGGTTTTCGACATTGAAGGTGGCAAGTCGCAGCGGCATGAAACATCCAGAGCGCGGGAGATCGCACCGTCGTCGCTATACAGAGCGGCTGACGAGAAAGGCAGGCGGGACCATCGGCGCCGACAGGGTCGCCGGCGCCAGCTTATGATTAGAGCATCAGACTGAAAATCGCACGCAGTCCGATGCTCTAATTTTTTGTTTTTGCATCGGATTTTTCCGAAAACCGGTTCCCACTTTTCGGTCCGATGCTCTAAGGGCCTTGCCGCGTCAGAGGCGCGCGAGAAGCTCGGTCTTCTTGGCGGCGAATTCCGCATCGCTGAGGATGCCGGCATCGCGCAGCGAGGCCAGCTTCTCGATCAGGCCGAGAACCTCCTGCGCATCCACGCCGGCAGAGGCGGGAGACGGCGCCGAGAATGGGGCGGCCGGAGCAGCGGCGGCCGGCGTCGACGGCTGCATCGGCGCCTGTTGCACCGGTGCATGCATGGGGGCCTGCGTGGGCGCTTGCACGGGCGCCGGCTGCGCGGCATCGCGGTCCACCCGCCGAAGGCTGGAGACCGGGAAGGTGCCAAGCTGGCTGGAGAAGCTCAGCGACTGGCCGCCGCCCTGCTGCTGACTGACGCCCGAAATCATATGGCTGCCGGTGTCGTAAATTGCGACCTCGCCGCCCTCGCGGATCGCCAGGCGCTGGCTGCCCGGAAACACGGCATAGGCGCTGTCATTCTGGCCGCCGCTGCTGGAAGGCTGGCCCAGCTCGGCCGGCCACCAGGAGGCCTGCTGTCCCCAGAGCGTGGCGAGCGGCGCGATCTGGCCATTGGCGAGCGCCATGGACAGGGCGTTGCACAGCCCGTCGACATTGGCCTTGAGCCCGTGGTTGAACATATCGCCGACCATGGTCATGCCGCCCAGCATCCACTGGCCGTTGCCGCCCAGCTCGGAGATGTCGAACTGCGCCATGGTGCCCTGCCCGCGGCGCACCGCATCGAGCATGGCGCGCACGGCCTGATCGCTGACATGGAACTGACGGGCGAGATCCGACAGGAAGGCTTCGGTTTCCGGGGGAAGACCCTGCATGCGCATCACGCTCCTTTTGTCGCGCCCGGTCCTGCCGGGCACGGCAGTCCTAGCATGGGCCAATGGGAAAGGCGACAGCCGGCCATGTGCAGACGGAGAGAGGCGCAGAGGGTGGGGCGCACCAAAGCAAGCCGGCCGCTCCCGGACAGGGAAGCGGCCGCCGCAACAGGCAGAGGATGTCCGGCAAGCGGATGGCGTGCCTCAGGCGACCTTGGCGAGCTGCTCGCTGCGGATCAGCTGGCCGAGACGGGAAATGCCGGCTTCGATCATCGCCTCATTGGCGCAGGAGAAGCTGACGCGCAGCGTATTGGCGCCCGAGCCATCGGCAAAGAAGGCCTTGCCCGGCACGAAGGCGACCTTGGCGGACACCAGCGATTTCGCCAGGAGATCGGCGCCGTCGAAGCCGGCCGGCAGGGTGATCCAGATAAACATGCCGCCTTCCGGCCGGGTCCAGCTGACGCCGTCGGGCATGTGCGCGGCAAGGGCCGCGAGCATGCAATCGCGCCGGCGGCTATAGGCATCGCGGATCTTGGCGACCTGCGCATCGAAGCCGCGCTCGGCGACATGGCAGATGGCCATCTGGTTGATGGTGGAGGAATGCAGGTCCGCAGCCTGCTTCATCAGCACCAGCTTGCGGATGACGGGCTCGGCCGCGACCACGAAGCCGACGCGCAGGCCGGGCGCCAGCGTCTTGGAGAAACTGCCACTGTAAATGGTGCGCGTCTCGTTGATCGTGCCCTTGCGGGCGATTTCGAGCGCAAGAATCGGCGGGACAGGTGTGCCGTCGAAGCGCAGCGACTGATAGGCGCCGTCCTCGATGATGGCGATGTCGAGCTCGTCGCCGAGATCGAGAATCTTCTCCCGAGCGGCGCGGTCCATGGTCTCGCCGGTCGGGTTCGAGAAATCGGCCGACATATAGGCGAACTTGACCCTGCCCCCGGCCGCGGCGGCGGCAGCCCTGTAGGCCTCGGGCGTGCGGTTGCCGGTCACGTTCAGCTGGTCGTAGCTCGGCTCATAAGCATTGAAGGCCTGGAGCGCGCCGAGATAGGTCGGCCAGGTGACGAGCGCGGTGTCCTTGGGCGACAGGAACAGCTTGCCGAGATAGTCCAGCGCCTGCTGCGAGCCGGAGGTGATCAGGATATTGTCTTCGGTGCAGGGAATGCCGATCCGGGCCATCTCGCCCACCAGCCATTTGCGCAGCGGCAGATAGCCTTCGCTGACCGAATATTGCAGCGCCGCCGAAACCGCCGGCCCGGCGAAGATATCGGCATAGGCCTCCCGGAAGGCCACGTCCGGAAACAGCGCCGGGTCGGGAATACCGCCGGCGAAGGAAATGATGTCGGGGCGATCCAGAAGCTTCAACAGCTCCCGAATCTCGGAGGCGCGCATCCGTGTCGAGCGCGTCGCGAAAATGGCTTCCCAGTCCAGCATCGGGCAGTTTCCTCACTCACATCTTTGACCACCAACGACCATATCGGCACAAATATGTCAACATAGCTGACCTATTTTTCGATGCGGGTTCGGTGCGAGACGGAACGCGCCCGCCTTTGGCGGCAAGTCGATCGCTTGGAGGGGGATGGCCCGAAAGAGCGTTCAGGAAAAAGCCGGGCATGGGCTGAGGGGCCCAACGGCATATGCGCAAGCGCGCGGCGCGTGGGAGACGTGGCTGGTGAAATTCGCCCAGGCAAGGCCATGCGCCGAGCCGCACCCGGCGCATGGGCAAGACACATCGTCCGCGACACGCAAAAGTAGCGGTTGCCTGCGAATGATCAGACGCCGGACGGGCTGGCGCCCGGCGCGACAACCGACGGGCTCAGGCGCCGCCGGCGTGGTAGCTGCACAGCATCAGAGCGGCAATGCCGCATAGAATCGCCAGGTCGAACCAGGCGAAGTACTCCATGATCGCCGTCATCACTCTCTCCTCCCGATCGTGCAACGCGATCCGGGAAGTGTGCGCCCGTCGGGCGGAGAATGCAACGGAAAGACGTATTGCAGCGCCGAAGGCCCGGAAGCCTCTCACGGCTTCCGGGCGCTCCCGGCACCCCCCGGGACTGAAGGCTACGAAAACCGAGGGAAGGCCCGGCCCCTGTTCGCATTCGCTGGCTGCGACGGCGGCCTGACGCAGACGCGCGGTTGATCACGCGCCCGCGCCTTCAGGGCATCGGATCGATGCCCGGTCCGTCTTGAATAGGGGCCGGATCATTAACGAAAGATGAAGGCAGGGGCCCCGTCTTGCGCCAATGAGAGACAGTCGCCCGTCCGTCGCAGATGCGATCCCCGGACGGGCAGAGAGGGTCAGGCCAGCTTTTCGAGGCCCGCCCGCACCTTGGCACGAAGCACATCGATGGGCTTTAGCGCGCCCTCGTCCTCGTAATGCCAGAAGGTCCAGCCATTGCAGGCATCGAGCCCCTGAACGCGGGCGCCGAGCCGGTGGATCGAGCCGGCCTCGCCGCCGGACGCCAGCGTGCCGTCGGCGCGCACGATAGCGCTGTGGCGGCGGCGGGCATCGGTCAACACCGTACCGGGCTTGATCATGTCGGACTCGACCAGAACGTTGAAGGCCACGCGCGGCTCGGCCTTCTTGCCCGTCAGCACCGAGAGCGTCGCCTTGCCGAGCGGCTCGACGGCGGCGATGCGCCGGGTGGCGGCGTCGATATAGGCCTGCTCGCGCTCCACGCCGACAAAGTGCCGGCCGAGGCGCTTGGCCACGGCACCAGTGGTGCCGGAGCCGAAGAAGGGATCGAGCACGATATCGCCCGGCTTGGTGGAGGCCATCAGGATGCGCGCCAGCAGCGCCTCGGGCTTCTGCGTGGGATGCGCCTTCTGCCCGTTCTCGTCCTTCAGCCGCTCGGAACCGGAGCAGATCGGGAAGAGCCAGTCAGAGCGCATCTGCACATCGTCATTGGCGGCCTTCAGCGCGTCGTAGTTAAAGGTATAGCCCTTGTGCTTGGCGTTTGGCGCGGCCCAGATCAGCGTCTCATGGGCGTTCTGGAACCGGCGGCCCTTGAAGTTCGGCATCGGGTTGGTCTTGCGCCAGACGATGTCGTTCAAAATCCAGAAATGCAGGTCCTGCAGCGTCGCGCCGACGCGGAAGATGTTGTGGTAGGAGCCGATGACCCAGAGCGTGCCCGTGGGCTTGAGAACGCGGCGGCAGGCGAGCAGCCAGGCGCGGGTGAAGGCATCATAGGCCTCGAAGGAGGCGAACTGGTCCCATTCGTCGTCCACCGCATCCACCAGCGACTGATCCGGACGATGCAGCGCGCCGCCGAGCTGCAGATTATAGGGCGGATCGGCGAAGATCATGTCGACCGAGTGATCGGGCAGCGCTTCGAGCGCGGCCACGCAATCCCCCTTGATGATCGTATCGAGCCAGGACTGGGGAGCGATGGCGCGTGAAGGCTTGGTCTTGGTAAGAACGCTGGACATGGGCTTGGCTACTCGTCGTTACGCGGACTAAGGGAACAGGCTCAATTTCTGTGATCATGGTTACCGAACTTGGTTACCAAAGACTGAAGACACCTCGTCGCTCGTCCAGATTCCGCCCAATCGTGCCCGGATTCCTTGAGAAGGCCGCGGCCAGCCCCGCTGCGGCGCTTTACCCTTTTCGTTGAGATCGCCGCCCGGCTGGTGTAGGAGAGCGGCAACAGATCCGAGGCACGCGTGCCGCGCGCCTTGTCCCTCCTCCCCGTTCCTTCAAGAGACCAGCTTTATGAGTGAGATCGACCTCGTCATTTTCGACTGCGACGGCGTGCTCGTCGATTCCGAGATCATCGCCGCCCGTGTCGAAGCCGAAATTCTGACCGAAGCCGGCTATCCCATCAGCGCCGAGGAAATGGCCACCCGCTTCGCCGGCATGACCTGGCACAACACGCTGCTGGCGATCGAGCGCGAGGCTGACATTCCCCTTTCGGCGCAATTGCTGACGAAATCGGACGAGATCCTCGACAAGCGCCTGCGCGAGGAGGTCGAAGCCATTGCCGGCGTCGCCGCCGCGGTCAAGCAAATCACCCTGCCCAAATGCATCTGCTCCAACTCCACGACGGAGCGGCTGCAGATGATGCTCGGCAAGGTCGGCCTTCTCGGCCTGTTCGGCAATCACATCTATTCCGCGCGCGACCTCGGCCCCGACCGGGTCAAGCCGAAGCCAGACATCTTCCTGCACGGCGCCGCTCAGATGGGCGTCGATCCGTCCCGCGCGATCGTGGTCGAGGATTCGGTGCATGGCGTGCATGCGGCGCGCACGGCGGGATGCCGCGTGATCGGCTTTACCGGCGGCGCGCACACGCATCCCTCCCATGCCGATCAGCTGACCGAGGCGGGCGCGGAAACCGTGATCGCGCGCATGAGCGCCCTTCCCGGCACCATCGCCGCGCTGGGCGAATGGTCGGATGCGCTGAGCGCCTGAGACGATTTCAGACAAGCATGCGTCGCGATCCTCGGGCCTGACCCGAGGATCGTTTTTTGAAGGGATTTGGCTGGGACCAGGAATGAGGGGCGTGCTTGCGCCCTCTCCAGGCCGGGAGCGCGCCTACTTCTTCCGCTTGCCCTTGGCGGCCACGGCCTTCGGCGCCGTGTCGAAACCGACGGTGACCTTGGCAAAGGAGCCCGCGCCGCCCGGCAGCGGGATCGAGGCCTTGGTGAAGATGAACTGGGTGGCCGGCGCATTCGGCGCGAGCTGGACCGGGAAGTTCACCGTTTCGGCGAAAAGCGTCTTCTGGTCGTCGGTCGCCTCGACGCGGATCGGCAGGGTCACGGTCCCGCCGGACCCGCCGGCGGGCCCTTCGACGAGACGACCCTTGACCACCACGGTGATCAGCAGCTGGCTCTCTGTCTGAACGCATTGACGGGTGATATCGACGAGCGAGCCCTGGCGCACGACATCCTTGGGATCGGTGCTGCCAGCCTTGGCATAGGTGGTGGTGACCGCCTTGTCGTCGCTGATATAGGCCTGCGGGCAGGCGCCCTGGATCACGGCGGGCGTCGGCGCGGTGGCCGAGCCGCCGGCGGCCAGCGCCCCGCCCGTATCGGTCTTGTTGCAGCCGGCGATCGCCAGCAGGACGGGGAGAACGAGAAGGCTGCGGTTCAGCTTGGGCAACACGGTGGGCACACCCCTTGAATGCTAGAGCGTCGGACCGCACACCGGAAAAGGGTCGATGCTCTAAATTTTTGTCTCTTGCATCGGAGGGACCCGAAAACCTGATACCACTCTTCGGTCCGATGCCTGTTTCGTTTCCCGCCCCGCGCCCTGATCTCAGGCGCGTGCGCAGGGCTCCGGCCAGCGCTGTTTGTCCCGGCGATAAGGCACATCACGGCGGCTCGAAACCTCCCGGTCCTGCCTGCACGGATCCGCCTTCCCCGCCTTGCGGACCTTTCAAGAGCCGCGGCGATGGTCTATAGCAGCCGCGCGCGGGAAAATCGATTGTCCGCCCACGGGAATTTCCGCGTGTCGCGTCGCGGTCCATGCGGCGGTGGCGATGACCCCGGCCGATCGATGAACCGACCTCCTGCAGCCGGCCGCAAAGATCCGCCGGCGCCATTCCATGCGGCCGGACGCTCTAGGCGCAGTCCCGGCCCGACACTGCCGCCGGCCCGAGCCGGCCTTGAGACGAAGGACGAACGAGCGTGAGATATGTCTCCACCCGGGGCGAAGCCCCTGCCCTCGGCTTTTCGGATGCGCTGCTGGCCGGCCTGGCGCGCGACGGCGGGCTCTATGTGCCGGAGACATGGCCGCAGCTGACGAAGAAGGAGATCCGCGCGCTGCGCGGCAAATCCTATCAGGAGATCGCCTTTGCCATCATCTCGCGCTTCACCGGCGGCGAGATCGCCGACGACGCGCTGAAGGCGATGATCGATGCGGCCTATGCCACTTTCCGCCATCCCGCCGTCGTGCCGCTGGTTCAGAGCGGACCGAACGATTTCGTGCTCGAGCTGTTTCATGGCTCCACGCTGGCCTTCAAGGACGTGGCGATGCAATTGCTCGCACGGATGATGGACCATGTGCTGGAACAGCGCGGCCGCCGCGCCACCATCGTCGGCGCCACCTCGGGCGATACCGGCGGCGCGGCGGTCGACGCCTTTGCCGGGCGTGCGCGCACCGATATCTTCATCCTCTTCCCCGAGGGCAAGGTCTCGCCGGTGCAGCAGCGGCAGATGACCACCAGCAAGGACGCCAATGTCCATGCGCTTGCGGTCAAGGGCAATTTCGATGACTGCCAGAACCTGCTCAAGGCCATGTTCAACGATGGCGAATTCCGCGACCGCGTCGCGCTGTCGGGTGTCAACTCGATCAACTGGGCGCGCATCGTCGCGCAGGTCGTCTATTATTTCACCGCCGCCGTCAGCCTGGGCGCGCCGGACCGCAAGGTGGCCTTCACTGTGCCCACCGGCAATTTCGGCGATATCTTCGCCGGCTTCGTGGCGATGAAGATGGGCCTGCCGATCGCCCGCCTGGTCATCGCCACCAATGCGAACGACATTCTTGCCCGCACGCTGAAGACCGGCCGCTACGAGATGAAGTCGGTCAAGGCCACCACCTCGCCCTCGATGGACATCCAGATCTCCTCGAATTTCGAGCGGCTGCTGTTCGAAGCCTATGGCCGCGACGCAGCCCGCGTGCGCGGGGCCATGGCCAGCCTCGCCCAGTCCGGCGCCTTCGAGATCGAGGCCGACGCGCTGAAGGCGATCCGCCGCCTGTTCCGCGCCGGCCGCGCCAGCGAGAAGGACGTGGCCCGCACCATCCGCGAGGTGAAGGCCGAAAACGGCATGCTGCTCGATCCGCATACCGCCATCGGCGTCTTCGTGGCGGCAAAACATCGCCGTCCCTCCGAGCCGATGGTGACGCTCGCCACGGCCCATCCCGCGAAATTCCCCGCAGCAGTTAAATCGGCGAGCGGTATTGACCCAACGCTTCCGACGTGGCTTGCTGACCTGATGGACAGGGAGGAGCGTTTCGACGTCCTGGAACCGGACTTGAAGACCATCGAGGCTTACGTCAGCGCCCGCATTCGCGCGGTCTGACCTTCGGCCGGATGAGGGTGTCTTCAAGCATCGGATCAGGCAGGCTTTGACAAGCCGCCGGCGGTTCCCGGACATGATGCTTTCCCGTGATGCGATCGTTGCGCCCGCCTTCGCCGCCCTTGCACAAAGGGCACGGGCTGTCGCCAACGGTGGCCAATGAGCGCCCAGAAAGGCGAGAGATGAAAGTTGAGTGCACGCGGCTGGCTTCCGGCCTCACGGTCGTCACGGAAACCATGCCGCATCTGGAAAGCGCCGCGCTGGGTGTATGGATCAAGTCCGGCTCGCGCGACGAGACCGCCGACGAGCATGGCATCGCCCATCTGCTCGAACATATGGCCTTCAAAGGCACGGGCCGGCGCAGCGCCCGCGACATTGCCGAGCAGATCGAGAATGTCGGCGGCGAGGTGAATGCCGCGACCTCCACCGAGACCACCTCCTATTATGCCCGCGTGCTGAAAGACGACACCGCGCTGGCGATCGACATCCTTGCCGATATCCTGACCGAGTCCGCCTTCGACGAGGACGAGCTGGAGCGCGAAAAGCAGGTGATCCTGCAGGAGATCGGCGCGGCCAATGACACGCCCGACGATCTCGTCTTCGACCGCTTCGCCGAAGCGGCCTTTGCCGAGCAGACGCTGGGCCGGCCGATCCTCGGCACGCCCGAGACCGTGATGTCCTTCAGCTCGGACCAGATCCGCACCTATCTCGCGCGCAACTACACGACCGACCGCATGTTCGTCGTCGGCGCCGGTGCCGTGGATCACGACAGCTTCGTGCGCCAGGTGGAAGAGCGCTTCGCCAGACTGCCGACGGTGCCGACGGGCGCCCCCGTGGCCCAGCCGGCGCGCTACACCGGCGGCGAGGTGCGCGAAAACCGCGACCTGATGGATGCGCAGGTCCTGCTCGGCTTCGAGGGCAAGGCCTATCACGCGCGCGACTTCTACTGTTCGCAGATCCTCGCCAATATCCTCGGCGGCGGCATGTCCTCGCGGCTGTTCCAGGAAGTGCGCGAGCGCCACGGCCTGTGCTATTCGGTCTATGCCTTCCATTGGGGCTTTTCCGACACGGGCATCTTCGGCGTGCATGCCGCCACGGGCGGAGAGAACCTGCCGGATCTGATGCCGGTGATCCTGGAAGAGCTGCGCAAGAGCGCGATGTCGATCGACCAGCAGGAAATCGACCGCGCCCGCGCCCAGATCCGCGCGCAGCTGCTGATGGGGCAGGAAAGCCCGGCCGCCCGCGCCGGCCAGATCGCCCGCCAGATGATGCTCTATGGTCGCCCCATTCCCAATGAAGAGCTGGTCGAGCGTCTCTCCGGCATCACCGTCGAGCGGCTGACCGATCTAGCCGGCCGCCTGTTCTTCGATACGGTGCCGACCCTTTCGGCCATCGGCCCGGTGGAAAGCCTGATGCCGATGAACGACATTCTCGGCGGCCTGGCCGCCCGCAGCCTGCCGCGTGCCGCCAGCGCCTAACGGCGGCCGGGCCCGGCTGGCGGGCCGCCGTCCCTTCTCAACCCGTTAGTCTTTGCCCAAGGCTTTGACAAAAGACGGCTTTCGCGCCACCATGACCCTTCGGAGCCGGTTGGCGAATTGCCGACAGGGGGCGGCCGGCACCGGGGACGTTTCGGGTCGGAATTTCGTCCAAGGGGCGGATCGTCTTTTCGCGTGCGGTGGCACGTCTCTCCTGACAAGGGGCCGTTCGGCGGCCGCAAGAGGTGTTTGATGAGCCGGTCGGTCTTCCGGTTTCTGTCGCGACAGTCCGAGCCGGTCGAGATCAAGGACGACACCTATCTCCTGCGCCTGCCGCGCCGCGCCGACTACAAGGCCTGGTATCGGCTGCGCAGCGAGAGCCGCGCCTTTCTCGAACCCTGGGAGCCGAGCTGGCGCGCGGACGAGATGACGGAAGCCGCCTTCCGCGTGCGGGTGTTGCGCAACGAGCAGGAATTTCACTGCGGTCAGGCCGTGCCGCTTTTCCTGTTCGAGCGCGAGAGCGAGACGCTTCTGGGCGGCCTGACGGTCGGCTATATCCGACGCGGCGCCGCCCAATGCTGCATGATCGGCTACTGGATGGGCGTCGGCCATGCCGGCCGGGGACATATGAGCGCGGCTGTGCGCCTGACGATCCCCTACATCTTTTCTGTCCTTCAGTTGCACCGTATTGAAGCAGCCTGTATCCCGGAAAATGAGAGGAGCGTCCGTCTCCTTGAAAAGGCCGGTTTTCGACGGGAAGGCTACCTGCGGGATTATCTGAAGATCAACGGCCAATGGCGTGATCATCTGATGTTTTCCCTTCTCCCGCAGGATATTGCCCCCAACAGGAATATGAGCGTTTGACCCAAGTGATCCGCCTGCGCGCGCCGTTGCACGCTGTTGTCAGCCGGCTGCTCGCCCTTGTTCTGTGCTGCCTGACCCTGCTGGCCGGCCTGTCGACGCCTGCCGGCGCCGTCGAGCCGGTGAAGATCTCGCGCGAGGACACGGCGCTCGACCTGACGGCGACCACGGAAATCTATACCGGGCGCGGCGATGCCTTCCAGGTGTCCACGGCACCGGGCACCGACGGCATCGTCCGGCGCATCGAGGTGCGCTCCTCAGGCGGAAACCACCAGGGCGACTGGGCGGTATTCGCGCTCGCCAATGTCTCGGAAGAGCAGCTGGAGCGCGTCATCGTCGCCCCGCATTTCCGGCTGGTCAATTCCAAGCTGTTCTGGCCCGATCTCGGATCGCAGCGCATCCTGTCGATCACCCCGTCGGAAGGCTTCGCGCTGGACCGGCTGCCGAGCGAGGAGGACGACGTCTTTTCGATCACGCTCAATCCAGGCTCCGTCGTCACCTTCGTCGCCGAGCTGACCTCTCCCGACCTGCCGCAGATCTATCTGTGGGAGCCCGATGCCTATAAGGACACGGTCAACGCCTTCACGCTCTATCGCGGCATCGTGCTCGGCATTGCCGGCCTGCTCGCGGTGTTCCTGACGATCCTGTTCGTGGTCAAGGGCACGTCGATGCTGCCGGCCACGGCCGCGCTCGCTTGGGCGGTGCTCGCCTATATCTGCGTGGATTTCGGCTTCCTGTCGAAACTGATCGCGATCACGGCAGCCGACGAGCGCATATGGCGCGCCGGCACGGAGGTGTTCCTCTCGGCCGGCCTCGTCATTTTCCTCTTCACCTATCTGAACCTCAACCGCTGGCACCAGCATCTCGCCTATGCCACGCTTGCCTGGGTTCTGGGGCTGGCCCTGCTCTTCGGCGTGGCGATCTACGACCCCTCGATCGCCGCCGGCATCGCCCGCCTCTCCTTCGCGCTGACCGGTACGGCCGGCACGCTGCTGATCGCCTATCTCGGCTTCAAGCATTATGACCGCGCCATCCTGCTCGTGCCCGCCTGGATGCTGATTCTCGTCTGGCTGTTCGGCGCCTGGCTGACGGTCACCGGCCGGCTGGCCAACGACATCGTCCAGCCGGCGCTGGGCGGCGGGCTGGTGCTGATCGTGCTTTTGATCGGCTTCACGGTGATGCAGCATGCCTTTGCCGGCGGCGCCTATGGCCAGGGCCTCTTCTCCGATCTCGAGCGGCAATCGCTGGCGCTGACCGGATCGGGTGATACGGTCTGGGACTGGGACGTGGCGCGCGACCGCGTGGTGACCATGCCCGACATCTCGGCCCATCTCGGCCTTGCGCCCGGCAGCATGCATGGGGCGGCGCGCAACTGGCTGCCGCGCCTGCATCCCGACGACCGCGACCGGTTCCGCGCCACGCTCGACGTGCTGCTGGAACACCGCCGTGGGCGGCTCAATCACGAATTCCGGGTGCGGGCCGAGGACGGACATTATCACTGGCTGGCGATCCGCGCCCGGCCGGTGCTCGGCGCCAATGGCGAGATCATCCGCTGCGTCGGCACGATCGTGGATGTGACGGAGCAGCGCAATTCGATCGACCGCCTGCTCCATGACGCCCTGCACGACAATCTGACCGGCCTGCCCAACCGCCAGCTTTTCCTGGACCGGCTGCAGACCTTCCTAATGCTGGCGCCGGCGACCGGCGTTGTCCGGCCGACCGTCATCACCATCGATATCGACCGCTACCGCCAGGTCAACGAGCTGCTCGGCATCGCCGCCGGCGACAATATCCTGATCGCGCTGACCCGCCGGCTGCGGCGGCTTTTGAAGCCGCAGGATACGCTGGCGCGGCTCGGCGGCGATTCTTTCGGCGTGCTGCTGCTCTCGGAACGCGATCCGGCCAAGGTGGCGGAGTTCGCCGCCGCCGTCAGCCAGGCCATCATGGTTCCCATCAGCTTCGCCGGCCGCGAGGTGCATCTGACCGCCTCGATCGGCCTCGTCTCCTGGGTGGACCAGCAGGAAAGCGCCGCCAGCCTGCTTGACGATGCCGAACTGGCGATGTTCCGCGCCAAGAAGGCCGGCGGCAACCGGGTCGAGCCCTACCGTCCGGCCTTCCGCGCCTCCGGCACCGAGCGCATGCAGATCGAGACCGACCTGCGCAAGGCGGTCGATCGCAAGGAGATCAGCCTCGTCTATCAGCCGATCGTGCGGCTGTCGGATGGCGAGATCGCCGGCTTCGAGGCGCTGATGCGCTGGGATCATCCCAAGCGCGGCAGCATCCCGCCGAGCGAATTCATCCCCGTGGCGGAAAGCTGCGACGTCATCAACCAGCTCGGCCTTTTCGCCTTCGAGCGGGCAACCGTCGATCTCAGCGAATGGCAGATGGCCTCCGGCGACCTGCCGATCTTCATCTCGATCAACCTGTCGAGCGCGCAGCTGCTCAACAATGATCTCTATGACGATGTCCGCGCGATTTTGAGCAAGAACCGCTGCGAGACCCACAAGATCAAGATCGAGCTGACGGAATCGCTGGTGATGGAAAATCCCGAGCAGGCCCGGCTCGTGCTGGGCAAGCTGCGCGACGCCGGCCTCGGCCTGGCGCTCGACGATTTCGGCACCGGCCATTCCTCGCTTGCCTATCTCACCCGCTTCCCCTTCGACACGCTGAAGATCGACAAGGCGCTGGTCACCGACCCCAGCGACAAGCGCGCCGCGCTGCTGCGCTCGGTCATCAGCATGGCCCGGGAAATGGAGATGCAGGTGGTGGCGGAAGGCATCGAATCGGAAGCCGACGCCATGCAGCTCGGCCAGATGGGCTGCGATTACGGCCAGAGCTTCCTGTTCGGCCCGCCGATCGCCACCGATGCCGTGCAGCGGCTCTTGCGCGAGCGCTTCCCGATCGTCCGCCGCGCCTCGTAACGCTGCCCCAAGGCGCCTTACCATAGCGTTCAATCATGACGAAAAGGCCGCGTTCCACCCGGAACGCGGCCTTTTTTATCGGGTCATCGAAACGGAAAACAGATTATCGTTTTCCGTCTGCTGCCTTAAGCGGCGGCGGGCGTCTGTGTCGGGGCAGCGGCCTGACCGTCGGGGCTCATCGCGGCATGCGGCGCGGTGCGGATCAGCTCGTTGATGAAGTCGAGCTTGTCGATAACAGGCTGCGACAGGATGAACGGATAGCTGTCCGCCTGGCCCATGGAGCGCTGGATGCTGTTCATCGCCACGCTGAGCGGCACCCAGGCATCAACGAGAAGCTGGGCATTGGCTGCGCGATAGGGATCGAAATCCACCTCGGCGGCCATGTCCTCGTGCCGGCGCGGATCGGTGGAGAGGCCGAAGGAGCGCGCGGTTTCCAGCGTATCGACGATGTGGAAGAAATGCGCCCAGCATTCGGCAAAATCTTCCGCCGGATGGCAACTGGCATAGGTCGAGATGAAGCGGTTCTGCCAGTCGGCCGGCGGGCCCTGCTCGTAATTGCGCTGGAGTGCTGCGGCATAATCCTCGCGCTCGTCACCGAAGAGGGCGCGGGCCTTTTCGAGCATCTCGGGATTGTTGGCGACCAGCACGGCGAAATACCAATGGCCGATCTCATGGCGGAAATGGCCAAGCAGCGTGCGATAGGGTTCGCCCATCTTCAGACGCACGCTTTCGCGGGTGGCATCATTCGCCTCGGCCGCGCGCAGGCTGATCAGGCCATCTTCGTGCCCCGTCATCGCCGGGATCACATTGCCATTCGCGTCGACCTCATCGGCGAGGAAGTCGAACACCAGCCCTCCTTCAGGATCGACATCACGACCGGGGCGCGGCAGGTTGAAGCGCAGCAGCGAATAGAAGAGATGACGCTGCGCCTGGGAAATGCGCTGCCAGTTCGACAGGCCCTCGGGATTGTCAGTGACCGGCACGATGCGGTTATAGCGGCAGGCAATGCAGAATGGCTGATTTTCCGAGACGGGAACCAGCCAGTTGCAGATGTCATGAGCAGCATTCTCGCAAAAATGCACGGCGGTTTGGTTGTCGCCGATGATGGTCCACTGCTCGTGACCGGCATCATCCACACCGGCCGGCGCCAGCGCGTACATCTTCATCGACTGCGCGAGAAAGCCGAGCCGAGAATTGCAGCTGACACAGACGGTGTTGTCGAAGTGCACGGGATTGTTGCAATTCGTGCAACTGAAAAGCTTCATTCCTGTCCCCAATTCTAAAAGGCGGACCAGCCCTGAGGGCGGTTGGCGGATATGATGGTGAAGAGACATGCAGCGAGGTAAATGTGGCACGGCCAGCGCGGCACAGGTGGATCGCGAGCCTTTACGCAAGAGAACAAGACGATAGCCATGTCCTGCAGCATGGCAGGATGAAAAGCGCCTCAGCTATCCGTCGTCATCATTGCGGGTGTCTTACCTTCCTCGTCAACGGAAATGCCCGCTGGCACGGGGGCACAGCGGGCATCGGCGCAAATCATCATCCAGTTGAACCCGTCAGGACGACGACGCGCACTCCGAAGCTGCGGCAAAAGCCGCAGCAAAAGGATTACATGCGGTCAACGACGTCCTTGGCGGCGTCCTTGGCCTTGCCGCTGGCGGACTGAACCTTGCCCTTGAGCTCCTGGCCCTTGCCTTCGGCTTCGAGGCGGTCGTTGCCGGTCAGGTTGCCGGCAGCCTGCTTGATCTTGCCAGCGGCCTGGTTGGCGGCGCCGGAAACGCGGTCGGACGTGCTACCCATGATAGTTCTCCTTGGTGTTGAGAACGGTCCCTTTTTCCGTTCTTTCCGACCTGAAAACGAGAACTTCAGCGATTTGTTCCGAAGGGTTTCCGCACCTTTTAAAACTTTCGTCGCAACCTTGTCGCGACCCTGAAAGCACCAAAGCAAAACCCCGCCAAAGCGGCGGGGTTGGCAAAATACCGGAGATCGTGGCGAGGGATAGATCGAGACCTTGGGCCTCAGGCGTGGCCGGCCGTGGGCGAAAGCATAGCCGGGGCAACGCCCATCAGCGCGAGCGCGCGATCATATTTGTCGACCAGCGTGCGGTCGAAGATCAGCTCCTCATTGGGCGGCGAGGTCAGCCAGTCATTGGCGGCGATCTCGTTTTCCAGTTGCCCCGGGCCCCAGCCGACATAGCCGAGCATCAGCATCGCCTTGGTCGGCCCCTTCCCGCGCGAAATCGCCCTGATGATGTCGAGCGTCGCGGTCATGCAGATTTCGTCGTTGATCGGAATGCTGGATTCGCTGAGATAGTCATCGGAATGCAGCACGAAGCCGCGGCCCGTCTCCACCGGCCCGCCGGTCTGGATCTGAAAATCCCGCGTGGAATCGGGAAGGCGGATCGCCTGATCGGAATTGATGATGTCGAGATGAAGCAGAACCTCTGGAAAGGTCAGCTGCTGCGAGCGGTTCAGCACGAAGCCCATGGCGCCATCGCTGGAATGGGCACAGATGAACACGACCGTTCGGGCAAAATTGCTGTCGAGCATGCCGGGCATGGCAATGAGGAACTGTCCGTCCAACATGCCTCTTTCACGCGTCTTGTGCAACGTTGCCATCATGGGTTGCTCGCTTTTCTCTGTTTCAGATCCGTGTGAAATTCGCCCCTGTCCAGTCCAACCTGTTCGCGCAACGGACGCAACCATCTCGCGCCGTCATCAAACGAATATGATCGGAAGGCTCCCCTCAAGCCGCCCTATGCACCGCTTTGTCCCGAAAACGTGACACCCGTTTCCAATTCGATGCTCTAGGCCGACTGATGCAAAACACGTATAGGCCACGCATGACCGAGCAGTTCAGACAGAATGTGACTCAAGGGGCGGCTCTGGCAAGCCTTTTGACGGCTTTTTTTATTTTGCCTCCGGCAAACGCCGCGCAGAGCGATCCGGTTCGGGCGGAGGGCGTTGATATCCGTCTGGTGGCGTCCGCGCCGGAAGCGGATGGAAAGATCCCCGCCATGCTCGACATCCGGCTGGCGCCCGGCTGGAAGACCTACTGGATCGATCCGGGCAGTTCCGGCCTGCCGCCACAGATCACGGTCTCCGGTCCAGGCCTTCGCTTCGATGGCGTCAGGTTTCCCGCGCCGAAAGCCTTCGAGGAAGGCTCCGCGCGCAGCGTCGGCTATGCCGATGGCGTCACCCTGCCGCTCGTGCTCTCGCATGAAGCAGGCGCGATGCCGGCGCGCGTGACGGCGCAGGTGATGATCGGCGTCTGCAAGGATATCTGCGTTCCGGTCCAGGCCAGCCTTTCGGCCGATCTGTCAGGCCCTGCGGCCGCCAATCCGCTGGACAAGGCCCGTATTGCGCTGGCCGAAGAAAGCCTGCCGGGGCCGCCGCAGCCGGACCTGACCGTGACCTCTGCACGGGTAAAGGACGCCAAGCTCGTGCTGGAGCTGACCGCCCCCGCCGGCGAGCCGCCGCAGATCTTTCTGTCCAGCAGCAAAGGCGCCTCCTTCGGCACGCCGAAGATCGTTCCCGCCGGGCCCGGCCGCTTCCGGGCCGAAACGACGCTGCGCCTTCCCAGAGCGGCGGCGGCGCCCGCCGAAGCGGGAATCACGGCCGTTCTCGTCTCAGGCCGAAGAGCCGTCGAAATGCCGCTGGTGTTTGAGTAGAACCGGCTGTTCCTTTTCGCCTCCGCGCGCGGCGAAAACCGGTTCCCACTTTTCGCTCGCATGCTCTATAGTGACGCCGATGCCGGTCTGCGCATCGCTCCTCCCGTCAATTTGAAGGATACCTGCCTGTGACCATTGCCATCGGTGACAAGCTCCCCCCTGCCACGTTCAAGGAAAAGACCCCCGACGGGCCGGTCGAAGTCTCGACCGACAGCTTCTTTTCCGGCAAGCGCATCGTGCTCTTCGCCGTTCCCGGCGCCTTCACGCCCACCTGCTCGCTGAACCACCTGCCCGGCTATCTCGAAAACCGCGACGCCATCCTGGCCCGCGAAGTGGATGATATCGCCGTCGTCTCGGTCAATGACGTTCACGTCATGGGCGCCTGGGCGACCGCATCGGGCGGCGTGGACAAGATCCACTTCCTGTCCGATTGGGACGCGGCCTTCACCAAGGCGCTCGGCCTCGACATCGACCTCTCGGCCGGCACACTCGGCGTGCGCTCCAAGCGCTACTCCATGCTGGTCGAGGATGGCGTGGTGAAGATGCTCAACATCGAGGAAAGCCCGGGCCAGGCCACGGTTTCCTCGGCCGCTCACATGCTCGAGCAGCTCTGAGCCGATAGGCTCTTGTCACGCACTGCCGCCTCACGTCGGCCCCGTCCAGGGGCCGACGCTTAAAAAGCCTGCGCGCTCAGCCCGCGGCCTTCTCCATCAAAGCCGCGCCGCCCTTCTTGAAGGGCGCCATGCCCAAGCGGGCCAGCTCGTCGGCGCGCTCGTTTTCCGGATGGCCGGCATGGCCTTTCACCCAATGCCAGGTGATCTTGTGAACGCGCTGGGCCTCGTCGAGCGCCTGCCAGAGTTCACCGTTCTTCACCGGCTTCTTGTCCGCCGTCTTCCAGCCGTTCTTCTTCCAGCCATGGATCCATTTGGAAATGCCGTCCATGACATATTTGCTGTCGGTATAGAGATCGATCTCGCAGGGCGACTTCAGCGCGTTCAGCGCCGTGATCGCCGCCATCAGCTCCATGCGGTTGTTGGTCGTTGCCGCCTCGCCACCATGCATGTCCTTCTCGACATCGCCATAGCGCAGCACCGCGCCCCAGCCGCCCGGCCCCGGATTTCCCGAGCAGGCGCCATCGGTGTAGATCTCGACATGTTTCATGATCGTCCAAACTCCCTTGCGGACCGGCGAAGCTCCGCGCCTGACAGTGCGCGACAGCTCCTACCGGCATCCCGTGGCAGAGGCGCACACAGGCCGCCGTCTGCCGTCATTTTGCCGTTCAGCCCGTCAGGCCATAGCCTTCGGCCGTTTCGATGGTCTGATGGAAGCGCAGCTTGCGCCAATATTCCAGCGGATCCTTCTTGACAACCAGCGCGCCCGGCGGCGTCGACAGCCAGTCATAGGCGCGGGTGAGGAAGAAGCGCAGCGCCGAGCCGCGCGCCAGCAGCGGCAGCGCCGCGACTTCGTCCGGGGTCAGCGGCCGCTCGGCCTGATAGGCGGCGAGGAAGGCCTGGCCCTTGGCCGCGTCATAAACCCCGCTCTTGTCATCGAAGCACCAGGCGTTGAGGCAGGTCGCCACATCATAGGCGAGCGTGTCGTTGCAGGCGAAGTAGAAGTCGATGATACCGGTCAGCGCGTCGCCGATGAAGAAAACATTGTCCGGAAAGAGATCGGCATGGATGACGCCCGAGGGCAGGCCCTTCGGCCAGCTGCGCTCCAGAAAGGCGAGCTCGGCATCGATCCCTGCGCGCAGTCCCTCGGCGATCTCGTCGGCGCGCTCGCGCGCCTTTTCCCAGAGCGGCCGCCAGCCCTCGACCGACAGGGCATTGGCCCGCTTCAGCGCAAAGCCTTCGCCCGCCCGGTGAAGCCCGGCCAGCGCCCGGCCGAGCGCGGCGCAATGCGGCGCCTCCGGCTGGCGCAGCCAGATGCCTTCGAGAAAGGTGATGATGGCGGCGGGGCGCCCCGCGAGCTCGCCCAGCAACGTGCCGTCGCGGCGCGTGAGCGGCAGCGGACAGGAGATGCCGCGCGCAGCCAGATGCTCCATCAACCCGAGAAAGAACGGCAGATCATCCGGATTGACCCGCTTTTCATAGAGCGTGAGGATGAACGGGCCTTCGGTGGTGTGCAGCAGAAAATTGCTGTTCTCCACGCCCTCGGCAATGCCCTTATAGGCCGTCAGACGGCCGATGTCATAGGCTTCGAGAAAGCCGCGCAATGCGCCTTCCGTGATATCGGTGTAAACAGCCACGAACAGCCCCTCGTCGCTTGGCCCTCAGGAACGATCCGGCCGATCGCGGTCCGGCTTCCCACGCGCTGTATGGCGCGCCCGCCTTGCCGCGGCAAGAGGGCCGGCACTCATTCCCCGTTGACGAAGGCCATGTCGGAGGTGGTCAGCGGCACATGGCGCAGCTCGCGGTTGACGAGGAAATTCTCGTTTTCCTCGACCGTATCGGCCAGCTCGACCCGCGCGTCAAAGCGTTCGCGGAAGGCCTCGATGATCTCGTTGACGATCACCTCCGGCGCCGAGGCGCCAGCCGACAGGCCGACCGTGCGCACACCGTCCATCTGGCTCCAATCGATCTCCGCCGCCCGCTGAACCAAGAACGAGGCCTTGGCGCCAGCGCGCGAGGCGACCTCCACCAGCCGCTTGGAATTGGACGAGTTCGGCGCGCCGACGATCAGGAACAGGTCGCAGCCGGGCGCGGCCTGCTTGACCGCCTCCTGGCGGTTGGTTGTCGCATAGCAGATCGAATCGGCGGCCGGTGCCGTCAGGTTCGGGAAGCGCTCATGCAACCGCTTGATCACACCGGCCGTGTCGTCCACCGACAGCGTGGTCTGGGTGACGAAGCCGAGATTGTCGGGATCGGCAGGCTCATAGGCGTCCACATCCTCGATCGTCTCGATCAGCGACACGGTGCCCTCGGGCAGCTGCCCCATCGTGCCGATCACCTCGGGATGGCCCGCATGGCCGATCAGCACCACATGGCGCCCGAGCCGGTTATGGCGCATGGCCTGCTTGTGCACCTTCGAGACCAGCGGACAGGTGGCATCGAGATAGAAGAGATTGCGGCTCTCGGCATCCGCCGGCACGCTCTTCGGCACGCCATGGGCGGAAAACACCACCGGCTGCTTGCGATGCTCCGGCGGGATCTCGTCCAGTTCCTCGACAAAGATCGCCCCCTTGGCCTCCAGCCCCTCGACCACATAGCGATTGTGAACGATCTCGTGACGGACATAGACGGGCGCGCCGAATTCCTTCAGCGCGAGCACGACGATCTGGATCGCCCGGTCCACCCCGGCGCAGAACCCTCTCGGGCCGCACAGGCGGATGGTCAAAGGCTGTTTGACGGTCGTCAGGCTCATCGGATCTCCCTTAGACGCTCCGCAGACGGAGCAGGAGCGTTTCAGGCGAAGGCGTCTCGCCCGCTACGCTTAGTCTCATTTTCACGACAAGGCGGACAGGACGTGCCAGCGCCCGCTCGAATGGCTTTCTGCGTGCCCGATATAGGATGTCCGCCGCAGCGACGCCACGGGAAAGTGCGCCCCGTCGCGCATAGCATCTACGGCTTCGGCGGGTGTTTCGCCCTCATGACGAACGCCACCGTCACCACCAGCAGGGCTGCGGCGAGCCCGTACCAGGTCAGGGCATATTGCAGATGGTTGTTGGGAAAATCGATGAGCGTGATGCCGCCGACCGGCAGGCCGCCGGGATTGGGCGTGGCATCGGCATCGATGAAGAAGGGGACGAAGCGGCCAGGATCGAGGCTGTCGTCGCGGATCATCCCCTCCAAATCCTTCCAGTAATAGATGTTCTTGGCCGGCTCGTTGTCCGGCAGGATGAAGGAGGGCTTGGCGGGAAGCCGGGCCCGCGCCAGCCCTGTGATCGTCACCAAGCCGTCAGTTTGGCCGGCCGCGCGCGTTTCGACCGGCTTGCGCTCATAGGGAACGAAGCCGCGATTGACGAGGAGCATGCGGCCATCGGCAAGCACCAGCGGCGTGTAGACGGCATAGCCCGGCTGGCCGTTCCAGGTGGTGAAGAAATGGCGTTCGCGGTCGTGCAGGAAACGGCCTTCCACCCGCACCGTGCGGTAATCCACATCGCCGCCGCCGGCCGCGATCGCCTCGATCGCGCGGAGATCGGCAGGCGGGGCCGCACGGCGTTCGGCGATGGCCGCAAGCAGGTCCTCTTTCCAGGCGAGGCGCTGCATCTGCCAGGTGCCGAGGCCGACGAGCAGGACGAAGACGAGAAGAAGGCAGAGGGCCCCCACCCCGCGCCCCAAGCCAGACAGACGGCGGCCCGGCAACCGATTACCAGACAGCTTGCGACCCGACGCCGTCTCTGCCGGGGTCTGCGAAGGCATCGGCTCGGTCATGGGCGGGTTTCCGGGTCCGGCCGGTCGAGCTTGCCGGAGCGGGCATCGTGGCGGAACTGCAGGTTGATCAGCACGCCCTTCATCAGCCGCGTCGCGACCAGGCTGAGCACGATGGCGAGCGGCCCCCAGAGCGCGATCTGCAGCCAGAGCGGCGGCGCGAAATTGATCTCGGCCCAGAGCGCCAGGCCGACGACGATGAAACCGACGATCAGAATGACGAAGACGACAGGGCCATCCCCCGAATCGGCAAAGCCGAAATCGAGCCCGCAGGCGGTGCAAGCGGGGCGCACGGCGAGCAGCCCCTGAAACAGCCGGCCCTGTCCGCAGCGCGGGCAATGTCCGGTCAGCCCCGATTTCACGGGGTCGACAGGCGGCCAGAGGGCCTGATCATCGGACATGCTGTTCTCCCCGTCTCGATTAGAGCATCGGACCGAAAAGTGGGAACCGGTTTTCGGAAAAATCCGATGCAAAAACAAAATTATAGAGCATTGTTCTGCGTGCTATTTTCAGTCCGATTCTCTAATGTGCGGCGTTTCGGTTTGCAGGAGCAGGCCCGCCGCCAGCGAGACCGGCGCATCGGGTCGAAAGCCTCTTCGGGTTTTTCGATCCGATGCGCCGAGCCCTCGCTTTTGGCAGGAAAACCTGTCAGAGCCCAGCCTTCATTCCAAGCCCCGTTGCTTCGGCCCGGCCATGCCGGCACCGGGCGCCGCCCGCCGGACAGGAACAAGCCGCATGACCGACATCCAGGCGCCCGCCCCCATTGTCATCCTGAACGGTGCGCCGCGCAGCGGCAAGACCTCGATCGCGCGCGCCCTTCAGGCGCAGGCAGACGAGATCTGGATCAATCTGGGCGTGGACGTCTATGCCCGCGCCACGCCGGAAAAGCTCCTGCCGGGGATCGGCCTCAGGCCGGGCGGCGAGCGGGCCGATCTTGAGAAACACCTGCCGCGGCTTTATGCCGGCCTCTGGGAGTCGATTGCCGCCCATGCGCGCTGCGGCCTGCCGGTCGTGGCCGATGTCGGCCTGCATGACGGGCATTCACGCGCGCTGAACCTCCTGCAGGACGCCGCCCGGCGGCTCGATGGGCTGCCGGTTCTCTTCGTCGGCGTCTATTGCACGCTGCCGGAGATCCTCGCCCGCCGCGCCGCCGACCCGAATGCCAACGGCACGCGCTATGCGCGGCCCATGCCGAACCAGCCCGTGCCGCGTCCTGTCCTGCTCTGGCAGAAAGCCGTGCATCAGCCGGGCCAGTATGATCTCGCGCTCGACACCGCGAGCCTGTCGCCCGAAAACTGCGCCACCCAGATCCTCGATCGGCTTTGCGCACCGCGCGAGCGGCCGAGTGTGTTCGAGCAGATCAACGGCACCTGGCGCGCGCGCTGACCAGGCCATAGCCCGGGTCCGGCAGCGTCTCGCCAAAAAGCGCCGGCCGCATCTCGGGGGCCAGCGCCATTGCGCCCTTCAGAGTCTCGGACTTTCCCGAAAACCGGCTCCCGGTTTCCGGTCCGGTGCCTTAGCCGGCAATCGGCGCGCCCCAGCCACCCCAGACATAGATGGCGAAAAACAGGAACAGCCAGACCACGTCGACGAAGTGCCAGTACCAGGCGGCTGCCTCGAAACCGAAATGGCGCTGCGGCGTGAAATCGCCCTTCACGGCGCGGATCAGGCAGACGAGCAGGAAGATGGTGCCAACAAGCACATGGAAGCCATGGAAGCCCGTGGCCATGAAGAAGGTGGCGCCGTAGATCGAGTCCTTGAAGGCAAAGGGCGCGTGCATGTACTCATAGGCCTGCACGAAAGAGAACAGCACGCCGAGCACGACGGTGAGCGACAGGCCGGTGATCAGGCCCTTGCGGTCGTTCTGCAGCAGCGCGTGGTGCGCCCACGTCACCGTCGTTCCCGACAGGAGCAGGATCACGGTGTTGTAGATCGGCAGATGCCAGGGATCGAGCACCTCGACGCCCTTCGGCGGCCATTGCCCGCCGGTGAAGGTGGCGCGGGTCGCCTGGATCGCCTCGCCGGGGAAGAGGCTGGCATCGAAATAGGCCCAGAACCAGGCCACGAAGAACATCACCTCCGAGGCGATGAACATGATCATGCCATAGCGCAGGTGGAGCGAGACGACGCGGGTGTGATGGCCCTCATGCGCCTCCTTGATCGTATCCGACCACCAGCCGAACATGGTGTAGAGCACCACGGCGAGGCCAATGAAGAAGATCCAGGGATTGGCGAGATTGAGGCCGAACAGGTGGAAGCTGCCGCCCGAGAGATAGCGCATATAGCCGACGCCGCCAAAGGCCATGACGAAGGCGCCGATCGAGGCCAGAAGCGGCCAGGGGCTCGGATCGATGATGTGATAGTCGTGATTCTTCTGGTGTGCCTCGGCCATGAATACTCCCCCGTCTCCGTCCTCGACGCTCTGCGCTCGTTCCCGCCAGGCGGGCCCGCGCGTCATCCTCCGCCGCCGGGCCGTCCTGATCGAAAATTCCCGCCCGGCCCTGCCTGTCGATGCGCCGGCAAGGCCTTCCTTCCCATCAACTTACCCTGAATTCGCCTGTAATCCAGAGCCATTGCCACAGGTCGCCTTTTTCCTCGGCGTCCTGCCAGTTCCAGTCGAAGGCCGGTCCGGTCAATCGCACAGATCCCGGCCGGCTCCACCGCTTGACAGCATCTGACTGAAAGCCGGATGCTGTCTGATGCTCTCCATTCTCTGTTTGTGCATCGGAGTGTTCCGAAAACCGGTTCCCACTTTTCGGTCCGATGCTCTAATGTTCAGCCACCCTGCGGCGGAGGAACCACGGCGCCCTTCACGCTCGCCAACGGCTTCGACGGCGTATGCGGATAGAAGGTGTAGGAGAGCGTCAGCGTGCGGATGCCGCGCGTTTCGATCGGCTTGACGATCTCGGGATCGACGAAGAAGACTACGGGCATTTCCCGCTCCTCGCCCGGCTGCAGCGTCGTCTCCGTAAAGCAGAAGCATTGCACCTTGTTGAAATAGGCGCCCGCGGCCATCGGCGTGACGTTGAACACCGCCTGCCCCGTCGTCGGGACCGAAGCGATGTTCTTGACCTTGAACGAGACCTGCACCGTCTCGCCGATGCGCGGCTCGACCGCGCGGTCGATTGGGGTGAAGCGCCAGGGAAGCCCGCCGCCGATATTGGCGTCGAAGGTCACGCGGATGCGCTGGTCGAGAATGGTATCGGAGGCCTGCTCCACCCGCTGCGTCGTGCCGTTATAGCCGGTGACACGGCAGAACATGTCGTAGAGCGGCACGGCCGCATAGGACATGCCGATCATCCCGCCGACGAAGGCCAGACAGGCGGCAACGATCAGCCCGTCATTGCGCCGCTTTCCCTGCATCGTCTGTTGCGTCCCGTCCGTCATGCCCGGCTCCTCCTTCCGTGCGTGCGAATCCCAGATCATGCCGCCGAAAACCGGCTCCTAGTTCTCGGTCCGATGCTCTCACTTTTTTGTTTCGCATCAGATTGTCCCGAAAACCGGTTCCCACTTTTCGGTCCGATGCTTTAATGCGCCATTCCCGCCCCGAACTTGATCAGCGTGATCGCATAGAACAGCGCCACCAGGGCGAAGAGCGCCAGGCCGACCGCCACGTTCCGGCTACGGCGCGACTTTTTCTGCGCTTCGGTCAGCGTCACCCGCTGGATCATGCCCAGGCCCCCGTCATCAGCGCCTGCGCCAGCCGGTCGATCATCAGCGCGGCGAAGATCACGAAGAGATAGAGGATGGAGTAGCCGAACAGTTTCTTGGCCGGAACCATCGCCTTGTCTCCGTCAGGCATGCGCTTGACCTTGACCGACAGCCAGACGAAAACGGCGCCGAGCAGGCCGGCAAAGACGCCATAGACGGGGCTGGAGAGACCAATGGCTGCCGGCGCCACGCCGACGGCGGCGGTCAGCACGGCATAGACCAGGATTTGCGTCTTGGTCGTCGCCTCGCCACAGACATTCGGCATCATCGGCACGCCCACGGCCTCGTAATCCTTCATCTTGAACAGCGCCAGCGCCCAGAAATGGGCCGGCGTCCACAGGAAGATGATCAGGAACAGCACGATGCTTTCGAGCGAGACGCCGCCGGTCACGCAGGCCCAGCCGATCATCGGCGGAAAGGCGCCGGCCGCGCCGCCGATGACGATATTCTGCGGCGTCGAGCGCTTCAGCCACATCGTATAGATCACGGCATAGAAGAAGATGGTGAAGGCGAGCAGACCGGCAGACAGCCAGTTCACGGCCAGGCCCAGGATCGCCACCGAGAAGGCCGACAGCGTCAGGCCGAAGCCGAGCGCCTCACCCGGGCGGATGCGGCCGGCGGGGATCGGCCGGCGGGCCGTCCGGGTCATCACGCGGTCGATATCGGCGTCGTACCACATGTTGAGCGCGCCGGAGGCGCCGGCCCCCACGGTGATACAGAGAATGGCCACCACGGCCAGCACCGGATGCAGATGACCCGGCGCCAGCATCAGGCCGGCAAAGGCGGTGAACACCACGAGCGACATCACGCGCGGCTTCAAGAGGGCCAGGTAATCGCGCGCCGTGGCCTCCGACAGGAGGCCGGCGTCGAGACAGACCGTTTCGCGATCGTCGATGGCGGTCATTCGTACTATCCAATCTCAGGGCGTTTACCTGCATCAAGACAGGAAAACGCTTGCGCTTTCGTTTCCGGCGCCGAAAGGGGCATCGGGCACGGCCGCGATTGCCGGGCCTTACCGATGTAACCGATCCTCATGCTTTCCCCCATGTGACGCAAAGCCGCTGTCTGCGCTCGGCATCCCATGGACGAGGCCTGCGCCTCCTCCAACACAGGCCGCGCCGGAAAGCATGCGCCGCCGGTCCGGCTATGTCACGACATATCCGTCTTGAAAAGACTGCAATCGATCTTTGCTTGCGCCAATGCGCCCGCTGCCGGGGCTGTCAGAGCCGGATCGCGCCGGATGGCGGCGCGATCTCGTTGCTTATCGGCCGGTCAGCTGATGCGCGGCAGCTGTTCCCACTGGTGGAAGGGCGGCGGCGAAGACAGCTGCCATTCCAGCGTGTTGGCACCCTCGCCCCAGGGATTGTCGCCGGCCACCCGCTTCTTGGCGAAGGCCTCGAACACGCCATAGAGGAAGATCACGACGCCGACGGCGGCGATATAGGAGCCGTAGGACGACACCCGGTTCCAGCCGGCAAAGGCATCGGGATAGTCGATATAGCGGCGCGGCATGCCGGCGAGGCCAAGGAAGTGCTGCGGGAAGAAGATCAGGTTGACCCCGATGAACATCACCCAGAAATGCAGCTTGCCGATGAACTCGTTATACATGTAGCCGCTCATCTTCGGGAACCAGTAGTACCAGCCGGCGAAGATGGCGAAGACGGCGCCGAGCGACAGCACGTAGTGGAAATGAGCGACGACGTAATAGGTGTCGTGCAGGGCCCGGTCGAGGCCGGCATTGGCCAGCTGAACGCCGGTGACGCCACCGACGGTGAACAGGAAGATGAAGCCGATCGCCCAGACCATCGGCGTGGCGAAGCGGATGGAGCCGCCCCACATGGTCGCGATCCAGGAGAAGATCTTCACGCCGGTCGGCACCGCGATCACCATGGTCGCGAAGACGAAGTAGCGCTGCGTGTCCAGCGACAGGCCGACCGTATACATATGGTGGGCCCAGACGATGAAGCCGACCGCGCCGATCGCCGCCATGGCATAGGCCATGCCGAGATAGCCGAAGACCGGCTTGCGCGAGAAGGTCGAGATGATGTGGCTGATGATGCCGAAGCCCGGCAGGATCAGGATGTAGACCTCGGGATGGCCGAAGAACCAGAACAGGTGCTGGAACAGGATCGGGTCGCCGCCGCCCTCGGGCGCGAAGAAGGCCGTGCCGAAATTGCGGTCCGTCAGCAGCATGGTGATGCCGCCGGCCAGAACGGGCAGCGACAGCAGCAGCAGGAAGGCGGTGATCAGCACCGACCAGGCAAACAGCGGCATCTTGTGCAGCGTCATGCCCGGCGCGCGCATGTTCAGGATGGTGGTGATGAAGTTGATCGCCCCGAGGATCGAGGAGGCGCCGGCAATGTGCAGGCCGAGGATCACCAGATCCACCGCCGGCCCCGGCTGTCCCGATGTCGAAAACGGCGGATAGATGGTCCAGCCGCCGCCCGCGCCATAGGCCCCGGCCGGCCCTTCCACGAACATCGACAGAAGCACCAGGATGAAGGCCGGCACGATCAGCCAGAAGGAGATGTTGTTCATGCGCGGGAAGGCCATGTCCGGCGCGCCGATCATGATCGGCACCATCCAGTTGGCAAAGCCGCCGATCAGCGCCGGCATGACCATGAAGAAGATCATGATCAGCGCATGCGCGGTCGTGAACACATTGTACATGTGCTTGCCGCCATCGATGGCGGCATCGCCCTCGAAGCCGTAGACCATGGAGGCCAGACCGTGGAAGATCTGGATGCCCGGCTCCTGCAGCTCGGCGCGCATGAAGATGGACAGCGTGCCGCCGATAATGCCGGCGATGATCGCGAAGATCAGATAGAGCGTGCCGATGTCCTTGTGGTTGGTTGACAGGAACCAGCGCTGGAAGAAGCTGAGCTGGGGATGGTGGGCATGCCCCGGCTCATGGGCCGAAACGGGATGTGCACCGGCGTAATCGTGATGCGTGGATGAAGCCATGATTGTCCCGCCTCTTATTCGGCTGCGTTCAATGCGACGTCGACGGTCTTCTTGCCGTCGATCGAGGCCATCAGCGCGCGGTTGGCGCCGCGCAGGTCGCTGCCGGCCGACGCCAGCCAGCGATCGTAGCGCGCCTGATCGACGACGCGAACGGCAATCGGCATGAACGCATGGTCCTTGCCGCAGAGCTCGGAACACTGGCCATAATAGAGCCCTTCGCGCTCGGCCCGGAACCATGTCTCGTTCAGGCGGCCCGGAACGGCATCGATCTTGATGCCGAAGGCCGGAACGGCGAAGGCGTGAATGACATCCGCCGCCGTGACGAGCATGCGCACCGTCTTGCCGACGGGAACGACGATTTCGTTGTCGACGGCCAGAAGGCGCGGATAGACCTCCCTGTCTTCCTTGCCCAGGCCGGCGCGGTCCGTATCCTTCACCATCAGACTGTCGAAGGAGAGCGGGTTTTCGCCCGTCTCGTATTCATAGGACCAGTACCACTGATTGCCCGTCGCCTTGACGGTCAGATCCGGCTTTTCCGGCGGCGTCAGCTGCGCGGTCAGAAGCTGCAGCGACGGCACTGCCAGGAACAGCAGGATCAACACCGGGGCGACCGTCCAGATGATCTCGATCACCGTGTTGTGGCTGGTGCGCGAGGGTACGGGATTGGCGCTTTCGCGAAAGCGCAGCACCACCACGATCAGGAGCGCCAGCACCAGAAGCGTGATGGGCACGATGAACCAGAGCGTATACTGCTCGAACCAGCGCACCTCGTCCATGATCCCGGTTGCCGCCGCCTGCATGCCCGTTTGCCATGGCACGGGCTTGTCCGCCCAGGCATGCGACGAAGTCAGCAGACAGCCGGCCGCCACCGACGCTGCAATAGCCTTATTCCTCACAACGATCTCTCCCCTCTGGCCGTTTTCGCCGCCGAACCTGCCGGCCCGGAGCCGGCGAAAAGCCTGCCAACCTCCATCGTTTCAAACCACAGATTGACCAATGTCGCAATGTTTGTCCATCCGCCGGATTGTCGCATTTTCCCGAGCGCGGACGTGATCTTGGCCGGGTTTTCGCGCGCGCCTCGCGCGGCGGCCGTGCCAGCAACGGCCCCGGCCTGATTTCCGCCACAAGACGCCCGTCTAAAGCCTTGTCTGACGCGCGCAGATCGAGCCGCGCGCCACCGGCATGCGGCAATCAGCGCAGCATTTGCCCGGTGGAAAACACGCAGTTTATCATGGCCGCGCATGGATTTGCCGGCCGCATCGGGCCATCCGGGCTTTTCATTTGCGCGCACGCGCTTCAAGAATAGCGCCAACGATTCGGAGTTCGAGGTTTACATGGGCTTGCCCCTTCTTTCCCGGCTGTCGGTCGCGGCCGCCCTGTCCGTCGCTGCAGCCTTCGGCGCGCAGGCCCAGACGCAGCAGCCTCCGGCACCGCAGCCGTCCGCCCCATCGGCACCGGCATCCCCCCAGACGAATGCGCCGGGCACGGTGAAATCGAATCACGGAGCCTGGTCGATCGTCTGCGACCAGCCGGCCGGCGCCTCCGGCGAGCAATGCGCGCTGATGCAGAACGTGATCGCCGAGGACCGGCCGGAGGTCGGCCTGTCGGTCGTGATCCTGAAGACCGCCGATCGCAAGGCGAAGATCCTGCGCGTTCTCGCCCCGCTCGGCGTGCTCCTGCCCAACGGCCTCGGCCTCAATGTCGATGGCAAGGATATCGGCCGCGCCTATTTCGTGCGCTGCTTCAACGATGGCTGCTATGCCGAGGTGGTGCTGGAAGACGAACTTCTGAAAACCTTCCGCTCGGGTCAGACGGCGACCTTCATCGTCTTCCAGTCGCCCGAGGAAGGCATCGGCATTCCCGTCGACCTCAAGGGCTTCGGCGAGGGTTACGACGCCCTGCCCTGAGGCACCCATCGGCGCGCTTGTCCAGGGTCACCGCGAGATGGCCATGCCAGCCTTGCGGAGGCGGAAGGCGCCCTCTACATGGGAAACTCGACCAAGAGACCGAACGCTGCAGGAGCCTCCCCGATGACGAACGATCTGATCTCGCTGTTCGATGCGGACGAGGCCTCGGTCCAGGCCATTCTGAAACAGACGCTGGCCCGCGCCGATGATGGCGAGCTTTATCTGGAGCATGGCCAGTCGGAGGTTCTGTCCTTCGACAATGGCCGGCTGAAGGGCGGCAGCTTCAATACCGATCAGGGTTTTGGCCTGCGCGCTGTGGCCGGTGAGGCCGTCGGCTATGCCCATTCCGGCGAATTGTCGCTGTCCGCGCTGAAGCGGGCGGCCGATGCGGTCGGTGCCGTCACCCATGGCCATAGCGGCACCTATGCCGCCTCCCCGCAAAAGACCAATGCCCGCCTTTATGGCGAGGACAATCCGATCGGCCAGCCGAGCTTCGAGGCCAAGGTCGCGCTCCTGGCCGAGATCGACGCCTATTTGCGCGCGCACGATCCGAAGGTGCGCCAGGTGACGGCAACGGTGGCGGCGAGCTGGCAGGTGGTGGAAATCCTGCGCGCCGATGGCGAGCGCATGCGCGACATCCGCCCGATGACCCGGCTGAATATCTCGGTGGTGACGGGCGATGGCGACCGGCAGGAATCCGGCAGCTTCGGCGTCGGCGGCCGGCGCGGCTTTGCCGAGTTTCTCACCGAGGAGAGCTGGAAGGCCGGCGCCGACGAGGCGCTGCGCCAGGCGCTGGTCAATCTCGATGCGGTGGAGGCCCCTGCCGGCACGATGGACGTCGTGCTCGGCTCCGGCTGGCCAGGCGTGATGCTGCACGAGGCTGTCGGCCATGGCCTGGAAGGCGACTTCAACCGCAAAAAAACCTCCGCCTTTGCCGGCCTGATGGGCGAGCAGGTGGCGGCAAAAGGCGTCACTGTGGTTGATGACGGCACGATCGAGGAGCGCCGCGGCTCGCTGACGATCGACGACGAAGGCACCCCGTCCGCCTATAATGTCCTAATCGAGGATGGCAGGCTGGTGGGCTACATGCAGGACCGGCAGAACGCCCGGCTGATGGGCATGCGTCCCACGGGCAATGGCCGTCGCCAATCTTACGCGCATGTGCCGATGCCGCGCATGACCAACACCTATATGCTCGGCGGCGACAAGACGCCCGAGGAGATCATCGCCTCGGTCAAGAAGGGGCTCTATGCCGTCTCCTTCGGCGGCGGCCAGGTGGACATCACCTCCGGCAAATTCGTCTTCGGCTGCACGGAAGCCTATCTGATCGAAGACGGGAAGATCGGCGCGCCGGTCAAGGGCGCCATGCTGATCGGCAACGGCCCGGATGCGATGAAGCGCATCACCATGATCGGCAACGACATGAAGCTCGACACCGGCATGGGCAATTGCGGCAAGGGCGGCCAATGGGTTCCGGTCGGCGTCGGCCAGCCGCATCTCAGGATGAACGAGACGACCGTCGGCGGCACGAGGGCGTAATCTTGGTGGCTCTGACCGTCCGTCCCTATCGTTCAGGCGACGAAGCGGGGATCGTCGCCGTGATCCTGCCGATCCAGCGCGAGGAATTCGCGATCGACATCACGGCCGAGGACCAGCCTGATCTGACCGATATCGAGGGCTTTTACGGCGCGGGATCCGGCGGCTTCTGGGTGGCGGAGATGGACGGCCGGATCGTCGGCACGATCGCGCTCAAGGATATCGGCGGGCGGCGGGGCGCCCTGCGCAAGATGTTCGTCGCCAAGCCGGCACGCGGAAGCGCGATCGGCGCCGGCCAGCAATTGCTCGACACGCTGCTGGCCCACGCGGCCGCCCACGGGGTCACGGAAGTCTTCCTCGGAACGACCGAGAAATTCCTGGCCGCCCACCGCTTCTATGAAAAGAACGATTTTGCTGCTGTCGATCCCATGGCTTTGCCTGAAGGTTTTCCGCGCATGGCCGTGGACACACGCTTCTATCGGCGGTCGCTTGTCTGAGCGGAAGAACGCCTGACCACGCACATCATGCTTCTGTCGCAAAGCCCGTGTTAACAGCGCCCTTTGCTCAAGCCAGGAGACCGGACCGATGAAGCGTGAAGACGTTGCCGCTTTCTGGGAGGCCAATGCCGAGGCATGGACCCAGCTTTCGCGCGAAGGCTACGATATCTATCGTGACGCGCTGAACACCCCCGCCTTCCTCGCCATGCTGCCGCCGATTGCGGGCCTCGACGGGCTGGATGTCGGCTGCGGCGAGGGCACGAACACGCGCCAGCTCGCAGCGCTCGGCGCGCGCATGCAGGCGGTGGATCTTGCGCCCACCTTCATCTGCCATGCGCAGGAGACGGAGGCCGGCGCGCCGCTCGGCATTACCTACCAGACGGCCGATGCCCATGCGTTGCCCTTCGAGAAGGAGCGCTTCGATTTCGTCACCGCCTTTATGTCGCTAATGGATATGCCGGAGCAGGACCGCGTGCTGAGCGAAATCGCCCGCGTGCTGAAGCCCGGCGGCTTCCTGCAGTTTTCCATCCTCCATCCCTGCTTCGTGCCGCCCTATCGCAAGACGCTGCGCGATGCCGAGGGCAACGTGACGGGCGCGACGATCGCCGGCTATTTCGATGCGAGCGAGGGGCAGGTCGACCGCTGGATCTTTTCGGCCGCGCCGCCGGAGCGCCAGGCCGCCTTCGCGCCCTTCGCCATTCCGCGCTTCCACCGGACGCTGTCCTGGTGGGTGGATGCCATTGTCGGCGCCGGCCTGACGATCACCCGTTTCGGCGAGCCGAGCGCCTCGAAAGAGCTGGCCGAGGCGGTGCCGACAGTCGCCGACACGCGCGTAGTCGGCATCTTTCTGCATGTGCAGGCGCGCAAGCCGTAAAACAGACTCGGCAGGATCCGAAAGCCGGAGACCACTTTCCCGGCCGCGACCTCGACAGACGGCCGCAACCGCCTGTCGGGGGCGCGATCCCGCGAATTCCGTCAGAAGAGGAAGTTCGACTCGCTGAGATCGGAAATCTTGACATTGGTCAGCGTCAGCGTATCGCCCGCCCCGTCATAGATGACCACATTGGCGCCCGATTGCTTCATGTGGCTCGAGCGCAGCGTGGCGAAGTCGTTGACATCGATGTCGAATCTCAGATCGACCAGATCGGCGCTGCTGCCCTTGGCCTTGAAATCGGTCACCTTGTCCTTGCCGAGGGAGAAAGCGAAGGTATCGCTGCCGGCGCCGCCGGTCAAAATGTCGTTGCCCGTGCCGCCCCAGAGCCAGTCCGCCCCGGCGCCGCCGATCAGCGTGTCCTTGCCGGCCTCGCCCCAGAGAGTGTCATTGCCGGCGCCGCCGTCGATGCGGTCATTGCCGTCAGCGCCCCACAGCCTGTCGTCGGCCGCCGAGCCCTTGATCGTGTCATTGCCGGACAGGAGCGTATCGAGAAACTGCTGGGTGCTGCCGCTGTCGATTGCCTTGGCGAGGTCGACGCCCTTTACCGACAGACCCTTGGCCTCGACAATCTTCTGGCCGCCTTCCACCATCGTCAGCCCGGTGATCGTGCCGCTCTTGATGCCGACCACTTCCCCCTTCGACTTGATGTAGACCAGCTTCGTGCCGGTAAAGCGCATGCTGTCGCCACTCGCATCCGAAAATGTGATGGCCGAAGGCAGGAACTGCTCCTTGTCGTAGTTCAGGATGGTCGAGAGGTCCTCCTGAGCCAGCTGGTAAAAATCGATTCCATATTTGCTCGAAAAGGTCACCGTTCCCATACCCATCTCCTTATTCGCGTTTGCAGTGAATTTTCCTTAATTCATGCAACCTTATACAGCAGGAAATGACCAAGGTCTTAATGGGCGGCGGCGGATCTCGGGACAATTTTCGACAAGCTTCCGTAAAATCCCAAAAGAGCAGTCTTATCAGCGCACAAGCCGAAGGGCTGTGGCCGCCTGCGGGAACAAAGTCCCTGCTCTGCCGTTTACGGCGGGTCCGCAACGAACGGACCTGAAACGGCCCGGAACCCGTCTGCGGCCGAACGACCAAGGAGAGACATCATGGGACGCTCAATTCTTCTCTGGCTTCTGGGAGTTCCGATCCCGGTGATCATCCTTCTCGCTCTGTTCCTGCGATAAGGCGCGCCGCGACAATTCAGAGTCGCCTGCCGCTTAAGTCTTTGTTTTTTCGCATGTCATCCTCGCAAAACCGGTCACTATCCTTGCGCGACATGCTCTCGGGAGCCAGCCCATGGTATCACATTCCTCGACCAATCTGATTGCATCGACCGCCGAATCGCCGACCTCCGCCGTCAGCTGGGGCGCGATTTTCGCCGGTGCCGTTGGCGCCACGGCGGTCACGCTCGTTCTGACGCTCGCCGGTTCGGCGCTCGGCCTGACGCTCGTCTCGCCTTTCCCCAATGAGTCCGTCTCCGCCTCCACCTTTGCGATTTCCACGGCCATCGGCCTGATCGTCATGCAGGTGCTGGCCTCGGCCTTCGGCGGCTATCTCGCCGGCCGCCTGCGCACCAAGTGGAGCGGGCTTCACAATGACGAAGTCTATTTCCGCGACACCGCTCATGGCATCCTGTCCTGGGCCATCGCCACGCTGGTCGCCGCCGGCATTCTCGGCTCGGTGATTTCGTCCACGGTCGGCACCGGCGTTCAGGCCGTGTCTTCCTTTGCCGGCTCCGCCACCTCGACGGCGGCAACGGCTGCCACGGCAACCGCTGCCGCGTCCGGCCGTACGGATGAGGCCGCGAACTATCTGGTCGATCGCCTGCTGCGCCCTGCAAACCCGGCAACGCCCGGCCAGCCCGGCCAGAATGCCGATGAAGATGCGGCCGCTCAGGTTTCGCGCATCCTGTGGAACGGCGCCACCACCGGCTCGATCCCGGAAGGTGACCGCACCTATCTGGCTCAGCTGATCGCCTCGCGCACCGGCCTGTCGGAAGCAGACGCCAATCGCCGCATCGACGAGACGCTGAAGAGCGCTGAAGACGCCAAGAACAAGGCCCAGCAGGCCGCCGAGACCGCCCGCAAGGCCAGCGCCTCGGCCGCTCTCTTCGGCACGCTGTCGTTGCTGATCGGCGCCATTGCCGCCGGTGTCGCCGCCGTCATGGGTGGTCGTCAGCGCGACGACGAGACCATGTATATCCGCATGTAACCTCTGCGGAGCCAGCACAGACGCGAAAAGGCGGGTCGCAAGGCCCGCTTTTTTGTGTCTGCTTTAAATGTGTTTAAGATCCGCTGGTTAGAATTCCGGCGGATGTTTGTACGTGAAGGACATGCTTTGACGGTTGCACGGCGGCTTGCGTGGCAGATGACCATCCGCGGCGGGCTGGCGCTGTCCTTCGGCCTGGCGGCCTGCGGCCTGATGCAGCAGGCGCGTGGCATGGGGACGATCCTGACCCTTCACCGTGTGCGCCCGGCACAGGCCGATCGCTTTGCGCCCAATGCCCATCTGGAAGTTACGCCTGATTTTCTCGATGCCGCCCTTCAGCGCCTGAAGGCATCGGGCGTGTCGCTGGTCGATCTGGACGAGATCGCGGCACGCCGGAGAGAGGCGGATCGATCCCCTGCCGATCGCCCGCCATTCGTCGCCGTGACACTGGATGATGGCTACCGCGACAATCTCGACCATGCCGCGCCGGTCTTTGCCCGCCACAACGTGCCCTTCACCGTCTTCGTGGTCGAAGGATTTGCCCGCCGCCGGCAAAGCCCCTGGTGGGAGACGCTCGCCGCACTCCTCGGAAGCAGAACCTCCCTGCCCGACCCCTTTACCAAGCAGGCGGGCGCGATCTTGGACCTTTCCACACCCGCCGGCAAGCAGCGCGCCTTCGACCGGCTCGCCGCCCACATTCGCGGCAGCACCGATGAGGCGGCCGCCATTCTTACGCTGAACCGGGCTGCGGAGAGAGAAGGCCTTTACCCTGCTGCGCTGACGGAAAGGCTGATGCTGGACGAACGGGGACTGATCGCGCTGGCGCGCAGCCCGGGCGCAAATCTGGGCGCCCATACCGTCACCCACAGGGCGCTGGCGCCGCTGGACGACGCGGCAGCAGAGGCCGAAATCGCCGCATCAGCCCGCTTCATCGCCGATCTGACCGGCCAGCCTGCGCGCCACTTCGCCTTTCCCTACGGCGATGCCCCGGCCGTCAGCCTGCGCGATCAGGCTCTGGTGCTGAAACATGGCATGCATGGCTACACCACCCGGCCCGGGACGATCACGATGGCGAGCCTCCCCGGCGGCCTGCCGCGCGTCTCCGTCAATGGCCACTATCAGCGCCCCTGGCAACTCGCAGCACTGGTCACGGGCATCCCCTTCCGCCTGAGGGGACGCGCTTCGGACTGAAGACCCTTGATCCGTCCGCTGCTCCAGGTTTTTGCTTTTGCATCGGATGCTTGTGGAAAAGCGGTTCCGACTTCTTGATCCGATGACTTGATTTCCGTCTCGGATCGGGCCGCCGGCCGATCCGGCCTCCTCTTCTCAGGGATACATGCGCACCTTGCTCCAGCTTCCCTCCGGCTCCGGCCTGCGGAACTCGATGCGGTCATGCAGCCGGAATGCGCCGTCCTTCCAGAATTCGATCGACACCGGTCGGATGCGGAAGCCCGACCAGTAGGAAGGCCGCGGGATCTCGCCGATCGCATGGCGCGCGGTGAATTCGGCCACGGCCTTTTCCAAGGCGAACCGGCTTTCCAGCGGGCGCGACTGTTTCGACGCCCAGGCGCCGATGCGGCTGCCGCGCGGGCGGGAGCGGAAATAGGCATCCGCCTCTTCCTCGCTCACCACCTCGACCGGCCCGCGCAGGCGCACCTGCCGGCGCAGCGATTTCCAGTGGAAGCACATGGCAGCTTTCCGGGTGGCCAGAATTTCGCAGCCTTTCTGACTTTCGAAATTCGTGTAGAAGACGAAGCCGCGCGAATCGAACTCCTTCAGGAGAACCATGCGCACATTCGGCAGGCCATCCTCATCCACCGTTGCGAGCGCCACGGCGCTCGGATCGTTCAGTTCACTCGACGTCGCTTCCTTCAGCCAGAGATCGAAGAGGGAAAGCGGCTCGTCCATGTCGGTGAAGTCACCGGTTGTTAACCCAATCTCCGTCATATTTCCTTTCCGTGCCGCTGTGGCAGGACCGACACAGCCGATCGACCCGAATCCACCGCGGCGCTTTGCTGATGCGGCCGGCTTTTCCCGCGGCCGACACATTGACGCCGTGCCAAGCTGACAGGAATGCCGTGCAAGACATAGCAAAAGGGATCGGTGGGACAATGGCTTTCTCGTGCCTGCGGCTGATTGCCCTGTCGGCAATGGGCATGATGCTGAGCGGCTGCTTCGGAACCGGCGCTGACCTGGCCAACAGCATCGACACCAGCCTGTCGACCGGCGCCATTCCCAAAACGGTCGCCAGCAATGACATGGCCGACGCCGTGACCGTGAAAGACGCGGTGTCGCAGGCCGACCCCGCCTCCGTGTCTGGCGCGCCCATCCCCTGGGCCAACAGCGCCTCCGGCAGCGCCGGCGTCATCGAGCGCGTGGAAGAGCGGCGTGACGGCGCGCGCGTCTGTCGCAGCTTCACCACCACCCGCCATTCCTACCAGGGGATCGCCAAGTTCGACGGCGACACCTGCCTCGACGGCAATGGCGTCTGGGTGGTCAACAGCTTCTCCGCCCGCAGCTAAACCACCCTGCCCCCCCGTCTTGCGGAGGCGGCTGCCCCGTCGCGCCCGGCCGCCATTTCGGGACGCAAAGGCCTGCGCGGTTAACCACGATCACAAAGAAACGGGGTCAAGGCGCGCCAATGCAGGCGATCGGCGCCTGAAAGCAACACCACCTTAAGCTTCTGCTTTTCATTCTCGGTTCAAACGCATTTCGCGGGGATGCGAGGGGATAAGGAGATGACGCAGCGTCGTTTTCGCCGCCCCCGGCAGCCTTTGCGGGCAGGAAGCGGAGCGAACGAGAGACATGCGCGATCCCTATGCCACTCTGGGTGTGCGCCGCAATGCCGGCGCGGAAGAGATCAAGGCCGCCTTCCGCAATCTCGCGAAGACTGTCCATCCCGACGTCAATCCTGACGATCCCACGGCCGCCGCACGCTTTGCCGAGATCGGCCGCGCCTATGAGGTGCTGCGCGACCCCACCCTGCGCAACCGCTATGACGAGGCCCGGCGCGCCGCGGATCTGCGGCGCATGGAAGAGATGAAGCGCCGCATGGGCTTCAAGGAGCAGACAGTGGATGCGGAAACCGCCGAGGAGGCGGTGAGCCGCATCTTCGCCTCCGAAAGCCGGGTGCGCGCCCGTGCGGCCGGCGGCGGCGCGGCCCAGCCGCGCCACCACGCGCCTGCGCCCGAACCGGAGCGCGCGACCGCATCGCCGCAATATCAGCAGGGACCTGCTACCGCCCAGGAGGCCGGGCCACAGCCCGCCTCGGTGCATGCCTTCAACCAGCAACAGCAGCAACAGTCCGGCAGCCAGGCCTCGCGCCGTTCCGAGCCAGAGGTGAAAACCGATGCGGAATTCCCGGCCGGCGAGGCAGATGCCGGCGATGGCGAACGCGGCACGATCGGCGGGCTGATGCGGCGCCTGCGCGAAGGGCTGCAGAAGCCCAAGCCCGCAGGGCAGCCGAAAGCCCCCGACCTCTTCGCCACCGTCGAGGTGACGATCGCGGAAATCATGCGGCGCGAAAAGGTCGACGTGCCCCTGCCCGAGGATCGTGTGGCCCGCGTCACGCTGGTGCCGGGCACCACCGATGGCAGCGTGCTCCAGCTCAAGGAGCAAGGCTATCGCTTGCCGGGCCATCTGCCGGGCGATCTCGTCGTCTACATTCGCGCCATGGATGATCCCCGCTTTGAGATCGACGGCTACGATCTGCGCACCGAAGTGCCGATCGCTCTCGGCGATGCCGTTCTGGGGTGCAAGCTCACCGTTCCCACGCTCTCCGGCGACAAGGTTCTGACCGTCCAGCCATGGACGGGACCGGACAAGCCTTTCCGCCTGGCAGGCCAAGGGCTCGATGACGGTCATGGCCGGCGCGGCGATCTTGTCGTCACGCTTCGGCTGTCGCTGGGCGACAAGCCGGACGAAAGGCTCATCGATCTCATGCGCAGCCAGAAGAACGGTCTGGTTTTGTAACAGCTCCATGACGCTTCGCCGGGACTGACCCATTATTACGGGGACTAACAGTTCCTGATCCGGGCCGCGCTTGAACCGCCGCAGGGCCTATGCCATAGCCAAATCTGAGGAAACGGGCCCGCCCGCCAAGCCAGGCGGCAGGCCCTTTTCAATGCATCAAATCTTGATGTCCAGGCCTTTTGCGCCGGCGGACAAGCGTATCGAGGGCTAGAGAATGACCCAGACGAGCGGCCTGATGGCGGGCAAACGCGGCATCATCATGGGCGTCGCCAACAACAGGTCCATTGCCTGGGGCATCGCCAAGGCCATCCATGCACAGGGCGGCGAAATCGCCTTTACCCACCAGGGCGACGCGTTGAAGAAGCGCGTGGAGCCCCTGGCAGCCGAAATCGGCGCCGTGATGGCCGGCCATTGCGACGTCTCCGACGAGGCTTCGATCGACGCCGTCTTCGACAATATCGAGAAGCTCTGGGGCAAGATCGACTTTTTGGTCCATGCCATCGGCTTTTCCGACAAGGACGAGCTGACCGGCCGCTATGTCGATACCTCGCCCGACAATTTCGCCAAGACCATGCAGATCTCGGTCTATTCCTTCACCTCGGTCGCGCGCCGGGCGGAGAAGCTGATGACCGAGGGCGGCTCGCTTCTGACCATGACCTATTACGGCGCCGAAAAGGTGATGCCGAACTACAATGTCATGGGCGTCGCCAAGGCCGCGCTCGAAGCCAGCGTCAAATATCTTGCCGTGGATCTCGGCCCGAAGAACATCCGCGTCAACGCCATTTCGGCCGGCCCGATCAAGACGCTCGCCGCCTCGGGCATCGGCGATTTCCGCTATATTCTCAAGTGGAACGAATATAACGCCCCGCTGCGCCGCACCGTCACGATCGAAGAAGTCGGCGATGTCGGCCTGTATTTCCTCTGCGATCTCTCGCGCTCTGTCACCGGCGAAGTGCATCATGCCGATAGCGGCTATCATGTCGTCGGCATGAAGGCGGTGGACGCGCCTGATATCAGCGTCGTCAAGGACTGATCCAGTCGATCCCGCATCAGCAGGGTCTTTTTACGAAAGGCGGGCATGTCCATCACGGCAGCCCGCCTTTTCCATGTCCGCAAAAGCGCGGCCCCGCGCAAAAGCCCCTCCCCTTGGACATTGACCTGTCTTAAAGCATATTGCGATCTTTCAGATTCACCTTACATGCTTTAAGTCTTTGTTTTGTCACATGTCGTTATCGCAAAGCCGGTAACCACGTCTGCGCGACATGCTCTGGAAGCCGCGCAGAACCACCGTAGGACATCGGCCGGCGGCCTGAAGCCGTCCGATGCCAGCAAGGGAGACCGTGCCACGTGCTGATCTATGTCATCCGTCATGGCCAGACCGACTGGAATGCCGAACTTCGCCTGCAGGGCCAGCGCGACATTGCCCTGAACGACCTGGGACGGCAGCAGGCCACCGGCAATGGCGAAGCCCTCGGGCGGCTGCTCGGCGCCGATGCGGCCCATTTCGACTATGTCAGCAGCCCGCTATGGCGCACACGCGAGACGATGGAGCGGCTGCGAACCGCAATGGGACTTGCCCCCGATGGCTACCGCACCGACGCACGGCTGAAGGAAGTCTCGTTCGGGGACTGGGAGGGGCTGACGCTGCCGGAGGTCGAGGCCCGCGATCCGCAGCGGCTCGCCGCGCGCGATGCGTCCAAATGGGACTTCCTGCCGCCCGGCGCGGAGGCCGAAAGCTATGAGATCCTCTCATGGCGGGTGGCGTCCTGGCTGTCCGAGGTCGACAGGCCGACCGTTTGCGTCTGCCATGGCGGCGTTATCCGCAGCCTGTTCAAGCTGGTGGGCGGCATGGATGGAGACGAGGCCGCACTCGGCGCCATTCCGCAGGACCGGATCCTGCTGCTGCGCGACGGCGCGATTGGCTGGCTCTAGACAAGGTGGCTGCGCAGCACGGGTGCCTTTGCCTGGGAGGCAACGGACAGGACCAATCGACGACGGCCCCATCCGCTGCGAAGCCGGCGCTGTTTATTTGACGATTTCCAGATCGTTGATGACACGCTTGCCGTCGACTTCGGTGTAGAAGACCACGACCTTGACGCCGGCCTTCAGCCCGTCGAAGTCAAATTCCTCGGGCGCCTGGTAGCTCTTGCCGTCATCGAGATGAAGGCTGAGCTTGTCGGTATCGACGCTGGTGATGGTCGCTTCCACATCCGCGCTCTCGGCGAAGGCCGCCAGCGGCGAGAAGACGGCGGCTGCGGCCATCAGGGTCACTACAACAAAACGCATCCCGCTCTCCTCACCGAAAGGCCGATCGCTGCCGGCCCGCATCACCCTTGGACATCGATAAAAGCCGCTCAAACCTGCCCGAAGCCGATTTCTGTACGCCGCGAGGCGGTGAAACGGGCTTGTCTCGAAACGATGCATGTTCGGCACGGAGCGATGTTTGGCGTGTCATTGTGGCGAAAATCGCCCGATGTGGTGACAAATCGATGAACCGTCAAAACTAATTCGTAAGGTATACAATCAGTTAACAAGATCTGCCGAATTTCTGCCACGGTTGCAGACTCATGCGGCTGCATAACCCGCTTAGGAAAAGCTTAGCGCTTTCCTTCTAGCTTGAGGCCAGATTTCATCACCTTCAAGCAATAGGGGCCGTTTTGAGAGACACCGTCAGATCGATCCTGGCTCTGACCCGGCTCGTGCGGTTCTCGGCCCTGTCAAGCCTTTGCGCGATCGCGCTCGTCTTCGCCGTCGGCGCGCTGTTCCGCGCCCAGAAAACGGACATGTTCCAACGGGAGCTGCGCATCAAGGTCGATAGCCAGCTGAGCCTGATTACCACGCAGATCGAGAGTGACATCCGCCTGCGGATGACGGCGCTCAACGGCCTGGCTGACAGCATATCGACCGACACACGCAATGCCGAGCCCGTCTTCGACAGGCTGGCTCCGCTTATCCGCGCGCGCCACGCGGATCTGCTGCGCATCTCGGTTGCCCCTCAAAACCAGGCCACGCTGGTATCGGCGCATAACCCCGATGAGATCGACAGCATCCGCCAGCTGCGGCTCGACCGTTTCCCGGCCATGCGCCGAGCGATCGAGCGCGCCCGCAAGCATGCCAAGCCATCGATCTTCGGCCCCGTGCGCCTGCCCAGCGGCCATACCGCCTTTGAAATCTTCGTGCCGATCTATGACGAGGCCGGGATGCCGGGCCGGCTTTGGGGCGTGATCGAAAGCGCCATGGATGCGGATCACCTGCTGCGCATGGCGCGCCGCTACGACAGCAGCGACGGGCAGCAGCAGGAGGCGGGTGCTCAGGCGATCAGCGTGGCCATCCGCGACGTGTCGCTTAACAACCGTGCCCAGGACCCGTTTTTCGGCCATTATGCAATCTTCTCCGACAATCCGGTGACGCGGGTGCTGGATCTGCATGGCGGGCGCTGGGAAATGGCGGCCACGCCGCAGGGGGGCTGGGCCGTGCCGCCACCCGAGGCGGCGATGATCGACCGGCTGATCGCGGTGAGCATGGCGGCAAGCGGCGCCGTCGCCTTCCTTGTCAGCATGCTGGTGAAGGACCGGCGCGAGACGCGCACCAGACTTGAACGCCGCGAGCGCGAGGTGCTCAGCCTGTCGCAGCGGCTGGACTTCGCACTCAGCGCCTCGGGCATCGGTGTCTGGGATCTGGACCCGGACACCGAAATCCAGACCTGGGACGACCGCATGTACACGCTGCATGGGCGCAGCGCCCAGGAAGGCGTGATCAGCCTGCAGAAATTTCGCAAGACCCTGCATGCCGACGATGTATCGCCCTGCCTGATCGCGCTGCGTCAGGCGCTGCTGCAGGAAAAGGACTATCGCATGGAGTATCGCGTGGTCCTGCCGTTTGGACGGCTGCGCCATATCCGCAGCTTCGGCGCGCCACACCAGGACGCCGCTGGCCGCATGAAGCTGATCGGCATCAGCGTCGACATCACCGACGACGTGATCAAGGCCGAAGCGCTGCGCAAGGCCCATGCCGTGGCCGAGGCGCGCAACCATGCGCTGGCGGAGGCCAACAGCCTGATCGAGCACAACGCCTATCACGATCCGCTGACAGCTCTGGGCAACCGGCGCAAACTGGACCGGCAGCTGGCCGAAATCGCGCACACCGCGGGAGGGCTGGCGGGAACGGCGCTGCTTCACCTCGACCTCGACCGTTTCAAGCAGATCAACGATACGCACGGCCATGCCGCCGGGGATGCCATGCTGATCCATACGGCGCAGGTGCTGCGTCAGTGCGTGACATCCCGGGATCTGGTCGCGCGCATCGGCGGCGACGAGTTCGTCATCGTCATCTCGCCCGCGCCCGACCGGCAGGCGCTGACGGCGCTGGCGGACGAGATCGTCGAGCGCATGCGCCAGCCCCATCAGCACAACGGCGTGACCTGCCGCAGCGGGGTGAGCATCGGCATCGCCCTGGGCGGGCCGATGGCACAGGACGCCGCCGCGCTGATGATCAACGCCGATGTTGCGCTCTACCGCGCCAAGCAGAACGGGCGCAATCGCGTGGAGGTCTACACCGAAGCCCTGCAGAGCGCGGTCACCGTTGGCAAGCGCATGGCCGACGAGATCATGGAAGGGCTGGAACGCAACGAATTCGTGGCCTGGTACCAGCCGCAGGTCGATGCGCGCAGCCACCGGATGGTGGGTGCGGAGGTGCTGATCCGCTGGAACCATCCCCGCCAGGGCCTGCTGGCGCCGGCTGCCTTCCTGCCGGTCGCCGAAGAGATCGGAGTGGTGCCGCTCATCGATGCGGTCGCGCTGCGCCGTGCATTGACGGATCAGCTGCACTGGGCCACTCATAACGTCACGCTGCCCCGGCTTTCGGTCAACGTGTCGGCCCGGCGGCTGGCCGATCCCGACCTGCTCGATTCCTTGAAGGCCATCGACATCCCCGCCGGCCGCATGACATTCGAGCTGGTGGAATCGATCTTCCTCGACGAGAGCAGCCAGACCGTCAGTGCCAATCTCGAAGGACTGAAGGCGCTGGGCATCGCCATCGAGATCGACGATTTCGGCACTGGCCATACCTCCATCCTCGGCCTGTTGCGCACCAAGCCGAACGGGCTGAAAATCGACCGGCGGCTGGTGATGCCGATCCTGACCGAGCCGAGCGCCCGCCGGGTGCTGCGCTCGATCGTCGAGATCGGCCGCGCGCTCGACCTCACGGTGACCGCCGAGGGGGTCGAGACGCTGGAACTGGCGGCGATGCTGGCCGAGCTCGGTTGCACGACCCTGCAGGGCTATGTCTTCTCCCGCCCGCTTCCGCCCGACGCCTTCCTGCAATACATGCTCGACGAAAAGGCGCGTCGGCAACTGATCGTCGCCTGAGCGGCCTCGCCGGCCGCGCCGCCGCGCCTCTCGAAAAACCGGGTGCCACTTTTCCACGACATGCGCTAAGAGAGCGGCACGCACAACAGGCCCGGCCGGCGCCCGGCCGCATTTCCGGTTTGATTGCATGTCTCACAACACCTTCGGCCATCTTTTCCGCGTCACCACCTGGGGCGAGAGCCATGGACCGGCGCTCGGCTGCGTGGTCGATGGCTGCCCTCCGGGCCTCACCTTCACGCTGGCCGAGATCCAGGCCTTCCTCGACAAGCGCAAGCCCGGCCAGTCGCGCTTCGTCACGCAGCGGCGCGAGGAGGATCTGGTGCGGGTGCTCTCGGGCGTCATGCCGAGCGAGGACGGGCAGACGCTGACGACCACGGGCACGCCCGTATCGATGATGATCGAGAACACCGACCAGCGCTCCAAGGATTATGGAGAGATCGCCCGTCGCTACCGTCCGGGCCATGCCGACTACACCTATGACGTCAAATACGGCATCCGCGACTATCGCGGCGGCGGCCGCTCCTCGGCGCGCGAGACGGCGGCGCGCGTGGCCGCGGGCGCCTTGGCACGCAAGGTCGTGCCCGGCCTCACCGTGCGCGCCGCGCTGGTGCAGATCGGCAAGCACAAGATCGACCGCGCCCGCTGGGACTGGGCCGAGATCGACAACAACCCCTTCTTCTGCCCGGATCCTGAGACCGTTCCCGTCTGGGAGGATTATCTCGACACGATCCGCAAGGCCGGCTCCTCCGTCGGCGCCGTGGTCGAAGTGGTGGCCGAGGGTGTGCCGGCGGGGCTCGGCGCGCCGATCTATGCCAAGCTGGACCAGGACATCGCCGCCCTCCTGATGTCGATCAATGCCGTCAAGGGCGTGGAGATCGGCAATGGCTTCGGCGCGGCCGAGATCACCGGCGAGGAGAATGCCGACGAGATGCGGATGGGCAATGACGGCCAGCCGATCTTCCTGTCCAATCATGCCGGCGGCATTCTCGGCGGCATTTCCACGGGACAGCCCGTCATCGCCCGCTTCGCCATCAAGCCGACCTCGTCGATTCTCACCGAGCGCCGCTCGATCGATGCCGATGGCAACAATGTCGATGTGCGCACCAAGGGCCGCCACGATCCCTGCGTCGGCATCCGCGCCGTGCCGATCGGCGAGGCCATGGTGGCCTGCGCCATCGCCGACCACTATCTGCGCGACCGCGGCCAGACCGGACGGCTATCCGCCGGGCACGCGCTCCAAGACTAAAGGAACGCCGTCCGCGCGGTCTCAGACCGGCGCGGCGCCCGCCAGCCAGATGACGCGCTCCAGACCGGAGAATCGCGCGAGGCGGGCAAGCTCTGCCTCCAGCCGCTCATGCCGGCCGGCGGAGGCGCGCAAGCCCGGCTCCCACCAGAGCTTTTTGACCTCCAGCGCGCCCTGTTTGCGGTTGGCCTTCATGTCGATGCGCCCGACCAGGCGGTCGCCCTCCAGCAGCGGGAAGACATAATAGCCATATTCCCGCTTGGCCTCGGGCACGAAGACCTCGATGCGGTAGAAGAAGCCGAACAGGCGCTCGGCCCGTGCCCGATCGCGCAGCATGGGATCGAAGGGGCTGAGCACGCGCAGCCGGGCCGGTGGCGGCGCCAGGTCAGGCAGCCTCGCCTCGAGATCGGCAAGGGCCAAGGCGGCGCGGGCGTTGCCGTCCACGGTTTCGGCCAGGACGGGCACGAGTTCGCCGCGATGGGCCTCCACCCAGGCCTTGGCCTCCTGCGGCGTGACGAGATCCCAGAAGGCGGCGATCTCGCCTGATGTGGCAAAGCCGAGGCGGGCCAGCGCCTCACGGCAGCACCAGTCGATGAAATCCGCCTCGCTGATTTCGGCCTCGAAATGCGCCGGGGGAATCACCCGCTCGGAGAGATCGTAGACCTTCTGGAAATTTTCCCGCCGGCTGATGGCGATCTCACCCGTATGCCAGAGGAATTCGAGCGCGGTCTTGGCCGGGTGCCAGTTCCACCAGCCGCCGCCCTTATGGTCGGGCGCCTCGAAGCTGCGCGAGAGCAGCGCGCCCTCCTCGCGGATGCGGCGATGGACATCCTCCACCACCGGCTCGAATCCATCTGGCCGCAGCCGGCGCCAGCGCTCGCGCAGGATCGGCGCGCGGCGGCGGAAGCGATGCTTCCACGCCGCATAAAAGCGCGTCGGGATCAGGGCCGCATCATGGGTCCAGTTCTCGAACAGGCTGCGTTCGCCCTCCAGCAGATGAACGAGATCCTCCCGCCGGTAGGTCTGCGCGCGCGAGAACAGGATCTGGTGATGCGCCCGCTCCACCGTCTGGATGCTGTCGACCTGAACGAAGCCGAGACGGTCGATGAGCGAGAGAAGCCCCGCCCGGTCGAGCTTGCGCCCGGGCGGATCGGCAAGGCCCTGACGCGCGAGGAAAAGCAGCCGGGCGGTGGGGTTCGAGAGGCGAAGCGTCATGCAGCCAGCCTAGCATTCGTTCTTCCTTTGTTCAAATACCTCCCGCGCAATCGACCGGATTTTCCCCCTTTGCCACCGCCCCGCCGCCGCCATTCACCCGCGTCCCGAAGGCGGAAATCGGCAGCGCATTTCCACGCGACATGCTCTATAAGGCCGCTTTCGACCCGCTTGTGCCAGACAGGATCCGCATCGCCTTGGACATCCGCTTTTCCGCCTGCAGCCTGAGCTATGGCGACCGCCGCGTGCTGGAGCCGCTGACGCTAACGCTCAGCGAACACAGGATCGGCGTGATCGGGCTCAATGGCTCGGGCAAGTCCTCCTTCGCGCGGCTGATCAACGGCCTGCAGGCCCCGACGAGCGGCACGGTGACCGTGAACGGCATCGACACGGCGGCCGACCCGGCAGCGGCCGCCCGCGCCGTGGGCTTCATCTTCCAGACCCCGCAGAACCAGGTGATCCTGCCTGTTGTCGCCGACGACATCGCGCTCGGGCTGACCAGCCGCGGCATGCCAAAGGCAGAAGCACAGGCGCGGACAGAGGCCATCCTCGAGCGTTTCGGCATCGCGGCGCTCGCCCGCCGGCGGGTGCATGAGCTCTCAGGCGGGGAACTGCATCTGGCGGCGCTGGCGAGCGTTCTGGTGACCGAGCCAGATCTGGTGATCTTCGACGAGCCGACCAACCAGCTCGACCTGAAGAACCGGCGCCGTGTGATCGCGGCGATCGCGGGTCTGGACAAGCCGGCGATCGTGGTAAGCCACGACCTGCCGCTGATTGCGGATTTTAAGCGCGTGCTCCTGTTTCACGAAGGGCGGCTGATCGCCGACGGGCCGGCCGAGGCAGTGATCCGCACTTATGAGGCCGTGGCGGCCGGTTCGGATGAAGATGGCGCGGCGGCCAAGCCTGAGGCTGCGCAAGCGGCTGCGAACAGGGCCGAGGGGGCCGCATGCTGACCAGCCTCTATGTCGAGGGCGACAGCTGGATGCACCGCCTGCGCGCCGGCCACAAGCTGGCCCTGCTGCTTGTGGCCGGCATTCTGCTGTCGATCACCGATAGTCTGCTGGTGCTCACGCTGGCGCTGCCCTTCTGCGCTCTGCCCTTCGTGATGCTGCGGCTTTCCTGGTGCGCGATTCGCGCCCGGCTCGGCGGGCTGATGCTGACGATCCTGATTCTGACGGCGGCAACGGCCTGGCTGCAATCGCCCGAGGCCGGGCTGGTCGCCTTCGTCAGGGTCACCGCGCTGGTGCTGCTGGCGGGGGCGGTGACGGCGACGACGGGGATCGCCGAGATGATGGCGGCGCTGACCGTCGCGCTGCGCCCGCTGGAGCGTCTGGGTCTCGCCCGCGCCGAGGATGTGGCCCTGGCGGTCGGCCTCGTCCTGCGCTTCGTGCCCGAAATCGCGCAGCGCCATCAGGCACTCACCGCCGCCCACCGCGCCCGCGGCATCACACCACGCTGGCACCGCACGCTGCCGGCGCTGATCGTGCTGACGCTGAAAGAGGCGGATGATGTTGCCCGCGCCATTGACGCGCGCGGGTTGCGCGGCCACAAAGTCAGGAAGGGCTGAGCACAGGCGATATCCGGCAGGGCCGGAGGGCTCCGAAACGGTTAGCACCCCGGCAGAACATGGGAGCAGCGCAAAGCGATGCTTGCCGCAACCAAAACCTGCTGATCGAGCGGGATGGCGAAAATTGCGTGCAGTTTTCGTCTGGAATCTCCCTTTATCCTTTTGATTGAGGTCATGATGATTTAAAGCCGGACAGGCCGTCAATCATCATGATCCACCTTGCCAATCTGGCCGCCACTGGGCGTGACGGCCGCGACACCCTGCCGAAACCGGCGCGCCAGCCGGCATCGGCCCTTTGCCGAAGGAGCCTTCCGCCATGTCGAGCCGTGATCTCGTCCTCATCGCCCTGTTTGCCGCCATCGTCGTCGTTCTCGGCCTGGTCCCGCCGGTGACGATCGGTCTCTTGCCGGTGCCGATCACGGCCCAGTCCATGGGCGTGATGCTGGCCGGCTGCATTCTGGGCGCCAAGCGCGGCGCGCTCACCTTCCTGCTCGTCATCCTGATGGTGGCGCTCGGCCTGCCGGTTCTGTCAGGCGGACGCGGCGGGCTCGCCATCCTCGCCGGCCCGACGGCCGGCTACATCTTCGGCTGGGTCGCCGGCGCCTTCGTCACCGGCCTGATCGCCGAGCGCCTCGTTCGCGACAGCCAGGGCGGCGCCCGCCAGATCCTCGGCTTCGCGCTCGCTGCGCTGATCGGCGGCGTCGGCGTGGTCTATCTCTTCGGCACGCTCTGGCTCGCCTATGCCAAGGGCATCGCCCTGCCCGCCGCCCTCCTCGGGCAACTGCCCTTCATCCCCGGCGATCTTATCAAGGTGGCGATCGCCGCCCTTGCCGCCCGCTCGGTCATGGTCGGCTATCCGCTGCTGCCGCAGCGGGGCTGAGGGCGCCGATCTGCCGCTTCCGGCTGCGTGCCCGATATTACAGACTGGCCGCGCGATGGAGAGAGACATGAACAGGATGGAGGCCCTGACGGCAAAAAGGCAGGCCGAGCGCCATGGTCGTGCGCGGCATGCGGTCGACGAAATCCGTAAGCGGGCCGCCGAGGCTGGCCTGTCCATACAGCCCGTCGGCTCCTTTGCCCGCGGCGACTTCAGGCTTCATTCCGACATCGATCTTCTGGTGCGCGGCCCCATAGACAGATGCCACCGTGTTGCAGCGGAGCGCATCGTCGCCGAGAGCCTTCGCGGCGTGGATATTCCCTACGACCTGATTTTCGAAGACGACCTGACGGCGGAGCGGTTGGAGGAATTTCTGCGTGACAGCCTTTAGCTAAACGCACGGCGAAACTTGCGCCCCCTTTTTCTTGGGACAAGCCATGCCCCACGCCCGTCCGGCGCTGGACCCACTGGCCTCGGCGCCCTAAGTTTCGCGCCATGACGACGCTGCTTCTCGAACATTCGATCTTTCTTCAGCACCTGGTGCCCGCAGGCCATCCCGAGCGGCCGGAGCGGCTGAAGGCGCTGGCGCTCGCTCTGGAGCATGAGCGCTTCGCGCCGCTCAAGCGCGAAGAGGCGCCGCAGGCGAACGAGGATTTCGTGCTGCTCGCCCATCCCGAGAGCCATCTGCGCCAGGTGATGTCGGTGATCCCCGAAGAGGGTATCAACTCCTTCGAGGCCGACACCCATGCAAGTCCGGCCTCGCTGCAGGCGGCGCTGACGGGCATTGGCGGCGCGGTGGCGGCGGTGGATGCCGTCTTTACCGGCAAGGCCGACAATGCCTTCGTGGCCGCACGGCCGCCGGGCCACCATGCGGAGAAGGAGAAGGCCATGGGCTTCTGCTTCTTCAACAATGCCGCCATTGCCGCCCGCCATGCGCAGCAGGTCCATGGGGCCGAGCGCGTGGCCATCGTCGACTGGGACGTGCATCACGGCAATGGCACGCAGGACATCTTCTGGGACGATCCCTCGGTGCTCTTCTGTTCCACCCACCAGATGCCGCTCTATCCCGGCACCGGCGCCAAGGACGAGGAGGGCCAGCACGGCACGATCGTCAACGCGCCGCTTTCGCCGCACACGGCCGGCGACCAGTTCCGCGAGGCGTTCAAGAGCCGCATCCTGCCAGCGCTGGAAAACTTCCGGCCGGATCTGATCGTCATTTCCGCCGGCTTCGACGCCCATCACCGCGATCCGCTGGCCCAGCTCAACTGGGTGGCCGAGGACTACGACTGGGCGACCGGGCGGCTTCTCGATCTCGCCGGCAAATATGCCGGCAATCGTCTGGTCAGCCTGCTGGAAGGCGGCTACGACCTCGAAGGCCTGGCGGAATCCGCCGGCACGCATATTTTCCGCATGATGAGAGGGTAGACCAATGGCCGTATCGCAGAGCGAGATTTCCGCCCTTTCCTTTGAAAAGGCCGTGGAGGAGCTGGAGGCGATCGTTTCGGCGCTGGAACGCGGCGACGTGGCGCTCGACACGTCCATCGCCTATTACGAGCGTGGCGAAGCCCTGAAGAAGCATTGCGAGGCGCTGCTCTCCGCGGCCGAAGACCGGATCGAGAAAATCCGGCTCGACCGCGCCGGCAAGCCCACCGGCACCGAGCCGCTCGACGGCGCGTAAGCGGGTTCCTTGCGGCACTCCTCGTTCGGCGGGGTTTGGGAGCGTTCCGCTGCCGCAACCGCATCGCATAGACAAAGCGCCTCTTGAAATCCTCCGCCATCGCCATGACCTTGGGGCAATGTGCAACGGGCGAAGCCATAGACCTGCATCTTTGACGGCGTCATAGCCCCCTCACTCTGCCCTCTCCCCGTTGGGGAGAGGAGGACGGTGCCCAAAGCACCACCTGAAACAGAGTGGAGTTCTTGCGGCTTGCTCTCTTCCGCCCGCCGGGAAGAAGATGCTGGCAGGCAGATGAGGGGTAACGCGTTCGAGTGGCGTGCAGTGCGGTTCGAGAGGACGGCGCCGGCAGGCAGCGCCCGGATCAAGAGGATGACGCGGGATCTCAGGCAAAGCCTTGCGGTTTTGCCGCTCTGCTCTGGGAGGACCGATGAGCTTTTTTTCCGGTGAAGACCCGGCCCCCGGCGATGCGGCGGCAAGCCAGGCGATCGAGCAGATCGTCATTCCGCGCTCCAGCGACATTGGCGGCTTTTCGGTGCGCCGGGCGCTGCCGACGGTCAAGCGTCGGCTCGTCGGGCCCTTCATCTTCTTCGACCGCATGGGCCCGGCGCTGATGAAAGCCGGCGAGGCGCTGGATGTGCGCCCGCATCCCCATATCGGCCTGTCCACCGTGACCTATCTCTTCGACGGCGAGATCACCCATCGCGACAGCCTGGGCACCGAGATGGTGATCCGCCCCGGCGACGTGAACCTGATGACGGCGGGGCGCGGCATCGTCCATTCCGAGCGCTCGCCGCAGAACATGCGCGGCACCGTGCGGGGGCTTTCCGGACTGCAGACCTGGCTGGCCCTGCCCGACGGGATGGAAGAGATCGATCCGAGCTTTCGTCACGAGGCCGCCGCAGCCCTTCCGCGATTCGAGGCCGAAGGCGCCTCCGGCCGGGTGGTGATCGGCCATTACGAAGGGTTGAGCGCGCCGGTGAAGGGCTTTTCCGAAACCGTCTATGTCGATCTGCGGCTTGCCCCCGGCGCAAAGGCGCCCTTCTCGCCCTTGTTCGAGGAGCGCGCGCTCTATGTGCTGGAGGGAACGGTGGTGATCGACGGTGCTGAGCATGGCGCTAACAAGCTGATCGTGCTCAAGCCCGGCGCGGCCATGGCTTTGACCGGCGGGGCGCAGGGCGCGCATCTCATGCTGTTCGGCGGGGCGGCGATGAACTCGCCGCGCTATATCTGGTGGAACTTCGCCTCCTCTTCCAAGGAAAGGCTGGAACAGGCCAAGCAGGAATGGGCGACCGGGCGCTTCGATATCGTGCCGGGCGACGAGGAGGAGTTTATCCCCTTGCCCTCGGGGTAAAGTCTTTACCCGCGGGGGAACTCCTTTACTCCCGGGGTGAAATCTTTGTAAGCTCGCCTTTCGCCTTGTCCCGCGCCGCCGACCATGCCGGGTTTTTATGACAGTGCGCTCCTCGTCCTGCCGGAACGCGGATTTGGACTTGAAAGGCGCGGCGCCGGACGATTTAAGAGCCGGCAATGCAGATCAACGGACAAGCGCCCGGCGCTTCCCCTCCTTGACGGGAAGCGTGAGCAAAGGGCGCGGCAATGAGGCCTTCAGCGTGACACAGGTGCCAGTCTCCTCCCCGCCGGTAACGCCGCTTCTCGACAAGGTGGCGCTGCCGGAGGATCTGAAGCGGATCGACGACAAGGATCTGCCGCAACTGGCGGGAGAGCTGCGCGCGGAGATGATCGACGCCGTGTCGCGCACCGGCGGGCATCTGGGCGCGGGGCTCGGCGTGGTCGAGCTGACCATTGCCATCCACAAGGTCTTCGACACGCCGAACGACCGGCTGATCTTCGATGTCGGCCATCAATGCTATCCGCACAAGATCCTCACCGGCCGGCGCGACCGCATCCGCACGCTGCGCCAGGAAAACGGCCTGTCCGGCTTCACCCGCCGGGCCGAGAGCGCCTATGACCCCTTCGGCGCCGCCCATTCCTCCACATCGATCTCCGCCGGCCTCGGCATGGCGGTCGCTTCCGAGTTGAAGGACGAGAAGCGCAACGTCATCGCGGTGATCGGCGACGGCGCCATGTCGGCCGGCATGGCCTTCGAGGCTCTGAACAATGCCGGCGCGCTGGATGCGCGGCTGATCGTCATCCTCAACGACAACGACATGTCGATCGCCCCGCCCACGGGCGCCATGAGCGCCTATCTCGCCCGGCTCGCCTCCGGCCGCACCTATATGGGCATCCGCGATTTCGGCAAGAAGCTGACGGCCTATCTCGGCAAGTCGGTGGACCGGGCAATTACCCGGGCGGTGGAACATGCGCGCGGCTATATGACCGGCGGCACGCTGTTCGAAGAGATGGGCTTCTACCATATCGGCCCGATCGACGGGCATTCCTTCGAGCATCTCCTGCCCGTTCTGCGCAATGTGCGCGACCATGCCCATGGCCCCGTGCTGATCCATGTCGTGACCCAGAAGGGCAAGGGCTATCCGCCGGCCGAGGCCGCCGCCGACAAATATCACGGCGTCAACAGCTTCGACGTCATCACCGGCGCGCAGGCGAAGGTGAAGCCGAACGCGCCCTCCTACACCACCGTCTTCGCCGATGCGCTGCTGGAAGAGGCGCGGCACGATCCCGCGATCGTCGCGGTGACCGCCGCCATGCCATCCGGCACCGGGCTCGACCGCTTCGCCGAGATCCACCCCAAACGCTGCTTCGATGTCGGCATTGCCGAGCAGCATGCCGTCACCTTCGCCGCCGGACTGGCGACCGAGGGGCTGAAGCCCTTCGTGGCGATCTATTCCACCTTCCTGCAGCGCGGCTATGACCAGGTGGTGCACGACGTGGCGCTGCAGGGCCTGCCCGTGCGCTTTCCCATCGACCGCGCCGGCTTCGTCGGCGCCGACGGGCCGACCCATGCCGGCGCCTTCGACACCGCCTATCTCGCTACCCTGCCCGGCTTCGTGGTGATGGCGGCCGCCGACGAGGCGGAGCTGAAACATATGGTGCGCACGGCCGCCGCCTATGACGAGGGCCCGATCTCCTTCCGCTATCCCCGTGGCGAGGGCGTGGGCGTGGACCTGCCGGAGCGCGGCGATATCCTCGCCATCGGCAAGGGGCGCGTGCTTCGCCAGGGCTCGAAAGTGGCGCTCTTGTCCTTCGGCACCCGGCTGTCCGACTGTCTGCTGGCGGCGGAGGATCTCGATGCGGCCGGGCTGTCCACCACGGTGGCCGATGCCCGCTTCGCCAAGCCGCTGGATATGGATCTCATCCGCCAGCTCGCCCGCCACCATGAGGTGCTCGTCACCATCGAGGAAGGGGCCGTCGGCGGCTTCGGCGCGCATGTTCTCCACGCCATGGCGGTGGAAGGCCTGCTCGATGGCGGCATCAAGGTGCGGCCCATGGTGTTGCCCGACGAATGGACGGAACAGTCCAAGCAGGATGCGATGTACCGCAAGGCCGGCCTCGACCGCGCCGGCATCGTCGCCACCGTCTTCGCCGCCCTCGGCCAGAAGCATGAGGCGCTGGGCCTCGGTGCGGCCGGCTGAGGGAACCCTGCGAAGGCTGGGTCACAGGACCAAAAGGCCGCAACCACCGGCTTTCGGCTGAAGCCTTCAGGCGGGATCGTCCAGAACCGCCGGACGGCCTTGCGTCTACCCGATGCTCTGCCCCGATGGCAGCCCGCCCGTCGCTATGGCAGGAGCGGGTAAGCGCCGTCGCGCCAGCCGACGGCGCTCCAGGCGCAGGGCGAGAACGAGCTGAAGCGCGCAGCCGAGCACCAGCATGGCAAGCTGCGACAGAAGCGACGGCGCCTGCGGCGCCATCATCGCGCCTTCCGCCGCCGCCGACAGGAGAATGCCCAGCGCGAAAACCGGCAGGCTGTGGCGCCCGGCGGCCACCAGAGGCCGGCAGATCGGGTGATCGGCAAGCGTCGCGACCAAGCGGATGTTCCAGGCGAGATAGAGCAGCGCCAAGACATTGACGATGCGCAGCGGCGCGCAATTCGTCTTCGACACCAGGAGATGGTAGAGGCTGCCGAAAGGCGGGGCGATCCAACCCTCGGAAACCGAGAGGCTGACCGGCGCGGCGATCAGGCAGAACAGCGCCGCGCCGGCGAAGACCAGGGGATGGAAGGGCAGCATCGGCCGCCCCGCCTTCAGCCGGTCGCCGAGCACGATGCCGATGACGAACAAGAACTGCCAGGAGAGCGGATCGAAATACCAGGCCTGTTCCGGCAGGGCGAAATTCGGCAGGTTCACCCGCGCCAGCCCCGAGACCAGCCAGACCAGCGCCGAGCCGAGGAGAAGCAGGGGCAGGCTGCGCCGGCGCAGCCAGAACAGCGCGGGCGCGGCAAGTAGGAACAGAATGTAGATCGGCAGGATATCGAGATTGCCCGGCAGGAACACGAGCAGCGCGGCCTCCGCAAGCCGCAAGACCGGCGCGCTCCAGAAATCTGCAAGCTCCAGCGCCGCCTCGTAGCGCGGCTCGAACGGCGCCAGCAGCAGCGAGGCCGACAGGAAGAGAGCGACCAGCAGGAGATGTGTTTCGTAAAGCACCAGGGCCCGGCGGCCGGCGGCGCGAACGCCATCAGCAAAGGCCAGCCGGCCATAGGCAAGGGCGGCCGAGACGCCGGCCAAGAGCACGAAGAGATCCGCCGCATCGGCAAAGCCGCGCGCATGCTGCAGCCGGTCGGAAAAGCCGAAGCGTGCATGAGCGGCAAAGATCAGGAGAAGCGAAAGCCCCCTGAGGAGATCGATCCGATGTTCGCGCATGCCCTGTCCCCCGCCTCCCCTTTCTGCTGCATCCTGCCTGCGCCCGCGTCCTGCCTGACCAATCGGCGCCGTCGGGCGATTCCGCTTGGCCGCTTCGCGGACGAATTGCCGGCCGTGTGCACCTCAATGGCCGGGCAGCGCCCCTAGAGCATCGGATTGAAAATCATACGCAGTCTGATGTTTTACAACTTTGATTTTTCATGGAATTTTCCGAAAACCGGTTCCCGCTTTTTGGCCCGATGCTCTGATCGGCCCGCACCTTGGGTGGCCCGGTTTGACCATGCATGCCCCCCGCTGCAACCCGCCATGCAGATAGAAGCGATCATGGGCCTGGGCTGTTAGCGTTGCATGCGCGAGATCGCGACAATTCGAACGACCGGCGAATTTTGCGCATCGGATTGTCCATCATCTGTTTTGCGAGGCGGACATTGCTTCGGGCTGACGCCGAAAAGGCCGGCAATGTGCGATCCGCATGTGATCCTCCGCTTTCCTGTCACGCGCCGCGCGGGGCGAAGAGAATGACGGCCGCTCCGGCCAGGCAGAGCACGGCGCCTGCGCCGTCCCAGCCATGCGGCCGCTGCCCTTCCGCCGCCCAGAGCCACAGGAGCGAGGCGGCGATATAGACGCCGCCATAGGCCGCGAAGGCCCGTCCAGCCGCATCGCTCTCCACCCGCGTCAGCAGAAAAGCGAAGCTTGCCAGCGCGGCGAGGCTCGGCGCCAGCCACCAGACCGACCGCCCCAGCCGCGCCCAGGCCCAGAAGCCGAAACAGCCGGCGATTTCCGCCAGGGCGGCGGCGGCATAGGTGAGGAAGGTCATGGTGGTTCCTGCAATGCTGGAGGGTCTGAAGGAGTGGTGGGGCGGACCGGCGCGCCTCTGCCAGACGGCGGCGGTCTTGTCGGTCCCGCGCCCGACCGGTGGTACGCAGCCAAGACCGGCATTAAGGGCGATATATGAGCGGACATGCCAGCGTCACGCCGGCAGGATAGAGCATCGGACCGAAAAGGGCATCCGCCAGGAAAGAAGGATCGCGGCTGACGGGCCAATGGAGGGCTGTCGAGGACAGCCACCGCAAGAGGCATAGGAATGGGCATCAGGAACTATCTGATCGACGGCGTTTCTTGCAGCGGCAAGACGACGGTTGCAACCGCGCTCGCACGGCGCGGCCATCACGTCATCCACGGCGACCGCGTGCTGGCCCGGCGCGGCGATCCGAAAACCGGCGCGCCGCTGGACAAGGCGCAGGAGCGCGACGATCCGGCATGGCGCCATGCCCATCACATCTGGCCCCTGGACCGGGTGGCCGCGCTGTGCACCGACCCCGCCCATCCCGTCACCTTCTTCTGCGGCGGCGCGCGCAACAGCCATCAGTTTCTGGCGCTGTTCGACCGGATCTTCGTGCTCGCGCTCGACCGGCAAACCCTGATCGATCGGCTTGCCACGCGACCGGCCGATGAGTTCGGCGCCACGCCGGCCGAGCGGGCGCTGATCCTGCGGCTGCACGAAACGGGGGAAGACCTGCCGGCCGGCGCCACCCTTGTCGACGCCACCCTTCCGCTGGCCCAGGTGGTGGACGCGATCTTGCAGGGCTGTAGACTGGAGACGTAGCGGGCGCTATGCCGTCGATCCATCCGCGAGAGCCACCGGGCGGACCGGCGGCCGCGCGGAAAGAGTCTTCAGCCGCAGCATCAGGAGGAAGGCCAGGCCGCTCAGGAGCACCATCAGGCCGAGCGTGGCCGAGGCGCCGGAGCGGGTGATGAGGCCGGAGAGTATAGGCGCGGCCAGCGCCGTCGTCAGGTTCATCGGCAGGGCGATGGCCGAGACCGCGGCGGCATAATCCGCCTTCTGATAGAAGGCGAGCGGCATGGTGGCCCGGGCCACGGCAAAGGCGCCGCTGCCCAGGCCGAACAGAGCGAGGCAGAGACCGAGCGCGACCGGCCCGGCGCCGAAGAGGAGCAGCACCAGGAGCCCGCAGGGAATGAGCGCGCCGGCCACCAGCCCTGTCGACAGCGCGCTCCAGCGCTTGCCGCCCACAAGCTCCACCAGCCGGCCCGAGACCTTGAGCACGCCGAGGAAGGAGGCAAGGCCGATGGCCAGCGCCGGATCGGCGCCGAGCACGCGAAACAGGGTGATGCCCACTGCCTCCATGCCGGAGGTGACGAAGCTGTTCAGCGCGATGGCCAGCACCAGGAACCAGAAAATCTGCCCGCGCAGCGCGCGCTTGGACGCGGGAGAGGCAGGCGACATCTCCTGATCCGATGCGATGGCGGCTTCGGGCTGGCGAAGCCCCGCAAGCACCAGCGGCGCGACAGCGAACGCCATGACGGCCGCATAAATCTCAAGCGTCAGGCGCCAGCCGGCCAGATGCTCCAGCGCGGCGGTCAGCGGCCAGAAGAGACTGCCGGCCAGCCCCGTCACCAGCATCAGCATGCCGATCAGCCCGCGCGCCCGCTCTCCCGCGACATCGGCGAGATGGACATAGGCGGCTGTGGTGAGAAACAGCGCACCTGCCACGCCCATCAGCCCCCAGGCGAAAAGAAAGGGCACCAGACCGGTGCAAAGACCCAGGCCGGCAAGCCCCAGCGCAAGTCCAACCGCACCGACCGCCATCGCCCGCCGCGCGCCGATGCCGCGAAACGCCCGACCGGCCAGCGGCGCGGCCAGCCCCATGGCGACATAAAACACCGCCGTGCCGAGGAAGACTAAGGGCAAGGGCACGGCGAGATCCGCCGCGATGGCAGGAGCGAGCACGGCCAGAACACCGGTCGTGCCCCAACCGGTCGTCTGGGTGATGGCAAGGGTGAGAAACAGGCTGAGGTCGCGGCGCATCCTGCAAAGCTAAAGAGGTCCGATGTCACTTTTGCAACAAGCGGGCCGACAGGCTGCTTGCCCGATCAAGGCAGCAGGAGGATGCTGCCCGCCGTGCGCCCGGCCTCGAGATCGGCCTGGGCCTGCGCGGCATCCGCCAGGGCATAGCGATGGGCAGGCGCAGGCAGAAGGCCGTCCTTGAGCGCGGCGAGAACGGCCCCGGCGGCGATGGCATAGGTTTCTTTCTCGGCCGCATAGGCCATGACGCTGGGACGCGCGAGACTGAGAGAGCGCATCGGACCGATGTCTTCGACAGCAACAGGCGGAATGGGCCCGCCGGCCTGGCCGATGGAGGCGACGGTGCCGAAGCGGCGGGTGGCGGCGAGGCTTCTCGCCAGCATGGTGCCGCCAATGCCATCGATGGCGAAATCCACGCCACGCCCATTCGAAAGCGCCAGAACTTCTGCCACGAGATCGGCATCGCGGCCAATGATGACGTGATCGGCACCGTTGGCGCGGGCGATATCAGCCTTTTGCGGCGTGCCAGCCGTGCCGATCACCCGTGCGCCGAGGCGCCTGGACCAGCGGGTGAGCACGGCGCCGAGCCCACCGGCCGCCGCATGGATGAGCAGCAGGCTGCCGGGGCCGACGGGAAAGGTGCGCGTCAGCAGCAGATGGGCGGTCATGCCGCGCAGGAAGGCCACGGCCGCCTGCTCCATCGCCAGATCGTCCGGCAGCGGGATCGCCCGCCAGGCCGGCAGCAGCCGGGTGGCGGCATAGGCGCCGGGCGCGCCGGCATAGGCCACGCGATCGCCCGGCTTCAGCCGCTCCACCCCGCGCCCCACAGCCTCGACCACGCCCGCCCCCTCTACGCCGAGCACGGCGGGCAGCGGCAGCGGGTAGAGGCCAAGGCGATGGTAGATATCGATGAAATTGACGCCGATCCCCTGATGGCGCAGACGGATCTCGCCCGGCCCGGGTTCCTCGGGCGCGCAGGCCGAGAGACGGAGGCCTTCGATGCCGCCGGGGGCGATGAGTTCGATCTTCTGGTCCATGATCTTCTCCTTGCTCCTTCCTGAGGTCGTCGCCGCGCTTGAACAGCGCCGACGCCACGGAGAATGCGCGCTGGCGATCCGATCGAAAATTCCCTATCCTCTCCCCTTCAACGTGAAGAAATTCACCTTCTGCACGAGCGCCCTCGATGAAGCATCGGTGGCCTGAGCCGCGCTCTTACCAAGGGCTGACGCAATGAACTGGGACGATCTGCGCCATTTCGGCGCTCTGGTGCAGGCGGGCTCGCTCTCGGAAGCTGCGCGCCGGCTGAATGTGGAGCATGCCACAGTGGCGCGCCGCATCGCCGCGCTGGAGGCCGAGCTAACCCTGACGCTGGTGGACAGGCGCGGCCGGCGCTGGGTGCCCACGGCGGATGGCCTGCGCATCGCCGAAATTGCCAGGCGGATGGAAACGGAGGCGCAGGCGATCCGCCGTGCCGCCCAAGGCGCACAGCGCGCGCTGATGGGCACAGTGACGATCAGCGCCCCGCCAGCGCTCGGCGCCGCGCGGCTGGCCGCGCCGATGGTGGCGCTGCAAAACACCCATCCCGGCCTGACGATCCGGCTGATCGGCGAGGTGCGCAGCGCCTCGCTTGCCCGGGCTGAGGCCGACATGGCCATCCGCCTCAGCCGTCCGCAGGAGGGGGATCTGACCATCACCAGGATCGGCCGCATGGGGTTTCGCCTCTATGCCGCGCCCTCTTTTCTCGCGGCCCATGGGCCTGAGGAATGGCGCTTCATCGGCAATGACGGCGCGTTGACCGCCACGCCGCAACAAGAGGCACTCGAAACAGCTGCGGCGGGACGGCCGATCACGATCACGGCAAGCAGCGTCGAGATACAGCATGCGGTGGTGCGCGCGGCTGGCGGCATCGCGCTTCTGCCGGATTTTCTCGGCGCCGAGGATCCCGCGCTGATCCCCGTGCCGCCGGGCAAGGAGATGCTCAGCCGCGACATCTTTCTTCTCGTCCACAGCGAACTGCGGCGGGCCGCGCCGATCCAGGCGGTCGCGTCCGCGATTAAGACGGCCTTCCGCCAAGCGCCCTCCGGCGGGAACGAAGAGGACGGGCCCTCAGAGGACGGATCGGCCAGCGACCGGCAATCATGAGCCGCGCGTTGCCGAAGGCCCGGCGGAGGACTGCCGTCGCGTCCGCGTCCTTGTCGGAACCGTCTTTCTCCCTCATTTTCCTGTCCTTGCTCGGCACTCGCTTTCCACGCTGCCGACGCGCATATCAACATACCCCCCGTCGTCCTCTCTTCGACCGCCCGTGCGGCTTCGGGCTTGCCATGGCGGGCGTTGCGGGCCATGAAGCGGCATGAGCGAAGATAACAAGATGAGCCATCGGCTCGACCAGCTTCTCCTGTCGCGCGGGCTCGTGGCCAGCCGGGCGCGGGCGCGTGATGCGGTGGAGCGCGGCACCGTGCGCGTCGATGGACGCGTGATCACCAAACCCAGCGCCAATGTGGCGGGAAACGCGACGATCGAGATCGACGATCCCGCGCAGGCCTATGTCTCGCGCGCGGCCTTGAAGCTGAAGGCGGGGCTGGCCCATTTCGGCCTGTCGCCCGAGGGGCTCTGTTGCCTCGACATCGGCGCCTCCACCGGCGGCTTTACCGAGGTGCTGCTGGAAGGCGGAGCCGAGCATGTCGTGGCCGTGGATGTCGGCCATGGGCAGATCCATCCGCGCATCGAGAACGACCGGCGCGTCACCAGCCATGAAGGGCTGAACGCCCGCGTGCTGGACGAGGAACATCTGGAGGGGCACCCGATCGAGGCGATCGTCTCCGACGTCTCCTTCATCTCGCTGAAGCTCGCCCTTCCCCCCGCGCTGGACATGGCCGAGCCCGGCGCCTTCTGCGTTCTCCTGGTCAAGCCGCAATTCGAGGCAGGGCGCGAGGCGATCAGCAAGGCCGGGCTCCTGAAGGAGCCGGAGACCGCGCCGGATGTGGCGGCCGAGCTGGAGCGCTGGCTGGTGGAGGAGATGGGCTGGGAAAGCCTGGGCCTGATCCCCTCGCCGATCGCCGGCGGCGATGGCAATGTGGAATTCCTTCTGGGCGGGCGCAAGCCGGCGGAGGAGACGGAATGAGCGTCAAGACCGTCACCATCGACAGCCTGGGCGCCAAGGGTGACGGCATTGCCGCCGGCCCCGGCGGCGCGCTGTTCGTGCCCTTCTCGCTCCCCGGCGAAACCGTCGGCGTGGCGGTGAACGGTACGGTCGGCACGCTGATGTCGATTGCCACGCCTTCGCCCGAGCGCCAGGCGCCGCCCTGCCGCCATTTCGGCCCCGAGGGGGTGAATGGCACCTGCGGCGGCTGCGTGCTGCAGCATGCGGAAGATAAGCTCTATCACGCCTTCAAGCGCCAGCTCGTCATCGACGCGCTCGCCGCCCGCGGCATCGAAACCGACGTGGCGCCGCTCGTCACCGCCGCCCCGGGCCAGCGCCGGCGCGTGGTGCTGACGGCGCGGCGCACGGAAAAGGCGCTGCTGCTCGGCTATAGTCAGATGGGCAGCCACCACATCGTCGATATCGTCGAATGTCCCATCGCCAGCCCCGGCATCGTCCGGCGGCTGGAGGCCATCCGCCAGATCGCGCTGGCGCTTGCCGCCAGTGCCGAGCCCTTCCGCATCACCGTTCTGGAGGCGGAAAACGGGCTGGATCTTTCGATCGACGGCCTGACCAAGCTCGATGACAGCAGACGGCGGCGCGCGGTGGAAGCGGTGCTGGGCCTGCGCGGCATTGCGCGCCTCTCGGTCGGCGGCGAGGTGATCGTCGAGCCGTCCAAGCCCGTCATTTCCTTCGGCACCATCCCCGTCACCCCGCCGCCCGGCGCCTTCACCCAGGCCACGCGCGAGGCGGAGGCGACCATGGCCGGGCTGGTGCTCGACGCCATCGGCAAGGCCAAGCGGGTGGCCGATCTCTTTTCCGGCGCCGGCACCTTCGCGCTGCGGATCGCCACGCGCGCCCGCGTCCATGCGGTGGAAAGCGAGGAGAAGGCGCTGAAGGCGCTGGACGCCGCCGCCCGCGCCACCCAGGGGCTCAAGCCCGTCACCGTGGAGCGGCGCGACCTCTTCCGCCGGCCGATGATGGTCTCCGAACTCAAGGCCTTCGACGCGCTCGTCTTCGACCCGCCCCGCGCCGGCGCCGAGACCCAGGCCGCCGAACTCGCCCGCTCTGCGGTCAAGACCGTCGTCGCCGTCTCCTGCAACCCCACCACGCTTGCCCGCGACCTCGCCACCCTGATCGCCGGCGGCTACCGGCTGAAAAGCGTGACGCCGATCGACCAGTTTCTCTGGTCGGCCCATGTGGAGGCGGTGGCGGTGCTGGAGAAATAGGGGCGGCGGATCGGGCCGGCCGGCCCTCTGCCCTGCCCGACCCGCCCGACGCCATCAGGCTGCACGCAGACATGTGTTGGCGTGCAGCCTGATCGCATGCCTCACAGAACGTCAGACGACGCCGCCGCTGACAGCGATGTCCTCGCCTGTCACCCACCGCGCATCGCTGGAAGCCAGGAAGGCGACGACGCCGGCAATGTCATCCGGCTGGCCGGCGCGGCCGAGCGGCGTCTGTGCGACCATGCCGGCTTCCATTTCCGAGCCGGCGATGCCGGCGGCATGCGTACCCTCGGTCACGACAAGGCCGGGGCTCACCGTGTTGACGCGGATCCCGCGCGGCCCGAGCTCATTGGCCAGAACGCCGGTGATCGCATTCACCGCACCCTTGGTCGCGCTATAGACCGCCGAATGCGCCGGGTGGATCCTGGTGACCACGGACGAGATGTTGATGACGCTGCCGCCTTCCTTGAGATGTTTGGACGCAGCCTTGGTGGCAAGCAGCACGCCCAGCACGTTGACGTCGAAGTGGCGGCGGTAATGCTCCTCGGTGATCTCATCGATCGCGGCAAAGGCATAGACGCCGGAATTGTTGACGAGAATGTCGAGCTGCCCGAATTCCTTCACCCCCGCCTCGATCAGAGCTTCGGCCTCGGCGGCCTTGGAGACATCCCCCTGAACCGCGATGGCGCTGCCGCCAGCCTCGGCAATGGCCGCGACGACCGCTTCGGCCCCGGCCGCACTCGTCGCATAATTCACCACGACCTTCGCGCCGTCCCCTGCCAGCGCCTTGGCGATCGCCGCGCCGATACCCTTCGATGCTCCGGTAACGACGGCGACCTTGCCTTCAAGTCTCGACATGTTTCTGAACCTTCGTGATGGGCCGGCGCCACGATGGCGCCTCAAGTCCCATAGTTCGGAAAATCGGAACTAGTGAACGCGAGTTCAAGATCCTATATAGGAAAATCATGAGACCTTTTTTTCACCCTTCTATTGAAGACCTGCGGCCGGAAGCGATCCTTCACGCGCTTTCCGATCCCGATCGCGCGGCGATCTTCGCCCGCATCGCCACGCAAGGCTGCGTCGGCTCGTGCTCGCGGCTGGCCGCCCTCGGCGAGCGCGTCATCCCCAAATCCTCCCTCTCGTCCCATTTCAAGGTCTTGCGCGAGGCGGGGCTGGTGCGCAGCGAGAGACAGGGCGTGGAAATGCGCAACTCTGCGCGCTGCGCGGAGATCGACCAGCGCTTTCCAGGCTTGCTGCCCGCGATCCTCAACGCCTATGCGATGAGCGGCGGGGGCGATGTAAAGCTGTGAGGATGGAGGGCGCGCGCATTCTGTTTTGCGCTGAGGCCGCCGAACTCGCCCGTGACCTCGCCACTTTGATCGCCAGCGGCTATCGGCTGAAAAGCGTAACGCGGATCGATCATTGTCTCTGGTCGGCGCATGTGAAGGCGGTTGAGCGGCCCCCAAACCTTAACTTAATTTTTTTAATTACTTTTAATAACAAACGCGAAGGTTATAATAACTTACAACAAAAAAACGTTCCGTGCGTCAATTTCAAACCTCTAAGAGCCTGTTGAACAACCGTGATCAACAGGACAGTTGAGAGCTAAATCAAGCTGAAAGTCCAACCGAACTAAAAATAACGTGTTTTTTTGTCCACGGAAGATGAAGCTTATAACCTAAAAAACAGGTTGTCAGGCAATGAATCACGATAAATCATTAGGCAGATGTGAGGGCATCTTACCGATAATCAGACGCTTGTTATCCTCGTCCCATGAATAGTAAATTCGAAACTGTTCAGAATTTTGCCTTGAGTTACCATATTTGAAATGATCATAGAGAACTCTCGTAATACCATTATATTGAACGGAATATTCCGGTTTTTCGGCAGCTTTTTCACGACGCGTAAAGCAACCCTCGTCCTCAACCCCTAAACTTGCTAAAGCATTTTCCGCGGCTTTTTTTCTGTCAAGCCCTCCTAGTAATTTAGAAGGTATCCAGAAGTCTCGGATCGCAATTAAAGTATCAGAAATTTTTGCCAACATATCTGGATGGCCATTTTTACTACTGTCCTTCAAAGCCTTTTGGTGAATATAGATATGCCGCCCAAGCACTTCTTCCGCCCAATCCTTCAAGTCTTCGTAATTTTCCAAGGGGCGACACTTATTATCATTCGCATCCGCTTCTCCATTTCGCTCGTTTAGGCCGCGAAGGCGATAGTTTTCGCGCTTTAATTGTGAAATTTCTTCTTGGAGTCTTTGCGTATCTTGCTGCGCAGCCTTCTCATTAGACGAAGCGATTCGTTCAAGACCTTCGGCAATTTCAAGTCGTTCTGCGAGGTCATCGAATTTATTCTGCAAAAATGCAATTTCAGACCGTAGACTCTCCGCCTCTAAACTAGGAGACCTGAGTGTATTTGTTTTCGAGACAGCATTGCGAAGCTGTCTTATATGCCAGAATCTAGTATCCCCATCATTATCCTGAAAACCAAGCGGTAAAATTCGCTCAGCAAGCTTGTTGATCAAAGCCGGCGTTAATCCAGATGCCGGGGGTAACCAGAGAGGATGTTGATAGGGATCCTCATCCTCCTCAACTAGACCCGGCATATAAATCCGAACAGCACCATTGAAGGTAGACATCCGCTTCCCAAGAATACGGGTCAGCTCCCAGCTTGTGTCGGGCCCGATGCTGTAAAGGTGAGTTGCTCCAGAAAGTCGCACGCCAAGTTGATTCAGGTTTAGCTGAGCATCTCCATTATAGGCAGTAGACACAACTACAACGGGCAGACGACGCCCGGCACGATAGATGAGCCTACTCAGGCTTGCTGCATCGTCTGGGGTTATTAGTTCGACGACGGAATCGGTAATCGTCTCTTGATCTGCTTCAGCAGATAAAGTTCGCAGCAAGTCATACACTAGCCGTGGACGACTTGGGCGAAAGTTTGGACTTCCAGTTGGGCGACGCACCATAAGCTGTGCACCGAATCGTACCGGTCCTCTGTTTGGACGCTCAACGAACAACTCCGTTGACCAAGTCTCGCCTGCGCCAGGATTGGAACCAGGCTCATCTATTCGAGCAGCCCAAATACTCCCGGAGCTGTCATCTAGACTAATAGCGTGACAAGGATGAAGTCCCTCAACTCCACGCGTATCAAAACTCACCAGAGAGCGAGCTTCGCTGGGGAGGACGCCGCCAGCTTTAGCAGAAAGCCACTCTACCGCAAATTTAGCAGACTTTGCAAATGCATCGGTGTCTGTGACTGAAAAACTGATCCTGCTAACAGGCACAATTTGGGTATTAACTTGCTGTAACGTTTTGACCTGAAGTCTGTCACCATCGGAAATACTGCGCATTCCTATGCCTTCCTCCCAACCACAACGCATATCAGTCCATAACCAATCCCTTTATAAAGCAATTACGTAATTTAAAAAATTCAATAACGAATACTCTAAAATAAAACTATCGCCAATGATTGACAAAAACTCATAGGATAGCGTGCCTGTGTCAATATAATTATATCATTTTACACTTGTAATTGGGAACGGCTGCACCTTGTCGCTTGGGCACAAGATCTTACCCCTCAAATCACCCCCCACTCCCGCGCCAGCCGCCGCGTGGAGGAAATCCCGGCGTCCAGCATGAAGGGTCCCGTCTTCTCCCCGCCGCGCGTGGGCTTCAAGGGCACGCCGTGGTCGAAATCGGCGAGCAGGATCAGTTCGACGGCGATGCGGCCGTCATGGCCCGGATAGGCCAGGCGGCGGTGGGATTCGATGCGGGTTTCGCGGGGCTTGGTGTCGGTGAGGCCGTGGACGTCGAGCCATTGGGCGACGAGGGCGTCGGCATTGCTCGGATGGACCGTGCGGTCGGCAAGGCCCTGCCAGATCGAGATGCGGGGATAGCGGACGGGCGCCGGCGCGGCCTCGCGCACGAGATCGCCCCATTCGCGGGCCGTGCGCTCCGGCGCGTGCTCCATGGCATAGAAGGCGCGGTGGGCGTCGCGTGCGGCGCCGTGCGCCAGGCCGGCGATGATGCCGGCGGCCTGAAACAGTTCGGGATAGGCTGACAGCATCGACGCGGTCATCGCGCCGCCGGCCGAAAGGCCCGTGATGAAGATGCGCGCGGGATCGATCGCCAGATCCTGCTCCAGACGGGAGATCATCTGGCGGATCGACATGACCTCGCCCCGGTCGCGCGTGATATTGGAGGGGCGGAACCAGTTGAAACAGAGATTGGGATTGTTGCCGCCCTGCTGCTCGGCATAGAGCACGGCGAAGCCGTGATCGCGCGCCAGCCGCGACCAGCCGGAACACTGGTCATACAGCGTGGCATCCTGCTGGCAGCCATGCAGCACCACCACCAGCGGCGCGCCGGGCTTCAGGCTCTCCGGCGCGTAATGCAGCATCTTCAGCCAGCCGGGATTGCTGCCGAAATCGGTGGTTTCAACGAGGCTTGTCGGCTTGGGGGCGAGAACCTCCGGCGGAAGATCGGGATGAAGACTGTCAAGCATACGGGATGAAATTCTCAGATTGCGCGCGATCCCATCTTGCCAGCGGCGGCGCTGGCGCGAGAGGTCGGCAAAGGATTTGCGGAGGATGGAAAGAGGACGCATGATTCGGCGGGGACCTTCATCGGATGACATTCGGCATGCACCTCCCCGACAGCCCGTTCAACACTTGCCGTTAGCGGGCCGAAAAGGACGATTTCCAGAACCGGGCGCAGCGTACTGAACGGCGGCGCGCACCGGAAGCATGGAAATGGCCCTTTGCAGTCGATCAACGGCGATGATCGGACAGGCTGTGAAGCTCCTATATGGTGCTCGATCATGTCGCGGGCAAGGCGGCGGTGCCCCCATGGTCTCCTGCCGGACCCGCGCGCGCAAGCGGGGAACGGCGCCTGAGCACGCGCAGCCCAGGCTCAGCGTTGCAAAAAAGCAGCAATCGCGGCCGCCGCCTCGCGGCTGCGCAGGCGCCGGGCGAATTCGACGGCCTCGGCCTCTATCCGCGCGATCAGCACGGCGGGATCGCCGCGCAGCAGCCGGCGCGCCGCCATCAGCGCTTCCGGCGGCTTGGCAGCGATGCGCGCGGCAGCGGACAGAACGGCGGCCTCCAGCGCTTCCGGCTCGGCCAGCGCCGCGACGAGGCCGGCCTCGAGCGCCTGCGCCCCGCTCATCGGCTCGCCGAGCGCCAGAAGCGAAAAGGCCCGCTGCGGGCCGAGCAGCATCGGCCCGAGCAGGCTTGAGCCGCCTTCCGGCACCAGGCCGAGATCGACGAAGGGCGTGCGAAACAGCGCGCGCGGGGTGGCGATCGTCAGGTCGCAATGCAGATGGAGCGTCGTGCCGATGCCGATCGCCAGCCCGTCGACGCCCGACACCAGCGGCTTGCGCCCGCCCGCCAGCGTTTTCAGGAAGCCCACAACCTCCGCGCCAAAATTGCCGCCGGCGGCGGCTTCGGCAAAATCGCCCATGTCGTTGCCGGCAGAGAAGCAGCCGGGCTGACCGAGAAACACCGTAACCCTCAGGTCGTCATCGGCCTCGGCCGCCTGCAGCGCCTCGCTCATGCTGGCATACATGGCCCGCGTCAGCGCATTCTTCTTCTCCGGCCGGCAGAGGCGGATCACCTGCACGCCGGGATGCGTCCCCGGCCGCTCCACCGAAACCGCAACGCCGGCCGACCCTGCTTCACGCTCTTCGCTCATGCCGTCTCCATCCTCTTCCCAAATCGCCATCCCGCGCTGCCCCTCTCGCAGAAGCGTACCGTCGTCCCCGCACAGACATGAGCGCAGGCACACGGCAACGCCGCCCACCGGGCAGAGTAGCCGCGCACGCCTCCATGCCAGCAGAGTAATCATTTTTACGTAGACGTAAACGTCAATTTTCGCGCTGCACAGGACAAAGCGCACGGGCCGCGCATTTCCGTTGCATAATCATCATGGACCGCGCTTATGGGAACAGCAGCCTGTGATCGAAAGCCTTGCCGCATGAATCTCGTTTCCTCCGAAATTCCGGGCCTTGTCTGGGCCTATCATTTTCTTCCCGGCGAGAGCCGCTGCCGGCGCATTCCGGCCGACAGCCCGGTTTCCGCGCTAAAGCCTGACGAGGGCTGGGTCTGGGTGCATCTGGCGCTCAGCGATGCGCGCACGCCGGCGCTTCTGGAGCGGATCTGCGATCTGCCGGCCGGTGCGCTGGCCACGCTCGGCAGCCACGACACGCAGGCCGCCATCGCCATCGAGGACGATGTGGTCCACGGCACGCTGGTCGATTTCGAGCGCACCTTCGACACCGAGACCAAAACCATCGCCTGGCTGCATTTCGCCGTGGCCGAGAAGATCATCGTCACCACGCGGCTGCATCCGCTGCGCTCGATCGACCGGGTCAAGGCGGCGATCGAGAAGAACCCGCGCTGCGCTAAGCCGATCCACCTGTTCGAGATGATGGTGGTGGAATTCCAGCGCACGCTGATCGGCCTGGTGCTGGAACTGACCGAGGATCTCAACGTGATCGAGGACGCGGTCTATGGCGAGGCCGGTCATAATGAGCAACCACGCCTGGCCCCCCTGCGCCGCACCGCCGTGCGCCTGCACCGTCACCTGCGCACGCTGCTGGCGCTCCTGCGCCGGGCGGCGACCTCGGAGGAGGACGAGGTGCCCGAGGGTTTCATCGACGTGGCAGAACGCCTCTCCGACCGGCTGGAATCGGTCGACCGCGATGTCTTCGCCCTGCAGGAGCGCGCCCGCCTCCTGCATGAGGAGATCGACAGCAAGCTCTCCTCGGAGACCAACCGCCACCTCTACATCCTCTCGCTGCTCACCGCCTTCCTGCTGCCCCCTACCCTCGTTACCGGCTTTTTCGGCATGAACACCAGCGACATGCCGCTCGCCGGTACGCTCCATCACGGCACCTCCGCCGCTGCCTTCTTCATCATCCTGTCGATGGTGGTGGCCTGGATCATCCTGAGGCGCGTGGGCATTCTGTAAGGCACAACCCGGGCGAAGCCTTGAGCGAGCATGGCGTTCGCTCGCACAGGAAAAAGCCACCCGTGCCTGGAGCGCGGATGGCTGAAGTCTTCGTCAAAAGCCCAAGCTGCAGAGCCGGGCGTCGCCGACCCTGCTTACGGGGAGACGCACTGACGGCGCGGGCCGTTGTTGGGCTGGTAGGTGTTGTCGGAGGCGCGGTAGGAGCGATAGCGGTTCATGCACCATTGCACATGGCTGTTGCCATAGGCGGCGCGCGGCGCGGCCGTGGCACCGCCGATGATGGCGCCGGTGGCGAAGGCCGCCAGCGGGAACCACAGGCCATTGTGATAGCGATAGCCCGGACGGCGTTCGCGATAGCCACGATGGCCGTTGTAATAATAACCATTACCGCGGCGATAGCCGTCGGCGCGGCGATCCCAGCCGCGATGATGGCGGCGCCAGTCGCGGTCACGGCGCCAGTCTTCGCGATACTGCACCAGATCCACCGGCGCGGTGGCGGCAGCCGGCGCGGGCGTTGGCACCGGGGTGAAAGCGAAGGACGGCTGGAACGAGGTTGCCACGAACAGGGCCGACAGGGCCAGCGGCAGGATCTTCATCTTGAAAACACCCATGGTGCTCCTCCTTTGTCTTTTTGATCTTCGACCGCCATCCGCGCCTGCATAATTTTCCCCCGGCATCGCCATCGATATCGGGGGAAAATTATGCAGCCTGTTGTCGATCCCTCCGAATGCCAAACCGTCTGTTCGGGTCCGGATGCCTCGGGATCACGCGGGCGCTGTCGAGCTTTGTAACGTCGCCGCCGCCTCCTTGTTCCGCGTCTCGCCGCGATGCATCGCACGGCAGCGGCCAAGAGGTGCTTTGCGTTAAGCATCGGTTAACCATGCAGGCGCAGGCTGTGATGCCATGATCAACCCTGTGTCCCGCCTCACGCCCGTCCTTCGCCTCGCGCGCGTCGCGCTCGCGCTGCTGGTGGCTGCGTCGGCGGCCGAGGCGGGAGGCGCGCGAGGCGAGACCATGCCCTGGCGCAAGGATACGCGGGCGCTTGTCATCGACGCCTACGAGCTGAACCTGATCGACTGGGAGGCGATGACGTCCGATCGCCGCATCGCCGGCTTCATCTCCAAGGCCTCGGACGGCCTGCCGGAGGTGTTCGACTGTTCGGGCGCGCATAAGGGCGACAGCACCAATCACTGCCGCACCATGTGGCGCAAATATGCCGTCAGCCGCGAACTGTTCCAGACGCGCCGGCTGGTGGCGCGGGCCAAGGGCCTGCTCTGGGGGGCCTATCACCTGGGCCGGCCGGGCAATCCGGTGGAGCAGGCCAATCATTTTCTCGATTATGCCCAGCCACGGGCGGACGAGGCCATGGTGCTCGACATCGAAGGGCTGGATCCTGCGCAGTTCATGTCGCCAGAGGATGCCGGCCTGTTCGCCGCCCATATCAAGGCGCGCACCGGGCGCTATCCAGTGCTCTATACCAACCACGCCACCGCCCGCTTCATCGCAGAGAACCGCGCGCGCTATCCGATCCTGTCGCGCCTGCCGCTGTGGTATGCGCGCTATCGCCCATCGACCGGCGAGGCCTTTCCCATGGGCAACTGGGACCGCTACTGGCTCTGGCAGTTTTCGGCCGACGCCAATTGCGGCCGCCGCCGCTGCCCCTATCGCGTGCCGGGAACGCTGAGCGATATCGACGTGAATGTCGCGCCCGCTGACCGCAAGGCTTTGAGCGCGGCCTGGGCCAAGGGCGAGCTGGTTCCGGAAAAGCCGCTGCCGCCGCGCCCCGCCCCGCAGCCTCTGCTGCTGATGGTCAGCGCCCGCGCGGCCGTGGGCAGCGGTGCCGGGCTGGCAATGGACATGACGGTCACAGGCGCACTGCCTTCGCCTGTGCTGGAAGCGGCGGATGTGTCACGACATTAATATAGATACAATGGAATCTTACAGAAAAATTACTGAAAAATTGAAATAGTTTTAAGTATGTAATCTTTGAAATTAAGCATGTCCCAAGAGGGTTTTCGAACATCATTGAGTCAAAACCCCATTCATGCGAAGACCCATTTCAGCAGAGCCGCCGTTTTTCATCATGTTTTTTCCATGGCGCGCCGCTTTCGCAGGAGCGACAATGACCACGCGCGAGATTGTGATTTCGACAACGACCACTGGCACAATGCAGGTGGCCGATGCCGATACGCTGATCACACTGGCCCGCACCGCACTTCTGACCACGGCGGCGGAAGGCTTCGTGGTCTCGGGCGATGCCACCAACCGGTCGATCGCGGTCGAGGGGGAAATCTCGGCGGGGGCGGCCGGCATCGTCTTCGGTTCCTCTCCGTTCGATCTCGACGGCACGATCCGCATCGGCTCGGCCGGTTTCATCCAGGCGGCCCGCGCCGGCATTCTCGCCATTGCCGACGGCACGGAAATCAATCAGGGCGGGACAATCCAGTCCAAGCTTGCTGGTGTGGCCGCCAGCGGCCTGGCGACGCAGTTTTCCAACAGCGGCACCATCACCTCCTCGCTCGATGCGGCCGTCGACATCACTGGCCTTTCCAGCACGGTGACCAACAATGGCCGCCTGGCCGGCTTCCTGGACGGCCTGAGGATCAGCGGCGACCGCTCCATCGTGACCAATAATGGCTCGATCGGCTCGACCAAGGCAGCCGGCATCGTCAGCTCCGGGGCAGACACGACCGTCACCAACAATGGAACGATCGGGGTGCAGGGCCACGGCATGCTGATCAGAGGCGCCGGCGAGATCATCACCAACAACGGCAAGGTCGGCGCTGGCGGCAGCGCCATCATCGTCAGCGGCGCGGATGTCATCGTCACCAACAGCGGCAGCCTCAATGCCGGCGCAGACGGCATTCTCGTGACCGGCGCACGCGCCATCGTCACCAACAACAAGGCGATCGAAGTGGGGGGCGATGCCCTGCGCATCCGCGCCGACGACGTGGTTGTCAACAACACCGGCACCGTCAAGGGCATGAGCGGGCTGGAAGTGGTGGGCGCCAATGTCAAGGCGGCCAATAGCGGCACGATCACCGGCTGGAAGGCCGGCCTCGGCGCCGTCGATTTCACCCAGGCCGGTAATGCCAGCTTCACCAATGACGGCACCGTGACGGCCCTGGCCAAGCTGGCCTTCAAGGGCGGCAACGGCGTGCAGATGCTGGTCAATCGCGGGCTGATCAACGGCGATGTCGATCTGGGCGGCGGCAATGACTATTTCGACGGCACCGGCGGCACGGTGAAGGGCAAGATCGCCGGCGGCACCGGCAATGACACCTATGTCATCAGCGATGCCAAGGCGCTGATCGTCGAGGGTAAGAACGCAGGGACCGATACGGTGCGCGCCAGCGTCAGCTATACGCTGGGCGACAATTTCGAGAACCTGACGCTGACGGGCGGCAACGCCCTTTCGGGCACCGGCAACAGCCTTGCCAACCAGCTCCACGGCAATGAGGCGGCCAATACGCTGAAGGGCATGGGCGGCAACGACCTGATCTGGGGGCACGGCGGCAACGACATCCTGACCGGCGGCGCCGGTATCGACACCTTCTTCTTCGCGACAGGCGACGGCCGCGACACCATCACCGACTTCAAGGCCACCGGCAGGGAACACGACGTTCTGGACCTGAAGGGACTGGCGAGCATCACCAGCTTTTCCGACCTGGTGGCCAACCATATGACACAGACCGGCAAGGACGTTCTGATCGACGGGCTGGAGGGCGACAGCATCCTGCTGAAAAATGTGAAGCTGGCACAGCTGGACAAGAGCGACTTTCATTTCTAGATGGCGTCCCGGCGGATAACGTCGCCGCAGCGTCAGCTGGCGCCCCTGCGCCGGATCCTGTAAAAAATTGCGGAAAAGGCCGTGAACCTGTGCGAAACAGGTTGATTCGTTCCCGGGCGACTTTATGGATGGGTCGCATCTTTCTAAGGCAAGTCGCAGGGCCGATGGCCTAAGCTCAAGGCCAGAACACGGGCAATGCGCCCAAAATTGTGTCAATAGCCAAGCTTCGCGAGGCCATTTCCAATCGGCCTGGACGGTGCCCTTGCAACCGGTTTCAGCGGCGGCCATGTAACGGTCACGCCTGCACATCAAGGGCTTGTCGCACCATGCCAGGCCCCAAGATTGAGCCGGTGGACGGTTCCGCAACCCTGACAGGCCTTTCGCCGGCGCATGGCTCGCTTGCGTTAAATGTCTATTTCCTTATATTCTCCTCATGACCTTGCAGGCCGCGATTGGCCATGCATTGAGGGGACGATCTTGCGGCTGCGGATAAAGCTGGAAATCTTGGTATGGCTTGTCTTGGTCCTTGGACTGAGCCTAATCACCATCGTGTTCGACCTGCATCGCCTCATGGACGATTATCTGGAGACAGGCGGCCATTCCTATCTGCAGGATCTGTTCATCGCCTTGAACATGACCGGCATTATCGGCCTCATCTATTCGGCCCTCCGGATCCGCGACCTGAACGCGGAAATCGACCGGCGCATCACCGCCGAGGACCGCGCGGAATGGATCGCATGCCACGATCCCCTGACCAACCTTCCTAACCGGCGCGCTCTGGATGCCAAGGGCGGCGCTATCGGCCTGGCGCATGCGCAAGGCATGGGGCTTGTGGTCTACAGCATCGATCTCGACGGCTTCAAACGCGCCAATGATCTCTGGGGCCATGACTTCGGCGATCTCGTGCTGAAGACGGTCGCGCAGCGCCTGCTCGATATCTTCCCGGATGACCATGTGCTGCGGCTGGGCGGAGACGAATTCCTGATCGTCGCCAAGCGGGCCGGGTGCCTCGATCTCGACGCCACGGGTCGGACGATCCTGCAGCGCATCGGCGAACCCGTGCGCATCGGCCATAGAAGCGCGGATATCGGCGCGAGCGTCGGCTATGCGCTTTATCCCGAGGATAGCACGGACCTTCTGACCGTGATCCAGGGCGCGGACAATGCCATGTACGAGGCGAAGCGGCGCGGCCGTAACACGGTCACGCCGTTCCAGGCGGAGATCCGCGCGGTGACGCTTAGGCGCGCGCGCATGGAGGGCGAGCTGCGCGCGGCGATCCGCATGCACCGGATCGTTCCCTATTACCAGCCGCTGGTGGACCTCAAGACCGGGGCCATCATCGGCTTCGAGGCCCTGGCACGCTGGGAAATCACGCCCGGCCAGTTCATCGCCGCCAATGAATTCATTGCCCTGGCGGAGGAAACCGGCCAGATCGCCGAATTGACCGACAGCCTGTTCCGCCAGGCCTGCCGCAACGCGCTGACCTGGCCTGCGGGCACCGTCCTGTCCTTCAACATCTCCGCCATCCAGCTCAGCGACCGGCTGCTTGGTCTGCGCATCCTGACCATGCTGGCGGAAACCGGCCTGCCACCGACGCGGCTCGAACTGGAAGTGACGGAAACCGCGCTGGTCCAGGACCCGCAGACGGCGCGACTGATCCTGGAACAATTCGTCGGCGCGGGCATCAGCATCGCGCTCGATGATTTTGGCACGGGCCATTCCAGCCTGTCGCAGCTCTCCACCTACCGTTTCGACAAGATCAAGATCGACCGCAGCTTCATCAGCACCTTCGAGCATTCGGAAAAGCAGGACAAGCTGGTGCGCGCCATCATCGCGCTCGGCGCCGGGCTCGGCGTGAAGGTGACGGCCGAAGGCATCGAGACCGAAAGCCAGATGGCAAAGCTCAGCGCGCTCGGCTGCGACATCGGTCAAGGCTACTTGCTGGGTCGGCCGGCTCCCCTGCCCGCGAGCGGCCAGGGCGTCGTGAACCACTATGCCGCATCGGCAGGCGCCAGCGCCCTCTCTGCCTGACAGGCACCGGGCTGCGGTTGTCCACCCGTCGACCATTCGGCTTTCGCATTGGTCCGCGCATGGCAGCTTGCCAAGGCACGCAACAATCTCTCCGATTCCACAGTAGACGACAGAATGATTTGCGGCTCTGGCTAGCCCTCCTCATCCGACCCTTCGGGCCACCTTCTCCCCGCTGGGGAGAAGAGACGTGCGGCGCCGCTTCGCCCCACCTTCACCCAGAAGAGAATGTGGTTTATGCATTTTTTCCAGCCTGTTGGATGGAGCGCCGTGCTATCGGCTGGGTCTCTTCTCCCCAGCGGGGGTCCGAAGGACGGGACGAGACCCGTGGCTCGTCCCCGGTCGGATGCCGGTAGGCAGACGAGGGGGCCGACGCAGCGCGCGAACCTTCGTGTCGTGT
>NZ_MKIO01000033.1:94267-227705 GCF_001938945.1 Xaviernesmea rhizosphaerae
GGTCCGAAGGACGGGACGAGACCCGTGGCTCGTCCCCGGTCGGATGCCGGTAGGCAGACGAGGGGGCCGACGCAGCGCGCGAACCTTCGTGTCGTGTACTGTGCTCGGGTTCGCGTCCCACGCTTTAAGGGCATATTTCATCGCTTGTCGCGATCGCAAGACCACGGCGCAGTTTTGCGCGACAAGCGCTCGCAAAAAGGGCCCAGGTGACGGCGCGTCTCCTGAACCCCATGGCTTCGTCAGTTCGTTTTCAGCGGCGCATCCGGCTGTAGTCGCGCGGCCAGAGATAACGGCTTACGCTTCGATCGCGACATCGCCGATCGGGCGGGAACAGCAGGCAAGGATGTAGCCCTCGTCGACCTCCTCGTCGAGAATGCCGCCCTGATGGTTCATCTCCACCTGGCCCGAGACTTTCATCACCCGGCAGGTGCCGCAGATGCCGCCTTCGCAGGCCGCACCGATGCGCACGCCGGCCTTGCGCGCGGTCTGCAGGATGGTCTGGCCGGGCGGGCAGAGCGCCTGCTTGCCGGCCATGGTGAAGGAGACGGTGGCGCTGGCCGAGGCCTGCTCGCCGTCAGTGCCGCCGCCGGCGCGAATGGCCAGCTCTTCCGCTGCGGGGGCCGCAGCCGGCTGGAAGCTTTCCTCGTGATATTGCCCCATCGGGAAGCCGGCGGCTTCCAGAAGCCCGCGCACGCCGCGCATGAAAGGCTCCGGCCCGCAGCAGAACACCGTGCGCTCGCGGAAATCGGAGGCGAGCAGCGGCAGCATCGCGGCGTCGATGCGCCCGCGCAGGCCATGCCAGGCATTGTGCGGCCCATGGCCCTCGACGATGAAGCCGAGCGAGAGGTTCGGCATCTGCGCCGAAAGCGCCTGCAGCTCGGCACGGAAGAGGATGTCTTCCGGCTTGCGGGCGCAATGCACGAAAGCGACATCGGTGCCCGGCGCGCAATCGGCGAACCAGCGCGTCATCGACATCATCGGCGTGACGCCGGAGCCGGCGGAAATGAACAGATATTTCGCACCGGGATGGCGCACGAAGGAAAAATCGCCCAGCGGGCCAAACGCCTTGAGCTTGGTACCCGGGCGGACATTTTCGAACATCCAGCGCGTGCCGATGCTGGTGGCCTGGGCCTTGACCGTCACCGCCACCGCGAAGGGGCGCGAGGGCGATGAGGAGAGCGTGTAGGTGCGCATGACCGGATCATCCGGCGTCACCGGCAGTTCGAGCGTGACGAACTGGCCCGGCAGATAGCGGAACCAGCCGTCACGGTCGGACTTGAAGGTAAACGTCATCACATCAGGCGTCTCGACCGTGGCCGCGATGCATTCGAGAAGGTGCTGGCGGTCGTTCCAGGGCTGGAGTTCGTCGAGGTGCCGGAAGGATGAAACGTTGGTCATGGGATGTTACGCGACCTTGAACAGAGGAGAGGTTTTGCCACGCAGGCGGTCCTGCATGAAGTTGCAGTACCATTCCACGAACTGCATCACGCCACCTTCATGCTCCGGCGAATAGGGGCCGGGCTCATAGGCGGGCGAACGGATGCCGAAGGCGTTCTCTTCGACGATCCGGCGATCCTGGTCGTTGGTCTCGGTCCAGACATGGGTGAGCTCGTCGAGCTTGTAATCGACGCCTTCCATCGCATCCTTGTGCACCAGCCACTTGGTGGTGACCTGGGTCAGTTCGGGGCCGAGCGGCAGCACGCGGAAGGAGATCGCGTGATCGACCAGCACGTGGTTCCAGGTGGTGGGGTAGTGGAACAGGAGCAGCGTGCCGATGTGGCTTGCCTTGACCGCGTCGGACAGAGGACGCTTGACCGCGCGCTCGCCGCTCATGGTGTAGCTCTCCGCCTGTTCGATCAGCGGCATGCGCGCCACGCGGAACTGGCCGGTGGGCGACATCTGAAACTCGCTCGGCAGGCCAGCGCTTTCGCAATGCGCCCAGTGCTGGGAGATGACCGGATCGTCGGCAGCGCCCTGCACGCCGGTCGCCGACGGCGCTTCCGGATAGGTGCGGCAGAGTTCCGGATGGTTGCTGGCGCAATGGTAGCACTCGCGGTTGTTTTCCCAGACGAGCTTCCAGTTGCCCTTTTCGACGATGGTGCTTTCGAAGGCGACCTTCGTATCTTTCAGCTGATGCGGGGCCAGATAGCCGTTGACCAGCTCCTTGACCGGGGCAAAATCCATCGGCGTCTCGGAGAGACAGATGAAGATATAGCCGCCGAAGCTCTCGCAGGCGATCGGCTTCAGGCTGTGCGCGGCCTTGTCGAAGTCCTCGCCCATCTGGCGGGCGAAGAGCAGCGAGCCGTCGAGCTCGTAGGTCCACTGGTGATAGGGGCAGACCAGCTTGGCCGAGGCGCCCTTCTGGCTGGTGCACACGCGCGAGCCGCGGTGGCGGCAGGAATTGTGCAGGGCGCGAATGCTGCCCTGGCGGTCGCGCACGATCACGACAGGATAGTCGCCGACCTGCAGCGTGAAATAATTGCCCGCCTTGGGGATCTCGCAGTCATGGCCGACGAACAGCCAGTCCTTGTACCAGATCTCTTCGAGATCGAGCTTGTAGAGGTCAGGATCGGTGTAGAAAGCCTGCTCCAGGCTATAGCCGTCCTTGCGGTTCTGCAGTCTGCGGAGCACGTCGCCGCGGAAATCCATCTCGTCGTCCTTTGCGTCAGAGGGGGTGACCGCCCGCCCGGCGTGTTTTCCGTCAGGCTGCAAAAGCGACGCGGACCTGCCGGGATGAGCGTGTGGACCATGGCGCGTCCGGGCGACACATGCCCGGCAGGCCTTCATGCTCCGACACCAAGTCTAGCGCGATTTCAGGCGAAATTTCCATTCTTTCGCCTGCCGCGCCAGGTCCTCCCGAACCGTCACCATCGCCTGCCGTCGAACGCCGCGCCGTCAAGCTGTCACCATCTAACCCGAGCGCGCGGCTTAACAGCAGCCAGTTAGCGACATGCAATTCCAAGAAGACGACAAGGGCTCAACTTGGCGCCCAGGTGTTGCCGCCTGCGCATTCCGCAAGAGAAACAAGATCATGGCGGATTTTTAAGCAGAAAGGCCATTTTTGCTGCTGCAGCAAGCAGCGGCATGCGCCGCATGCCTCTTTGCGACATGGCGCGGAAAGAACAGAAGCGCCGCTTGCAAGAACAGAGGCAAGGATCAGGCAGGCGGGACCGCGCCGGCGAGACGGCGCGGGCGGGAAACGGCAAGGCCTCCCTCGATCGCCCTGCCCCGCGCGCGGACAGCAGTGGGCCGGCGAGGCGGTGCCGGACGAGAAAAAGGTTAAGATCGGGCAGGCGCAAGCATGCTGTTTTAACCTTTTCTTTATCGCTGCAGCCGACAGTGTCGGGATCATCCGCCCAGGGCCTTGTGGGTGACCGCCTTGAGCGCGTGAGACTTTGCGGCAGGCGAGAATTTGGGGCGGGCGAGAGTTCGGGGAACGCGGAATGTCGAAGATCCGATATTATGTCTCAGGTGGGCGGGCTGGCTTTCTCCAGGCACCGCGCGCCGTGCACAGCGAATTTCTGCGCACCGGCCGCATCGACCGGACGATGCGCCGCAAGCCGGCCGCCGAGCGGCGCTATATCTCGCATGAAGAGGCCGCCGAGCGCACGGGACGCCGGCTGGAAGCGGCTGGCGAGGTGACGCATCAGCGGCTGAACAACTTCCACCCCTCAATCCGCCTGCCGAAACTGATCTTCCACGACATCATCGATGGCAGGCCGCATCTGGGCTATTGCCATGTGACCGCCTCGCGCACCGTGTTCGACAAGTTCGGCATCGTGCCCTGGTCCTTCTATTTTGCCAATTTCTTTGCGGAGATCGGCGATGAGGCGCAGTTTTTCGACCGGATCTCGATGAGCAACGGCCGCATGTTCTTCGCCGTGGCGACCAAGACAGACGACAAGCAGGCCAAGCTGGTGATCGACACGACGGTGCATCACGATGGCGTTCTGTTCCGGACGGTCGATTCCAAGGTGGCGTTGAAGAACGTGCTGCAGCTGGGCGCCCGCAACGCGGCGCTGCGTGCCATCATTCGGGCGCTTTGAACCGGGCCGCGATTGCCGACTGCCTGCCCGCCCACCTCCAGGGCCGCGCCAGAACCCTCCCGAGGACAGCCGGGAACCGGCCCGGGCGTCCCCGCGCGCTGATCCGCCAAAAAACCCGTTTGGTCTTTTCCGTCTCCGGCGGATAAAGAGAGTTGCGCCGCTGCGGCTGGCGGGCGACCGCCACGCCGCCGCCGTGGCAGACGAACGAGGACGCCTTTCGGAAATTTCCCTTCCGCAAAGGCCTGAGAGCCAGCGGATGAGCATCATGGCCGAGATCATCGACACCCATGCCGAGCCGGAGCGCGCGCTTCAACGCGGCGTGGCCGTGCTTTCCGAAGGGCGGCCGGTCGCCATTCCCACGGAAACCGTCTACGGCCTGGCGGCGGACGCGACCTCGGCTTCCGCAGTTCTGTCGATCTACGAGACCAAGGGCCGGCCCCGCTTCAATCCGCTGATCGCCCATGTCAGCGACAAGGCGATGGCCGAGCGCCACGCGGTGTTCGACCCGATCTCGCGCCGGCTGGCAGAGGCCTTCTGGCCCGGCCCGCTGACGCTGGTGCTGCCGATTCGCCCACAGGCAGACGGCGCGGCCGGGCCGTCGATCGACGCGCTGGCGAGTGCCGGCCTCGACACGGTCGGCCTGCGCATGCCCGAAGGCTTTGCCCGCAGGCTGATCTCCGCCTTCGGCCGTCCGCTCGCCGCCCCCAGCGCCAACACGTCCGGGCGCATCAGCCCGACCACGGCGGCCCATGTGGCCGAAGATCTCGGTGACCGGATCGCGCTGATCCTCGATGGCGGCCCCTGCCCCGTCGGCGTCGAATCGACCATCGTCAAGGTGGAGGGCGAGCGCATCCGCCTACTGCGCCCTGGCGGGCTGGAGGCCGCCGAAATCGAGCGCATCGCCGGCCGGGCGCTTGAGCGGCCCGAAGCCGCCGGCGCGGCGATCGAGGCGCCGGGCATGCTCGCCTCCCATTATGCGCCGGAGGCGCTGGTGCGGCTGGAAGCGACTGAAGTCCGCCCCGGCGAGGCGCTGATCCGCTTTGGCGGAACGCCCCTGCCCGGCGAAGACCAGGCCGCGCTCGTCATCGATCTCAGCCCGGCAGGCGACCTGCGCGCCGCCGCCGCGCGGCTGTTTTCGGCGCTGAAGGAGGCCGATGCCGCAGCCGCCAAGGGCATCGCGGTCGGCCCCATTCCTGGCGAGGGACTGGGCGAAGCGATCCGCGACCGTCTGGCGCGCGCAGCAGCCCCGCGCGGCTGAGTGGTCCTGTGCGGCGGCGTCTATCGCCGGACAAGGATCGTCCGCCGACCGATCGTCGTACCCTCCCGCACCGGCACAGCCCTTTACTTATACCCGCCTCTCTCTTGCCCCCGTCTTGCCCGCCGAAAGTCCTGACATGACTTCCCCACTGCTGCACGCCCCCACCGCCGATCTCCTGAACCGCTTTGCCAGCCTGGTCGGGCCCGCCTATGCCGTGACCGATCACGCGGCGCTGGCTCCCTATCTCAAGGAGAGCCGCGGCCTCTATCACGGCACGACGCCGATGCTGCTCAAGCCCGGCTCGGCGCAGGAAGTCGCCGCCATTCTCAAGCTCGCCAGCGAAACCGGCACGCCGATCGTGCCGCAGGGCGGCAATACAGGGCATGTGGCCGGCGGGGTCCCGCGCGAGGCCGGCGGCGATCTCATGCTGTCGGTGGAGCGGCTCACCCGGATCGAGGATGTCGATCCCGTCGGCAACACGCTCCTCTGCGGCGCCGGCTGCATTCTGGCCGATATCCAGAGCCGCGCGGAAGCGGCAGGCCGGCTGTTCCCGCTCTCGCTCGGCTCGGAAGGCTCGGCGCGCATCGGTGGGCTGCTTTCGACCAATGCCGGCGGCACGGCCGTGCTTGCCTATGGCAATATGCGCCAGCTGTGCCTCGGCCTGGAGGTGGTGCTGCCGACGGGCGAGATCTGGAACGGCCTGCGGCGGCTGAAGAAGGACAATACCGGCTACGACCTGCGCGACCTGTTCATCGGCGCGGAGGGCACGCTCGGCGTGATCACCGCTGCCGTGCTCAAGCTCTTCCCCCGCCCGCGCGGCCATCAGGTCGCCTTTGCCGGGCTCGGCTCCGTGGCGGATGCGCTGGCGCTGTTCGAGCGCGCGGCCGACCACGCCGGCCCGGCCCTGACCGGCTTCGAGCTGATGCCGCGCATCGGCGTGGAGTTCACCAGCCGCCACATTCCCGGCGTGCGCGATCCGATGGCGAGCGTGCATCCCTGGTACGCGCTGATCGATCTGTCGACCGCCGATTCGGCCGAAGGCGCGCAGGCGCTGATGGCGGCGATTCTGGAAGAGGGACATGCGGCGGGGCTGGTGCGCGATGCCGTGGTGGCGGCCAATGCCGCCCAGGCCAAGGCGCTCTGGCATATGCGCGAGAGCATGTCGCCGGCACAGAAGCCAGAAGGCGGCTCGATCAAGCATGACCTCTCGGTCCCCGTGGCGGCTATTCCGGCCTTCATGGCGGCTGCCGATGCGGCTGTGCTCCAGGCCATTCCCGGCGCGCGGATCTGCGCCTTCGGCCATATGGGCGACGGCAATATCCACTACAACATCTCGCAGCCCGTCGGCGCCGACACCGCGGCCTTCCTGGCCCGCTGGCGCGAGATCAACGCCATCGTCCACGCCATCGCGCTTGATCTCGGCGGCTCGATCTCGGCCGAGCACGGCATCGGCCAGTTGAAGCGGGACGAATTGGCCGAGGTGCGCGGCGGCATCGAGATCACGCTGATGCGCCGGATCAAGGACGCCTTCGATCCGGCCGGCATCATGAACCCGGGCAAGCTTCTGGCGCAGCGCCTGTAGAGCAGCGAACCGAAAAAAGCGGGGGCCGGTTTTCGGAGAAATCCGAAACCGTCACGGGCAAAGGGCGCAGCCGCCCCTTCCCGAAAAACATTTCAGGAAGGGATCCTTCGCTCCGTTTGTCAGAAGCCGCCGGTGCGCAATTGCGTCAGGGTCATCAGCGTATCGGCGCTGATGCCGCCGCTGCTGCCGCCGCTTCCCCCCAGAAGCAGCGCCGCCGGGGCGACGTCGGTATTGTTGGCCGCGTCATAGAGCGCGGTGAAGCGCGTGAGGAACTTGTTGAGCTTGTCGGGATCGCGCAGATCCTTGATTTTCAACACCTTGTCGATATAGGCCTTCTGGATGTCGATATCGGCGGCCTGCATTTCCTGGGGGATGTCGAAGGCGGTGCGCACCACTTCCGACAGAGCGGGATCGGCGAGAATGTCGTAGGCGCTGCCGATCGTATCGGCCATGCGGCGGAAATAGAGCGCCAGGCGGACGCCAGCATTGTCCTCGCCCTGCGTCTCTTCCAGCGATTGGTTGTAATACATGGTCTCGGTCTGCATCAGACCGTGGCGCGTCTGGATTTGCGCCTCGGTCTGGCGCTCCACCTGCCCCTTGGCGTTGAAGTTGAACGAGGCGACGATGTCGCGGAATTTCGTCTCCTCCAGCGTGTTGACGTAGCTGTTCTTGTCCGAGAGGTCGGAACCGAAGATCTTGCGCAGCTCTTCCGCGTCGTATTTCTCGGGGTCGAGGCCATAGGCCTGCAGCACGAAGCCGGTCAGCTTCTTGTCCTTCAGCAGGTCGTCCAGCTTCTCGACCTTGGCGATATTGTCGCTGTAATAGGTGGCGTCGGCCTCGGCCTTGGTCTTGTCGTCGGCGGTGCCGAACTGCGACTTGCGCAGCACGTAGTTCTTTGAAACGAGAAGGATTTCCGTTTCCGACTGCGCCAGGATAGGCGAACCCAGAGAGCCATCGGCCTTGAAGTTGAAGGCCTTGGCCAGCTTCACGTAGCGCTCGTCCTTGGCCGCATTGGCGAAGCTCTTGGGATCGTTGAGATCGGAGGTCAGGATCTGCTTGAGCTGGCGCGTGGTGAGATTTTCCTTGTCCAGCCCCACGGCCGTCAGCGCCAGCTTCTTCAGATTGGCGTCGGCCAGGAACTTGTCGACATTGGTGATGGTGCCGATGTTCTTCTTATAGGCGGCGATCAGGGTGGCGTCGGCGGCATCGTCCTTGTCATTGTAATGCACCATATAGCCATTGCTCGTGCTCTTCATCTGCGCGGCCGTCTGCGGCGGCATCCCGCTTTTCAGATTGCCGTCGGCGTCGAAGTTGAAGTCCTTGGCGATCTGGGAATAGACCGATACCAGATCCGATTTCGACTTCTGGATATAGCCGTTCGGGTTGGTTGGATCGTCCGTGAGGATGTTTTCGAGCGTGGAGGTCAGCGTGCTCGCCGGAAGGCCGTAGGAGAGCACGATGTAATTGAACAGGCGGGTGTTGGTCAGGATGTCCTTGACCGTCGTCACATTCTGGATGTCCCGCTCGTAATTGGCCTTGTTGATCATGGCTGCGCCCGGCGTCACGCGCTTGGCATTGGCGTAATAGGCCTCGCGCATATTCGCCTTGTTCTCGTCCGTCATGATCGAGTTGCCCGGCGTCACGCTGCCATCGGCGTTGAACTTGAAGAAACTGGCGAGATCCTTGTAGCCATCGGCCAGCTTGGCCCGCGCCTGCAGCGTGCTGAACTGCGTGCCGACCTCGTTGATCTTCTGCGTCTCGCTGGCCTTGTCGACATAAGCCGGCAGCGACTGGTTCAGCGTATCGACCCGGGCCTGGGCGGTGTCGATCTTCGCCTGGATCGCCGCCTGATCGGCACCGGGCTGGGCCTTGGCTGTATTGAGCTGATCAATCTGCTGGATCAGGCTCAGGCGTTCGCTGCGGTTGTCATATTCGGTCTGCAGCGACGGCCCCAGCGTCTGAAAGGCGTCGATATGCGGCTGCCAGTTCTGATTGAAGTAGCTGTTCGGATCGTTGAGATCGCTGCCAATGGCCCCGCGCACATCCTTGTAGACATAGGTGTCCTCATTGATCCCGAAGACGGTGAAGGTGTAATTGCGCAGGCGGTCGTCGTGCAGGAATTGATCGACGGATGTGACTCGCGTCGTCATCGCGTCGAAGTAATTGGCATCGGCCTTCATCACCCCGTCGAGATCGGCAACCGTCTGATTGTAAAGGCCGATGATCGCGTCTTCCTGCGCATTGCTCTGCGCCACCGTCGTGCTCTTGGAAAAGCCGAAGGCCATGGCGAAGTTGCGGTAGCGGGTGTCGGTCAGCTTGTTGGCATAGCTGTTCTTGTCGTCGAGGTCGCTTTCCAGCACCTTCTTCATGAAGGCCTTGGCATAGGTCATGTCTTCGAGACCGTAGGCCTTCATCGCATAGGAGAACAGGCGGTAGTCGTCGACGAACTGGTCGACCGTCTTCACCTTGCCGATGTTTTCCTTGTAGTACGCCGTATCGCGCGCCACCAGCGTATCGCCCGCCGTGCGCGCCAGGCTCGCCTTCATGTCACGCGTGACGAAATTATACTGGAAATAGGTCGAGACCATCGCTTGCCCTTCCGGCGCTTGCCCTTCCGGCGTGGCACGGCAGCCGATCGCGCGAAGGGATCGCCTCGCCGCAAGCAGGCCGCCGGACCGGTTCGCGGAGTGCCGCCGGCAAACCGGATCCGCCGCGCACGCTCCATTGCTGTGTTCCTGCAGTCCTTGCGGCAAAGACGGCCGCCGCTTGCGGGTGCTGCGCCATGCCCTGTCCGCCGCTTCGCCCAAGGCCGATCTGCGCCGCGCGCGCAAGCCGACGAAGGACGGAAGTCTGTCATCTGCACGTTAGGCATAGTGACTTGCGCGAGCCTGCCCAGGAGGGCCGCCGGGGTGCCTCCATGCGGCTGGCGCTGCGCTCTTCGGCAGCCGCTGAAGGACGCAAAACCGCCCTTTTGCGGCCGCCATCGGCAGTTTCCGGCAACAACCCGCTTCATCTTTTGGCAACCCTGACAGGTTGACTTTTGCTAACCATTGGAAAGCGCAGAGTTTTTTAACCCAGATTTTTAAGCGGTCCCATACGGGGCATGCCTATCCTCAAGACCATAGAGGACGACAACGTCCCTGAAGAGAAAAGACCGGAAACCGGCTCTCAAGGAAAACAAGGGTGAAAAACATGCTGAAGACGCTTTCCCAACCGGCCTGGCTCGAGACGACGCTGCGGATCGATCCGCGCCGCTTTCCCCAGAAGATCAGCTATGCCATCCGCAGTTCCGCCGGCGACGTGACCATCCATCTCGACGAACGTGGCGCCGTCATGCGCAAACGCCTGCCGACGAGCGGCCTGCCCATTTCGATCGCCCTGCCCGCCCGCGCCTTCCGCGGCATCGCCGCCCGGGCGATCGACCATGGCGATGGCGAAGTGACGGTGACGCTGGAGCTGCACCACAGCGATCCGGAGCTGAGCGTTCCGCTTCTGGTCGCCCATGACCTCTGCGACATCGCCGCCGACTGGCGCGCCTGGTCGCAGGCCTATGGCATTCCTATGCTGATGGTCGAGGCCGACGGCATCGCCCGCCCGCTGGAAGACCATCTCGAAGAGCCGCGCATGCATGATCTGCGTCAGCGCCGCCGCCACAGCCTGATCGGCATGCGCCGCCCGCGTTTCCTCATGCGCCGCACGCCCGGCAGCCTCGGCGTCGCCATGCGTCTCGAAGGCCGCGAAATCATCGCCCGCAATTAAAGCATCAGGCCAGAGCATCGGGCTGAAAACTGGGAACCGGTTTTTTAGAAAAATCCGATGCGAGAACAGAAATCGAGACCATCGGGTCGCCGTCGGTTTTCGGCCGGATGCCGACAAGGACCTGATGGCTGCGGCCCGATCTCGTCATGTCTTATGGGCGAGGATCGCCCTTCCCTCCTCCAGTGCGAAAAGCCGGTCGTTCCCTGCGGCCGGTTTTTCGTTTCGGGCGCGCGCTCTCCTTCAGTCCGTCTACCGTCGCGAAGGTCCTGCGTCATTTTCCACCATGGAAACGGCGCCTGCCTTCAATGCGCCACAAGCGCCCGGCACGAAAGGCCCCAGGCGCCACCGGGAAATCCCCGCAAAGGGCGTCGTCAACAGGACGGAAGGAGGCTCCCATGCGCATGATTCTGGCACTCTTGGCCCTGTTCCGCACGGCGGCCGCCCGCCAGCGGCGGAAGATGACGCCGCGTCGCACCGAGCAGCTGAGCTGGGGCTGAGCCCCGCTTTCACGCATGGGAACAGCGCCGCAGCATCTTAGAGCATCGGACCGAAAAGTGGGAACCGGTTTTCGGAAAAATCCGATGCAAGAACAAAGATCTAGAGCATCGCACTGAGTACTATTTTCAGTCCGATGCTCTAGCGCCGCTCACATCAGCCGGACGATCCAGGCGGCCACCAGGCCGATAAAGATGATCAGCCCCACAATGTTGTTGGCGCGAAACAGCGCAAGGCATTGCTCCGCATCGTGAATGCGAAGCGCAAGGATCTGATAGGCCAGCACCACGGCGGCGGCCAACAGGCCGAGATAGGCAAGGAAGCCGACGCCGGCCGAGGCAAAGGCCACCAGCATGAAGACGAGTGCGGCGCCGTACAAGGCCGTCAGCCATGGCTTGGGGCGTTCGCCGAAACGGCGGGCGGTGGAGCCGATGCCAACAAGCGCATCGTCCTCCCGGTCCTGATAGGCGTAGATCGTGTCGTAACCGATGGTCCAGGCGATGGCGGCCAGATAGAGCGCCACCGCTGGCAGGCCGATGGTGGAAAATTCCGCCGACCAGCCCATCAGAGCACCCCAGGAAAAGGCGAGACCCAGCACCAGCTGCGGCCAGTTGGTCACCCGCTTGGCGAAGGGATAGGCCGCGACGATGACGAGCGAGGCGATGCCCAGCAGGATCGACGCGCCGTTGAACTGCAGCAGCACGACGAGCCCGACCAGCGCCTGCACGAGAATGAAGATCTTGGCATTGCGTCGGCTGATTCGCCCGGCCGGCAGCGGCCGTGAGCGGGTGCGCGCCACGGAGGCGTCGAGCTCGTGATCGACCAGATCATTATAGGTGCAGCCCGCGCCGCGCATCGCCACGGAGCCGATGAAAAACAAGACGAGATGCCAGAGAAAGCGGCCGGGCTGCGAAGAGCCGGACTCGGCCGCGACATTGGCGGCCAGCGCCGCCGACCAGAAACAGGGCCACATCAGCAGCTGCCAGCCGATCGGCCGATCCCAGCGCGCAAGCTGCGCATGCGGCCAGAGCGCGCGCGGCAGCGCGCGATAGACCCAGTTCTTCGAGGGGGCATCGGCCACGCGGCCATTGTCGAGGGACGTAAGGCTCATGCCTACTCCATGCAGCGGCAAGCTTCATGCGTCAAGCTGGCAATCATGCGAAGATCCGTCCCTTCGATTCGGCCCAGCCGCACGCGATCGCCCGTCCTCTCCGGCGCCACACCTGAAAATTGCAGACAGATGCGCATCGGATCGATGCAGCGCACGCTTGGAGCCATGGATCGCCCTGACATTGAAAGACTTTTTAAAGCACATCGCAGCACGCCAGATACAGCCCCTGCACGATAAGCATTCATCAAGCTTTGGCCTGCATCCTGACCTTATTGCTGTTGGATATTGAGAAATGCGCCCTCTTTTGCTTGCTGCGTCTTTGACGGTTGGGCTGGCTGCCCCAGGCCAGGCGCAGGCGGAGACGCTGAATCTCCTGATCTGGGAATCCTATATCGACCAGTCGCTCCTCGACAGCTGGAGCGCGCGCACCGGCATCAGCGTGAAGCAGAGCTATTACGACAGCGGCGACATGCGCGACGAAATGCTGGCCGATCCCGAGAGCAAGGCCGATCTGGTGGTGATCGGCGAAGGCGGCGGCGCGATCTTCGGCAAGCGCGGCTTGCTCGAACCGCTGAGCGTCGAGACCATTCCCGCACTGGAGAGCTACGAGCCCAGCTGGCGCCAGCGTTGCGGCGGCTATGGCGTTCCCTATCTCTGGGGCACCATGGGCATTCTCTACAGGTCCGATCAGGTCACCTCGGCGCCGACCTCCTGGGAGGATCTGCTGCTGCCCTCCTCCGGCATGCGCAAGCACATCGCCATGTACAACGACCACAGCGAGGCTTTCGTGCCCGCGCTCGTCTATCTCGGCCAGTCGATCAATACCAATGACAAGCCGGTGCTGAAAGCCGCCTTCGAGCTGATGAAGCGGCAGGCTCCCTTTGTGCTGACCTATGACTATGTGATCTCCTCCGTCCAGGATCCGAAGCTTGGCGACCGGATCTACATGGCGCTCGGCTATAGCGGCGACCAGAAAACGCTCAACGACAAGACAGGCCAGAAGAACTTCTGGCGCTATGCCGTCCCCAAGGAAGGCACGCTGTCCTGGCTGGATTGCATCGCCGTCATGGCCCATTCGCCACGCAAGGCGCTGGCGCTGGATCTCGTCGAGTTTCTGAGCCAGCCGCGCCAGGCCGCGCAGAACGCCGTCGCCCTGCGCATGCCCGTCGTCAGCCAGGCGGCGCTGGCCTTCGTGCCGCCGGCGCAGCGCGGCGATCCAGAGATCTATCCGCCGGACGAGGCCCTGGCGCGCATCCAGTTCCAGACGGAGCTTTCGGCCCAATCGATCCAGCTGCGCCGACGCATCATCACCGCCGTGGCGAGCTTCCAATGACGCTTGGCAAACGCACCTTCCTGCTGCTGTTCCCCACAGTTCTGTTCGGCTATATGCTGGCCGCCGTGCTCGTGTACAATGCGCAGAGCCGGGCGATGCTGGCGCTCGAACAGGCGCGCCTCTCACAAAAGCTCGACCATGCCGCGGCCCTTTTCGCCAACACGGTCAGCCAGGCCCGCAATTTCTACTATACGATCGCCGAGAGCGATGCCGTGCACCAGTTCGTATCGGAACCGGATGCCGCCTATCGCAGCCGTTCACTGGGCATGCGCCTGCAGCAGTCCATCCGCCAGCTCCTGGACGATCCCAAGGTCTTCCTGTCCTTCACCGTGCTGCGGCCCGACATGGAGGAAGCCTATTATTTCGAGAACAGCAACAATCCCTTCGCCGAGCTGAGCCCGCAACAGATCGAACTGGGCCGTAAGCTGCAGGAGGGCGGCGAGGTTCGCACCTTCGCCTATCTGGCCGACGCGCCGACCCAGCCGATCATCGTCTATTCCGCGCTGCTGGACCCGATCACCCTCACCCGCCCCATTCCCAGCGCGCGGTCGCAGGCGCTCCTGATGCAGGTCGGCACCGAGCCGAAGGAGTTTCTGCGGCTCGTGCGCCAGATCGAGACCGATTATGGCAGTCGCGCCGTCTTCTCGGACGAGGCGCCGCCAAAGGTGGCCGACACTCTGTCCAGTGTGCAGCTGCCGACAGGGCAATATTTGTCTGTCACCATTGCGCCGCAGCATATCAGCGCGGCGATGCGCCGCCTGAAATGGCTGCTGGTCACAGGCGTTCTGGCCATGGCCTTCGTCTCGATCGGCCTGACGCTCCTGCTGATGCGCCGCTTCGTCATCCGCCCGATCACCGCGCTGGACCAGGAAGTGACGCGGGTGATGAATGGCGAGATCGACGCAATCGGCGAAACCGGCGCGACGGTCGAGGTCGGACGGCTGACGCGCAACATCCGCGCCCTGCACGAACAGTCGCAACAGTCGATGAACCTGATCCAGCGGGCGTCCTGGACCGATTCGCTCACCGGCATCAGCAACCGCAGCCATTTCCAGACGCTCGCGGCCAAGGCCATCGAGCGGGCGATGACCTATGGCGGCCATTGCAGCCTCCTGTTCATCGACATCGACAACTTCAAATTCGTCAACGACAAATATGGCCATGGCGTCGGCGACGAGCTGCTGCGCCACCTCGCGCGCAGCATCAGCGAGGCGGTCAGCCGCATCACCGTCGCCCGCGCCCTGCCGCCGCCGATCCTGGCGCGGCTTTCGGGCGACGAATTCGCCGTGATGATCCTGGCCCCGCCGGGAGAAGGCGCGACACGGGCCGCCTGCGACGCGATCCTCGATCTGTTCGAGGGCGGTTTTCTCCTGCGCGACAAGAGCTATCCCGTCACCGCCAGCATCGGCGTTGCGCTCTGCCCGCATGATGCGCAGAGCCTGAACGAGCTCGTCGCCAATGCCGATGCCGCCATGTACCAGGCCAAGACCAGCGGCAAGAACAGGTCCTCCCGCTTTTCGCGCGTGCTGCAGGACAAGCGCGACCGCGTGCGGCAGATCCGCGAGGAGCTGCAGCAGATCGATCCCGACGACGAATTCCACCTCGTCTACATGCCCGTGGTCGATCCGGACGGAAAGGTGATGGGCTGCGAGGCGCTGCTGCGCTGGACATCGCCGATTCTCGGACGCGTCGGCCCGGACGAGTTCGTCCCGATCGCCGAGACCTCGGGCCTGTTCAGCAAGATCGACCATTGGGTCATCGACCGGGCGATCCGCGACCATGCGGCGCTGGCCGGCCTTTTCGGCAGCGACACCATCCTCGCCATCAATATTTCCTCGGCCGAACTGCACCAGGACGATATTGCCGACCGCTTCATCGAAGCCGTCGCCCGCCATGGCGTCGATCCCCACCTGATCGAGATCGAGCTGACGGAAACCTATTCGGTCTCCCTGTCGGCCACGGCGGAGCGGGTGCTGTCGCGGCTGGCGGGCAAGGGTTTCGGGATTTCGATCGACGATTTCGGCGCGGGCTATAACAGCCTGCAGCAATTGATCGATTACCGCGCCGACGCGATCAAGCTCGATCGCGGCATCGTCGAGAAACTGGCCGGCACCGGCCAGATCGAGGCGCTGACGGCGCTGATCGCGCTATGCCACGCGCGCGAGATGTCCGTGGTGGCCGAAGGCGTGGACACGCACGAGAAATTCAGCGCGCTGCGCCATGCCGGCTGCGACCTGTTCCAAGGCTATCTCATCAGCCGGCCGCTGGTTCTGACCGAGCTTGCCGCCTGGGCGCTGACCCGCAGTTCCAGCTATGGCATCATCGCGACCGAGCCGCAGGCCCCGCTGCTGATCGCCTGACGGCGAGCAGCCTGGTTTTGACCTTTGCGACCGATCGCAGAAGCCTTGCGCGCCAAGGTCAAAATCACGACGATAACCGGGCCAGGCCGCCATTTGCGCTTCTCGCGGACAAAGCCCGCGCGCGCCGGCGCTTTTGTCCTTGACCCGGAGGGCCGTCGCGCCGTAACGCCACGCGTGAAGGATTGAAGCGCGGCGCGAATTCCGGTTCGCCCCAGGCGCGTCAAGGCTCTCGCGATCGCGCACCACTCAAAGGTCTCGCGCGACAGGGGAAATGGCGATCAGAACGGAGGCGGGAATGAAGGTGTTGCTGATCGGGTCCGGCGGGCGTGAACATGCGCTGGCCTGGAAAATCGCCCAGTCGCCGCGCCTGACCGAGCTGTTCGCGGCCCCTGGCAACCCCGGAATCGCCGAGGAGGCGACGCTGGTGGCGCTCGATATCGAGGACCACGCGGCCGTCTGCGCTTTCTCAGTCGAGCGCGGCATCGATCTCGTGGTGATCGGCCCCGAGGCGCCGCTGGTCTCCGGCCTTTCGGACGCGCTGCGCGCGGCAGGCTTTGCCGTGTTCGGTCCCTCCAAGGCCGCCGCGGCACTCGAAGGCTCCAAGGGCTTCACCAAGGATCTCTGCGCCCGCTATTCCATTCCCACAGGCGCCTATCGCCGCTTCACCGAGGCCGAGCCGGCCAAGGCCTATGTTCGCGAACAGGGCGCTCCGATCGTCGTCAAGGCCGATGGGCTGGCCGCCGGCAAGGGTGTGACCGTTGCCATGACGCTGGACGAGGCGCTGGCCGCCATCGACGACTGCTTTTCCGGCAGCTTCGGCGCCGCGGGCGCCGAGGTGGTGGTGGAAGCCTATCTCGACGGCGAGGAGGCGAGCTTCTTCTGCCTGTGCGATGGCAAGACCGCCCTGCCTCTGGCCTCCGCCCAGGACCACAAGCGCGTGGGCGATGGCGATACCGGGCCCAATACCGGCGGCATGGGCGCCTATTCGCCGGCCCCTGTCATGACCGAGGCGATGACGCAGGCGACCATGGAGCGCATCATCGCCCCCACCATCGCCGGCATGGCCGAAAGCGGCATGCCCTTTACCGGCGTGCTCTTCGCCGGTCTGATGATCACCGACAAGGGCCCCGAACTGATCGAATACAATGTCCGCTTCGGCGACCCGGAAACCCAGGTGCTGATGATGCGGCTGAAGAGCGATCTGCTGCCGCTGCTCCATGCCGCCGCCACCGGCACGCTGGAAGGGCTCTCGGCCGAATGGCGCCCGGAGCCGGCTCTGACGGTGGTGATGGCCTCCAAGGGCTATCCCGGCAGCTTCGAGCGCAACACGCCGATTGCGGCGCTGGCGCGCGAGGATGCCTCCGCCAAGGTCTTCCATGCCGGCACAGCGATGAAGGATGGCCAGCTGGTGGCCACCGGCGGGCGCGTGCTCAATGTCACCGCCATGGGCAGGAGCGTGCGCGCCGCCCATGACACGGCCTATGCCGCCATCGACCGAATCGTCTGGGACAACGGGTTCTGCCGCCGCGATATCGGCTGGCGCGCCATCGCCCGCGAAGAGGGCTGATCTTGCCGCTCATCTGACTGACAATCATCGGGTATCAGACCGACAAGGGGGAACCGGGTTTCGGCCCGATCCTCAAAAGGGCGGCGCGATCTTTAGAGCATCAAACTGAAAATCGTACGCAGTTCGATGCCCTAATTTTTTGTTTTTGCATCGGATTTTTCCGAAAACCGGTTCCCACTTTTCGGTTCGATGCTCTAAGCGATGCCTCGTGCGCTTTCCCTCCTTATCTCGTCGCATGCCGTCATCGCAAAGCCGGTGCCCGCTTTTTCGCCGCATGCTTTAACGCCCCGTTTACCAGCCTTCCTGACGGAGCTGTAAGACCCCCGCCGCATAGTGCTTTCAGCCATGAACGCGCTGCCGGCGCATGCTATCCATGCCGCGCGCCCCATCCGAGACGGGATCCTCCGCCCTGACCACAAGAGGCCCGCGACCAGGCGCAAGGGCCTGGGATGAGGCATGCGCATGAGACGCCCGCCGGCCGGCCTGCGGTTCGACCGGCAAAGAACAGGGATGATGCCGATGCGACATTTCTCTTTGATCCTGTGGGGTCTGCCCGGCCTTTTCCTCGGCGCTGGCACAGCCCTCGCCGGCTCGATCGACAGGATCGACTCGACTGAGCCGCCGGTGGTGCAGGCGGTGTTCGAGATCGTCTGCTCGACCTGCGCCGATCATCCGCGCGCCCAGGATCGAGCGCCGACCTATCTCGTGCCGGAGCTCGGCACACGCGACGAGAAGATCGAACTGCAGCGCATCCACGGCGCCCTCATGCTGGTGCGCACGGAAGCCTGGTTCGGCGGCTCGCCGGTACGCATCGTGACCAAGCCCACGCCGGAAGCGATGGCAGCCTATCTCAAAGCCCGCAACATCGTCGCCGGCGACACGCTGGCGGGCAATCCCGGCGAAACCGGCGCGGGCTTCACCATTGCCGCAGCGGGCATCGACAGCCTGAACACCACCGCCGCGCTTGCGCCGGCCGAACCGCTGAAAGCTGATTCGGTCGATCTCGCATCCGAAAAATCTGCCTCTTCACAGGTTTTTGATAGGACAGGCTTCCAACTTCGTCTAAACTGACGCCAACCAAAGTTCCCTGCCCACTGGCAGCGCGCAAAGCGCTGTTTCGGGCCCGACCATCTCCTCGGAGATGAGCAATTGCGCCCCTGAAGAGAAGCAGGGGCGCATTTTTTTGTTTGCTGACGGCAAATGACGTATCGGGCTTCTCTGCTCCCATGCGGTTGGGATGCCGTTGATCGTGCAGCGGTCTGAGACGGGATCTTGAAGATCACGTCCGAATTTTGAGATTTCCGGCAAAGATGACCATAACGCGCAACGTCATCCTCGGGCTTGTCCAAAGGATCGGCCATGGCCATTCGTCGTAGCGATGTCAGAGGTTTGCAGATATCAGGGACAAGCCCGAGCATGACGAAACGAGGGCTTTGCGCGTCTGCCGGAAAGCACCAACTATCGCAAACGGATCAACCGGATCTCGTCTGATGGGCTGAACGACACCCTCCACCTGATCCTCGGGTCATGTCGATGTCACGTGCGCTACAAGCGGACTCGATGCTCACAAGGCTCGGCGGTCCGCCTCCGCCAGTGCGCAGGCCAGAGCCTCGATCTCGCGATCGGCAAAGACGGCGATGCCGGCCTGGCGCAATCGCGCGGCCACCACCCCCTCGCCCGCCACCTTGCGGCCGCCAAAGCTGCCATCATAGATCGCCAGCGTGCCGCAGGAGGGGCTGCCGTCGATCAGCAGCGCATGGCGACAGCCCATGCTCGTTGCGAGCGCCAGCGCGTTTTCCGCCGCCTGAAGAAAGGCTGCGGTCACGTCGCCGCCGGTCTTTTCCACAACACGGGCCATGCCGGACAGCAAGGCCGCGCCGCCTGCACCCGCCGCGATCTCGGCCGGAGGACGGGGAACGGGCAGGCCAGCGGACACTTCAGGGCAGAGCGGCACCAGCCGGCCCTCCGCCTGCCACAAGGTCATCAGCGGGTGGAGAAGCGGCTTGCCCCTGCCATCATAGCGCACGGCCTGGCCGAGCAGGCAGGCGCTGACGAGAATGCGCGCCTTGGGGCCTCCCGCCGGCTCCATGGCCTCAGCCGACGATCTTGGAGAAATCGGCGACGGTGCCCGTGGCGGCGCGGATCTGGCCGAGCAGCGCCAGGCGGTTGGCGCGGATGGCGGGGTTCTCGTCATTGACCAGCACATCGTCGAAGAAGCGGTCGACAGGACCGCGCAGAGCCGAGAGCGCCTCCATGGCGACGCGGAAATCTTCCGCGGCGACCGCCTTGGCCGCCTCGGCGGCGGCGGTGACGACGGCGGTATGGAGCGTCTTTTCCGCATCCAGCGTCAACAGCGCGGGATCGACGGAAGCCGCGACCGCCGCGCCCTTTTTTTCCTCGGCCGCCAGCAGCTGCGTGGCGCGCTTCGTGCCGGCCAGCAGGTTCCTGCCCTCTTCCGAGGTGATGAAGGCCGTCAGCGCCTCGGCGCGGCGGGCCACCATCAAGAGGTCGTCGGCCTCCGGCGTCAGCACGGCATCGATGATGTCGTGGCGGGCGCCGAGATCGCGCAGATAGACCTTGAGACGGTCATGGAAGAAGGAGAGGAGACTTCCCTTCAAAAAAACACTACTGAATTCATCCCAAGTTATATCGGATTTTCTATTTACCGATACAACTAGCCTTGTGATGTCTAGCGTGCTTTCTATTGCAATTGAATCTCTCTCTTCATTAGAGAGAGCCCGTCCAAGCACCGCATAGGAGAACGTATCGAGCAGCGGCAGCCGAATTTTCCGCTCCAGCAGCATGCGAATGACGCCAAGCGCCGCACGGCGCAGCGCGTAAGGGTCCTTCGAGCCAGTCGGCTTCTCGTCGATAGCCCAGAAGCACGCGAGCGTGTCGAGCTTGTCGGCCAGCGCGATGGTCAGCCCCACGGCGTCTTCCGGCAGACGGTCGGACGGGCCGTTCGGCTTCCAGTGGTCTTCGATGGCGGCGGCGACGGAAGGGCTTTCGCCCTGCAGCAGCGCATATTTGCGGCCCATCACGCCCTGAAGCTCGGGAAACTCGCCGACGGCCTCGGTGCGCAGGTCCGCCTTGGCCAGCACGGCGGCGCGATCGACCAGTGCGGCATCGGCGCCGGTGACGGCAGCAAGCTTTGCCGCCAGCGCGCGGATGCGCTGGACGCGTTCTCCCTGCGTGCCGATTTTCGCATGAAAGGTCACATTCAGCGCGTCGAGCTTGGCCATGCGCTGGTCGAGCGGCTTGGCAAGATCCAGGCCGAATTTCTCGGCAGAGGGCTTCAGCGCGTGGAGGTCGGGCAGGTTGCCCTGGTCGCGGGTCCAGAAATGCTTGGCGTCGGACAGGCGCGCGCGCACCACCTTGCCATTGCCATGGACGATCTCCGCCCCGCCATCTTTCGCCGCGATATTGGCGACCAGGATGAAGCGGTTGGACAGCGTGCCGGCCTCGGCCCCTTGCGGCCTTGTGACGAAACACTTCTGGTTGGTCTTGATCGTCAGGCGGATGATCTCGGCCGGGATCGACAGGAAGCTCTCCTCGAAGGAGCCCATCAGCACCTGCGGCCATTCGACAAGGCCGGAGACCTCCTCGAGCAGGCCCTCATCCTCCACCAGCTCCAGCCCGCTGGCGAAGGCCAGATCGCGGGCATCGTGCAGGATCATGTCCTTGCGCCGGTCGGCATCAAGCACGACGAAGGCGCGCTCCAGCTTCTCCACGTAATCGGCGAAGCGGCGCACAGTGAAGAGATCGGGGGCGTGGAAGCGATGGCCGGCGGTGAGGTTGGAGGCGACGATGCCGTCGACCTCGAAGGGGATCACCTGCGTCTCCTCGTTTTCCGGGCCGAAGGTGCAGAGAATCGTCTGCAGCGGCCGCACCCAGCGCAGCGCGCCGGGACGGGCGGAGGCGACGCCGGAGCGCATCGACTTGGGCCAGGGGAAATTGCGGATGATGCCGGGCATGACCTCGGCGATCACCTCTTCCGCCGCGCGGCCCGGCTTGACGATATGGGCAACGTAGAAATCGCCCTTCTTCGGATCGCGGTGGACATGCGCCTCAGAAATGGAAGCAAGCCCCGCGCCGCGCAGAAAACCCTCGATCGCCTTTTCATTGGCATCGACGCGCGGGCCCTTGCGCTCCTCGTGCTGGTCGGCCGAGCGGGCGGTCAGCCCGCGAATGTCGAGCGTCAAGCGGCGCGGCGTCCAGTATTCGCGCGCACCCTCATAGGTCAGGCCCGCTTCCACCAGCGCATCCGTCACCAGCTTGCGCAGATCGCCCGCCGCCTTGCGCTGCATCTGGGCGGGAATTTCCTCGGAGCGGAGTTCGAGCAGAAGATCGGGCATCGGTGTTTCCATCGCATCCGGCCGGGCCGGAAAAAGAGGCCCCTTGAAGGGGCGCGGAACAGGGAGGTTCGCCGGCGTTGCTAGCAAAGTTTGCGCTGGCGGCACAATCGAAAAACGGCCGGGACCGGGAGATGGCCGCGGCGAGGCTCAGGCTTTGCCGCCGGTTTTCCATACCGCCGGCCGAAGGCTGCGCCAGGTGCGCAGCCGGTCGGAGCGTGGATGGGCCCGAGGATCGCAGCCGGTGACCCGAGCGGTCGCCGGGTTCCCGATCAGGGCGCCTCGCCGGAAAAGGCGACGCCGAGCGAAGCCAGCGCATCCCAATAGCCGGGATAGGTCTTCGCCACGCAGGCCGGGTCCTCGATGGCGATGCCGGCGACCATCAGCCCGGCAAGGGCAAAGCTCATGGCGATGCGGTGATCGGCGAAGGTGTCGATCGAAGCGGAGACCGTCTGGCCGGCCAGCGCGGGATCGGAGGCGACGAGGAGATCGTCGCCCTCTTCCACGCCGAGGCCGGGGCGGATGGCGGTCAGCCCCTTGGCCAGCGCATGCACGCGGTCGCATTCCTTGACGCGCAGATTGGCAAGCCCGGTGAAACGCACCGGCGTCTCGTTGAAGGCGGCGAGCACGGCGAGCGTCGGCACCGCATCCTGCATCTGCGATCCGTCGATGACGGCCGGCATGTGCGGGAAGGCGGACATGACGGCATAGGCGCGCGCATCCGGCTGCGAGAAGGCATCCGCCGGCACGCCGAGATCGATCTGGCCCTTGGTCAGCTTTTCCGCCGCCCAGAGATAGGTCGCGGCCGAAGCATCGGGCTCGACCAGGAAATCGGCGGCGCGGTAGCCCGTGGGCGCGACGCGCCAGGCGCCCTCGCCTGTTTCCTCCACCTCGGCGCCAAAGGCGCGCATGGCGGCAAGCGTGAGATCGACATAGCCGCGCGCACCGATCTCCGTGCCGTCCAGCACCACCTCGACCGGATGGCTGGCCCCGGCTGCCGCCATCAGCAGCGCCGAGACATATTGGCTGGACAGCCCGGCATCGATCGTGACGCGGGCGCCCGGCAGATCGCCCGTGCCGTGAACCGTCACCGGCGGGCAGCCGGTTTCGGCTTCCGCCGCCACACCCAGGGCCGAGAGTGCCGCGATCAGCGGGCGGATCGGCCGCTTGCGCATGTGGCCATCGCCATCGACCACCACGGTGCCTTCCACCAGCGCGGCGGCGGCCGTGAGAAAGCGGGTGGCCGTGCCGGCATTGCCGAGAAACAGCGGGGCGGCGGGAGGCGTCAGCCGGCCTGTGCCGGTCACGACGAAGCTGGTGGCATCGGGCTCCTCCACCGCTACGCCCATCCGGCGCAGCGCTTCGGCCATATAGAGCGTGTCATCGCTCTTGAGCGCGCCGGTCAGCCGGCTCGTCCCCATGGCAAGGCCGGCCAGCAGCAGCGCGCGGTTGGTGATCGACTTGGAGCCGGGCGGGCTCACGCGGCCGATGAGCGGCCGGCCGGGCGGAAGGATCGTCAGCGTGGGTTTCGTCTCTGCCATGGGTCTTGCCTGTCTCTCCCCGCAAGGCGCGCCCGCAAAAGCGGCATGGCCCCGCGACCTGTCGTGTCCGGCGGCGATCACCGCCCTTTCATCCGGCGGGACGGGCAGCCTCGGAAGACGGCCCTCTCCGCATCATCCCCCTGCCTCTACGACGCGCGCGGCAAAAGGTCGAGAGCGCGCGGGCGATGCCTTGCCGAAGATCATCGCCGAGCGGGGCCAGAGCCCCAGGCCAAAAGGCGGCATACGGTTTTCGGATCAATCCGATGCTCTCGGCGCAAGTTCGATGTATTGCGCCTTGGCAAGGCCGAGGGAGCCGGCCAGCAGATTGGCGGGGAAGCTCTCGATCAGCGCATTGAGATCGCGCGCGGCAGCATTATAGCCGCGCCGCGCGCCCTGCAGATCGGCCTCGGCGGCGGCAAAGCCGGCACGCAGGGACGAAAATTCCGCATCCTGCTTGAGATCGGGATCGGTCTCGGCCAGCGTGAAGAGACGCGCCAGGGCCTGCGACAAATGCGTGTCGAGCGTCATCCGCTCCGCCGTCGCGTGCTCCGGCAGGTCCTTCCCACGATCATACAGTGCGCGCAGCCGGGCGCCTTCGGGTCGGGCACGGGCTTCGAGCCAGGCGGCGAGCGGCGGCACCAGATCCATGCGGCGGCGAAGCGGCAGGTCGAGGGCCGCCCAGGCCGCCTCCTTCGCCCGCCGCGCCCGCAAGAGGCTGCGGACAAGCAGCGCCATCCACAGAGCGACGAGCAGGACCGGCAGGATGAGCGCGATCAGCGCGGACATAGGCTTCCTTTTCCAACGACAAAAGCCGGATTTCGATCAGGGATTGTTGATTGAGGGCATCGCGATGTGGACATAGGCTTCCACGTTTCGGCGTCAGGCTCTAGCGCCTTTACCCGGCGAGAACAAGCAAGCTGCGCCTTGGCGCATGTCGCGCAAAATTGGTCACCGGCTTCGTGCGATATACTCTCGCGGGCATGGCCGGCACCAGGATGCGGCCGCATCAGGCCCACGCAAGACCGCTCAAGCAGAGTGATCCGATCTTCTGCATGTCGGCGGAAGCCGGATCGGGCGACACGTCCTTTCCGGCCTGACCCGCCGGCACCGGAAGCGCCAGGCGCGGCGGCAGGGGGAGTTGCCACGCGAAAAGCATGTCGTTGCAGGGGCGCCAAGGCGCGCGTGCAAGGGGCCGGCATGCGTGACGAACGTCTCATCTGCAGGGAGCAAAGCCGGGTGCCGCCGATGCGGTCCGGTCGTCGACAGGCGATCTCCACCTGTTGTCCCCAGCGGCATCGGATTGTTCGGAAAACCGGTTTTCCCGTTTCGGCACGAGGCTCTCGCGCCGATCTGGCTGTCCCGTCTTTGCAGGAGAGGCTCCGCGTTCTGTTTCCGTGCGTTTCCGCGTCTTGAGCGCCAGACCGAAAGCCCGAATTCGGTTCAACGCTCGAAATCTTGTTCTTCATCAGACCTGCCCGAAAGGCTGAAACCGCTTTCGGGCCGATGCACACGGCAGGAATCCTTTTCCCTGCCGATCCCGGCAATGAATGCCTTTTGTCGACCACCCGATGGAAGCGGCGCTCGGCACCGGCTTCCACTCAAGAAAGGCAATCCCGCATGACCATTCTTGCCAGCATCGCCCTCGGCGCCGTCGCGCTGATGGGTGCCAGCCATCTGGTCGCCCTGCGCAGCGAGCGCCAGCGGCCGAAAAACAGCGACTTCGTCATCGGCCTGCGCAAGCCGACCGAGCCCGCCAGCCGCTGGTCCTGACCTGAAGCATCGGACCGAGAATCAGGAACCGGTTTCCGGTCCGATGCTCCAAACCGCATGCAGAAAAAAGCCGACCGATGCCTGTCTCAGCATCGGTCGGCCGTTTCTCGTCGAATGAACCACGGCTCATGCGCCGTCAAGGCGGATCAGGCCGCCGGTCGCTCCAGATTGGCGCCGCCGGCATCGGTCAGCAGGAAGGCCTCGCCGCAGGCCTTGGCCAATGTGCGCACGCGCAGAATATAGCTCTGGCGCTCGGTGACCGAGATCACGCCGCGCGCATCCAGCAGATTGAAGACGTGGCTGGCCTTGATGCATTGGTCATAGGCCGGGAAGACGCATTTGTGCAGGCGCTGATTGTCGGTGTCGCCAGGCGCGCCGGCGGCCAGAAGCGCCTGGCATTCCTTCTCCGCATCGCTGAAATGGCGATGCAGCATCTCGGTATTGGCATATTCGAAATTGTGCCGGGAATATTCCTGCTCGGCCTGCAGGAAGACGTCGCCATAGCTGATCTTCTCGTCGCCCTCGCGGCCGTTGAAGTTCAGGTCATAGACATTGTCGACGCCCTGGACATACATGGCCAGCCGCTCGAGACCATAGGTCAGTTCGCCCGAGACCGGCGCGCATTCGATACCGCAGACCTGCTGGAAATAGGTGAACTGCGAGACTTCCATGCCGTCGCACCAGCACTCCCAGCCCAGCCCCCAGGCGCCGAGCGTCGGGCTTTCCCAGTCGTCCTCGACGAAGCGGATGTCGTGCAGCAGCGGATCGAGGCCGATGGCCTTGAGCGAACCGAGATAGAGCTCCTGCAGATTGGACGGGTTCGGCTTCAGGATCACCTGATACTGGTAATAATGCTGCAGCCGGTTGGGGTTCTCGCCATAGCGCCCGTCCGTCGGCCGGCGTGAGGGCTGCACATAGGCCGCCCGCCAGGGCTTCGGCCCCAGCGCGCGCAGCGTCGTGGCGGGGTGGAACGTGCCCGCGCCCACCTCCATGTCATAGGGCTGCAGCACGGCGCAGCCCTTGTCGGCCCAGTAATTGTGCAGGGTCAGGATCAGCGCCTGAAAGGAGCGCTTCGGATTCATATGCGCGGGAATGTCGGTCATGGCGTCCGTCACGGGTCTCATCATTGACCGGGACGAGTGCCACGGGCGGCGGCGGGGGTCAATGGATCAGCGCAAGCAGCTGTGGTTTTGTGGGATCTGACGCCATCTTGCGGCAGCGAACGATCTTCACGGAGCTTACCTGACTTTCGCCCTACGCCTCGACCGTGCCGATCAAATCAATCCTGCTTCACCCTGTATTCCCCCGTCGCCGGGTCCTTGACCAGCGTGCCCTGCGCGCCGGCCTCGCGTTCGCGGCGGACGCGTTCGCGCTGGCGGGCGAGCTTTTCGGCGTCGGCCAGAAATTTGCGATAGCCGAGCCAGGCGACCAGCGCGATGATCAGGAGGAGGAAGAGGTTCGGCATGGCGGTCCTTCAGAGCCGGGCCTTCCAGGCCGGCAGGTGCTGGGGTCTTCAAAGCCCGTAGCGTCCCCATAATGCCTTTTCCTCGGCCAGTTCCGCAAGCCCTGCCACAGCGCCCGAGGCCAACGCCGGCAGCACGGTCTCCGCTCCCGGCTGGCGGCGGCCGAACAGGCCGCGCTGGGACGAGATGAGTTTCAGCTCGGCCTTGTCGCCATAGCGCCGGCGCAGCTCGCCGCGCATGTCGCCCAGCCCGTCGACGAGCCCGAGTTCGCGTCCGCGCGTGCCGGTCCAGAACAGGCCGGAAAACAGCGTCGGCTCGTCCTTCAGCAGCGCCCCGCGCCGGGCCTTGACCATAGCGATGAAGGTCTCGTGAATGTCGCGCTGTAGCCCGTGGAGATAATCGATATCCCCTTCCTTTTCCGGCTGGAAGGGATCGAGGATCACCTTGTTCTCGCCGGAGGTATAGACGCGCCGCTCCACACCGATCTTCTTGAGCAGTTCGGGAAAGCCGAAGCCGCCGGACACGACACCGATCGAGCCGACGATCGAGGTGGGATCGGCGATGATCTCGTCGCCGGCCAACGCGATCATATAGCCGCCGGAGGCCGCGACATCCTCGACGAAGACGAGCACGCGCTTCTTCTTCTCCTCGGCCAGATCGCGGATGCGCTGGTAGATCAGCCGCGACTGCACCGGCGAGCCGCCCGGCGAATTGATGGAGATGGCCACGGCCGGCGCCCCCTTGACGGCAAAGGCCCGCTCCAGGCTGGAGGCGACGGCCGCCAGGTTCAGCATGGGCCGGAAGGCGCTGCCGCCGGCCATGATCGTGCCGTGCAGGCGCACGACGGGAATGGTCACGCGGTCCCGGCGCAGGCGCTTCGGCAGAAGGGACTGGGGAAGAAGAGAGGCGAGAAAGCCGGGCATGAAAACTCCTGAGACGCGAAGGCGGCGACACCGGATCGGGGCGCGACAAGCATGTAGGTGGCCGCGCGCGGCACGCAAGCCATCTTTCTCCTGTGCCGCTCACGCTTCCCCGTGCGTGGGTCACGGATGCGTTAAACCGGCTGCGCGCGCCGGGCGGAGGACGGCGGCGTCAGCCATTGCGCGGATAGGCCGCGCGGCCATTGTTGAGATCATCGACCAGCGCGGTGAAGCGATGGGACTGGGCCTCGTGCATGATCAGGGGCGCGCGCAAACGCAGCCGCGCGCGGCTCTGCTTGATCGCGGTCACCAGGATGCGCACGGCGTCCGCCCCGTCGCGCGGATGCAGCGCCGTCACCTCCAGCCCGCCGAAGCGCCGGCCGCAGGCGCCGATGATCTCGGCGATCGACTCCGGCCGCGCGATCAGCGCCATCTGGCCGCCGGGCTTGAGGATGGCGCCGGCGGTACGGATCCAGTCCTCGAACAGGCCGGCCTCCATGGCATGGGCCTCGGCCTTGAGGCGGTCGGGCGTGCGCCGGTCAGCGCCATGGTTGAAGGGCGGATTGAGGATGACATGGTCGAAATGATCGTCGGCCAGTCCCGCCGCCTGCCGGGCCCGGCCGGTCAGCGTCACATCCGCCTCGATCACGCTCAGTCTTGGCCGCAAATGCGCATTTTCGGGCAGGTCCAGGCTGCGCCGGGCGAATCCGGCCATGATGGGCGAGCGCTCCACCAGCATCACCTGCGCCCGCGGCAGCCGGGCGGCCACGGCGAGCCCCGCCGCGCCGGCCCCCGCACCGAGATCGGCGAGCTGAAAGGGGCCTTCGGCCGCCACCAGCGATGCCAGCAGCATGGCGTCCATGCCCGAGCGATGACCCTGGCGGGCCGGCTGCAGGAGGTGGAAGGCGCCGCGGTGAAAGGCATCGAGGGTCTCTCCCGGGGCCACGGCAGGAACCTCTACCGGCGCCGCCGCCTGAAGCTCCGCGGCCGAGACCTCCGCTCCGGCGCACGCCGCCGGCGCGTCGGCAGCCTCCTGCGCGGGAGCGGCGATCGCGTCCCTGGGGCTGGGGCTTTGCGGCGCGCGCGGGCTCAAGGCGCAGCCTCGCGCAGCTCGTCGCCCAGACCCGCATCGATCAAGAGCCGCCGGGCGGCGCCGGCCCTCTCGCCGTCCACCATCAGCCGGCGCGGCAGGAGGCCGAGCGAACCCTCGAGAATGCTCATGCCCTGATCGGCGACGAAACAGACGATGCCGGCATCGCGCAGCAGGCTCTCGGCGAAGGAGAGCACGACGGCATCATTGGTTCGGATCAGTTCTTCCATGCTCTTTCAAGACCTCACGCTCGCGCCGTCCGGCCGCCTGCGATGCCCGCCGGGGGCGGACAGCGCGGCTGGGCAAGCGCCGACGAACGCATTCCGGTGAACGGCTGCATTTCGCCCTTGCCGCGACAAGCCCCTGTTTCTATTCTTGTGGGCGAAAAATGAACAGGAGTGCCGTAAGTTGGGCGTCGTCATACCGCTGGAAGATGGGAAGAGCAAACCGGCGTCGGTCAAGCCGCTGGTCGATCTGACCAAGGCCGATATGGAGCGGGTAAACCAGCTGATTCTCTCCAAGGCCGGCTCCGATGTCGAGATGATCCCGGAGGTGGCCAACCACCTGATCTCCTCGGGCGGCAAGCGCCTGCGCCCGATGCTGACGCTCGCCGCCGCCTCCATGCTCGGCTACGAAGGCGATGCGCATATCAAGCTGGCCACCTCGGTCGAATTCATGCACACGGCCACGCTGCTGCATGACGACGTGGTGGACGAAAGCGACATGCGCCGCGGCAAGTCTACGGCGCGGATGATCTGGGGCAACCAGGCCAGTGTGCTCGTCGGCGATTTCCTGCTCGGCCAGGCCTTCCGCATGATGGTCGATGTCGGCTCGCTCGAGGCGCTCGACGTGCTGTCCACCGCCGCCTCCGTCATTGCCGAGGGCGAGGTGCTGCAGCTCTCCGTCGCCAAGAACATGGAGACGACGGAGGACGACTATCTCGCCGTCATCCGCGCCAAGACCGCCGCCCTCTTCGCCGCCGCCGCCGAAGTCGGCCCGATCGTCGCCAAGACCGACCGCGCCCAGCGCAACGCGCTGAAATCCTATGGCATGAACCTCGGCCTCGCCTTCCAGCTGGTCGATGACGTGCTCGACTATGGCGGCTCCTCGGCCGATCTCGGCAAGAATGTCGGCGACGATTTCCGCGAAGGCAAGATCACGCTTCCGGTGATCCTCTCCTATCGCCGCGGGTCGCAGGAGGAGCGCGAATTCTGGCGCCGGGCGATCGAAGGCGGCGAAACCGGCGACGCCAATCTGGAAAAGGCGCTGGGCCTCATCAACCGGTACGGCGCGCTGAAGGACACGATCGCCCGCGCCGAACATTACGGCACCATCGCCCGTGATGCGCTGGCTCCCCTGCCAGCCTCGGCCCACAAGCAGGCGCTGCTCGACGTCATCGACTTCTGCATCCAGCGCGTCAACTGAGCCTAGAGCATCGGACCGAAAAGTGGGAACCGGTTTTCGGACAATTCCGATGCAAAAACAAAACCCTAGAGCATCAGACTGCGCATGATTTTCAGTCTGACGCTCTAGCCGAGAGCAAGAGGCAGGCGGCCCCGCCGCCAGCCTCCGCGCCCGAAACGGCCGCGACCGGCAAGAGCCGAGACAAGGCCAGGAATAGCAAGGCCAGCGATAACGGCCATGTGCACTGCGTCATGATCTTTCACGGCTTTGCGCAAAAAAGCCATTCTGTTGCCGTTTCCTCATGCTGGAAGCCTCATGCCATCAGCGCCTCGGCCGATGCCGTTTCCGGCAGACGGGCGGCGCGGCCTGCAAAGGGCACATGAGATGACAACGCCGTTGCGAGAAACATCGCGCGGCATCTTCCCGGCTTGCGCGCGGATGCGGTAAGAATCGGGTGAATCACGGGGATTGAGCCGGCGCATGCGGGAACCGCGCGCGCCGCATTGAAAGGCTTGACATGCGCCAGAACCACTTTCTTCGCCTTATGGCCGGTGCCGCCATCCTGGCGCTTGCGACCGTTGCCGCTGCGCCCGCCTCTCATGCGGAGCAAAAGGCCGAGGTGAAGCGCAGCGAGCCGTTCGACGTCAATTCCGTCAACAGCTTCTCCGGCGCCTTCCTGGCGGCCCGCACGGCCGATGTCGATCAGGATCTCGACAATGCCACCAAGCTCTACCGCACCGCGCTGGAGTTCGAGCCCGGCAATCGCGAGGTCAAGCAGCGGCTGATGATCACCCTGTTGATGAACGGCAATCTTTCGGAAGGCGTGACGCTGGCCGAGCAGCTGAAGTCCGACGGCGCGGTCGAGCGGATCACTACCATTGCCCGCGGCGTCGAGGCCATCCGCAAGAAGGAATACCGCAACGCGCAGAAGATCCTGCAGTACAAGGGTCCGAACGATCTCGACCGGCTGATGAACGGGCTGCTCGTGGCCTGGGCCAAGGCCGGCCAGGGCCGCCCCAAGGAGGCGATCGCCGCGATCAACGCCATGGACGGGCCGGACTGGTTCGGCATCTTCAAGAATTACCATGCCGGCGCCATCGCGCTGGCTGCCGGCGACAAGGCAACCGCCCGCACGCGGCTGAACGAGGCGGTGACCGACCGCACCGGCGGCGGCGCGGCGCCCGACACCTTCCTGCGCGCGGTGATGGCGCTCGCCCGGCTGGAAGCCCAGGACGGCAACAAGCAGAAGGCGCTCGACGCTGTGGCCGTTGGCGAGACCTTCCTCAACAATTACGCCCCGCTTTCGGCGCTGCGCACCAGCATCGAAGAGGGCAAGCCGCAGGAGCAGCAGGTGCGCGACGCCACGCAGGGTGCGGCCGCCGTTCTCTTCTCCATTGGCGCGGCGCTGAACCGGGAAGGCGCGGAAGACGTGGTCTCGCTCTATCTGCAGACCGCGCGTGCGCTCGACCCCGACAGCGCCGACATCCTGGTCATGCTCGGCAGCATCGCCGAGAACCTGAAGCAGCCCGATCGCGCCATCTCCTTCTACAAGATGGTGCCGGACAATTCGCCAATGCGCCGTCTGTCGGAAATGCAGCTCGGCCTCAGCCTCGCCTCTATCGGCCAGGTGGAGGAAGCCAAGACGCATCTGCGCACGCTGATCGATCTCGATCCCAAGGACATGCGCAGCTACATGGCCTATGGCAGCGTGCTGTCTGAGGCCAAGGATTACAAGGCGATGGGCGAGGTCTATGACCGCGCCGTCGAGGCCCTGGGCCCCACCCCGCGCAAGAGCGACTGGAGCATCTTCTTCCAGCGCGGCATTGCCTATGAGCGCCAGAAGATCTGGGACAAGGCCGAGCCGAACTTCAAGAAGGCGCTGGAGCTCAATCCCGACCAGCCGCAGGTTTTGAACTATCTCGGCTATTCCTGGGTCGATATGAACATCAACCTGGAAGAAGGCCTCAACATGATCCGCAAGGCGGTCGAGTTGAAGCCGGATGACGGCTACATCGTCGACAGCCTGGGCTGGGCCTATTACCGTCTGAACCGCTTCGACGAGGCGGTGACCGAGCTGGAGCGCGCGGTGGAGCTGATGGCCGGCGACCCGACGCTGAACGACCATCTCGGCGATGTCTACTGGCGCGTCGGCCGCCGCCTGGAGGCCGTCTATCAGTGGAACCAGGCGCTGGAGCTGAAGCCAGAAGCCTCCGAGATCCCGAAGATCAAGGAGAAGATCGCCAACGGCCTGCCGCCGCTGGCGGAAAAGGTGCCGGCCGCCGCCGAGGCGTCGCCGACGCCGGCACAGCAGACGGCCCCCACGCCGCCGGCGCCGGCAACGCCCGAAGCACCGGCCACGCCTGAAAAGAAGTCCTGATCGGCGCGCTGGCCATGGGTTTTTCGCAGACGGCACACGGACTTGGGGAGCCGCGCGAGGAAAGCGCGGTGCCCGCGGCAGATCTGTGGATCGACGCGCCCGCCAAGGTCAATCTGGCGCTGCATGTCGTGGGACAGCGCGCCGATGGCCATCATCTGCTCGAAAGCCTGGTGACCTTTGCCGACCGGGGCGACCGGATCGGCCTGTCTCCTGCCGCCGAGGATGGCTTTTCGGTCTCGGGCCGCTTTGCCGAGGCCGTGCCACTCGAAGGCAGCAATCTGGTGCTGCGCGCGCGCGATGCGCTGCGCGCCGCGCTGGCGGAGGACGGAAAGCCGGCCCCGCCGGTCGCGCTGCATCTCGTGAAGGATCTGCCGGTCGCCTCGGGCATCGGCGGCGGCTCGGCCGATGCGGCAGCGACGCTGAAGGGCCTCGCCCGCCTCTGGCAGGCCGAACTCGCGCCGGAGCGGATGAGCGCACTGGCGCTGGCACTCGGCGCGGATGTGCCGATGTGCCTCGCCAGCCGGCCGCTGATCGCCCGCGGCATCGGCGAAACAATCACGCCGGTCGAAACCATGCCGGTCATGCCCATGCTGCTGGTCAATCCGCTTAAACCGGTCTCGACGCCGGAGATCTTCCGACGTCTGAGCGAAAAGACCAATCCGCCGCTGATCCTGCCGGAGGATCTTGCGGGCCTCGACGGCTGGTTTTCCGCGCTCGCCCCCCTGCGCAACGATCTGGAGCCGCCGGCGCGCCTGCTGGAGCCCGAAATCGCCGCTGTCGATCTGGCGCTCAGGGCCAATGCACCGAAGCTTGCCCGCATGTCCGGCTCGGGCGCCACCTGCTTCGCCCTGTTCGCGGACCATACCGCACGCGACCGCGCGGCCGAGCGCATCGCCAATGCCCATCCGGACTGGTTTGTCCTGCCCTGTCTGACCGTTTCGAGCCGGGAGCCAACCGATGCCGCAGCCTGAGACCGACCGCACCTTCATTCCGCTCGGGATCGCCGTTCTGACCGTTTCGGATACGCGCACACTGGCCGACGACCGCTCGGGCGATACGCTGGTCGCCCGCCTCGGCGATGCCGGCCACCGGCTGGCCGACCGCGCCATCGTCCCTGACGATCGGGAGCGAATCGCGCAGACCGTTCTCGCCTGGTCGAAGGACCCCGCCATCGATGTGGTGATCACCACGGGCGGCACCGGCTTTACCGGCCGCGATGTCACGCCCGAGGCGCTGGAACCGCTGTTTGAAAAGACCATGGACGGATTTTCCGCCATCTTCCACCGGATCTCCTACGAGAAGATCGGCACCTCGACCATCCAGTCGCGCGCCACCGGCGGCGTGGTGAACGCCACCTTCGTCTTCGTGCTGCCCGGCTCGCCCGGCGCCTGCCGCGATGCCTGGGACGGCATTCTCGCCCAGCAACTGGACTATCGCCATCGGCCCTGCAATTTCGTCGAGATCATGCCCCGGCTGGACGAGCATCTGAAACGCGGCTGATCGGGTTCAGGCAGAGGCCGGGGACTGCGCGGCTCAATCCTTGAGAATACTCAATCCTTGAGAATACCGGCCGGCACGAGCTCGCAGGCGAGGCTGCGACGCGCGGACAGCCGCGCCGCAAAGGCCTCGGGCGTTTCGTCCCGCGCCTCGGCCCGCGCGGTGGCGATGGGCAGAAGCAGGCCAAGCGCCAGCGGGCTTCCACGCCGCAACAGCCGATCGAGGAGATTGCGCCGGTGCAGGCGGGAGCGGGTGAACCGCGCGGTGCCGCCGCGCAGCGCCATATGCTCCGCCACGTCCTCGATCCAGCGGCCCATCGGACGCGCGCCGGCCTCTAGAAACAACACCCAGGAACCGCGTGCCTCGGCCAGCGCCTGCTGCAAGGTCCAGACCTCAAGGAAGCGCGCGCCGGCGGCATCCGCCACCGCCCGGCTCTGGTCGCGCGATCCCTGATCGAGCACCATCACATCGCTGACGAGCCCCTCCACCGCACCGGGTACCAGCCCGGCCAGCGTATAGGCCAGCCCGGCCTCGGCATCTCGGTTTTGAAGAATGACGGTCAGCATAGGCCGTCATACCGCATCGCAACCAGCCAGACCATGCACATGCGCACCGCAACGCCGCTTTCCCGACAGATTCCGCAGCCTTCGGCCTTAGCGGCGAATTTGTTCTTGCAATGTTCCGAGCCTGCGGGTAAATCTGATGCATCCTTCCGCATCGTCAGCATCAGGACGGAAGGGATCGCAACAGCGACACAATCGGGTCAGGGCCAGCCGATGCCTGCATGCAGGTGGCGGCGTGGTGATCTGCGCCCGTCCGGAGCCCTGCATGAACGACCTGTCCGACATCCGGCGGGGCGCCTTTGCGCCCGGCAACAGCACAGACGTGGCCGAAGCGCTGCTGATGGAGACCGGCCTGCGCGTGGACGAGACGCGCCGGCGCGGACGCGGCGCGGGCATCAACGCTTCGGGCCGGTTCGAGGCCCTGTCGCGCGAGAGCGAAGACGATGGCTGGAACGTGCTGGAGGATCTGGCGCCGTTCAAGACCGAGGTGCAGATCGAAAAGCCGCGCACCATCATCAGCCGCAACGAGTCGCCCGACATTCCGTTTGACCGCTCGGTCAATCCCTATCGCGGCTGCGAGCATGGCTGCATCTATTGCTTCGCCCGGCCCACCCACGCCTATATGGGCCTGTCGCCGGGGCTGGATTTCGAAGCGCGGCTCTTCGCCAAGCCGGATGCGCCGCGCCTGCTGGAGCGGGAGCTGGCCAAGCCCGGCTACAAGGTCCGCCCGATCGCGCTCGGCACGAACACGGACCCCTACCAGCCGATCGAGCGGGAATGGCGGATCATGCGCCAGATCCTGGAGGTGCTGAAGGCGGCCGACCATCCCGTCATGATCGTCACGAAATCGGCGCTCGTCACCCGCGATATCGATCTGCTCGCGCCGATGGCGGAAAAGGGCCTGGTCAAGGTCGGCCTGTCGGTAACGACGCTCGACCGCAAGCTCGCCCGGCTCTTGGAGCCGCGCGCCGCCACGCCCGCTTTGCGGCTGGAAGCGATCCGAGACCTGTCCTCGGCCGGAATCCCCACCTCTGTCTTGGTGGCGCCGATCATTCCAGCGCTGAACGACCATGAGATCGAGCGGATCCTCGAATCGGCGAAGACGGCAGGGGCCAGCGAGGCCAGCTATGTGCTCCTGCGGCTGCCGCTGGAGGTCAGTCCGCTGTTTCGCGACTGGCTGCTGCGCCATTATCCCGACCGCTATCGCCATGTCATGTCGCTGGTCCGCTCCATGCGCGGCGGCAAGGATTACGATGCCGACTTTACCAAACGCATGAAGGGCGCCGGACCCTATGCCTGGCAGATCGGCCGCCGTTTCGACATGGCCGCCAAGCGGCTGGAGCTCAACCTCACCCGCCGGGCGCTGAACTGCGACCTCTTCGTTCCGCCGCTCGGCATGGGGGTGCAGCTCTCGCTTCTTTGACCTGCGCGGCCTGTCGCCGATCCGCTGTTGTCCGTGGCACCTTTGGCCGGACGCCCTGGTGCCATGACAGCCTGCCCGATGTCGGGAAGAGCCGCTTTCTGTCCGCTTGAACAGAAACGGCAACCCGCTCTCTTCCCGGTTCCTCGCCGCTGCCGCCGCACCTGCGCGGCGAGGCCTGCCGCCCGCTCTTCGCCCGCCTGCCCCGGCGCAAGAGCGGGCGGCCTTCTCTTCCTCGTCGCGTGCATCGCCTTAGCGGAGCTTTTGCAGACGCTGGCCGTCAATGCGATGGTGAAAGGCCATTGGTCTTGCGGCAGGCCGCGGCGTCGTGAGAGGGTCCGCCGATGAAGCGCAGCAAAGACCCCGATTCTCCCCGCCTGTTCGACCAGCCTATCGCGCCTGACGAAGCGATGGAACGCGCCGCGATCGAAAGCGGGCTCTATCCCGTGGCCGGCACCGACGAGGCCGGGCGCGGGCCGCTGGCCGGCCCGGTGGTTGCTGCCGCCGTCATTCTCGAGCCCGACCATAGTCTCGAAGGGCTGAACGACAGCAAGCTTCTTACGCCGGCGCGGCGCGAGGCGCTCTATAACCAGATCCTGACACGGGCGATTGTCTCCATCGCCTCCTCCGGCGCCGGCCGCATCGATGCCACCGATATCCGCAAGGCAAGCCTCGACGCCATGCGCCGCGCCGTGCTCGGCCTGGCCGTGCGCCCGGCGCTGGTCCTTGCGGATGGGCGCGATGTGCCGCCAGGCCTGCACTGCGCCGGACGCGCCGTCGTGAAAGGCGACCAGCGCTCGCTGTCCATCGCCGCCGCCTCGATCGTGGCCAAGGTCACCCGCGACCGTATGATGGCACGCGCCGACACCTACTTCCCCGGCTATGGCTTCGCCGCGCATGCCGGCTATGCCACGGCCGTGCACCGCGAAGCCATCCGCCTGATGGGCCCCTGCCACCTGCACCGGATGAGCTTTCGGCCCTTGCGCCGCGACCCCGATCCTGTCGACCTGCCGGCCGAGGACGTCATGGGCCTTTGAGCGCTCTGACCGGAGTGGGCCTCGCGCAATTGCCTCCGCCAGCCTGCCCCGGAAACCATCCCGCCGGGCGTTATGTTCGCTCCTGCGCGTCGCAGCGCGGCATCGGCGCGACAGCGGGTATCCCCGGCGCTGCCAGCGTCCGAAGACAGTCGCCATCCGCATCGCCGAGAGGAACATTTGAAGTTAGCATTTGACATGTGTCGCAAGGCTTCGCATAAATCGGGTGCGCGGCGGCCATGGAGACGAGATCTGTTTCTAGGCGCGATTTGCCGCGTGGGAGCGGACGCGCCGTCGTTTGCACTGCCTGGAGCCCGCCGCCGCTGATCGCCAGCGCGGACGATTCCGGCAGGGAGGACCCAGCGGCGCGGGAGAGGACAGACGGTGCTGCGTGCTTTCGCAGCTGTCTGGCCGGGTCGGCGCCGAGGCGCGATTGCGAGCGCAGCCGAAAAACCACGGCGGCGACATTGCAATCCGGCGCGGCGACATCACATTCTCCTTAGGAGGCCTGCCCTCCGACGTTCTCGGTGACCGACCTTTGCCGCCGGCCGCCGTCAGAGCCGGTCTTGCGAAGGCCACCGCCCCATTCGATCGGAGAAGACCCGTGACATCCAAACTCGAACAATTGCGCAGCATGACCACCGTGGTCGCCGACACCGGCGACATCGAAGCCGTGGCGCGCCTGAAGCCGGTGGATTGCACCACCAACCCGACCATCGTCCTCAAGGCGCTGGGCACCGACATGTTCGCCGAAAGCGTGGACGAGGCGGTGCGCTGGGGCACGCGCCAGGGCGGCGATTCCGATGCGGCCGTGGCCGCCGTGGCCGACCGTCTGGCCATCTCCGTCGGCGCAAAGCTCGTTGAGCTCGTGCCCGGCCGTGTCTCGACCGAGGTCGATGCCGACCTCTCCTTCGACACCGAAGCCTCGATCGCCAAGGCCCATGGCATCATCGCCGCCTATAAGGAGCGCGGCATCGAGCGCGACCGCATCCTGATCAAGCTCGCCTCCACCTGGGAAGGCATCCGCGCGGCCGAAGTGCTGCAGAAGGAAGGCATCGACTGCAATCTGACCCTGCTGTTCAGCAAGGCCCAGGCCGTTGCCTGCGCCGATGCCAAGGTCTTCCTGATCTCGCCGTTCGTCGGCCGCATCCTCGACTGGTACAAGAAGTCCACCGGCAAGGATTACAGCGCGGAAGAAGATCCGGGCGTGGTCTCAGTGCGCGAGATCTATGATTACTACAAGTCGCATGACATCAAGACGATCGTCATGGGCGCGTCCTTCCGCAATGTCGGCGAAATCGAAGCCCTTGCCGGCTGCGACCGTCTGACGATCAGCCCCAATCTTCTGGACGAGCTTGACAAGGCCGAGGGCACGCTGGCCCGCAAGCTCTCGCCTGACCAGCGTGGCACGCAGAAGACGCTCTCGGTCGACGAGAAGACCTTCCGCTGGATGATGAACGAGGACGCCATGGCGACCGAGAAGCTCGCCGAGGGCATCCGCTCCTTCGCCAAGGACCTGACCGCCCTGCGCTCGATGGTCCGCGAAAAGATGCAGCGCGCCGCCGCCTGATTCATCCCGCGCCAGAACAGAGATGCGCCGCTCCGCCCGATGGCGGCGCGGCGTTTTTCGTTCCGGCGGCCTTCAGAAAGCGGCGGCGATCATGGCGGCATTTCATCAGGAACTGTTACCGCGGCCGGTCGCCGGCGCACCCGATGAACGCCACAGCCAAGACAGACTCAAAACCAGCGCGATCATGCCGCTGGCCATCACCAGCGCGCTTGTCAGCATGTCCGTCAGCGCCGCAGGAAGGCCTGTTTCCGCTGGCGACCGCGAGATCGAATGGATGAGCGCCACGCAGGCGCCGAAGGTGATGCTCCGGCCCATGACTGTCTTCGCCGTCGACCAGACCGATCGCACTGTCCCAGGAGATGGATTAAGCCAGCGCCCCAGCCCTTCCTGTGCAAGGCCATAAAGACCGATGATCAACGCCGTCTGAAAAAGCACGACTGGGGTCGAGGATGCCAGCGGGAAGACCAACAGAATGGCGAGGACTACCTGCCCCAGAATGCCAACCGGAAACTTTGCCTTTAGACGATCCATCGCAGAGCTCCGCAAGTCGAGCGTGAAGTCTAAGTTGTATATCAGCACTCCCTCATGTCAAGGAGACCGGCCGGTCTGCTGAATTGCTCCCCGCAGAGCTCATACGAAATCCGGTTGAACGTTTTGCGCTGTCTGGAGCGTCTTCGTGGACGCGCAAGTCCTGATTTCCTCACGCTCCGGCCTGTTCCCAGCATATGCAGACGGCTGATATGTCTTCGTATCACTGACAATGGGCAGATCCTCGGGACAAGCCCAAGGATCGCGTCGCGCGTAATGATCCTCTTTGTCGGAAATCTCAAAAGTCCGACGTGATCATCACGATTTCGTATCACGCAGCCCAGGCGAATCAAAAAGGCCGCGCCCCGGGGGGCACGGCCTTCATGCAACATTTCCGCTGGAGCGATCGCCTTAGTTCAGGCGAGCCTTCACGTCGCCGAGCGACTTGGCGAAGAGCGCGCCGTCGGTCGAGGCGCTGACCTGCTGGCCAATGACGCGTTCGGCTGCGGCAATGGCGAGGTCGACGGCGGTGGCGCGCACGGCGTTGATCGCGTCCGTCTCGGCCTGCTTGATCTTCATTTCCGAAAGCGCCGTGCGGCGGGCGACGAATTCGTCGCTTTTCTGCTTGGCTTCAGCCGTAATGGCCTGCGCCTCGCGCTCGGCGGCAGCCACGAGGGCGGCGGCTTCGGCTTCGGCATCCTTGCGCTTGCGCTGATACTCGGTCAGCAGCGCCTGGGCTTCCTGACGCAGGCGCTTGGCCTCGGCCAGTTCCTCGGTGATGCGGGCCGAACGCTCGTCGAGCGCCTTGGCCATCATGCCGGGAACCTTGAGGTAGACGATCAGCGCGAGAAAGAGAATCAGGCCGACAAAGGCCCAGAACGTCGCGAGAGAAGTCAGGGTCATCCGCGCATCTCCTTAATTGGCCGAAGCCTTGACCGCCGCGGCGATCTCGGTCTCGGGAACGCGGGCACCGATCAGCTGTTCGACGACGGCACTGGCCGTCTCTTCGGCGATCGCGCCGACATCGGCAAGCGCGCGGCTCTTGATTTCGGCGATCCGTGCCTCGGCGGCAGCGATCTTGCCATTGAGTTCGGTTTCGATCGCGGTGCGCTCGGCAGCGGCCTTGGCCTTGGCGGCCTCGCGCGCTTCGTTGGCGATCTGGTTTGCCTTCGCACGGGCGGCGGCAAGTTCCTGCTCATAGGCAGCGACGGCAGCGTCGGCTTCCGACTTCGCCCGGCTGGCGTCGTCGAGATCGCGCGCGATCGTGTCCTGGCGGGATTCGAGAATGGAACCGATGCGCGGAAGGACGACCTTCGACATCAGGATGTAGAACAGACCGAAGGTGATCGCCAGCCAGAGCAGCTGGGATGCGAAGGTCGACTGGTCGAAGGGCGGAAATACGCCGGAGCCGTGACCGCCTTCATGGGCGACACCGGTCTCGGTGTGCACCTCGGCAGGAGCGGCGCCGTGGGATTCTGCGCCTTCGGTGGGGGTTGACTGCGCATAGGCCGCGGTCACGAACATACTCACCTCCAGGTGCACGAAAACGATGGGAAACCCGAGGCGGGGCCTAGGCCGGCCGCCTCGGGCAAATCCGTCAGCTTGCTGAAAAATCAGACAGCGAACAGGAGGAGCAGGGCAACCAGCAGCGAGAAGATGCCCAGAGCTTCGGTCACGGCGAAGCCGAAAACCAGACGGCCGAACTGGCTGTCAGCGGCAGACGGGTTGCGCAGGGCGCCCGAAAGATAGCTGCCGAAGATGTTGCCGAGGCCGAGGGCCGTACCGGCCATACCGAAGCAGGCGAGACCCGCGCCGATGAACTTTGCTGCTTCCGCTTCCATGTTAGTCTCCTTCGAAAGGGTGTTGCGGCTTCTTGTGAGGCATGCGGCGCCGACGGCCGCAGCCCGTGACGTTATTCCTTAGTGGCCACCCGGATGGACAGCGTCGTTCAGGTACATGCAGGTCAGCACCGCGAAGACGTAGGCCTGGAGGAAGGCGACGAGGAATTCGAGACCCGTCAGGGCGACGGTCATGATGAGAGGCAGGATGGCGCCGCCGATGCCGAGCGCGCCGAGCGTGCTGAGCGTCGCCACGAAGCCGGCAAAAACCTTGAGCGTGATGTGGCCGGCCAGCATGTTGGCGAACAGACGAACCGACAGGCTGATCGGACGCGACAGGAACGAGATCACCTCGATGGCGATGACGAGCGGCAGAAGCACACCGGGCACGCCCGAGGGAACGAAGACGTTCAGGAAGTGAAGACCGTGCTTGTAGAAACCATAGACCAGAACCGTGCCGATCACGAACAGCGCCAGCGCAAAGGTGACGATGATCTGGCTGGTGACGGTGAAGAAATAGGGCACCATGCCGAGCAGGTTCGCCGTCAGGATGAACATGAACAGCGAGAAGACCATCGGGAAGAACTTCATGCCGTGGCTGCCGGCGCCTTCGCGCAGCATCGAGGCGATGAATTCGTACGAAAGCTCCGAAACGGACTGCAGACGGCCCGGGACAACGGCGCGGCTCGCGGTCGTCAGGACCAGGAAGCCGACGGCGAGCGCCAGCGTGGCGACCATGAACAGCGAAGCATTGGTGAAGGACAGATCAAGACCGCCAACATGGATCGGAACGATCGTGTTGACCATGAACTGGTGTACCGGATCTACCTTATCGCCTGCCACAGCCGCTCTCTCTCGTTGCCCGCCACGTCAATCTTTTCAATGGCCAGGCGCGGCGGGGCCGCCGCGCGCCATTGATCCCCTCAGGGGCCTTTGCTTCCGCCATGACGGTCGGCCGGATGGGGCGAGGCCACCATTCCCGCAGACCGCAAAACGTTCAACACGCCCGCACAAAAGCCCAAAAGCAGGAGAATAATCATCCCCCAAGGGCCTGTACCGACGAACTGATCCAAAAGATAGCCCAAAAGTGCGCCGACGATGATCGCGGCGATAAACTCGCTGGAGAGCTTGACCGCGACCTGATAGCCCTTGCGGGTTTCGGCTGCCCTTCCCTCCTGCGCCGCCTGATGCGCGGCATCCCCGCGCTTGGCGGAGAGTTCGGCATCAAGGCGTTTCAGCCTGCCTTCCAGATCTTCGCTCCGGTTGTCCGACATCGGCATCTCCTCCGTTTGCCCGCATCGACAGCTTGCACTGTGCAGCAAGGATGCGGCCATCAAAAGGCCAGATTTGGGGCCAACGTCGACCGTTTGAAGTCGGCCGCACCATAGTTTTCGCCGTCCCGCTCGTCAAGGCGAAGCGAGGTCTTCCCCAGCAACAATATTACACAATATTTTCAATAGTTTGAACGCCTATTGCCTGGGAATGGCGGCAAGAGGAAGCCATTGGTCGCGTCGAAGACCGCCGCGCCGGCGTAAAAAGACGCCCGACAGTGCTGCAATGCACACACAATCGTCGCCCATCAGGGAGAATCGTCTGCCCTGCCCTGTCGCGGAATCAGGCGGGCCTGGAAGGACTTGCGCGGTGGAGTGACGGGCCTTCACAGGCCTGTGCGCGCGCCTCAGCTCCAGCCGCCGCCATAGGTGCGGTAGAAGATGTGCTTGCCGATCTGCGTCAGCCGCTTCATCGTCGGGCCCCAGTCGGGGCGCACATAGGTGGCGTGATAATGGGTGGCGGAACCGACCTCGGGCAGCCAGATCTTGCCGGCGGTCACGGCCAGCGCGATCTCATGGGCCTGATTCCAGGTTGCGCGCGACCAGACGATGTCGGGAATGCGGTCGCAGGCGAAGGAGAACTGGCAGCGATTGTACCAGTCCTTGTTCTGGTAGACCACGCCGCAGATGGTCTTGGGATAGGACGGATTTCGCACGCGGTTCAGCACCACCTGCGCCACGGCGGCCTGGCCCTTGGCCGATTCGCCGCGCGATTCGAAGTAGATCGCGTCGGTCAGGCATTTCTGCTCCGCCTCGCCGAACACTTCGGCCGGGAGCGGCGTCGCCGCCCAGGCATGATCCTCGGGCGAGATCTCGGGAATGAAGCGGCCGCCGCTCTCATCCCGCGTCAGGATCGAATCGAACGGCGATTCGCGGGCATAGTCGGGCGCGGCAGGCGCATAGGCCGTGGCGAGAACATCGGCCTTCTGGCTGGTGACGAGGCTGGCGACGACAGGCGACATGCTGCGGTCGGGCTTCGGCGGCGCCTTCTTGTAGAAGGCCGTAGCGATCTGGATTTCCTGCCCCTTGATCCTGGCCTTGGCGAAGACCATCCGCTCCTCGCCCTCGAACAGCGGGCGCGTCAGCGCGCTGTGGCGCTCCAGGATCGAGCCGGCGGTGAAGTCCTTCGGCGGCGTCACGGGGGTGACGGCGACGATGCGGCCCTTCTTGGCCTTGCGGTTGACCCGCTCCTCATCCGGCGTGGCATCGGCCTGCTTTTCCATCGGCGAGAGGGCGACGCGTTCGCCATCGGGCAGGCGCAGGCCGGCGCCATCGCCGAGCGCGCCGGTGACCAGCGGATCGTTGAAGGCGATTTCCACCTGATGCACCGAGCCTGCGGGCGAGCGGGTCATCACCACCCGCCAGTTCTCCCCGCCCCGGTTGATGCCGGACAGAAAGGTGGCGATATCGGCATGGCCCGACGCCACGGGAAAGGCGAAGGTGATGCCCAGTCCCAGCGCGAGCCGGCGCAGAAAAGGCCCTGCGGAAAAAGGCGGGCGGGAGACGCGGCCCCCGCGAGACTTCGACTGATGACGCACCGAACGCACTCCACCCGGTATGCTTCGCGCAGGCGCAGGGATGCGCGCGGCGGGAGGATGCCGGCACTGTCCGAAGCTGCGATGACACGAAATCTGGCTGCGGCCGCCGGTCTTGTCCCGTGGCCCTGTGGAAGCGACAATGAAGCATTAACCTTAATGCTTGGTGAAGATCGCTTCCCCGGCGGGTCGGCAGGCTCGTCGGCGCTATCGGATCAGGCGGAAAAGCGGTTCCCGCTTTTCTTCCCCGTGCCGGGTCAGATGATCACATGCGAGCCCAGTTCCACCACCCGGTTGGTCGGCAGGCGGAAGTAATCGGAAGGGTCGATGGCGGCATTCGCCATGGCGATGAACAGCCGGTCCTGCCAGTGCGGCATGCCTGATTTGGCGTCCGGCACCAGCTTGCGCCGGCCGAGATAGAAGGAGGTCGACATGATGTCGAACTTCAGCCCCGACTTGCGGAACACGCCCAGCGCCTGGGAGACATTCGGTGTTTCCATATAGCCGAAGCGCATTTCCAGAAGGCCGAAACGGTCGGAAAGGCGGCTGGCGCTGACGCGATGCTCGATCGGCACCATCGGGGTGTTGGTCGTGCGGATCGTCAGGATGTAGTTCTGCGCATGCAGCACGTGATTGTGCTTGATGTTGTGCAGAAGGGCGGCGGGCGTGGAGTCCGGCTCCGAAGTCAGGAAGATCGCGGTTCCGGGAACGGCCACTGGAGCGTGGGCGCTCTCGCGCTCGATCGACTTGATGAAGGAGGCGAGCGGAATGTCGGTGTGGCGCGTCTTGTCGCGCAGGAGCTGCGTGCCGCGCACCCAGGTCCACATTAAGACGACGCAGCCGGCGGCGATCATCACCGGGATATAGCCGCCATCATGGATCTTCAGCAGATTGGCACCGAGGAAGACCAGCTCCAGGAGCAGGAGCGGCACGAGCAGCGACGCCGCCGCCCAGACAGGCCAGTGCCAGCGCAGGCGTACGAATTCAAAGGCGAGCAAGGTCGTCACCACCATCGCGCCGGTGACGGAGATGCCATAGGCGGTCGCCAGCGATTCGGACGAGCCGAACATCAGCACCAGCAGCATCACGCCGAACAGCAGCACGGAATTGACGTTGGGCACATAAATCTGCCCGGTCGAGACCCGCGAGGTGTGGAGAATGGCCATGCGCGGCAGGAAGCCGAGATTGATCGCCTGGCGGGCGAGCGAGAAGGCGCCCGTAATGACCGCCTGGCTGGCGATGATCGTCGCCGCCGTGGCCAGCAGCACCGCCGGCAGCAGCGCCCAGTCGGGAAACAGCAGGAAGAACGGATTGTCCATCGCCGCCGGATCCTTCAGCACCAGCGCGCCCTGGCCGAGATAGTTCAGCGCCAGCGAGGGGAAGACCACGGCGATCCAGGCGAGCTGGATCGGCCTGCGGCCGAAATGGCCGAGATCGGCATAGAGCGCCTCCGCCCCTGTCACCGTCAGGAACACCGCGCCGAGCACGACGAAGCCCGCCGGGCCTGACTGCAGCAGGAAGGTGATGGCATAGGCCGGATTGAAGGCGGCGAGAATGCCGATATCGTCCCGGATATGCGACAGGCCGGCGAGCGCGATGGCGATGAACCACACCAGCGTGATCGGCCCGAAGAATTTCGACACGCGATCGGTGCCCTGCGACTGGACGGCGAAGATCATCACCAGGATGATCACCGAGATCGGCACGACATAGTGCTCGAAATGCGGCGCGACGAGCTTCAGCCCTTCCACCGCCGAAAGCACGGACAGCGCCGGCGTGATCATGGCATCGCCGATGAACAGCGCCGCCCCGGCGACGCCGGTGAAGAACAGGAAGGAGACCGCCCGCCCCCGCGACTTCATCAGAAGCGCCAGCAGCGACAGCGTGCCGCCTTCGCCATGATTGTCGGCGCGCAGCAGGAACAGCACATATTTCAGCGTGACGATGATCGTCAGCGTCCACAGCACGAGCGAGACGAGGCCGATGATTTCCAGCCGGCTCAGGCCATCGCCGGCCACGGGGCGCAGCGCCTCGCGAAAGGCATAGAGGGGGCTGGTGCCGATATCGCCATAAACGACGCCGATCGACCCGAGTGCCGCGCCCAGCAGTTTCTGCGGCCCATGCGCAGGCTCATGCGCGCCATGCGCGGTGGAGCCTTCGGCGGGGCTGGAGGACGGGGAAGCGGATGAAGACATGATCGATATCCCTGCCTCAGGCGGTGGCGGCGTGGCGGACGCGCACCACGCCTGCTTGCGGCGGCAGCTGGAGGAAAGAAGGGTGCGCGCTACCGCGCATCAGGCCGGACATGTGGGGTTTCACAGCCATCCCTTCCAGCGAAAGATGAAAAACGGAACGATGGCCGAGATCAGCATGGTCATAAGCGCCATGGGGTAGCCGAGGTGCCAGTGCAGCTCCGGCATGATCTCGAAATTCATGCCATAGATCGAGGCGACCAGCGTCGGCGGCAGGAAAACCACGGAGGCGATCGAGAAGATCTTGATGATGGCATTCTGCTCGACGCTGATCAGGCCCAGCGAGGCATCGAGCAGAAAAGTGATATTGCCGAAGATGAAGCCGGCATGTTCGGACAGCGACTGGATGTCGCGCGCCACGACCAGCACCAGTGCCTGCGCCTCCTTTTCCTTCTCCATGAACGGGGCGCTCTGGAGGAAGACGACGAGACGCGCCAGCGAGGCGAGACTGTCGCGCGTCTTGGCGATCAGCCGGTGATGGAGCGCAACATCGAGCAGCCGCGCCTCCAGATATTGCGGCGGCCGGCGCTTGCGCCCGGTGTTGCGGTCGAACACCTTGAAGGAGAGCGCATCGAGCTTGGCGACAGCCTCTTCCAAGATCTCGGCCGTGCGATCGACGATGGTTTCCAGCAGCCGCGCAGCCAGGATGACGCCGCTGGGGCAGCCGCCCTGGATGCGCGGCATGGCCGCGCGAAACAGGGCAAAGGCCCGGGGCTCATCATACCGCACGGTGACCAGCCGATTGCCGGTCAGCACGAAGGCGACATCGGTGAGAACGGGATGTTCGCCCTCGGCGCGGCAGACGAGCGAGGCGGTCATGAAGATTGCGCGGTCGGTCATGTAGAGACGGCTCGAAGGCTCGATGTCCTTCAGGTCTTCCCGGGTCGGCACCTCGATGCCGAGCAGGCGCTCGGCAAGCGCATCCTCCTCGCGCGAGGGCCGCAGAAGATCGATCCAGACGATATCCTCAGGCAGGGCGTCGATCGGATGGGCGGGATCGAGCGCAAGGCTCTCGCCCCGGGCATCATAGAGCACGATCATGCGCCTGCGCTCCACAACCACGAGATCGCCAAGAACGCGGCATGTGCCGGAAAAGAAAAAGGCAAAGCCGGCATCGGCAAGACCCGCTCTGTCATGGAAAGGCTTTCATCGACGAGGCCATGTGCATCTCCGGCTGAAACAGGCTTGCCCAAAATGCATCATCCCGTTGGTTTCGACGCGTTGCCCGGAGCGAAGCGGACATGACGTTCAAAGGCCTTGCAACATCCGGCGCCGAAAGCGGCTCAACGCGGAGACCGTCACATTCACGCTCTGGCTCGCAGCCCCTGCTCCGGATCGATCCTGATCGCGGCAATCCGGCATCGTCAGAGCGTGACGCGCTCCGATACGCTTGCCGCCGCCCCGAACGGGAAAGCCCGGCGCCCGCGACCCGGCGTCAAGCGGCGGCGCCAAAGAGCGACACCCGCCGAAAGCGCAGGGCATATGACCCAATGCGGCGACGAAATCAACCGCCGCCCGCACCTTTTGCCATGTTTTCGTCGCAGGCGTTAAAGCGGGCGGATGTCGGAAACCCTGTCCTGAGCGGCAGCCAGCACAGGCGGCGAGGCCCTATTCGAAGACGATGCGCGGCGCGACCCGTCCCGAATCGGCCGCGCGGGCGGAGACCTGTTCCCAGACCTTGGTGGCGATGGCGCGATAGATGCGCGCGGGCTCGCCCTCCGGCTCCGACACCACGACCGGCGTTCCGGCGTCCGAGGTCTCGCGGATGCCCATGGTCAGCGGCACGCCGCCGAGGAAGGGCACGCCGATGCGGTGCGCCTCGCGCTCGGCCCCGCCATGGCCGAAGATATCGTAGCGATTTCCGGTGTCGGGAGCGATGAAATAGCTCATATTCTCGACGATGCCGAGCACCGGCACCTCGACCTTGCGGAACATGGCAAGGCCCTTGCGCGCATCGATCAGCGCCAGATCCTGCGGGGTGGAAACGATGACGGCCCCGGCCAGCGGCACTTGCTGGGCCATGGTCAGCTGCGCGTCACCCGTGCCGGGCGGCATGTCGACCACGAGCACGTCGAGATCGCCCCATTGCACCTCGCGTAGCATCTGCAGCAGCGCCGACTGGATCATCGGCCCGCGCCAGATCATCGCCACCTCCTCATCGACGAGGAAGCCCATGGACATGACCTTGAGTCCGTAATTCTCCATCGGGCGGATCAGCTTGCCATCGACCTGCTGCGGCCGGCCGCTGAGCTTGAGCAAGCGCGGCATGGAGGGGCCGTAAATATCCGCGTCGAGAATGCCGACCTTCAGCCCATTGGTCTGAAGCGCAAGGGCGAGATTGACCGAGGTGGTGGACTTGCCGACGCCGCCCTTGCCGGAGGCGACCGCGATGATGGCGCCGACGCCGGGAATGCCGGCCTTCTGCGCCGCCGTCGGCTGGCGCGGAGCGGCTCCGCCGCCTTGAGAGGGGGCCGCATGCGCATGTCCGGTATGGCCGTGGCCCGCGTGAGAATGGCCCGCATGGGAATGAGCGGTGGGGGAATGAGCGGCAGGGGATGCGGCCGGGGCCGGCCGGGGGGCGACCTGCCCTGCCCGCCGGTCGGCCGTCAGGGCCACCATGGCGCCCTTTACCCCGGGAAGCTCCTTGACGCAGCGCTCGGCCGCTGCCCTCAGCGGATCGAGTTCGCGGGCGCGCTCGGCGGGAACGGTGATCGAGAAATAGACCTTGTCGTCGGAGATGAAGACATCGGAGACAAGGCCCAGATCGACGATATTGCCCTCGAGGTCCGGCCCGCGCACCGCCCTTAGCGCGTCCAGAACGATCTCCCGCGTGACCTGCGCCATGTCCAAACTCCTTGCCTTTGCGTGCTGGGGCTGCCTCTGCCAGAGCCGGCTGTCCCCCGATCCGCAGGATGCGCTCCGGGATCGCGCCCTGCGGCGCTGCCCCTTGGTGAGGCTCGTACATAATGGAGGCGGCAGGCCGCGCCAAGAGACCGGGCGCGAGACGGAAGGAGCAGATGCGACAAAAGCATGGAAGCAAGAGCGGGCCGGGCGGAGCGCCGGCAAATGGGAGCGCAGGCAAGCGCACCAGTTGACGAAGCGGGCGGCCTCACCGCAAAGCTTCGATGATGTGCGAAAACAGCCGCAGTCAAAAAAAAGAAAGGCCGCCTTCCGCCCCGGTGTCCGTACATCCGGGAACACCAGGGCGAAAAGCGGTCTTTTGTTCGCGCTGCCTTCATGGGCGCGCTTTGTTCGTTCAGGCCGGGCGCCGCGCGGATCGACACGCGCCACCCCAAGTCCCCTCTGGACCTGGTGATAAAGAAGCAGGAAACGTGCCAGATCGAAAGAACGCCTGCGCCAAAGGGCCGCCGCTACAGCATCTATCGCCCAACTCCGCCGCCTGCCTGCACACTAAGCAAAGCCATGAGGCAGCTGCCCGCTCGACAGGCAGAAGCCGATCAAGCGCGGCGCGATATCTCAGAGTCGCTGCCCGTGCTTGAAGTCTTTGCATTTTCGCATGTCGTCATCGCAGAACCGGTGGCCAGTTTTCGGTCCGATGCCCTAGCGGACATAGCCCAGCCGGATAGCCTTGACCACGGCCTGGGTGCGGTTGACGGCGCCGAGCTTGCGGGTCACGTGATTGAGATAGTGGTTCACCGTATGCTCGGAAAGGCCGATGATCGAGGCGATCTCGGCGCTGGTCTTGCCGGCCGCCGTCCAGTTCAGACATTCGATCTCACGTTCGGTGAGTTCGAGTCCATTGTCGCGCAGCACCACGCCGATTTCGGCGAGGCGATTGTAGACATGGATCGAAATCATCTGCAGTTCCATGAGTTCGGCCATGGAAAAGCTGTGCCGTGCACCGAGAAAAATGACGACCCCCCGGCTGCCATCAGCATAATGGACCGGAAAATAGTTCGACTGCTCGATCTGGTGAACAGCCAGGATCTTCATATGCTGGGCGAGTTCTTCGCTCGGCACGCTTTGCCGATACCAGTCGTCCAGGTCGAACTGGAAGGGCGTGGCGGTTTCCCGCAGCCTTTTCATGCCGCCGCTCGAATGCAGCAGGCCGGCCTTGTCATAATGCGCGGTCAGCTCGACCGGAACATTGGAAACGATCGAGGCGCCCGCCAGCGTCTCCATTTCCACGGTCGGGACGCGGGCGATCATGAAGTAGCGGAAGCCGAAGGCCTGAGCCTTACGCTTCATGAAGCGGATGACATCGAATTGCGTGCGCAGTTGCGCAACTTCGCTCGCCATCTGCTCTGGTCTGGCCGACTGCTCCGGCCGGGCAGGCTGCTCTTGCACAGCGTCGCCGGCCGCCGGTTTCTGGTCGATCATATCCTGCTCAGTCTTTCCCCGCGCGTTTTTTTCCGGGCGACGCGCAGGGGCGCCGTCCGTCGTCTTGCCCGACATCAGTGAATCAAGCCCGCACGCATAGCCTGCGCCACGGTCTGCACGCGATTGACCGTGTTCAGCTTGCGGCTGGCGCGATTGAGGTAATGATTGATGGTATATTCCGACAGATTGAGGATCTGCGCCATTTCCAGCGTCGTCTTGCCGGCCGCAGCCCAGCTCAGGCACTCGATCTCGCGGCGCGACAGCCGCTCGCCGGCGATCTGCTCGCGCCGAATGGCGCACAGCCTGGCGAAAAGATCGGCAGCGGTGAAAGTGAGGATCTTCATCTCCTCATGACTGACAGGCTCGCGGTCGCCACCGAAGCCGACCACGCCGCACTGGCCGCGCGCATCATGCACCGGAATATAGATGCCGCGCTTCAGGCGCGCATGCGCGAAAAACTCGAGGGCAGCATCGCTCTTCTCATCTTTGCGCGGGAGCAGACCGATGTCGAAGACGAAGGGAACGGTGGAGCGGCGAAGGCGCTTGATGATCGGGCTGCCGGTAAACAGGCTCGCGGCATCATAGCGGCGCAGCAGCGTCGCCGGCCAGTCCGTCATCATCACAACCTCTGAAAGCTGGCGCACCGTGGCGCCGGGCAAGGCCATCACCAGAAAGTGACGAAAGCGATGTGCCATGACCAGGCTTTGAAGCGTCGTGAAAATGTCCGCCTCCGTCGTCGGCGGCTCGGTGCGGCTGGCAATTTCCAGCGCCCCTCGGTCCTGTCTCGTGACGTCCATGAAGACCCTCAAACTTTACCGCATGCGTCGATCCCGTCCCAGATTCGACATCATCCGCTATTAACAGCTTACATTGTCTGATGACAGATATCGCGTCCGCCGCCTGTCATAAAGGGGGCGCAACGTACGATTTCCGTCGTGTTTCCTGCAGTTTCAACCGGTCTTTATTCAGAAACCGCGCATATCCGGTCCAAGTGCGACCGATAGATCATCGCTAAGCGCTCGGGCGGCCGAAGAAACGGCACCAGACCACGCTTCAAGCTGCTCCATGCTGACACGGTAAGCAGGTCCCGTCACGGACAGCCCCCCGACGAGATTGCCCTGCACACTATGCACAGGCGCCGCCACGCAGCGAATCTCCTTTTCGTGTTCTTCCCGGTCGAAAGCATAACCGCATCGGCGAATCGCCTCCAGATCGCACAAAAGCGACGAGCGGCTGGAATGGGTATTGGCCGTGAATCGCTCGAAGACCATGCACGAAAGAAGCGAGTCGAGCGCCGCAGGCGGCAGAGCCGAAAGGGCGGCCTTGCCAAGTCCGGTACAGTAAGCCGGCGCGGAGCGCCCGATGCGCGAGTCCATCCGCACGGTCTGGCGGCTCTCCACCTTGTCGATATAGACGATCTCGACACCGGAGAGAATGCCGACATGCACCGTCTCGCCCGTCGCATCATGCAGCCGGCTCAGATAGGGACGCGCCAGCGTCTTCACATCGTTGCGGCTCCAAGCGCGATGCGCCAGCTTGAGCAGGCGCAGGCCCGGCTCGTAGCTCAGATCCGGTCGCTGACGCAGCAGGCCTTCGGCGACGAGATGGCAGAGCTGCCGGTGCAACGATCCGCGCGGCTGGCCGCAGCGATGCAGGAGATCAGTGAGCCGCAGCGGACGGTCGGCCATGGCCACAAGCTCCAGAAGCGCCATGGCCTTGCCCAGCGTCCCCGTGGCGCTCCGGGCGGCGGCATCCTGCCCCGCATCGTCTTTCTCGCCTGCCGCCATCGGCCGAGCCGCCCTTTCCATGCGCACTGGACTATCGGGATGCGCCAGATTTCCGTCTTCAGAGCGGATCGTCCCGAAGCCGGCTTGATGCTTGTCCGTCCGCAATCCGCGCAGTCTGTCAAACCAGTACCCCAGCCAGGACCCGAGCGCGTCATCACGCCAGCGGACGCGGCCTGTCATGCTGCCAGCCTTGACAAGGCGTCCTGTCACGGCAGATATTCCAGATAACAGAAGTATATTCCATATAATGGAACAGTTGGCGATAATGCGCAAGGGAGGCGCGCCCGATGAGCAAAACCGTCTGCGCGCATCATCCCGATCTTTCGGGGTGCGGCGTGCTGATCACCGGCGGCGCGTCGGGCATCGGTGCGGCGCTCGTGGAGGGCTTCGCCCGACAGGGCGCCCGCGTCGCCTTCATCGACATTGATGCATCAGCGGCGCAGGCGCTGGTTGAACGGCTTTCGCCGGGCCTTGCCCATCCGCCGCTCTTTCTCCATGCGGATCTCAGAGACACGGTGCGCCTGCACGCTTGCGTCAGGCAAGCGGCAGAGCAGCTCGGCGGGCTGCGCGTGCTGGTCAACAATGCCGCGCGCGACGACCGCCATGATCTGGAGACGATGGAGGAGGCGGACTGGGACGAGGCGCTGGACATCAATCTCAAGCCGCTCCTCTTCACCGCCAAGGCCGCCGCGCCCTATCTGCAAGCCTCGGGTGCCGGCGCCATCGTCAATTTCTCATCGATCGCCTACCTCCTGAACATGGGGGAGCTGCCCGCCTACAGCGCCGCCAAGGCCGGCATCATCGGGCTGACGAAATCGCTGGCCGGACGGCTGGGACCGAAAGGCATCCGGGTCAACGCGCTCCTGCCGGGCATGGTGGTGACCGAGCGGCAGAAGGCGCTCTGGCTGACCGACGGCGCGATCGCCGCCATGATCGACCGGCAATGCATCAAACGCAGCCTGGTGGCCGACGACATGGTCGGCCCCTGCCTGTTTCTCGCCTCGCAAGGCGCTGCGGCGCTGACGGCGCAGGCCATCATCGTGGACGGAGGGGTTTTGTGACGACTGAGGCAATCTATGCGGCGGTGGACTGGGGCACGACCAGCTTCCGCCTCTGGCTGATCGGCGCGGACGGCACGCCGCTGGCCGAGCGGCGCGCGGGCGAAGGCATGACCACGGCAGCGCAAGAAGGCTTTTCCGCCGTTCTGGAGCGGCATCTGGCCGCGCTGGACGCGCCGGCCCATCTGCCGGTAATGATCTGCGGCATGGCCGGCGCGCGCCAGGGCTGGATGGATGCCGGCTATCTCGACGTGCCGGCCCGGCTCGACGCGATCGTCGGCCGCGCGGTCACCGTCCCCGACCCCAACCGCGACATCCGCATTCTGCCGGGTCTTGCGCAACGGCTCGAAGCGGCGCCGGACGTGATGCGCGGCGAGGAAACCCAGCTTATGGGGGCGGCGGGCGATCTCGGGCCCGGCAGCCATCTCCTGTGCATGCCCGGAACCCATTCCAAATGGGTGCGCCTGCGCGACGGGGCGGTCGAGGGCTTCTCGACCTTCATGACCGGCGAGCTCTTCGACGTCATCGGCAAACAGTCGATCCTGCGCCATGCGATCGAGGGGGCAGGCCCCTTCGACGGCAGCCATCCGGCTTTTCTCGATGCGGTGAAGACCGCCTGCATCTCGTCGGCGCGCTTCAGCAACCTGGTATTCTCGCTGCGCTCGGGCCAGCTTCTACATGGCCTGGATGCGACCTCGGCCAAGGCCCGGCTCTCGGGCCTTCTGATCGGGCTTGAAATCGCCGGCGCGCGCGACACCGCGCCGGATGCTCTCCATGTGCAGCTCATCGCGTCGGGCGCCATGGCGGCGCTCTATACGGCGGCGCTCGAGGCCGCCACGCTTGGCGCCACGGTGATCGATGCCGATCAGGCTGTGCGCCGAGGGCTGCATGCCGCCGCCAGCGCCGTCTGGCCATCTTGAGGAGTGTTATGATGTCCCGTATTCCCTTTCCGCCCATGCGCTATCCGCTGGTCGCTATTCTGCGCGGCCTGAAGCCGGAGGAGGCCGAGGCCGTCGTCGGCACGCTGCTGGAGGCAGGCCTGCGCGCCATCGAGATCCCGCTCAATTCGCCGGATCCCTTCCGCTCGATCGAAATCGCCGCGAAAATGGCGCCGAAGGATGCGCTGATCGGCGCCGGCACGGTGCTGACCACGGAGGATGTCGATCGGCTCGATCAGGTCGGCGGCCGTCTCTTCGTCTCGCCCAATGTCGATGCGCCCGTGATCGCGCATGCCGCTTCCAAGGGCATGGTGACGCTGCCCGGCGTCTTCACGCCGACGGAAGCTCTGGCTGCCGCCCGGGCCGGCGCGACCGGTCTGAAGTTCTTTCCCGCCAGCGTGCTCGGCGCTTCCGGCATCTCCGCCATCCGCGCGGTCCTGCCGAAGGAGCTGGAGATCGCGGCCGTCGGTGGAGTCTCGGAGACCGACTTCGCCGACTATGCGAAGATCGGGGTCAAGAGCTTCGGCCTCGGCTCCAGCCTGTTCAAACCCGGGATGACGGCGACGGAGGTGCGCGCACGCGCCGACGCGACCATCAAGGCCTATGACGCCGTCTACGGAGCATGACGACGATGACCCTCGAAACCGAATTTGCCGGCCGCATCCTCTTTGACGAGACGCTGGAGCTGGGCGAAGGCCCGAGCTACGACCCGGACACCGGCACGGCCTGGTGGTTCAACATCCTTGGCCGCGAACTGCATTCGCTGCATCTGGAGAGCGGCCGCCACGCGGTGCAGTCCCTGCCCTTCCTCGGCAGCGTGCTGGCCCGAGTCGATGCCGAGAGCCAGGTGGTGGCGAGCGATCAGGGCCTGTTCCTGCGCCATCGCGCCGACGGGCGCTTCGAGAAGCTCCTGACGATCGAGGACAATCCGGCCAACCGCTCCAATGACGGGCGCGTGCACCAGAGCGGCGCGCTCTGGATCGGCACCATGGGCCGCAAGGCCGAGGACAAGGCCGGCGCGATCTATCATGTGGCGCGCGGCAAGGTCACCCGTCTGATCGGCGACATCACCATTCCCAATGCCATCTGCTTCTCGCCCGACGGCGCCACGGCCTATTACAGCGACACCATGGCCAACCGGCTCTATAAAGTGGCGCTCGATCCGGCGACGGGCCTGCCGACCGGCGCGCCGACGCTGCTGGCTGAGGAAGGGCAAGCCGAGGGCGGGTTCGACGGCGCGGTCTGCGATGCGCACGGCCGGCTGTGGGTGGCGCGCTGGGGTGCCGGCGCGGTCGATGTTTATGACGCAGACAGCGGCCGGCGGCTCGAACGCCACCATCTTCCCGCCAGCCAGACCAGCTGCCCCGCCTTCATCGGCGCCAAGGCGGACCGGATGCTCGTCACCTCTGCTTATGAAGGCATGGATGCCGCCGCCCGCGACAAGGATCCGAATGCCGGCAAGACTTTCGAGCTTGGCCGTTCGGTCGAGGGAAGGTTCGAGCCGGCCTACATTCTCTGAGCACGGCGGTACTCGCATGCTTTTCGGCGCCGCACCGCAAAGGTTGTGCGGCGCCAGCGCGCTGGACACGCAAATCTCACGAAGAGGTGACCGAAACGCCCGCATCGCTCGTCCCGCATTTTCCGAAAGTTCCATGCAATTTCGCTGATTCCACTCGATTTTCGTCGACATTTTTATCGGAACCAGTTCCAGCCTTTGGCGTTCTCAAGGCATCACCGGTGCGGAAACGAACCCGCGCCCTGATCGACAAAGAACAAGGAAAGGTAGGTTGGAAATGACCAAGAAACTCACTGCTTCTGTTGCCGCAGGCGCCCTCTTCGCCGGTCTCGTCGCTTTCGCTCCCGCAAGCTTCGCGCAGGACGCCGCTCAGCCGGCGCAGCCGAACGCCATGCAGCCCGCGCCGATGACCAATGACGCCACCACCGGCCAGATGGGCGACAACGCCGCCAAACCGCTTGCTGGCCAGGCTGCCGATGCCGGCGCCAAGACGGGCAACTACATTACCGAGCAGGGTGCAAACCAGGTTTCGGCCAACCGCTATATCGGCCAGTCCGTTTACAACTCCAATGACGAGAGCATCGGCGAGATCAACGACGTGATCTTCTCGACCGACGGCTCGGTCGAGGCAGCCGTGATCGGTGTCGGCGGCTTCCTGGGTATCGGCGAAAAGAACGTCGCCGTTCCGCTGGAAACCATCACCATAGCCGAAGTGCCGAATTCCAACGACATGAAGCTGACCACGCAGGAAACCTCGGACTCGCTGCGCAATGCGCCGGAGTTCAAGACCCGCTCGCAGCAGATGGCGGAATCGAACAACGGCAATGTCGATGCCTCGACGACCTCGTCGACGGCGGCTCCCGCAGGCGGCGCAGCTCCGGCTCCGGCTGCTCCGGCGACCAACAACTGATCGGATAAGCCTTTACCCGATTGACTGCCTGACCGAGAAGAGCGGTGCCTGCCGGCGCCGCTCTTTTTCGCTATCTGGATGCGGCGAAGCTCTCGGCCATGATCTTGAAACACGGTCCCCGAGCCGACACCGCCCGGCGCGCGCTGGCAGCGCGTGAGCCCGGCGTCAGGCCTTTGTGTCTCCGCGCGCAAACGGTCCGTTGAGATCCTTCAACGTCGACGCGATATCCTTGGGCCTTCCATAGAAATAGCCCTGGCCCATATGGCATCCAAGCGCTTTCAGTTTCATCGCCTCGGCCGGGGTTTCGATGCCCTCAGCGACGACCTCGAGATTAAGGCCCACGCACATGGCGATGATCGCCTTGACGATCTGCTCGCTCGCATGGTCGTTAGCGATGCGGGAGACAAAGGAGCGGTCGATCTTGACCTTGTCGAAGGCGAAATCGCGCAGGCGGCAGAGGCTGGACTGGCCTGTTCCGAAATCGTCAAGCGCGACATGGATGCCCGCCGCCCGCATTTCCGCGACGATTTCCTGCGCCGTATCGGCATCAGCCATGACGGCGGTTTCGGTGATCTCGATGATCAGGCGGCGAGGATCGAAGCCGGTCTGGCGGCAGATGTTGACCACGGTCGAGGCGATCGACAGATCGACGAACTGGGCGGACGACAGGTTGAAGGAGAGGAAGATATCCTTCGGCCAGGCCAGCGCCGCGCGAAGCGCCTTGCGAAACAGCACCTCCGTCAACCTGTCGATGAAGCCGTGATCTTCCGCCAGCGGTACGAAATCGGACGGCGAGATGGTGCCGAGATCGGCATCATGCCATCGTGCAAGCGCTTCAAAGCCGACCAGGCGGTCGCCCGTCAGATCGACGATCGGCTGGAAATGCACATCCACCTCGTCGGCAATGATGGCATTGCGCAGCGCCTGCTCGATCTGCGTGCGCCGGCGCATTTCCAGTGCGATCTGTTCGCTGTAGATGGTGATCTGCGCCCGCCCGCGGCGCTTGGCGCGGTAAAGTGCGGTGCTCGCGCTTTTCATCAGCGCATCGAAATCATCCCCGGCAAAGGGATAGATCGCGAAGCCGAAGGAGGCCGAGAGACGGATGTGACGCTCGCCGATCTCGAAGGGTGCGGCCAGAACATCCTTGAGCATCAGGCCGACCTTCTCAGCCCCCTTCTGCTCGAACACCAATGGCAGCACGAAGCCGAACTGGTCTCCCCCCACCCGCACCACGGTGGCGCCATCCGGCAGGCAGGCTTTCAGGCGGTTGGCGACCTGGCGCAGAATATCGTCGCCCGCGCGCTGGCCGAGAAGATCGTTGATCGGCCGGAACCCGTCGATATTGGCAAGCGCGACGGTAAATGGCGCAGGATCATCCTGCCGTTCCGCGGCAAGACGGCGCACTTCCTGGTCCATCCATCCGAGATTGCCAAGCCCGGTCAGACCATCGGCCAGCCGGTCTCGCTCCGAAGCAGCTGCATGTTTTGGCTCTCGCGTGAGGAAGACAGCTGTCATTCTCTATCCGATTTGCGCATTTCCTGTCGTCGCGTGCATAAAATGCGGAGAACAAACTTAACAAAATCTAACCAGCGGGATCCCGCATTCTAACAGGATGCCCGAAAAATGACAAAAATTCAGGACGCAACGCGCCTCTGCAACGATAGATTTAAGATAGTCCTCCGATGAACAACTTTAGCCGGAAACAATGAGGAAAAGAATAGCGACGTTGGTTGTATTTTAGAGAATCGGGCAGGCGAACCCTGTCGACTTCCAGGAAAAGGTGCAGATAGTATGAGTAAAACTTGATATTATAAAATCAGCAGTAGTTTTATAATAGAAAAATGCGCTTATGGGTTTTGCCTCCGACGATCGATGGCGAAAGCAGACCACCAAAGCATCGAACTGAAAAGCATACGCCATGGTGCAGGACATACGGGCTTGCGCGCATTCGCGCCCCGTTCATCCGCCTGCCGCCACCCGAACGAGGGCGAGCCGTGGGTCTCATCCCTGGTCGGAGGCCCGAGAGGTCGGATGAGCGCGCCGGCCAGGGTCGCACAGCAGTACGTCATATCGTGTGGCCGCACGCGATCTTGTGCTCGCGGGTTTTGTTTTTGCGTCGGATTTCTCCGAGAACCTGAAAACGCTTTCGGTCCGATGCCTCAGGGCGCAATCCGTTCGGCGGCGGGCTGGCCGGCGGCGAAGCGGTGGAACAGCGCCTCCACGCGCTCCGGGCTGACGGGCTTCATCAGGCGGGCTGGAATGGCCAGCGCCGCCATCTCCGCGGCTTCCATATCGGCGGCCTGCGTGGTCACGATCACGATCGGCGTCGGCTCCTGCGCCTCCTGCTCCTCGCTCGCCCGGATCGTCCGGATGGCGGCATGGCCGTCCATGACGGGCATGGCGAGATCCATCAGGATGAGCTTGGGATGATGGCTGCGCCAAAAGGCCACGGCCTCCTCGCCATTGACGGCGATCTTGAAGGATAGGCCGAGCCCTTCCAGGATCTGGGCGAAGACGATCTGGTTGATATCGTTATCCTCCGCAACCAGGACATCGATCGCCGTCTGCGGCTGTGCGACAGGCGCAAGACCAGCGACCTGCGCATGAATGTCACCGACGACCTCCTGGCTGGAGAGACCTGCGGCCATGATCTGCGCGGCGAGGTCGCGCGGCGCCAGATGCAGCGAGACGGGCAGATGCGGCAGAGCGTCGAACGGCCCGGGCGGTGGGGCGCCCAGGCTCTCGTCATACAGGATCAAATTGGGCGAAAGCGCGATGCCGGCCAGCGCCTCGTTGAGATCCTTCAGCATCGCGAAGGAATTGACGATGCCGACATCGCAGGAGAGTTCGGCGAGCGCATCGGCAAAACGCCGCTCCAAGGTCGGACAAGTCGTCACCAAGAGAATGCGCAGCCGGTAGGCGACCTCGACCGGAAGCTGGATCGCCGGCGTTTCCACGAGGCTTGACACGTCGAGCGCCTTGAAGGGATCATAGAGGTTCTGCGCCGGCTCGAAGCGGTCGATCGCGCCGCGCGGCACAAGGGCCGCACCGCTGCCCTCCATGCCCAACGGTCCGAAGCCGTCGATCAGCGGCGTCACATCGCTGAAATAGGTGACCAGCAGACCATCCGCCGGCTTTCCCACCCGGAACTTATGGACGATTGTCCAGAGATCCTCGCCATCGGCGGTGACGATCTGCTGCGGGGCCACATGGCGCGTGCCGTTCTCAAGCACATCGCGGTCGCTGTTCTCATAGCGCTCGGCGAATTCGGCATCGACCAGATCCCAGACGGACCGGCCGAGCAGCGCCGACGCGCTCATGCCGTGCATGTCGCAGAAGGCCTTGTTGACGGCGACATAGTTTAAATTGCGGTCCTTGACGCACACGGCATTGGGCAGTTCGTCCAGAATCCGCTCCGTCAGCTCGACGCGCTCACGGTCCTGCTGAAGCTCTTCCTCATGCAGTTTCTGCTGGGTCAGATCGGACAGGAGGACGATGCCGATGCCATTGGAAAGGCGCCGATTGCTGATGCTGACCCAGCTGCGGCGCGCCATGCGCTCCACGCTTTCGAAGCGTTCACGCCAGTGCAGCGACAGCCGGTTGGAAATCCATTCCTCGCGGCCGACCCGCCGCCGGTTGCCTTCGACAGGGATGCCGGCTCCAAGCCCCGCATCATAAAGCGCGCCCAGATAGTCGCGCAGCCGGGTTCCCGGCTCCAGAAAGGACGGCGAGATCGGAAACAGGCCCAGCACGGCACGGGCGGCGAAGAGAAGTCGATCGTCCCGATCCCAGACCAGCACAGCCAGACCCAGGCCATTGGCCACCAGGTCGAGGATCATCGAGCTGTCCCGGGCGCGAGGCGCCGCATCATCCAACATTCCAGCGGCCCTTCAAAGTCTTACGCCACATGACGAACCTTCCTTGCGCGCGCGCTGCCGCTCAGCGACGCGCTGCATCCCAGGCAAAACCATGCTGACGGAAGGCGAGAAGCCTGCCGGGAAGTCTTGATCCGTTCATGTCAGCGCATGAAACCGGTCTTCCCGACCCCATTTCATGCGGGTCAGTGCTTGGAAGTTTTACAGTTTTTCCTTAAGCGGGGCTTAAGCGATGCATGCGAGTTCGCACGATGAAGCCATTAGCGGACTAAACAAGGCAGCAGATTCTCTCCTTGCGTCCGGTTTCGGCGCGGGGCCGCACAACGGGCCTTCCTGCCTTTTGCCGGGAAAGGTGCCGCGCCCGGTTTTCAAGCGGAGCGAAATCGGCGAAAATACGCCATGGTCATTCGTCAGCTGCCAGAGACACTCATCAACCAGATCGCCGCGGGCGAGGTCATCGAGCGTCCGGCAAGCGCCGCCAAGGAGCTGATCGAGAACGCGCTGGATGCCGGCGCCCGGCGCATCGAGATTGCCACGGCCGGCGGCGGCAAGACGCTTCTGCGCATCACCGATGACGGCTGCGGCATGAGCCCGGAGGATCTGACGCTCGCCGTGCGCCGCCATTGCACCTCCAAGCTCGATAGCGATCTCAATGCCATCCGCACGCTCGGCTTTCGCGGCGAGGCGCTGCCCTCGATCGGCTCGGTCTCGCGGCTGCGCATCACCAGCCGGCCGCAGGCCGCCGGCGAAGGGGCGGAAATCCTGCTGGAGGGCGGTCGGCTGACGCCGGTGCGGCCGGCGGCCGCCAATCGCGGCACGATCGTGGAGGTGCGCGACCTGTTCTTCGCCACGCCCGCCCGGCTGAAATTCATGAAGACGGAGCGGGCCGAGGCGGCCGCCATTTCGGAAGTCGTGCGGCGCATGGCCATCGCCTTTCCCGCCGTGCGTTTCGTTCTGTCGGGCACGGACCGCACCACGCTCGAATTCGCCGCCACGGGCGACGACCGGCTGGAGCGCATCGCCCAGGTGCTGGGCCGCGACTTTCGCGAGAACGCGCTGGAGATCGATGCCGAGCGGGAGGATGTCGCGCTCACGGGCTTCATCGGCCTGCCGACCTTCAACCGGGGCAATTCGCTGCAGCAATATGCCTTCGTCAATGGCCGGCCGGTGCAGGACCGGCTGATCTTCCAGGCCCTGCGCGCGGCCTATGCCGAAACCATTCCCCAGGGGCGCTACCCCGTCGCCGTCCTGTCGATCGCCATCGATCCGGCGCTTGTCGACGTCAACGTCCATCCGGCCAAGGCCGATGTGCGCTTTCGCGATCCGGGCCTGGTGCGCGGCCTGATCATCGGCGCCATCCGGCAGGCGCTGGCGACGGGCGGCGACCGGGCCTCGAGCACCGGGGCAAGCGGGCTGATGCGCGCCTTCCGGCCGGAGGGCGCGGCAAACTCCGCCGCCGCGCAGCCTGCCCGTCCCTTCGGCTTCCACCGCAGCGAGGCGCCACCGGGCGACTGGAGCCTGGAGCGCTCGCCCTATCGGCCCTATGCACCGGCGGGCGCCACTTTTGCGGGCGACCCTGCTGCGGCAACCAGCGCCTCTGCCCCCTCCGGCTCGCCGGACCCCTTCGGCGCGGGGCTTTCCGAGGCCTCACCCGCCCAAAGCTATGCCGACAGCGTCCAGGCCGCCTTTTCGAGCCTGCTGACGCCGTCCGCCCGCGCCGATGCGCCGCTGGCGCCGCCGGACCCGGAGGCGCTGCGCCATCCGCTCGGCGCCGCGCGTGCCCAAATCCATGAAAACTACATCGTCGCCCAGACCGAGGACGGGCTCGTCATCGTCGATCAGCACGCCGCCCATGAGCGCCTGGTGTTCGAGACCCTGCGCAAGGGCCTGCGCGAGCGGCCGGTGACGGCGCAGACCCTGCTGATCCCCGATATTGTCGACCTGCCGGAGGAGGATTGCGACCGGCTGATGGAACAGGCGGAGGCCTTCCGCCCGCTCGGCCTGTCGATCGAGCGCTTCGGCCCCGGCGCGATTGCCGTGCGCGAGACGCCGGCCATGCTGGGCAAGGTGGATGTGCCGGGCCTGATCCGCGGCCTTGCCGACGAGCTGGCGGAATGGGACACGGCCAATGGGCTCTCCGCCCGGCTGGAGCATGTGGCCGCGACCATGGCCTGCCACGGCTCCGTGCGCTCCGGCCGGCGGCTGCGGATCGAAGAGATGAACGCGCTTCTGCGCGAGATGGAGGCGACGCCGGGCTCCGGCCAGTGCAACCATGGGCGGCCGACCTATATCGCGCTCAAGCTTTCGGATATTGAACGTCTGTTCGGGCGCTCGTGACGCCCCGCGCGCATCCTCCCACAGGAGCGGGATTTGCATCAGTGACGGGCTATGATAGAGGCCGGGGCGCGCCGGGCGCGCGCATGATGAGGCGAGGTCGAAACAGCATGAACCGGTTTGAACCGAGCGGCGACAGGGAAGCCAAGGTCCGCTATCTCGACGGCGATTTCCAGATCGTCCTGCCGGGCAGCCATGTCGTCTGCGCCGTCACGGGCCGTGTCATCCCCATGGAGGAGCTGCGCTACTGGAGCGTCGCCCGCCAGGAGCCCTATATCGACGCCGCCGCCGCCTTCGAGGCGGAGAAGCGGGCGGGCGCGCTGCCCAACCAATAAGACAGGTCTCCTTCCGGCATCCTTTCCCTTATCGTCGGCTCGTTGTCGCGCCGGCCGCCGGTCCCGGCTGCGCCACACCCAGCAGCCGCAGTCGCCCCTGGCCCATCGCCTGCTCCACCAGCCGGCCGGGCGCGGCAGGGTCGTCGAAGGCCAGTTCCACCTCCACCACGGCGCTCTCTGCGGCAAGCCGCCCGGAAATGCCCGGGCCGGCGGCAAGGCGCACATGATCCTTGGCCGTGGTCACCAGTTGCAGACGGCCGGCCTTGGAACGCCCCAAAAGATCGGCGATCTCCTCCGTCGTCAACAGGTGATGATCGGCAAAGACCTGCCGGTCCACGATCTCCGCGCCGGCCTCGCAAAGGGTGGCGAAGAATTTCTCGGGATCGGCAATCCCGGCCCAGGCCAGCACGCGCGCACCTTGGAGCGATAAGGCGTCATGGCGTCGCAGCCGGGCCTGCAGCACCGGCTTGCCGGCCCGCGCCACCTGGCGCACGACGGGGTCAGCGCACGTCCCCTCCCCGATCTTCAGAAGCACGGAGAGCTGACGGATCTGTTCGGCCATCGGCGCGCGCAGCGGCCCCGCCGGCAATGGCAGCCCGTTGCCGATGCCGCGGCGGGCGTCGACCACGATCACGGCGAGATCGACGTGAAGCCGCGCGCTCTGGAAGCCGTCATCCATGATGATCAGGTCGGCGCCGCTTTGCGCCAGCAGCCGCGCGCCCTCGATGCGCGTGCGGCAGACCACGGTCGTGGCGAAGCGCGACAGCAGCAGCGGCTCGTCGCCGACCGCATCGGCCCCGTGCCGAGCAGGATCGACCAGGGTCGGCTGCTTGACCGTGCCGCCATAGCCCCGGCTGAGAAAGCCCGGCGTGTATCCCTTCTCGCGCGCGGCCTTTGCCAGCGCCAGCGCCGTCGGCGTCTTGCCGGCACCGCCGACGGTGAAATTGCCCACGCAGATGACCGGAAGCCCGGCAGCGCTCCGCGCCGCCCGACGCATGCGCCGGCCGGTGATGCGGCCATAGAGCCAGGCCAAGGGGCTGAGCCCCCAGGCCTTCAGCCCGCGCGGCTGCCACCAGAAAGCGGGTGCTTGCGAGACCATGAGCGTCCTTTTCAATGCGGTCGGCCAGACTGGCAATTGGTCGGCCGCCAGCCCGGTGGAATGTAGGCGATGACTGTTTCCGCTGACGATTTACTGCGCGGTGTCAGCCCCCACCCCCAGGCCCAGCCGCTCCAGCAGACCCGGCAGGGCGGTGATATCGACGAGGCAATGGTCGCTTGCCGCCGCCAGCGAGGCGGGCGAGCCGGTGCCGGTGAGCACGGCCACGGTCAGGCCCACGCCGGCTGCCCGGCCCATATGCAGATCGTGATTGTTGTCGCCCACCACCGCCACCGATTCCGGCTTGAGGCCCGTGGCGGCGCAGAAGGCCAGCACCATTCCCGGCTCCGGCTTGATGCCGTAGCCGGAATCATAGCCCGCGACAAAATCCAGATCGCCGGCAAAGCCGAAGCGGCGGGCGGTCTCGCGGATCGAGGCTTCGTTGTCGGAGGAGGCGACGCCGAGCCGGTAGCCCTGCGCCTTGAGGAGGGCGAAAAACGGCGCGAGCTCGGTCACCGGCACGGCGGCTGCCGCGGCTTCCTCGAACAGGCCGTCGAATTCGGCAGTCAGCGCTTCCACGGCAAATGGCGCGCCAGCCTTGACCATGCCCTCGGCGATTTCCCGGGTGCTGCCCGCGGCCAGAAGACTGTCCGGCAGGACATGGCCGCTCTCCGGGTCCATGCCGCAGGCCTTGAGCAGACGATCGGCGAGCGCCGGGTCGTCGCGCGCGGCCAGCCGCGCGATCCTGTAATTGACCGGTACCCAGCTGCGGGCATAATCGAGCAGCGTGCCGTCCTTGTCGAACAGGATGCCGGCGATCGGCGTGCGGTCGTCCTCTTTCTTCACCGTGCCGGCCTCCGCCCCGCCTGCACTTCCCATGTCCGTCTTCGCGCTGTCCGGCTGTACGTCGCTCATCGATCCGCCCCGCTTCTGTCCTGTGCCCATCCTGATCCCGGGCCTTTGCGATGCCCGCAGGCCGCGGCCTTCTCAGGCATCGCCATGCGGCTGCAGCCGGGCCTTCACGCTCAAGGGGTTGATATAGGGTTCTAGCCCGCGAATGGTCGCCGACAGCGCGCCGCGCATTTCATGCACGGTCTGCTGCCCGGCATCGATCATCTGGTGGCGGACATCCTCGTTGACGAGCAGATAGTTGACGCCCTTGGCCAGCATCTCGACATCGCGCACGATCTTGGCGCTGCCGTTCTTGGCCAGCATCTGATAGGTCTCGCGGAAATTCTGGACATTGCCGCCCGAGAGAATGGCGCAGCCGAGCATGGCCGGCTCGATCGGGTTCTGCCCGCCTTCGGCGGTGAGCGAGCGGCCGACGAAGGCCACTTCGGTCAGGCGGAGATAGAGGCCCATCTCGCCGATCGTATCGCCCAGAAACACATCCACATCGGTATTCAGAGGATCGCGCCGCGTGCGCCGGGCCACCTTGAGCCCGCGCTGGGTCAGCATGGCCTCGATCGCATCGGCCCGCTCGGGATGGCGCGGCACGATGATGCTCAGAAGATCGGTGCGCGGCTTCAGCGCCGCATGGACAACGGCGGCCGCCGCCTCCTCGCCGTCGAAGGTGGAGATCGCTGCCCAGGTGCGGCGGCTGCCCAGTTGCTGGCGATAGGTGCCAAGTGAGCCCTTGTCGTAAGGCGGCAGATCAGTATCGACCTTGAGATTGCCCGAGACCAGCACCGGCAGCGCGCCGAGTGCGCGGAAGCGTTCCGCATCGACTTCCGACTGCGCGATGACGAGCGCGAGATTCTCGAACAGCGCCTCTGCCAGCCACAGCCGCTTCTTCCAGCGGGCGAAGGAGCGGTCCGACAGGCGGCCATTGACCAGAACCTGGGGAATATGCCGCCGGCCGAGCTCGACGATGGTCATCGGCCAGATTTCCGACTCGGCGATGATCGCGAGATCCGGCTCCCAGTAATCGAGGAAGCGGCTGACCGCCGGCTTGAAGTCCATCGGCACATATTGATGGATGATGGAGGCATCGAGCCGCTCGGAGACCAGCTTGGCGGAGGTCGTCGTGCCCGTGGTCACCACCACGGCGATGCCACGGGCGCGGATTTCCTTGATCAGCGGAATGACCGCATTGGTCTCGCCGACGCTGGCGGCATGGAACCAGACCAGCGGCCCCTGCGGTCGCGGTACGCTGGCAAAGCCGTAGCGTTCGTCGCGACGCCTGGAATCCTCGCGCCCCTTGGCCGCGCGCATGGCCAGATAGGCGCCCATGAAGGGATAGGCGACCGCCCCAGCCCAGCGATAGGTCGAAAGCGCCAGCCGCGCGAGGGGGCGGTTGCTCATCCGTGCCGCGCTCCGGAAAAGGCGAAGAACTCGCCGCAGGAAGGATGCAGGGCCGCCGCCGGGCGAACGGCCTTGCGTGGTTGAGCCGGCCGCCAGGCGGCGCGCAGCGGCTGCGTCACGCCTGGTTGGGATCCAGGAGCCGATGCATGTGGACGATGAAATAGCGCATATGCGCATTGTCGACCGTCTGCTGCGCCTTGGCCTTCCAGGCCGTCAGCGCCGTCTCGTAATTGGGGAAGATGCCGACGATATCGAGCTTGGAGAGATCGCGGAATTCGACCTCCGTCAGCGTCGTCAGCTCGCCACCGAAGACGAGATGCAACAATTGTTTCTTTTCGGAGCTGTTGGGCATATCGGACCGTCCATGTGGCATTCAAGTCACAGGTGATGTGCGGCATCGCAGCAGAAAGGTCAATGCCCCTTGTCGGCCGCCGCCATCATGTCCCCAGCTGCGGCATCTGGCCGAGACCCGTCGCCGCCAACATCCGCTGCGCCGCGAGCGAGCCCGCCAGCAGCATGCCGTGGGACACGCTTTCCCTGTTGTAGACCAGCGGCTGGCCGCTCAGATCCACCAGCGCGCCACCGGCGCGCGCGAGGATCAGATCGGCCGCCGCCAGATCCCAGTCATGGGCGTTCTTCTTGACAACCGTGGCATCAATGCGGCCATCGGCGATCATCGCCAGCCGGTAGGCGAGCGAGGGAACATGGGAGACACGGTGGATCAGCCGGCGCGCCGGCTCCGGCAGACGGGCGAGCACATCCTCCGGCAGCGCCACGGCCAGCGGCCGCTCCTCAGCCGGCCCCGGCGCCTTCAGCACCGCACCGTCGAGCAGCGCCGGTCCTTCGGCCGTGGCCTGATAGAGCTGGCGCAGTGCGGGCGCCACGAGCACGCCGGCCACCGGTCGGCCGCGATGCACGACCGCGACGCTGACGCACCACACATCCTTGCCGGCGATGAAGGCGCGGGTGCCGTCGATCGGATCGACGACGAACAGCGTCTCGCAGCGCAGCCGGGCCGGATCGTCATCCGTCTCTTCCGACAGCCAGCCATAATTCGGCCGGGCGACCAGCAGCTTTTCCTTCAGAACGTCATTGGCGGCATAATCCGCCTCGCTGACCGGCGAGCGGTCCTCGCTCTTGAAGCGCACCTTCGGATTGGCGCCGAAAAACCCGAGCGCCGTTGCACCGGCAGCTTGCGCCGCCTCGGTGATCAGATCGAGATCGGCGCGCCAGATATCCTCTGCCTGCCGGCTTCCCGGCGTCTTCTTTTCCGCGTCTTCGTGCACGGTAGATCCTTTCGCTTGCCCGTCCTTCCGCTCACGCGCCGGCTATCCGGTCAAAACAGGGCGGCACGGGCTCTGATAGTCTGTCCAATCATCGCCGTTGGCCGCCTGCAAATGGCAATTCTTGAACAGACTATGAGGCCTTATCGGCCCGCAAGCGTCATGCCCTCGATGGCGAGCGTCGGGGCGGCGGTGCCGAAGGCGCGGTCGACATCATCGGCCAGCGTGATCGCCATCAGCATCTCCTTGAGGTTGGAGGCAATCGTCACCTCCGACACGGGATAGGCGATCTCGCCATTCTCGATCCAGAAGCCGCTCGCCCCGCGGCTATACTCGCCGGTGAGCAGGTTGGCGCCGTTGCCGATCAACTCGGTGACGTAGAAGCCGGTTCCCACCTGGCGGATCAGTTCCTGCGGCGAAATCGTGCCGGGCTCGATGGCGAAATTGGTCGAGGCCGCCCCGACCGTCGGCCCGCTGCGCACGCCGCGGCCATTGGTGGGCAGGCCGATCTCGCGGCCGATGGCCGACGACAGGAACCAATGGTTCAGCACCCCGTCCTCCACCATGACCAGCGGGCCGCCGGCGACACCTTCGCCATCGAAGGGCCGCGAGGCAGGCCCCCGCACGACCAGCGGATTGTCGGTGATGCGGATGCCCCTGGCCATGATCTGCTCGCCCATGCGGTCGCGCAGGAAGGTGGTCTTGCGGGCGACCGAACCGCCATTGATGGCGCCGGCGATCTGGCTGGCGAGCCCACGCGACATGCGCGGATCGAAGACGACGGTAACGTTCTTCTGCGTCGGCACCTGGCGCGGCGACAGGCGCCTGACCGCGCGCTCGCCCGCCAGCTGGCCGATCTCATCCGGCGATTTCAGCTCGGCATGGTAGAGCTTGCTGTCATAGTCGTAATCGCGCTCCATCTTCGTGCCCTCGCCGGCAATGGCGCTCACCGACACGCCGAATCGCGTGCCGAGATAGCTGCCGGAAAAGCCGTGGGAGGTGACGAGGACCAGGCCGCCCGCGCCGGCAGAAGCTCCGGCCCCGCTGGAATTGGTGACGCCGGGAACGGCGAGCGCCGCCGCCTCCGCCGCCAGCGCGGCCTCGGTCAGCGCCGCCGAGGAGACTTCGGTGGCATCGTAAAGCTGGAGATCGGCAATGGTGCGGGCAAGCGCCTCGGGCGCGGCAAGACCGGCATAGGGATCCTCCGGCGAGGCCTTGGCCATGGCCACGGCTCGCTCGGCCAGCGTCTGCAGGTCGAAGCCCGGATTGGCGGAGACGCTGGCGACCTGCCGGCCAATGAAGACGCGCAGCGAGAAATCGTCGCTCTCGGACGATTCGGTCGCCTCCACCTTGCCCAGCCGCACGGAGACGGAGCGGGAGCGCCCGCGCACCACCACGGCATCCGCCTGATCGGCGCCGGCTTTCAGCGCGCGCTCCACCAGTTCGCGGGCACGGGCTTCGAGCGTACCGGAATCGATCTCTGCGGACATGATTTCGCCTTTCATTCGGATCTTGTTCCCATTTATTGTGCGGGTGGAACCGCATCAAGACCATAAACCCATTCTTGATCCGGCCGTCGCCGCCCGAAGCACGCCGCGAAGCCATCGTTTTGCGCCGCGTGCTCCGGGTCTCGTCTCAACCTGTCAACGCCTGCCGACCCCGCGACATCGCCGCGTGGCTCTGCGCGAACGGTCTCGCGGAGCCGGCCACAGATTGCCTGAGGACCTCCATGTCGAACACCCATGCCCTCACCTCGCAGGCCCTGCTCTTGCTCGGCGGCGCCGTGGTGGCCGCACCGATCTTCAAGCGGCTGGGGCTCGGCACGGTGCTTGGCTATCTCGCCGCCGGCATTCTGATCGGCCCTTTCCTGCACCTGATCTCCGGCGGCGAGGAAATCCTCGGCGTGGCGGAGCTTGGTGTCGTCTTCCTGCTTTTCGTCATCGGGCTCGAACTCAATCTCGGCCGGCTCTGGCAGATGCGGCGCGATATTTTCGGCCTGGGCACGGCGCAGGTGCTGGTCACCGGCGGCATCCTCTCCGCGCTGATCTACGAGGTCGGCCTGTTTGCCTGGCAGGGCAGCGTCATCACCGGCTTCGGCCTGGCCCTGTCCTCCACCGCCTTCGCCCTGCAGATCCTCGAGGAACACAGCGACAACAACACCCGCTACGGCCAGCGCGCCTTCTCCATCCTGCTGCTGCAGGATCTGGCGATCGTGCCGCTTCTGGCGCTGATCCCGTTGCTGGCCCTGCAGAAGCCGGAGGATACGACCCCGCCCTATCAGGACTTCGCCGTCGCCATCGGCGCCGTTCTCGTTCTGGTGGCGGCCGGCCGCTACATCATCAATCCGCTGTTCCAGATTCTCGCGCGCACCGGCGCGCGCGAGGTGATGATCGCGGCCGCGCTGCTGATCGTTCTCGGCGCGGCCACGCTGATGCAGCTGGCCGGCATGTCCATGGCCATGGGTGCCTTCCTGGCCGGCGTGCTTCTGGCCGAATCCTCCTATCGCCATGAGCTTGAGGCGGATATCGAGCCGTTCCGCGGGCTTCTGCTCGCTCTGTTTTTCATGGCCGTCGGCCTGTCGCTTGACATTGAGGTGCTGATCGAGCATCCGCTGCTGATCCTGCTGTCGGTGCCGCTCCTGATGCTGGTCAAGGCGGTGGTGCTCTACCTCCTCTGCCGGCTCACCGGCTCCACGCATAATGACGCCGTGCGCATCGGCCTGCTTTTGCCGCAGGGCGGCGAATTCGGCTTCGTGCTGTTCAGCGCGGCGGCCGCCGCGGGCGTGATGCGCCAGACGGACGCCTCGATCCTCGTCGCAGTGGTCACGCTCTCCATGGCGCTGACCCCTGCCGCCGCCATGCTGGCGCGGTTTCTGATGGCGGAAACCGCCAAGGAGGATGAGGAGATCGAGGAGAATTTCGAAGGCGCGGGCGCCGATGTGCTGATGATCGGCTTCTCCCGCTTCGGCCAGATCGCCGCGCAGATCCTGCTGGCCGGCGGGCGCGAGGTCACCGTGATCGACCATTCCGCCGCCCGCGTGCAGCAGGCGGCGACCTTCGGCTTCCGCATCTATTTCGGCGACGGCACCCGCAGCGACGTGCTGCGCGCTGCCGGCATCGAACGGGCGAAGATCGTCGCCATCTGCACCCATCAGGTGGAGATGACCGACAAGATCATCGACCTCGTCCAGTCGGAATTTCCCAATGCACGCATCTATGCCCGCGCCTATGACCGGGTGCACACCCTGTCCCTGCGCGCCCGCGGCGTCGATTACGAGCTGCGCGAGACCTTCGAATCGGGCCTGCTCTTCGGCCGGCGTACGCTGGAAGGCCTCGGCATCAGCGAGGCGCAGGCGGAAGCCATCGGCGACGACATCCGCCGACGCGACGAGGACCGCCTGGCCCTGCAGGCGGTGGACGGCATCATGGCCGGTCGCCACATGCTGCTGCACGAGCCGGTCAAGCCGGAACCGCTGATCAAGCCGAAGCGCGATCTTGTGCCGACCCTCGATCCAGACGAGGATATCTCCGCTCCCGTCGCCCAGGCGGCGGGTTCTTGAGGCAGAGCAGCAGAAACGAGCGTCCCGGCAAAGTGCAGAGAGAGGCGCAGGCAGAACTTCAAGCAAAAGGGAACGGCAATCATGGTGCACACGTCCTCCGCCTTCGGCGGTGAAAAGCAGATCGGCTGGCAGATTGCCGCCCCCGGCGAGACGGGTTTCAAGTCTGACCCCGCGCCTCGGTTCGATGCGCTGGCACAGGATGGAGGGCTGTCGGGGGTGCATGGCGTCGTCGCCTTGCTGGGCGGTCGGATCGTGTTTGAACGCTATATCGACGGCACCGATATGCGCTGGGGGCAGCCGCTGGGACATGTCGAGTTCCAGCCTGAAACGTTGCATGACATCCGTTCCGTGACCAAAAGCATTATCGGCCTGCTTTACGGCATCGCGCTGACGAAGGGCTGCGTTCCCGAGCCTGACGAACCCCTTGTCACACTCTTTCCCGAATATGCCGATCTTGGGCGTGATCCTGAACGCAAACGCCTCACCGTCCGGCATGCGCTCACCATGACGCTGGGGATGGAATGGAATGAAGACGCCCCCTATACCAGCTCCGCCAACAGCGAGATCGCCATGGAGCAGGCGGCGGACCGCTATCGCTTCATCCTGGATCGCCCAATCCTCGCTGAACCCGGCAGGGGCTGGATTTACAGCGGCGGCGCAGTTGCTCTCTTGGGAAAGATCATTGAGCGCGGCACTGGCCAAAGTCTGCCGGACTTTGCACGAGACACGCTGTTCACCCCTCTCGGCATCGAGGCCATGGAATGGATCGAGGGTCAGGACGGTGAAGCGTCGGCAGCATCGGGTCTGCGCCTCTCGCCTCGCTCCTTGGCGCGCATTGGCCAGATGATCTTGCAGGGCGGCCAATGGGGCGGCAACAGGATCATTCCAGAAGCGTGGCTCGACCAGAGCTTCCGACCTGCCGCCATGGTCGATATCGGCTGGCCCGGAATGCGTTACGGCTATCTCTGGTATCTGGGCGAAGAAGCCATAACGGACAGGACGGGAACCTATGGCGAGCGCTTTGTCGCCGCGCTCGGCAATGGCGGGCAGCGCCTGTTCGTCTTCCCAGGCTTCGATTTCGTCCTGGCAATCACCTGCGGCAATTACAATCTGCCGGATCAGTGGCGGGCACCTGCGGCACTTTTATACAAGGTCTTCCTGCCCAGCCTGACACAGAGGTAATGCTGGCGCGTCAGCCCCGCCTGCCCTTTGCCCATTCCTCCAGCTCCGCCTCCAGCGCCCGTTTGAAGCTGTCCTTCACCGGCTCGCTGCGGGCAAGAATCTCCTGCGCTTTCAGGAAATCGAGCACGCGGAAGCGGCCGACGTCGGGGCGCAGCATCAGGGTCGGCGGGCTGGTGCGGCTCTTCATGCCGATGATCGCCTGCATCATCAGCTGGGTGGCGCCGAACATAACGTCCATCCGACCGGGCACAGTGGTGCCGTCGCCTTCCGGCCCGCCGACGACATCAACGCCGATGACGATGTCGGCCCTGTCCGCCAGCCGGTCGAAGGGCACGGGGTTGACGATGCCGCCATCGATCATCACCCGCCCCTCCACACGCACGGGCAGGAACACGCCGGGAATGGCGGCCGAAGCGGCAATGGCCAGGCGCAGGTCGCCGGCTGTCAGCTCCGTTTCGCTCTGCGCATAATAGTCCGTTGCGATGATGGTTAGCGGGATCGACAGATCCTCGAAGCGCCGGGGAATGGCCTCGGGCAGGAAGCCGTCGAGCACGCGCTCCAGCGAATAGGGACCGAGGCCGAAGCTGCCCATGCGCATTTCGGCGAGGCTGGTCGGGCGCAGCTTCCACAGCCGGGCGATCACATCCGCTCGGCGGCCAACGGTGGCGAGCGCCACCGCGCGGATCTCCGCCCCGCCCATGCCCGAAGCCATGGCCGCGCCCATGATCGCGCCGATGGAGGAGCCGGCGATCGCCGCCGGCCTCAGGCCCAACTCGTCAAGCGCCTCGATCACATGAATATGCGCCAGCCCCCGCGCGCCGCCGCCGCCAAGGGCAAGACCGATGCGTGGTTCGGCGCGCAGCGAAGCGCCGTTATCCTGCAGGCCGGGCAGAGAGTGGCTCGGCATGGGGCAGGCTCCTTCTGCGAAGACCTCTCGAAAGCGGGCTCAGGGAGCCTGCTTGCGGAAGCGGTAGAAATGCATGCGCGTGTCGCCGAAGATGCGCACCTCGATGGGTGCGAAGGCTTCGGGCAGCATCGGCAGCACGTCGGCGCGCTCTTCCAAGATCGCCAGCGCGCCATCGACCAGCCAATTGCCTTTGAGCGCCGCCGTGAGCGCCTTTTCGCCAAGGCCCTGGCCATAGGGCGGGTCGGCGAAGACGAAGTCGAAAGGCTCCAGCGTGCCGATGGGTCCGAGATCGGTGGCGTCGCGGCGATAGATGCGTGTGTGGCCGGTCAGTCCCAGCGCCTCGATATTGGTGCGCAGGAGGCCGCGGCCCTCTGCACTCAGCTCGACGAAATGGGCGTAGCGGCAGCCGCGCGAGATGGCTTCCAGCCCGACGGCGCCGGTGCCGGCGAACAGCTCGAGCATCCGGGTGCCGTCGATCGCCTCGCTATAGGCATGGGCGAGGATATTGAACAGGCTTTCGCGCGTGCGGTCGGAGGTCGGACGGATCGTGTCCGTCTTCGGCCCCTCGAGCGCGCGCCCGCGAAACGTGCCGCCGACAATGCGCATGCCGGCTTAGCCCTTGCGCCCGCGCGGAGCGCCACCCGGCTTGCCGCCGCCGGGACGACCGCCACCGGGACGGCCCCCACCAGGCTTGCCGCCAAAGGACTTGCCGCCGCCCGGCCTGCTTCCACCGGGTTTGCTTCCACCCGGCTTGCCGCCAAAGGATTTCTCGCCGAAGGACTTGCCACCGGAGGCGCCGTCGCTCTTGCGGCCGAAGGGCTTCTGCGCGCCGGAGCGCGGCTTGCCGTCCTCGGCCCCGAAGCGGCCGCCGGGCTTGCCCGTGCGGTTGAAGGGCCGATCCCCCGAGGGCCGATCGCCGGAGCTGCGCTCGCCATACGGCTTGTCGCCGAAGGAACGCGGCTTGCGCTCGCCGCCGAAATCACGCCCGCCGCCGTCGCGCGAACCGCCATCGCGGTTCGGCCGATCCCGGCCGCCGAAACTGCGTTCGCCGCGCTCGCCCTGGTCCCGGTCACCCCGGTCACGGCCGCCAAAATCGCGGGCCGGACGGTCGCCGCGCTCGAAGCGCGGGGCGCCCTCGTCGCGGTCCCGGCCACGGCCGCGTCCGCCAAAGCCTTCATCGGCCGGCTTGTTCTCGGCGCGGATCCACTCGCCCTCTTCGTCGCGGGCTTTCAGGATGCGCGGGCCGGTGGGGGCAGGTTTGCGCCCGCCAAAGCCTGCGGCGCCCTTGCTGTCGGGATCGAACTTGCGCGTGCCGGCCGACTTGGCGCCCTCGGCGGTGCGGCCGAAGCGCTTGCCGCGCGGCACGTCGTCGCGCCGCAGCGGACGGTCGCCCGCCTCGTCCTCGGCGCCGCCCTTTTCCGTAACCGGGCGCGCGCCCGGCGCCATCCAGACGTTCGAACGCCGGCTCTGGCTCAGCGGCTCGCGCTTGGGCTTGCGCGCCGGCTTGTCACCGCCACGATCTCCACGGTCCCCACGATCTCCACGATCGCCGAAGGAGGGCTTGGTATCGAGACGGGCGAGCAGGCGCTCACGCCGCTCCACCGGCTTTTCCCAGCGGGTGTTCTCGGGCTCGGGCTTCTCGGCCTTTTCCGGCGCGCCGTGGTCGAACAGCGGCGCCTCGAAATTCGCCTTGGCCTCCTCGATCAGGCGCGGGCCGAGCTGGTCGCGCAGCGTGCGGCCGCGAATTTCCTGCACCTCGCCTTCCGGCAAGTCGCCGAGCTGGAACGGGCCGTAGGACACACGGATCAGCCGGTTCACGTCGAGGCCGAGCGCGCCGAGCACGTTCTTGATCTCGCGGTTCTTGCCTTCGCGCAGGCCCATGCTGATCCAGACGTTGGAGCCCTGGACTTTGTCCAGCGTCGCGTCGATCGAGCCGTAGAGCACGCCATCGACGGCGATGCCGTCCTTCAGCGTGTCGAGCTGGGCCTGCTCGATCGTGCCATGGGCGCGCACGCGGTAGCGGCGCAGCCAGCCCGTGGTCGGCAGCTCCAGCACGCGGGCGAGGCCCCCGTCATTGGTGAGCAGCAGAAGGCCTTCGGTGTTGATGTCGAGCCGGCCGATGGACAGCACGCGCGGCAGGTCGTCCGGCAGCCGGTCGAACACGGTCGGGCGTCCCTCGGGGTCGGAATTGGTGGTCACCAGCCCGGCGGGCTTGTGGTAGATCCACAGGCGCGTGCGCTCCGGCCCGCGCACCGGCTGGCCGTCCACCTCGATCTCGTCGGCGAGCGTCACATTGACCACGGGGCTTTCCAGGAGAACGCCGTTCAGCCGCACGCGGCCTTCCATGATCATCCGCTCGATGTCGCGGCGCGAGGCCACGCCAGCGCGGGCCAGCACCTTGGAAATGCGCTTGGGCTCTTCCGCCCCGACGCTTGCGCCCTCGGCCGAGCCGACGCGCGCCTTGGGCGCCGCATCCCTGTCGCGGGCCGAGGCGGTCTTCGCGCCCGAAGGCTTGCCGGCGAAGGAGCGCTCGCCGCGCTCGCCACCCTTGCCGGCAAAGCCGCCGGCAGAGCTCTTGGCGCGGAAGGGTCTCGCCTCGCCGCCAGCATCGGCCTCGTCGCGCTTGCCCTTGAAGCCGCCGCTCTTGAAACCGCCGCCTTTGAAGCCGCCACCCTTGAACTCACCGGACTTGCCGCCCGATTTCGCTCCGGAGGCGCCGCCGGCGCTCTTGCTGAATTTGCTGCCCGAAGGCCCGCGCGCACCGGCTGGCTTGCCGCCCGGGCGCTGCGGCTTGTCATTCTTGGTCATTTGTCTTGCCTATCGTTTGACGCTCTCCTATCAGGTCGCAACCGGCGGGTTAAGAGGAAATTCATCGCCATGCGGGGCGGCTTCATGGATCGCGCATTGAAACAGGCCGAAGCGGCGGCCGCGCGCGGCGAAGTGCCGGTCGGCGCCGTCGTCGTTCTCGATGGGACGATCATCGCCGAGGCCGGCAACCGCACGCGCGAAAAGCTCGATGTCACCGCCCATGCCGAGATCGAGGCGATCCGCCAGGCCGCACAGATCATCGGCAGCGAGCGGCTAACCGATGCCGATCTCTATGTGACGCTGGAGCCCTGCGCCATGTGTGCGGCGGCGATCTCGTTTGCCCGCATCCGCCGGCTCTATTATGGCGCGGAGGATGTGAAGGGAGGCGCGGTGGACAACGGCCCCCGCTTCTTTGCGCAGGCCACCTGCCACCATGCGCCCGAGGTCTATTCCGGCCTCGCCGCCAGCGATGCGGCGGACCTCCTGACCGCGTTTTTCGCCGCCCGGCGCTGAGGCCGCACCTGCCGCAACCAGGCAAGAGCGACAGCCCTTTTGGCAAAACCGCTCTGCGGAACAAGGCGTTGGCAGGCGAACAAACATCCGTCGTTGTCATGCCAGTGACATCCACGCGCCCTAGAAATCTGCCGGCACAAACTCAACTTTCCCCGCCGCGCCCGTCCTTGCCTGTCGCGTCCGACTTTCTCGCTCGCGCTCTAATGGGCCCTTAGGAGACCCGCCATGATCCTGCGCTCGCTCGCCTCGCTCGCCACCGTCCTTGCCACGCTTGCCTGGGTCGCGCCCGCTGCGGCGGAAGAGAAGTTGGTGCTCTATACCAGCCAGCCGAACACCGATGCGCAGCAGACGGCCGATGCCTTCATGGCGAAGCATCCGGGCATCAAGGTGGAATGGGTGCGCGACGGAACGCCGAAGATCATCGCTCGGCTGCGCGCCGAGATCGAGGCCGGACAGCCGCAGCCGGACCTGCTGCTGATCGCCGATGTGGTGACCATGGAGGGGCTGAAGAAGGAAGGCCGGCTGATGGCCTATCCCGGGGCTGATACCGCCGCCTTCGATCCCGCGATCATGGACCGCGACAAGACCTATTTCTCGACCAAGCTGATCACCACGGGCATCATCTACAACACGAAGGCTCCCTTCGTGCCGAAGAGCTGGCAGGACCTGACGGACGCCAAGGCACGCGGCCTCATCGCCATGCCGAGCCCGCTCGCGTCGGGCGCCGCCCTGATCCATGCGGTGACGCTGACGGAAAACCTTCCCGGCGGCTGGGACTATATCAAGGCGCTCGGCGCCAACCAGGCGCAGGCGAGCGGCGGCAATGGCGACGTGCTCAAGGCCGTGTCCGGCGGCGACAAGCTCTATGGCATGATCGTCGATTTCATGGCCATCCGCGAGAAGGCCAAGGGCGCGCCGGTCGATTTCGTCTTCCCGGCAGAAGGCGTCTCGGCCGTGACCGAGCCGGTGGCGATCCTGAAGACCGCCAAGAATCCCGAGGCCGCCAAGGCCTTCGTCGATTTCCTGCTGTCGCCGGAGGGCCAGGCGCTCGAAGTCAGCCAGGGCTATATCCCCGCGCGCAACGATGTCGCGCTTCCCGCCGGCTATCCGGCTCGCCAGACGATCAAGGTCATGCCTTTCGACGCGGCCAAGGCGCTGAGCGCGGAAAAGGACAACAAGGAAAAATTCGCCGACGCGATGGCGCAGTAAGGCCGGCTCTTGCCTGCGCATTCCCCCTACCGGCCCCGCCACGCGCCTCAACGGCCGACCGCGCCGGCGCAAGCTGGATCGTCGCCTGCCAGCACCTCGTCTGGCAGGTCGTTGCCTGACGGCTACTCGCGGACCGTCCACCGGCAGCCGCTCCGTGCTGGCGGCCTCTCCGGTCCTGCGATCCTGACAGCCTTCGTCCTTGTCGTCGTCGCCTGCCTGACGCTGCTGCCGATCGGCCGGCTGTTCATGGTGGCCCTGGCGCCCGGCGGCGCGCTCGATCTGACGGAGTTCCTCGCCCGCATCGCGCGCCCCTCCGCCTTTCGGGCGACGCTCAACACGGTGGACACCGCCTTTTTCGGCGCCTGCGCCGCGCTGGCTCTCGCTCTGCCGCTAACGCTTGCCGTGGCGCTCACCAATGTGCCGGGCCGCCTTGCGCTTGGCTATTGCATCATCCTGCCCTTGATGATCGCGCCGCAGGTAACGGCGATCGCCTGGCTGCATCTCTTCGGCCCGTCGAGCACGCTGCTCCATCTCGTCGGCCTGGCGCCGGCGCCGGGCGCGCGCAATCCGATGCTCGGGCGCGGCGGCATCATCCTGCTCTATGCCGTGCAGCACGCGCCGATCGTCTTCATCGCGCTGCGCGCCGGCCTGGCGCAGGTGCCGCGCGATCTGATCGAGGCGGCGCGGGCCAGCGGCGCGCGGCCGCTACGGGTGCTGGCGACCGTCATCCTTCCCTTGATTCGGCCCTATCTGGCAGCCGGCTTTTCGCTGGCCTTCATCTCCGGCATCGGCAATTTCGGCATCCCCGCTTTGCTCGGCCTGCCGGTCAATTATCTCACCCTGTCCACGCTGATCTACCAGAAGCTGTCGAGCTCGGGGCCGGACGTACTGCCGGACGTGGCGGCGCTGTCGATCATCGTCACCGTGGCAACGCTTGCCGGCATCGGCCTGCAGCGGCTGGCAACCGGTGGACGGCCGGCGCGTATGACCGCCGGCCCCGCCTTTCATTTCGCGCTCGGCCGCTGGAAGCTGCCGGTGGCGCTTGCCGCCTGGGGCGTGATCCTGCTCACGCTCGCTTTGCCGGCGCTGGCGTTGGTCGTTACCTCGCTGATCCCGGCCTTCGGCGTGCCGCTCGGCTGGAGCACCGTCACACTCGACAATTATGTCGAGGTGCTGTGGCGGCAGGCCTCGACCACGCGCGCCTTCGTCAATTCCTTCCTTCTGTCCTCCGCCGCCGCGCTGCTGCTGGCCGGCTTCGCCCTTCCGCTCGGCTGGCTGATGATGCGCTGGCCCAGACGTTTGGCGACAGCGGTCGGCGGCGCCATCGATCTGCCCTATGCGATCCCCGGCATCGTGCTGGCGATCGCCGCGATCCTCCTGTTTCTGAAGCCGCTGCCGCTGATCGGCAGCCTCTATGCCACGCCCTGGATCATCCTGATCGCCTATCTCATGCGCTTCCTGGCGCTGGCCGGAAAGCCGGTGAGCACGGCGCTTGCGCAGATCCCGCCGGCGCTGGACGAGGCGGCGGCGGCCAGCGGCGCGCGCCCCTTGCGCCGGCTGGCGACCATCGCCGCGCCCCTGGCCGCGCCCGCCGCCATTGCCGGTGCGCTTCTGGTGTTCATGAGCGCCTTCAACGAGTTGACCGTCTCCGCCCTGCTCTGGTCGTCGCGCCATGAGACGCTGGGCGTGGTGCTGTTCAGCCTGGAAGAGGCGGGGCTGGGCACCCAGGCCGCCGCCATCGCCGTCACCTCGCTCCTGGTGGTCATTGTCACGCTCGGCCTGATCGACCGCCTCGGCCGGCGCCTGCCGCCAGGGGTCTTGCCCTGGCGCTGAGGCGAGAGACTTCGGCAGAGCCGCGACGCATGGTCTGAAGGCGGCTGTGGCGCGCGGACGGGAGCAGTTCAGCCGTCTCTCACAGTCTGTTCAAGACTTGCTGTTGGTCTGACGAAAATGGTGATTTCCAGAAGCGGAGCGCAGCGTCCTTAAGGTCTGTGAGCACCGGAAGCGCAGACATTGCCATTTGCAGGCGGCCAACGGCGATGATTGGACAGACTGTCAGGCCGAAGGCACCACCCAGGCATCGCTGACGGCGATGGCAACCGGCGCGCCGATGACGAGCGCCTGTGGCGCATCGACGATCAGCCTGCCGCGAGAGGCCTCCACCCCTGAAACCTCCACCTCGGTCTCATAGGCCGGGCCGTGATAGGTCACGCGACGCACCGTGCCCGTGATGCTGTCCGATCCGGGCTCCACGAGATGCAGGTTTTCCGGGCGTAGCAGCACATGCGCCGGCCCCTCCGCCACCGTCCCCTCGCACCGCGCGGAAAATTCCCCCTCGCCGCAACGCACGCCGGCGCTGCCGGGGCCAAGCGGCGACACAAAGGCCGCGAGCAAGCTGCCCCGGCCGATGAAGCGGGCGACCTTCTGCGTGGCGGGCGCGCGATAGAGCGCCTCGGGCGGGGAGAATTGCAGCACCCTGCCCTTCTCCATCACCGCCACGCGATCGGCCAGCGCCAAGGCTTCGGCCTGGTCATGCGTCACATAGATGATCGTGCGGCCGGTGGTGCGGTGAACCTGGCGAAAGGTCTCCAGCATGGCGGCGCGCAGATGAACGTCGAGATTGGCGAGCGGCTCGTCGAAAACGATCAGGTCGGCATCGGCGACCAGGCAGCGGGCGAGCGCCACGCGCTGGCGCTGGCCGCCCGAAAGCTCGGAGGTGTCGCGCGCGCCGAAGCCGCCGAGCTCAACGATATCCAGCGCCTCGGCCACGCGACGGTCGATCTCGCCGCTCGAAACCCCGCGCATCTTCAAGGGATAGGCGATGTTGCCGGCCACGGACAGATGCGGCCAGAGCGCATAGGACTGGAAGACGACGCCGACATTGCGCTCTTCCGGCGGCACCATGCCGCCCGCCCCGCTCATCGCCCGCCCGTCAAAGCGGATCTCCCCCGCATCCGGCCGCTCGAAGCCGGCGACCAGCCGCAGAAGCGTGGTCTTGCCGCAGCCGGAGGGACCAAGCAGCGCCGTGAACGAGCCGCTGGCGAAATCGAGCGAGACAGCGTCGAGCGCCTTGGCGCCATCAAAGGCCTTGGTGACGGTGTCGATCTGAATATGGGTCATGCGGCGCCTCGCGGGTTCCCTGCCATTGTGCGGGAGCCCCGCTCCCGCCGTTCCGTCCGACGCCTATCCCTCGGCAAACGCCTTGAGCGCCGCGCCGGACAGGCGGTAGCGGGTCCATTCGTCCAGCGGTTCGGCGCCGATGCGCCGGTAGACGCGGATGGCCGGCTCGTTCCAGTCGAGCACGCTCCACTCGAACCGGCCGCAGCCTTCGGCCAGCGCCAGCTTTGCCAGATGCTGCAGCATGGCCCGCCCGGCCCCGGAGCCGCGCGCTTCCGGCGTCACATAGAGATCTTCGAGATAAAGCCCCTTCTTCGCCTGCCAGGTGGAGAAGGAATAGAACCAGAGCGCAAAGCCGACCGGCTGGCCCTGCTCCTCGGCGAGGATCGCATGGGCCACGGCGCCCGGCGAAAACAGCGATGCCGCGAGATCCTCCGCGGACGCCTCCACCTCATGGCCGGCCTCCTCATAGACCGCAAGTTCGCGAATGAAACGCAGGATGGTGGCGATGTCGTCGGGACGGGCGGGACGCAGGACAGGCGGCATGGGATCTCGGATCAATGGCATGGAAGGAAATGTCGAGGGCGGGGACAAGAGGGAAAACAGGCTCGGCGAGAGCAGGAACGGTTCCCTTGTATCATGTGCAAACCACATGTCGTGATGATGTCATAGGACAGAGAGGCGGTTTGACGCCGGTTCCGAAATGGTCTCACCCACCGGTGCGCTACGCGCCAATCGATCGCACGATGTCCGACAGTCTGGCGACAGAGGATGGACGGAGCGTCAGCGTCATAAGCCGAGAGGCACCAAGCGAGGCGAAAGCCGCTGCGCGGAAAGGCCAAAGAAAAAGCCCGCCGCCTTCGGTCGAGCGACCGGGGCGCACAGGCCTTGCCTTTAGAGCATCGGACTGAAAATCATACGCAGTCCGATGCTCTAGAAATTTGTTTTTGCATCGGATTTTTCCGAAAACCGGTTCCCACTTTTCGGTCCGATGCTCTAGTGGTCTGATTTTGACATTTGATCCTCGAGATCGCTGCACGTGGGTATCAAATGTAAAATTCATTCCACTAGCGATCAGAACACCTGCCACCACTTGCGGCCGGTGCCATCGACTTCGGCCTCCTTCTTGCGGCGGCGCTCCTTGTCCTGCTCGGGCTCGCCCAGATCATTGATCTGATCCTCGGGCAACGCGCGATAGGCCAGCGGCGGATCGCTCAGGAAGCGGCGCTTGTCGGAATAGGCGCCCATCTGTTCGCGCCGGGCGGCACGATAGGCGGCCTGCTGCTCGTCGGCCGTCAGCGCGCGGCCATTGGCCGGGCCCTTGGCGAGCGGAGAGACATAGGTGGAGCTGTTGGCGTTTTCCGTGGCCTCGTCGCGCAGGCGCTGGCGCGTCTCCTCGGGCGATTCCAGCCATTGCGGATTGTCCTTGGAGGCGACCGAGGTCTGCGGCTGGACCAGCGCCGTCCTCTGCGAGGAGGGCGGCATGACCAGGTTGGGGCGCGGCTGATATTTGAGGTTCTTCGGCTTTTCGCCCTCAAGGCTCACGACATTGCCGAGATCGTCCATGAGATGCTCGCCGGCGGTCTTGTCGGTGCCGTAGGTCGGGCCGCCGACACAGCCGGACAGGAGAGGACCAAAGCCCACAACAGCCAGCATCAGGGCGCCACTGCGCATCTGTCGCGAAATTTCCATGCCTATCCTTCCCGCCCTGCGCCCCGATCGAAGGCGCGACTGATCACCATGACGGCTATTGCCGGGCCGCTGCCGCGCTCCGCAAAGCGGCGGGCGGCCTTCCGCATGGCCTGCCGGTGGCGATCTGCCCCTGAGATTGCCCATTGCCATTGCCCTGGCGGACAAATCCGCCAAATTTCAGGCAATGTGCCGTCTTCCCACCCCGGCCGTGCCGGCAGGAGGCAGGCGTGCCCTTCTCTTAAACCAAGGCGGCTTTTAAACCAAGGCCGCCACAGACGCAATCGACCGGCTTAAGGCTTCGTTAAAGCGGCCCTGCGCCCGCCCTGCCGAAAAGGGCAAGGACGGGCGCAGGCAGAGTTGCAAGCCTCCGGGCGATCACCCAAAAGTCAGGCGGTGGCGAAACCCAGCTCCCGCAGCGCCTGCGCATCGCGGGCCGAGACATCGGGGAAGGCCGGATCGGACCCGACATCCTTCGTCACCTTCCAGGAGCGGGCGCAGCGCGTGCCTTCCGCCAGCTTCGGCTCGACCGAGACCTTGGTGCCGTCCTCCAGGCGGAAGGCGCCTTCCGGCCCCTCGCCTGACACCACCTCGATATCGGAGGTGATGCAGATCTCGGCGAAATCGAGCCCGTCGAGCGCCGCCATCAGCTCGGGATCGGCCACATGCACCACAGGTGCTGCCTCCAGCGAGGAGCCGATGCGCTTGTCCTTGCGCTCCACCTCCAGGGCACCTGTCACGGCGCGGCGGACGATGCGCACCTTGCGCCATTTCTCGGCGAGATCCGCATCGCGCCATTCGGCGGGGATGGCCGGGAACTGTTCGAGATGCACGGAATCCGCCTGCGGATCGCGCGAGCGCCAGGCCTCCTCCGTGGTGAAGGGCATCATCGGGGCGAACCAGAGCACGAGGCAATCGAACAGCTTGCGGATGACATGAAGCGCCGCGCGGCGCTTCAGGCTCGAGGGCGCATCGCAATAGAGCGTGTCCTTGCGCACGTCGAAATAGAAGGCCGAGAGCTCGACATTGGCGAAGTCGGTCAGGGCGCGGGTGATGCGCTTGAAGTCGAAACCGTCATAGGCTTCGCGCACCAGCTGATCGAGCTCCGAGAGCCGGTGCAGCATCAGCTTTTCCAGCTCCGGCAGATCGGCGTAGGCGATCTCCTCTTGCCTGTCATGGGCGAGCGTGCCCAGCATCCAGCGGATCGTGTTGCGGATCTTGCGATAGGCGTCGATATTGGTCTGGATGATGGTCTTGCCGACGCGAAGATCCTCCGCATAGTCGGAGCTCATCACCCACAGCCTGAGGATATCGGCGCCGGCGTCCTTCATGATGTCCTGGGGTGCTGTGACATTGCCCTTGGACTTGGACATTTTCTCGCCCTTCTCGTCCATGATGAAGCCGTGGGTGACCACGGCGTCATAGGGCGCACGGCCGCGCGTGGCGCAGCTTTCGAGCAGCGAGGAATGGAACCAGCCGCGATGCTGGTCGGAGCCTTCCAGATAGACGTCGGCGGGCCATTTCAGATCCGGCCGGTCTTCCAGCGTGAAGGTGTGCGTGGAACCCGAGTCGAACCAGACATCGAGAATGTCGGTGACCATGGTCCACTGCTCGGCATCATGTTCGTTGCCGAGGAAGCGCTCCTTGGCGCCTGCGGCAAACCAGGCATCGGCCCCTTCCTTCTCGAAGGCTTCGAGAATGCGGGCATTGACCGCCTCGTCCTTCAGCACGGTGCCGGCCTTGTCGGCAAAGACGCAGATCGGCACGCCCCAGGCGCGCTGACGCGACAGCACCCAGTCCGGCCGCTGCTCGATCATCGCGCGCAGGCGGTTCTGGCCGGCGGCGGGCACGAAGCGGGTGTCGTCGATGGCGGCAAGCGCGCGCGAACGCAGCGTCGTGCCGTCGCCGAGGTCCTTGTCCATATAGACGAACCATTGCGGCGTGTTGCGGAAGATCACCGGCTTCTTCGAGCGCCAGGAATGCGGGTACTCGTGCTTGATCCGGCCGCGAGCGAAGAGATTGCCTGCGGCGATCAGCGCGTCCATCACGCGCTTGTTGGCATCGCCCTTCTTGCCGTTGTCGTCCATCACGCGGGCGGCGCCACCCTCGGCCGAGGGGCCGAAACCGGGGGCTTCGTCGGTGTAGAAGCCATCATCGCCGACGGTGAAGGGGATTTTTGCCGAGATGCCACGGGCTTCGAGATCGCGCGCATTCGACATCCAGGCATCGAAGTCCTCGCGGCCATGGCCGGGCGCGGTGTGGACGAAACCCGTGCCGGCATCGTCGGTGACATGGTCGCCGTCGAGCATTGGAACGAGGAAATCATAGCCGAGTGACGCCAGCGGATGGGCGCAGGTGATCGCCGCAAGCACTTCAGCGGGCACGGGAGCTAAGCGGCGATATTCCAGCTTTGCCTTAGCAAATGCCTCCGCAGCGAGTTTGTCTGCAAGGATCAGCTTTTCGCCTGGCTTAGGACCGAAATTATTGGCGGCTGAAGTGATTTCATAAAGGCCGTAAGAGACCTTCCAAGAGAAGGAGATCGCACGATTGCCGGGGATCGTCCAAGGCGTAGTCGTCCAAATGACGACGTTGGCCGATCTTATACTGGAAAGATATGCATCAACTTCGTAGTCGTGCATGCGCTCCAGACCGTCCTCAGTCTCATCATCGACAGCGATTAATTTTAATGCTTCTTTGATCCAATAGCCTAGTTCTTTATCCTCAGAGACTTTCAACACCGGGAACTTCACCCAGATCGTGTCGCTCTCGACTTCGTGATACTCCACCTCCGCTTCCGCCAGTGCGGTGCGCTCGACCACCGACCACATGATCGGCTTGGAGCCGCGATAGAGCTGGCCGCTGACGGCGAGCTTCAACAGTTCCCCGGCGATGCGGCTCTCGGCGTGGAAGTTCATGGTGGTGTAGGGCCGCTCGAAATCGCCCTCGATGCCGAGGCGGCGGAACTCGGCCGACTGAATGTCGATCCACCCTTGCGCGAACTCCCGGCACTCCCGGCGGAATTCGTTGACCGGCACCTCGTCCTTGTTCTTGCCGGCGGCGCGGTATTTCTCCTCGATCTTCCACTCGATCGGCAGGCCGTGGCAGTCCCAGCCCGGCACGTAATTGGCATCGCGCCCGCGCATCTGGAACGAGCGGGTGATGACGTCCTTCAGCACCTTGTTCAGCGCATGGCCGATATGGATGTTGCCGTTGGCATAGGGCGGGCCGTCATGCAGCACGAATTTCGGCCGGCCGGCAGCGGATGCGCGCAGGCGCTTGTAAAGGTCCATCTCCTGCCAGCGCTTCGCGATCTCCGGCTCCTTCTGCGGCAGGCCGGCGCGCATGGGAAATTCGGTTTCGGGCAGATAGAGCGTCTTGGAATAGTCGAGGGGCGTCGCAGCGGTGTCGGTCATGGCTTCTTGCTCGGACAGATCTGTCTTGCGCGGCGAAAGGCGCCGGCGCAGGGGACGAAGGACAATGTGAAGAGGACGGTGCGGCCGGCCATCGGCAAACAGGCGCGATCGGGCGGCGCACGAAAACCCGGCCCTTCCGGCGCTTCGCTCAAGCCGCGAAGCGCGGGCGGAAGGCCGGGCCGGTAATTCGAAACAGGTTCTTCCGGGCGCCGATGGTCATAGCCGCCTTCTCTAAGAGGTTTTGCGGGGAAAAGGAAGGGGATTTCCCTGCCGTCTCGACGGCGGGCAGCGCATCGCATAACCTCATCCCCAGGCGGCGTGCCCCTGTCACCTTGAGGGTGCACCGTCCACCGGAGGGGTCCTGTTACGACACGCTCAAGGAGGCAAGGATGGCCCAGGCGGATAGACGATGGACGCAGGAAGATGCCAGATCGCATCTCGACGATCTCCTGCAGAAGGCGCGGGATGAAGGGCCGCAGTATGTCGATCTCGAGGACAGCGACGGGGTCGTCGTCATCAGCCGCCAGCGCTACGCCGCCCTGACCGGATGGCACGGCGATCTTCCGCTCGTCGATTTTCTCGAAAGCCTCGATCTTGACGGCATCGATCTGTCCCGTAACGAGGATCGCGGCCGGGATGTTTCGCTGCCATGAAGGGTTGGCTGCTTGACACCAACGTGCTGTCGGCCCTGATCGCCGTCCGGGGCGCCCCCTCGGTCAAGTCATGGGCGGCAAGTCAGCCGGAAGAAAGCCTTTATCTGAGCGTCTTGAGCCTGGCGGAATTCGATAAGGGGATTGCGCATCTCGATCCCCATGACCCTGCCCGGCATCGCTATATCGCCGCACGCGACGCATTGGAGGCACGCTTCGGCAACAGAGTGCTCAGCGTTGATGATGACATCGTGCGTCTCTGGGGAACCATATCAGGCGAGATCAAGCGCACGACGCGGCAGGCTCCCCCTGTCATCGACTGCCTGCTGGCCGCAACCGCCATTCGTTATCGCCTCTATCTCGTCACACGAAACGTCAGGGATGTGAAGTTATGCGGTGCCGCTGTCTTCGATCCGTGGAACGATGATGCGGCAGCGTTTCCAATCAGACCAAAAACAGCACCCTAGTGGAATGAATTTGACAGTTGATACCCTTCTGCAGCGCTCTCAGGGGTGCTGCGAACGGGTGCAAAAGTCAAAATCAGACCACGAGAGCACCATAGGGAAAGTCGTGCGCAGCACGAGGCCTTATACCAAGTGTCGATGATAGGAACCTATAGGACCTATCATCAACACTGAGTATTAGCCGCCGAACAAGGTGCGCAGCACGTCGACGCCGCGGTCGTCATAGGAGACTTCGCCCTGCTTGTTGCCGGGGCCGATGACGATCACCTTGGTGCCGATGGGAGCCTTGGCATAGAGGTCGGTGACATCCTCGTTCATCATGCGGATGCAGCCGGACGACATGTTCTGGCCGATGGTCCAGGGCTGGTTGGTGCCGTGAATGCGGAAGATCGTGTCGCGTCCGCCCTTGTAGAGGTAGAGAGCGCGCGCGCCGAGCGGATTGTTGACGCCGCCTTCCTGCACCTCCGGCAGGATATGGCCCTTCTTTCGCTCGCGCGCGATCATCTCCGCCGGCGGGCGCCAGCTCGGCCATTCCGATTTGCGTCCGACCTGGACGATGCCCGACCAGCCGAAACCCTCGCGGCCGACGCCGATGCCATAGCGCGTGGCCCTGTTGTTGCCTTCGACATAGTAGAGAAACTTGTTGTTGGTATCGACGATGACGGTGCCCGGCGCCTCATCCGTGCGCAGCCGCACCTTTGTGCGCCAGAACTGGCGGGCGGGCTTGCGCTCCTGCGCGGAGGCCTTGATCACGGCGCTGTTTGCCCGGGCCGCGACCGGCGCCGCGGGGAAGGCATGGGCCGGCAGGACCGGCAGGGCGATGCCGACGGACAGAGCGAGCGCGGCGGCAAACCGCAGGGGCATTCTCATCGAATAGGTCTCCTCTCAATGCATGGGTGGACAGCCTGACGCGATTGCGGTCGCATGCTCGGCTGTCTCGAGGTCTCAGGCAGACGGGCAGCCCGGCCACCCGGCTTTGTCGTCTAAAGGCTTTCGCAACACGAAACGGACAGTATCGGCGAGACTATGCCAAAACCGATAAAGTCCTGTCTTGAAAACATATCGCTGCGGACAAGGCTTATCCCTCTGCCTGGCCGCGCTTGTTGCAGGAAGGACACGCCCCTGCCCCTGGTCCGCGCCGGCGGATGATTTCATCACCCGCCAAGACCGACCTGTTGCAATGCACAAAACTGGTGCCGCGTCATGCTTTTACTGCACGATGACGCGCGTGCCGACCTTCACCCGCTCATAGAGATCGACCACATCCTCGTTGCGCATGCGGATGCAGCCGGAGGAGACGGCATAGCCGATGGTCCAGGGGGCGTTGGTGCCGTGGATGCGGTAGAGCGTGGAGCCGAGGTACATGGCCCGCGCGCCCAACGGATTGGCCGGGCCGCCCTCCATCGAGGCGGGCAGATAATGGCCCTTGGCCGCCTCGCGGCTCACCATGTCCTGCGGCGGGTGCCAGCTCGGCCATTCGGCCTTGCGGGTCACCTTGTGCTCGCCCGCCCATTCGAAGCCCGGCTTGCCCACGCCGACGCCATAGCGCCGCGCCTGGCCGGGGCCGGTGACGAGATAGAGAAAGCGGTTGTTGGTGTCGATCACCACCGTGCCCGGCTTCTCCTTCGTCTCATAGACCACCATCTGCGGCAGATATTGCGGATCGAAGCGCGAGGCCTGCACCTGCGGGCGAAGGACAGCCGCCTGCTGCTGGGGACGCACACGCGCCGCCGGCGCGGGGCCTGCGACGGGCTGAGAGACCTGAGGCTGGACGAGTTGGGGCTGGGTCACCTGACGCTGATAGACCTGCCGCTGCGGCATTGCGCGTTGCGGGTTGGCGCGGCTGACGGCGGCCGGCGCGTCGGGCGCGCCGCCGAGCTGCATCAACCAGGGAGCGGTCAGATCGGGGCTGACGATGACGGGCGGACGGTCGCCATAGCGCTCGGCGCTGAAGGCGGGCAAGGCGCTTGCCGCGATCAGTCCGGCAGCCAGCGCGATCTGCGCCAGCCGTCGCGCCGGACCTGCACGCTTGGCGGGATCGAAAGAAGAGGCGGGCGCATCCTTGCGGCCGGGCAGAAACCTGGTGGTCATGGCGTCCTCGTGCAGCGTGCGGGCCGATATAGATTGGAAACGATGTTTCCGGGCCGGCGAGTGCCCTTAGCCTCCCACCGTAAAGGATACCGGGACGTAAACGGGTGGCGGTTCGCCCCGCTTTGGCGCAGGCAAGCTTTGATCAAGGTTATCAGCCGGTTTGGCGACATGGTGCATTCGGGGTAAAAGAGCTTGCCGGGGCATTAACCATCGGCGCCGTGCGGGCGTCGGATGGCAAAGGGGATGACGAGCATGAACGAGACGAGGATGGCTGCGGAGGCACAGCCGCTGCCGGAGGGATTGCGGCGGGGCGAGGATGGCCTGTTGCGCTGCTTCTGGCAGATGGGCCTGCCCGACTATATCCGTTATCATGACGAGGAATGGGGCCAGCCCGTCGAGGACGACACCAGGCTGTTCGAGAAGCTCTGCCTGGAAGGCTTCCAGTCCGGCCTCTCCTGGCTGACCATCCTGCGCAAGCGCGAGGGCTTCCGCGCGGCCTTTGCCGGCTTCGATATCGACCGCGTCGCCGCCTTCGGCGAGGAGGACATCGAGCGCTGCGTGGCCGATGCCGGCATCGTGCGCCACCGCGGCAAGATCGTGTCCACCATCAACAATGCGCGCCAGGCCCAGAAGGTGCGCGCCGAATTCGGCTCGCTGGCCCGCTATCTCTGGCAATTCGAGCCAAAGCCGGCCGAGCGCCCCGCAGAGGTGAGCTATGCGGCGCTGGTGGCCAATCCCAAGACGGAGGCTTCCATCCGCCTTTCCAAGGACCTGAAGAAGCGCGGCTGGACCTTCGTCGGCCCGACCACTGTCTATGCTTTCATGCAGGCCATGGGCATGGTCAACGACCATATCGAGGGCTGCAGCTGCCGGGCGCGGGCGGAAGAGGCAAGGCTGCGCTTCGTCCGTCCCTAGAGGATCGGACCGAAAAGTGGGAACCTGTTTTCGGAAAATCCGATGCAAGAACAAAAATTGGAGCATCGCGGAAACCGGCAACCGGCTTCCGGAACGCTTCTGTGCAAAGAGATCGGGGCGCCGAACCATCGTCCGTTCGACGCCCCGGCCTGAGACTTATTTGTCGTGCTTTGCCAGCCAGGCCTTCATCTCGGCGATTTCAGCCTCCTGGGCCTTGATCACGGCTTCGGCCAGCTTCCGGATTTCGGGATCCTTGCCATATTGAAGCTCGACCTTCGCCATGGCGATGGCCCCTTCGTGATGCGGGATCATGCCGCGCACGAAATCGACATCCGGCTTGCCGGAATAGTCGATCGCCATCTCCTCGTGCATGGCCATATTGGCCTTCTTGAAGGCCTGGGTCGACGGCGCTTGCGCTGCCGACGCGCCCATGGCGGAATGATCCTTCATCTCCTCGGCAAAAGCGGGCGTGGCCAGAAGGGGGACGGCGAGGCCGGCTGCGAGGAAAGCGGCGCGAAGGCTGCGGCGTGCCGGGGTCTTGGTGAGCATGGTCTTGATGGACATGGAACGTCCTTCCCTGAAAGGGGCCTGTGAAGGTGCGGCACGGAACGTGCCCGACGAATGACATACCGCCTGAATTTTGCCGGGCGGCTGCGGACGTCGCGCTACAGGCGGGGTGGACGCTCGGCCGGCCGGGGCGGATGGTCGGCCAGCATCGGCACTGCGCTTTGATCGGGCACATTACGCGGCAGGGTGAGCCAGGCGACCGGCAGCGCCTGCGGCAGCAGCGTCAGGCATCCGGCACAGGCGGCCATCCAGCAGCACTTGCCGGCATGCCCGCCATCTTGATGATGGTCGCAACAGGGAGGTGTGCAGCCGGCTTGCGCCATCACGTTGCAAGGCTGTTCGGCCATTTGGACTGAATCAGTCGCAGAGGCGGCGTGGTGGGCGGCATGGCGCGATGTCATCCCCCGCTCATGCTCATGCCCGCCGCCTTGTTGTCCCCTGCCCTTTTGTTCGGAACCCTGCTGCACCCAGTCCTGCGCAAGGCCGCCGGGAGGCATCGTCAGCGGCGGATGCATGGCAAGCGCCGGCATGGCCGAAAGGACCATCCAGGCAAGAACCATCAGGAGCGCGGCGAGACGGGGCATGGCGGAAAGCTAGCGCGCCCCGCCAGGCAAATCAACGCCGGGCAAATCAAAGCTAGTCACATCACCGCACCGCTGGCCGCGTCCCCGCGCCGGGATCGCGCACGGCGACGACACGATGCAGGATCTCGATGTCGCGTCCTTCCTCGCCAAAGGGCGCGACGGGCCAGATCCATTCGGCCTCCTCAGGTGGAAGGGTATGGCCGAGCAGGAGATCGGCCGTTTCGACGACCGTGCCTGCCCGGTCCCGCACCGTATAGTCGCAATCGGTCAGCAGCAGGCGGCGACAGGGCAGACCGGCCAGCCCCTCGAGATGGGCCTCGACGATCCGCGAAAGCGTCGCCTCCTCGATTGGCCGTCTCTGACCCTCCAGGCTGCGGCGCAGGCCGATGGGCATTTGCGAGAGAATATTGGCCGAGATCACCAGATCCAGCGCCGGCACCTGGCGCAGAAAAGCGAGCGGCTCCGTCGGCAGCCCGGCCAGGATCGCTTGCGCGCCGGAGAGATCGCGCGAAATCAGCTTGGCATTGCGAATGCCGTTCAGCGCCAGCCAGGCGCGGATGCTGGCGAGATGGACGAGGTCGACCAGCACCACCGTGTCGAAGGCGCGCGACAGCGCCTTGACCGGCACGTCGCGCAGGAGGCCTGAGCCGAGCACGACCACGGTGCGCCGCTGCTTCATCTCCGCCACCATGGCCTCGACGGCCGCATGGCACTGCGCCTCATGCGGCGCCCAGGCTTTCGCGCAGCGCCGGGCGCGGGCCCAGAGCCGGACCGAGCCGCCGATGAAGGGGCGGAAGCTTGCAGGCGTCAGCGCGGCACTCGCCGCATAGTTCAGGGCTTCGGGGATCATCAGGGAGGCGATAGAGGAAGGCGGGGATAATTTCCAGAGCGCCGGCAAGGCAAGCGAGGCGTTGGTTGTCGTGCGCCGGGTCAAGACGCGGCTGGGGGGGGGGGCGGCACGCTCAGCGATAGATCTCGCGACGATGGCCGATTTCCACCACCAGCACCACCAGCCTGTCGTCCTGGATCTCGCAGATGATCCTATAATCGCCGACCCGATAGCGCCAGAGGCCGCCGCGTTCCGTGCCCTTCAGGGCAAGGCCGAGCTTGCGCGGATTTTCGTGGGTGGCCAGTCGCTCCTCAAGAAAGCGAATGATGCGCGCGGAGTCCGGCGGCGCAAGCCGGCCCAGCTGCTTACGCGCCGTGTCGCGAAAATCAATCGCCCAGGCCAAGTTCGCGCTTCACTTCTTCCAGCGTGTAGATCCGCTCTCCCTGCTTAATCCGTTCCAGCGCCGCTTCCGCCAGGGCGATGTCGTGCAGGTCTTCCAGATGCTGTTCCAGCACCTCGATCATATAGGCATCCGGCGCCGCACCGGCTTCAGCCGCGTGCTTGAGGATCAGATGGTGCATTTCCTCGGGCATGCTGAGGGTGACGCGCGTGTTCATGGGAACCGTCCTGGCCTTGATCGATGTCTTTCGCTGTCGGGCCCTGCGAATATACCAGCCGCCAGCCGGGCCGACCAGCCTTCGCCCTTGCCGCTCCGGCTGCCATCCTCTAAGAAACCGCTCAATTTTCGGCCTCGAAACGGGGCCTCATGGCCGTGGATGACATGTGATGAGCGAGAAGCAGAAAAAACCGCAGAAGCTGAAAGCCCGCCTGCCGCGCGGCTTCGTCGACCGCAGCGCCGCCGACATCCATGCCGCCAATGCGATGATCGAGAAGATCCGCGCCGTCTATGAGCGCTATGGCTTCGATCCCGTGGAAACGCCGCTGTTCGAATATACCGATGCGCTGGGCAAGTTCCTGCCCGACAGCGACCGGCCGAACGAGGGCGTCTTCTCGCTCCAGGACGACGACGATCAGTGGATGAGCCTGCGCTACGACCTGACCGCGCCGCTTGCCCGCCATGTCGCGGAGAATTTCCAGGAGATCCAGCTTCCCTACCGCACCTATCGGGCCGGCTATGTCTTCCGCAACGAGAAGCCGGGCCCGGGCCGCTTCCGCCAGTTCATGCAGTTCGATGCCGACACCGTCGGCGCGCCCGGCGTCCAGGCGGATGCGGAAATGTGCATGATGATGGCCGATACGCTGGAGGCGCTGGGCATCCAGCGCGGCGATTATGTGATCCGGGTCAACAACCGCAAGGTGCTCGACGGCGTCATGGAGGCCATCGGGCTGGGCGGCGAGGAGAATGCCGGTCGGCGGCTCAACGTGCTGCGTGCCATCGACAAGCTCGACAAGTTCGGCCCTGAGGGCGTGACGCTGCTGCTGGGCGAAGGCCGCAAGGATGAGAGCGGCGATTTCACCAAGGGCGCGGGACTGAATGCCGAGCAGATCGACAAGGTCCTGTTCTTCGTCGGAATCCAGAACTACGCCGAAAGCGCAACGGCACTCGCCGCCATGGTCGAGGGCACGTCGAAGGGGGCGGAAGGCGTCGACGAGCTGAACATGATCGGCGCGCTGGTCTCCGGCGCCGGCTATGAATCCCGCGTCAAGATCGACCCCTCCGTCGTGCGCGGCCTCGAATATTACACCGGCCCGGTCTACGAGGCCGAACTCACCTTCGACGTGACCAACGAGAAGGGCGAGAAGGTCGTGTTCGGCTCCGTCGGCGGCGGCGGGCGCTATGACGGGCTGGTCTCGCGCTTCATGGGCCAGCCGGTGCCGGCCACGGGCTTTTCCATCGGCGTCTCGCGCCTGATGACCGCGCTGAAGAACCTTGGCAAGCTGGGGCAGGACGAGGTGCTCGGCCCGGTTCTCGTCACCGTCATGGATGGCGATGTCGAGGCCATGGGGCGCTACCAGCGTTTTACCCAGGAGCTGCGCAGCGCCGGCATCCGCGCCGAAATGTATCAGGGCAACTGGAAGAAATTCGGCAACCAGCTGAAATATGCCGACCGTCGCGGCTCGCCCGTCGCCATCATCCAGGGCGGTGACGAGCGCGCTGAGGGCGTCGTCCAGATCAAGGATCTGATCGAGGGCAAGCGGCTCTCCGGCGAGATCGAGGACAATGCCGCCTGGCGCGAGGCCCGCGTGGCGCAGGAGACGGTGCCGGAGGCCGAGCTGGTGGAGAAGGTCAAGGCCATGCTCGAGGCTCAGGCCGAAGACCGCCGCCGGGCCGGCGCATGAGCGTTCTGGGTCTGGATCACGTGCAACTCGCCATGCCCGCAGGCGGCGAGGCGCTGGCGCGCGGCTTTTATGCCGGCCTGCTCGGCATGGCCGAGGAGGAGAAGCCGGAAGCGCTCGCCGGCCGGGGCGGGTGCTGGTTTCAGGCCGGCAGCGCGCGTGTGCATCTCGGCGTGGAGACGGAGTTCCGCCCTGCCCGCAAGGCCCATCCGGCGCTCCTCGTCGATGATCTCGCCGCGCTTGAGGCCCGACTTGCCGGCGCCGGCGTGGCGGTGACGCGCGACGTCCCGCTCGATGGCTATGACCGCCTGCATGTGCAGGACCCTTTTGAAAACCGCATCGAACTGATGCAACGCCTGGCGCGGTGATCCCATGGCCCTGATCGACCTGCCGGATTTTGCCGGCACGCTTCTCGATGAATTTGCGGCCCGGCGCACCCACCGGGTGGATACGCCGGTGATCCAGCCGGCCGCGCCCTTTCTCGACATGGCCGGCGAGGATCTGCGCCGGCGCATCTTCCTCACCGAAAGCGAGACCGGCGAAAGCTTCTGCCTGCGCCCGGAATTCACCATTCCCGTCTGCCTGCGCCATATCGAAACGGCGACCGGCACGCCCAAGCGCTATGCCTATCTCGGCCAGGTCTTCCGCCAGCGCCGCGAAGGCGGGCATGAATTCTATCAGGCCGGTATCGAGGATCTGGGCGATCCCGATCTCGCCGCCGCCGATGCGCGCATCGTCGCCGATGCGCTCGGCTGCCTCGCGCGCATTCTGCCCGGCCGCAGCCTGACGGTGACGATCGGCGATCAGGCGGTGTTCGAGGCCGTCGTGGCCGCGCTCGGGCTTCCGGCCGGCTGGCAGAAGCGGCTGGTGCGCGCCTTCGGCCAGCAGGAGGTGCTGGATGCAATGATCGCCCGGCTCGCCCGCCCTGCCCCGATGGCGGGGCTGCCGGCCGAGGTCGAGGCCTTGCTTCAGGCCGGCGACGAGGCCGGGCTGATCGCCCATGTGGAGGCCGAGATGGCCCGCACCGGCACTCTCACCAATGCCAGCCGCGCCCCGCAGGAGATCGTTCGGCGGCTGAAGGAGAAACGCCAGCTGGCCGACGCCTCGCTCGACAAGGCCAAGCTCGACGCGCTCAAGGAATTCCTCTCGCTCAATGTCAGCCTGCGCTATGCGCCGGGCGTTCTGGCCGATTTCGCCCGCGCCGCCGGCCTGCCGCTGGACGGGGCCATTGCCGGCTTCGATGCGCGCGTGGCGGCCTTTGCGAATGCCGGCGCGCCGCTGGCCGACATCACCTGGCGCGCCGCCTTCGGCCGGCCGCTGGATTACTATACCGGCCTCGTCTTCGAGGTGACCGAGCGCGGGCAGCACAAGGTGCTGGCCGGCGGCGGCCGTTTCGACCGGATGATGACGCTGCTGGGCGCGCCCGATCACATTCCCGCCGTCGGCTTCGCGCTGTGGCTGGACCGGATCGCCGCCGCGCTGAGCCCCGCAGGGGAAAGGACCGCGCCATGACGCTGACGATCGCGCTTCCCTCCAAGGGCCGCATCAAGGAAGCCGCCGCCGAAATCTTCGACAGAGCCGGCCTGCCGCTTGTCTCGGTCGGCAATGACCGCTCCTATCGCGGGCGGATCGACGGGCTTGACGGCGTCGAGATCGCCTATCTCTCAGCCTCCGAGATCGCCCGGGAGCTTGCCGCCGGCACGGTGGATTTCGGCGTGACCGGCGAGGATCTGGTGCGCGAGGACATGAGCGAGGTCGATGCCCGCGTGGAATTCTGCGCCCGGCTCGGCTTTGGCGGGGCCGATGTGGTGGTGGCGGTGCCGGAGATCTGGCTCGATGTCGAGACCATGGCCGATCTCGGCGATGTCGCCGCCGATTTCCGCGCGCGCCATGGCCGGCGGCTTGCGATCGCCACCAAATATTGGCGGCTGACCCAGCAGTTCTTCTCGGGCAGCCACGGCATCCAGCTCTATCGGATCGTCGAAAGCCTGGGCGCCACCGAAGGCGCGCCGGCGGCCGGCCAGGCCGACATCATCGTCGACATCACCTCCACCGGCTCGACGCTGAAGGCCAACCATCTGAAGGTGCTGGCGGATGGGGTGATCCTGAAATCGGAAGCCTGTCTGGTGCGCGCCCGCAAGGCGGCGCATCAGGGCGATGAGCGCGTGGAAGAGATCGTGCGCCGGGTGCGCGGCGCGCTCTGACAGTCTGTCCGATAATCGCCGCTGGCCGCCTGCAAATGGCAATTTCTGCGCTTCCGGTGCTCACGTACCTTGAGTACGCTGCGCTCCGGTTCTCGAAATCACCATTTTTGTCAGACCAACAGCAAGTCTTGAACAGACTGTGAGGCCAAAGCCTTCGGACGATGGGCAGCCAGCGGACGAGGGGTCGAACAGGAGGCATGCGCATGGACGGAACGGTTCGCACGGACGATCATGCCCTGATGGGCGCTGCGCTGGAGCAAGCGGCACTTGCGCTGGCCGCCGGCATCTTTCCGGTCGGCGCCGTGCTGGCCGCGCCGGATGGGCGCGTGCTGGGGCGGGCGCACAAGACCATGGCCAGCAACCATCTCGATCATGCCGAGATCAACCTGTTCCGCTCGGTCTTCGTCAGCCCCTATGACCATCAGCGCAGCGACGGGCTGACGCTCTATACGACACTGGAGCCGTGCATCATGTGCTTCGGCACGCTTCTTCATCTGCCGATCGCCCGGCTGGTCTATGCCATGCCCGATGCCTATGGCGGCTGCGCCTCCAGCCGGATGGTGCCGAGCCCGCCGCGCCATGCCGCGCACACGGTCGAGATCATCGCCGGGATCAGGCAGGACGAGGCGCAGGCGCTGTTCCGGCAGTTTCTCGACACCACGGATGAGCGCTACTGGACGAGCGGCGGCGCGGCGCATTTCCAGGCGGCGGTGCGCGGCGATTGAGGCTGGGGCGGCCGGCCGTGGACACGAGCTAAGGACGATGAGGATGGCAATGGCGGAAGCGGCAAACGGACGGCTGGTGATCGTGGGTGGCGGACAGGCGGGCTTTGCGCTGGCGGCGCGACTGCGGGCGCTGGGTGACCTTCGGCCGGTGACGATGCTCTGCGCGGAGGCGAGCCTGCCCTATCAGCGGCCACCGCTGTCGAAGAAATATCTGCTCGGCGAGATGGCGCTCGACCGCCTGCAGTTCCGCCCGGAGGCCTGGTACCGCGACAATGCCATCGAGCTCCGCCTCTCCACCCGCGTGGCCGCGATCGACCGTGCCGCTGCCTGCGTGGTGCTGGATGATGGCGAACGGGTTGGCTATGACCGGCTGGCGCTGGCGACCGGCGCGACGCCCCGGCAGCTGCCTTCGGCCATAGGTGGCGATCTCGAAGGGGTCTTCACCCTGCGCGACTTCCGCGATGCCGACCGGCTGTCCCAGGCGATGGCGGTAGTCAAGGCCGCAGGGCGGCGGGCGCTGATCGTCGGCGGCGGCTATATCGGTCTCGAGGCGGCTGCGGTCGCGCGCCTGCAGGGGCTCGACGTGACGCTGATCGAAATGGCGGACCGCATCCTCCAGCGCGTGGCGGCTTCCGCCACCTCGGCGCTGGTGGCGGCGCTGCATCGCGGGCGCGGCGTGGATCTGCGCGAGGGGGCGGCGCTGTCCCGTCTCGAAGGGCGCGATGGCCGGGTGGTGGCCGCTCACCTGGCCGATGGCACGGTGCTGCCGGTCGATCTCGTCATTGCCGGCATCGGCGTTGCCGCCAATGATGCGCTGGCGCGCGAGGCCGGCCTTGCCACCGGCAACGGCATCCTGGTCGATGCGTTCGGGCGCACGCAAGACCCGGCCATCTATGCCATGGGCGATTGCGCGCTGGTGCCCTTCGAGGACATGGCCGTGCGGCTGGAATCGGTGCAGAACGCCGTGGATCAGGCCGAGGCGGTGGCAGCGCACTTGGCAGGCAGTGCCGAGCCCTACCGTCCCAAGCCCTGGTTCTGGTCAGATCAATATGACGTCAAGCTGCAGATCGCCGGCTTCGGCCTCGGCCATGACGAGACGCTGACCCGGCCGGGCGCACGCGAAGGCGCCGTCTCCGTCTGGTACTTCCGAGGCGGCCGCCTGATCGCCGTCGATGCGCTCAACGATGCCAAGGCCTATGTCACCGGCAAGAAGCTGATCGAGATGGGCGTGACACCTGAGAGGGTCAGGCTCGCCGATCCGGCAACGGATCTCAAATCGCTGCTGCCGGCCTGATCGCGCAGCGCGACGAGCCGGAATTCTGTCAGACCGTGATTTCGGGCCTGGCTTTGTCATCGTCCTGTCACGCTGCCGCGCTTCTTCGTCGCCCGCGCAGCACCTGTCCGGAGAGCCTTGCATGCATCCGTCCATTCGCCCTGTCCGCGCCGAGGATCGCGCGGCGATCGTCGATATCCACGTTCGGCAGTCGCAGCGCATCTATGCGCATTTTCTGCCGCCAGCCTATCTGTTCGAGGTGATGCCAGACGAGAAGCGGATCCTCTGGGCTGCGCGCATTTTGGCGGAGGGTGCGGCGCCGGATATCCTCATCCGGGTGGCGGAAACCGCGGAAGGGGAGATCGCCGGCTTTGCCTGCTTCGTGCTGAAGCCGGACGATCCATGGGGCATCTATCTCCATAATCTCTATGTCGATACGCCCTTTGCCGGCTTAGGCCTTGGCCGGAAGCTGTTCCAGGCCGGGCTGATGGACATTTCCGGGGACTTTGGTGCGCGCGGGGTGCATCTGACCGCCTTTGCGCAAAATCACCCGGCCTGCGCGCTTTATGCCCGGCTTGGCGCACAATCCGCGAGCGCTGGATGACAGAGCGCGCTGACTGTCCGCCGATCGAGACCGTGCGCTATTGCTGGCCTGATCGCGCGCAGGCCCTGGCAGGCCTTGGCCGCGTGTTGCGCTGAAGCCTGGCGCGTGAAACCGCTCTGTGGTTTGGATCGACAGAAGGCAAGCCAATGGCAGGGCACGTGCACAACGATCGCGCTCAGCCGGCCAGACGCCGCTCCACAGCATCGGTGAGGCAGAGAATGTCCCGCCGCGCCTTGTCGAGATTGTGGATCCGGGGATCCTCCGCGCTGAACAGCGAGGCCATCTTGGTGAACATGTCGCGATAGGCGCTACGCTCCAGAATGGCCGCATCCAGAAAAGGAATGTTCTGCTTCGAGATCACCTGGCTGACATGCTTGGCGGAATTGGTCAGCACCATGGGATTGAGCCGCGTCAGCAGAACCGAGGATTTGATCACCATCCGCCTGTTGTCCTCCACCAGCTTCAGGAGGTTGAGCGTGTGGATGGCGCCGCGCGCATCGACGGCCGAGCCCTGCATGGGCACGACAACGAAATCAGACAGCGCGAATGTCAGCGCGTTCATCACATCGGTGGCTGCGGAAAGGTCAACGATGATGAAATCCGCCTGGCGCTTGAACGCTTCCAGATGGCGTGAAATATCCGCCGGCTTGTCGGCACGGGCCGAGGTGAGCCGCTCCGGCCATGCGGTCGAACACCAGTCATGAAGGGTCAAGAGAGGGTCGCAATCGAGAACCGCGACCCGATAGCCGCGTTCGGTCAAGCCCGAGATGAGCAGCGCAGAGCTTGTTGTCTTTCCAGACCCGCCTTTTACATTTGCAAAGCTGATGATCATGAAGCTGAAGACACCAAGTTGATGAAAACCGGCGCAGCTACGGTGTCGTTTTGCAAGTGATACCTCTCATGACGGCTTGTTCGCTAGGCGCTGCCGACGGTCCCAGAATCAATTCCCCCTGGCCATTATTCATAAAAAAGAGGTCGGTTAAACACGATAAATAGGGATAAATTCATCCATGATATCCTGTTAAGCATAACATAAATGTGACAATTTTCGCCTTTGTCTGGGGTTTGCGACGAAATCCGGAGCGTGCGCGATCGTGACCTCTCACGGTCTCTGTGCCGCCTGTCCCTGCCTGCCTGCCGGTGGATGGAAAGCGCAAGGAAAAGGGCGGCCCTTGCGGGACCGCCCTTCCTAGACTGAACCGGATGGATCAGTGCAATCGCCTGTCGGCCAATCACGTCATGTCCATGCCGCCTCTTCAGCGCGCTTGACGCGCTGAACCACCTTAGATGATGGGCGGCTTCATGGCCCTGCTGCGATTGGCCTATCGGCCGATCACATCATGTCCATGCCGCCCATGCCGCCCATGCCGCCCGGCATTGCCGGAGCGTCCTTCTTCGGCAGCTCGGCGATCATGGCTTCCGTCGTGATCAGCAGCGAAGCAACCGAAGCGGCGTTCTGCAGGGCGGTGCGAACGACCTTGACCGGGTCGACGATGCCCATGGAGATCATGTCGCCGAATTCGCCGGTCTGGGCGTTGTAGCCGTAGTTGTCGTCGTTCTTGTCGAGGATCTTGCCGACGATGATCGAGGCTTCGTCACCGGCATTGTCGGCGATCTGGCGAACCAGCGACTGCAGCGACTTGCGAACGATGTTGATGCCGGCTTCCTGGTCGTCGTTTTCGCCCTTGGCCGTGATCTTGGTCGAGGAGCGCAGCAGGGCAACGCCACCGCCGGGAACGATGCCTTCCTGAACGGCCGCACGGGTGGCGTTCAGAGCGTCGTCGATGCGGTCCTTGCGTTCCTTGACTTCGACTTCCGTCGCACCGCCGACGCGGATGACGGCAACGCCGCCAGCGAGCTTGGCCAGGCGCTCCTGGAGCTTCTCGCGGTCGTAATCGGAGGTGGTTTCTTCGATCTGAGCCTTGATCTGGGCAACGCGGCCTTCAATGTCGGACTTCTGGCCGGCACCGTCGACGATCGTGGTGTTTTCCTTGGAGATCGAAACCTTCTTCGCACGGCCGAGCATGTCGAGCGTGACGTTTTCGAGCTTGATGCCGAGGTCTTCGGAAATGACTGTGCCGCCCGTCAGGATGGCGATGTCTTCCAGCATGGCCTTGCGGCGATCGCCGAAGCCCGGAGCCTTGACGGCAGCGATCTTCAGGCCGCCACGCAGCTTGTTGACGACGAGCGTTGCAAGGGCTTCGCCTTCGACGTCTTCAGCGATGATCAGGAGCGGCTTGCCGGTCTGAACGACGGCTTCCAGAACCGGGAGCATGGCCTGCAGGTTCGAGAGCTTCTTCTCGTGGAGGAGAATGAACGCGTCTTCGAGGTCTGCGACCATCTTTTCCGGGTTGGTCACGAAGTAGGGCGACAGGTAGCCGCGGTCGAACTGCATGCCTTCGACGACTTCGAGTTCGGTCTCGGCGGTCTTGGCTTCTTCAACCGTGATGACGCCTTCGTTGCCGACCTTCTGCATGGCTTCGGCGATATCGGCGCCGACCTGCTTGTCGCCATTGGCGGAGATGGTGCCGACCTGGGCAACTTCTTCCGAGGTGGAGATCTTCTTGGCCTTGGCCTGGAGATCCTTCACGACTTCGGACACGGCCAGATCGATGCCGCGCTTCAGGTCCATCGGGTTCATGCCGGCGGCAACGGCCTTGTTGCCTTCGCGAACGATCGCCTGGGCGAGAACGGTCGCGGTCGTGGTGCCGTCACCGGCGATGTCGTTGGTCTTCGAAGCGACTTCGCGGACCATCTGGGCGCCCATGTTCTCGAACTTGTCTTCCAGTTCGATTTCCTTGGCGACCGAAACACCGTCCTTGGTGATGCGCGGAGCGCCGAAGGACTTGTCGATGACGACGTTGCGGCCCTTGGGGCCGAGCGTGACCTTTACTGCATCGGCGAGAACGTCGACGCCGCGCAGCATCTTTTCGCGCGCGCTACGGCCGAACTTTACGTCTTTAGCTGCCATGTCTCAAACTCCTGGTTTGAATGCCGGATGATCCGGCGTCTCAAGCAATTCGATGTCGGAAAAAGTCCGAGATCAGGCGATGACGCCCATGATGTCGGATTCTTTCATGATCAGCAGGTCTTCGCCGTTGAGCTTGACCTCGGTGCCAGACCACTTGCCGAACAGAACCCGGTCGCCAGCCTTGACGTCGAGCGGAACGACCTTGCCGGACTCGTCACGAGCGCCGGTGCCGACGGCGACGATTTCGCCTTCCTGCGGCTTTTCCTTGGCGGTATCGGGGATGATGATGCCGCCCTTGGTCTTAGCTTCGGACTCGACGCGACGAACGACGACGCGGTCGTGCAGCGGGCGGAAGTTGGTGCTTGTCATTGTCTGTTTCCTCGATCAAATGACGTGCGGATCGCGCGAGGTGGGACCCGCGATGAACTGTTAGCACTCTCGCTTAGGGAGTGCCAGCGCCCTGGAGATAGTCACGCCGCAAGCGCGAGTCAAGAACCGGTTCCATCGCGCTTCTGCAAAATTTTTGTGTCTTTTTGCTGTTGGCCGGCGTTAACCATGGCCATTCGTCCCGGGCGCGGCCAGCATCGCCGCAGGGCATGAGGCGTGGAAGATGACCCGGAAAATCCTGCAGGCCGCACCTGAGCATGGCCTTGACGCTTGTGTTTTGTGCCGAGCCTTGTCATGAACCCTTCACTCCTTTTGTCGATCGCAAAGACGCCATGATTTCCCGCATTTCCGAGTTTCGCGACATTACCGCCCGTTACGACATCGCGCTGTGCGATGTCTGGGGCGTTCTGCACAACGGCGTTGCGGCCTTTCCCGGTGCCGGCGAGGCGCTGGCGGCCGCCCGTGCACGCGGGATGACCGTGGTGCTCATCACCAATTCGCCGCGCCCGTCGCCAGGCGTCATTGCCCAGATCCGCGGGCTCGGCGTGCCCGACGAAGCTTATGACCGCATCGTCACCTCAGGCGACGTTACCCGCGCGCTGATCGCCGCCGGCCCGAAGAAGATCTATTTCATCGGCTCCGATCGCGATCTGCCGCTGATCGAGGGGCTGAACGTGCAGATGGTCTCCTGCGAGGAGGCCGATGCGATCGTCTGCGCCGGTTTCTTCGATGACGAGAGCGAGACGCCGGAAGATTATCGCGCGACGCTGAAGACCGCCGCCGCGCGAAAACTGCCGCTGATCTGTGCAAATCCCGATCTGGTGGTCGAGCGCGGCCACCGGCTGATCCCCTGCGCCGGCGCCATCGCCAAGCTTTATGGCGAGCTGGGCGGCGAGACCCGGATCGCCGGCAAGCCGCACAAGCCGATCTACCGCGCGGCGCTGACGGAGGCCAAAGCCGTGCGCGGCTCGGTCGATTTCTCGCGCGTTCTGGCGATCGGCGACGGCATGCCGACGGATGTGCGCGGCGCGATCGACAGCGGGCTGGACCTGCTCTACATCAGCGCCGGCATCCACGCGAAGGACTATATGACCGGCGAGAAGACCGACGAATCCAAACTCAAGGCCTTCCTGAAGGCTGAGGGAGCATCCCCGAAATGGTGGATGCCGCGCCTCGCATGACGACGATTTTCCACCGCAACGAAACCCGCCAGCCGCTGCCCGAGGATCTCAAGGGCGGCGTGATCGCGATCGGCAATTTCGATGGCGTCCATCGCGGCCATCAATCCGTGCTGGAGCGCGCGCTGAAGGAGGCCGAGGCCCGCGGCGTCAAGGCGCTGGTGCTGACCTTTGAGCCGCATCCGCGCAGCGTCTTCAAACCCGAGCAGCCCGTCTTCCGGCTGACGCCGGCGCCGCTCAAGGCCCGGCTTCTGGAAGCCATGGGCTTTGCCTGCGTGATCGAATATCCCTTCGACCGCTCCTTCTCCGAGCTTTCCGCCGGCGATTTCGTCCAGCGCGTGCTGATCGACTGGCTGCATGCCGGCCATGTGGTCACCGGCTTCGACTTCCATTTCGGCAAGGGACGCGAAGGCGGGCCGGCCTTCCTGATGCAGGCGGGGCAGGCCCACGGCTTCGGCGTTACCCTGGTCGATGCCTTCCGCGATGAGAACACGGAGGTGATCTCGTCCAGCCGCATCCGCAGCTTCCTGCAGTCGGGCGATGTCGCGGGCGCCGCCGGCCTGCTCGGCTATCGCTTCACGGTCGAGGCCGAGGTGATCCACGGCAAGCAGCTGGGCCGCACGCTCGGCTATCCCACCGCCAATATGCGGCTCGACCCCGCCACGGAGCTGAAGAACGGCATCTATGCCGTGCGCTTCCGTGAGGCCGATGGCACCCTGCACAATGGCGTGGCGAGCTTCGGCAACCGTCCCACGGTGACCCAGGCCGGCGAGGCGCTGCTCGAGACCTTCCTGTTCGACTGGTCGGGCGACCTCTATGGCAAGGTGGCCTCCGTCAGCTTCTTCGGGCATTTGCGCGACGAGCTGAAATTCTCCGGCCTCGACCCGCTGGTCGCCCAGATGCGCCAGGACGATGCCGAGGCGCGCGCGTTGCTGGCCGGGGTGAAGCCGCTGAGCGCCATCGACGCGGCCTTGTGTTTCTAGGGTCAAGGACCGAAACCGGTTTTCGGAACAATCCGATACAGACAAAAGATAGCGCATCGGATTGCGCGTGATTTCCAGTGAGATGCGCTGGCGCACCGAGCCGGAACGCCTCTTCAGGCGCAGGTCGCCGATGACGTAAAAATGCCACAGACATTCGCTAATATTCGTTGGGTCTGGGGATTTCCGCGTTCGGCATCAGCAATTATACTGATTGTCACCGAGCGGTCGCATGCGCCAATTAAGACATCGGAAACTGTCTGATTTGGATCCCCCGACCATGCGCCCCTTTCGCCTCTCGACCGCTTTCCTGTCCGCACTGCTGCTCTCGACCGGTCTTGCGGGCGCAGCGCGAGCGGACATGGTTCTGTCGGCCTATGGCGGTTCGCAATGGGCGGCGCCGGGCACGGTCGAAACCTCCGACGGTACGCGCTTCTCGGCAGACTGGAAAGGCCGCTCTTTCAGCGCCCCGCCCTATTACGGCTTTCGCGGCACCTGGTGGCTGAATGATTTCGGCCTGTCGGATTTCGGCGTCTCGCTCGATTACGCCCATGCCAAAGTCTATGCCGACGACGCCACCTTCCGGCGTACCCCGGGCTGGACGACGCTCGAATTCACCGATGGCCTGAACGTGCTGACGCTGAACGGGCTCTATCGCTTCCAGGACGCCACGCGCGACTGGACGCCCTATGTCGGCCTCGGTGCCGGCATCAACATCCCCCATGTCGAGGTCACGCGCCCCAGCGGCCGCACCTTTGAATATCAGGTCGGCGGCGCGACGCTGCAGGCGCAGGCCGGTGTCGACTACAAGATCACCGAGCACTGGTCGGCCTTCGCCGAATACAAGGCCAACTACTCCTTCGTCGATGTCGATATCGACAGCGGCGCCAAGCTGAAGACCGACGTCTTCACCCATGGCATCAATCTCGGCGTCAGCTTTCATTTTTAAGTGAAGCGGCATGTCGGTGGCGATGCCAGTCATGCGCCCGCGCGCGGGCGCAATTTCAGGCCGTCAGCAATGCTCTGATGCTTCTTATGAAAGCTTTCTTTATTAAGCTTCAGCACTGTATTCAAACACTATTACCGCCGCCTCTCCCGCTTAAGACAAGAATTGTGACAGTCGCGATCCCAGCCCGACGAGACGCGCCGGAGGCGGAGAACCGCCGGTTGCGAAGGCGACGACCCGGCCGCCGAGCGAAGCGGCAGGCCCGAACGGCGAATCACGGAAAGCAAAGAATATAAGTTAAGCCGGCTAGGCTTTTAGCGGCGAGGGCATGCAGCGGATGATTGCATGTTTTTACATCATTTTTCCCGAATTTTTGCATTTTTCCCGGGCAGAAAGAATGCAAATTATGCGCTGAAAAAATGGTAACCGGCTAAACTCTTATGGCCTGTTGGATTTTTCGTTCCTCGAAACGATTTTTCTTATCCCGAGAGGCGGTCGTGGCTGGAATGTGGCTTTCCCTCGCACGGAAAGTCCCTATATATCCCTAATGCCATCCTTGGCGTCTTTACGTAATTTATAGTCGGACGTGGCATCCTGCTTCGAAAAGCAGGACCGGCGACATTGGAGCCACGCACAAAGGGTCTGAAGAACCCTGGAAGAGGTGAAAGAATTGACGATTTTCAACCGGTTCGCTCAGGATATGATGCTGATGTTCCGCCGCCCTGCGCGGATGCAGTGTGCTGCCTTGTGTTACCGGCTGCAGAAAAAGACCGGCAAGCCGGAAATGCTCGTGATCACCAGCCGCGATACCGGACGCTGGGTGATCCCCAAGGGCTGGCCGATGGAAGGCAAGAGCTCCGCCCAGGCCGCGGAACGCGAAGCCTATGAGGAAGCCGGCGTGAAGGGCGTGCTGAGCGAGACCATGGCCGGCGCCTATATGTACGAAAAAGGCATGAATGGCGGCCTGAAGGTTCCCTGCCGCGTTCAGGTCTATCCGCTGCTTGTCACCAACATGCTGAAGAACTTCCCCGAGCGCGGCAGCCGCAGGCTCGAATGGGTCTCCTTCGAGGAGGCTGCCGCCCGCGTGGCCGAGCCCGGGCTCAAGGCCCTGATCGAGCAGTTCGGCCACGAACTGGTGCAGCTGGAGCGGGCGGGCACCTCGCTGTCCGCCTGAGCCGCCTGTCTGCACGCTCTGCCTTTAGCGCATCGGACCGAAAAGTGGGAACCGGGTTTCGGAAAAATCCGATGCAAAAACAAAAATCTAGAGCATCGCACTGAGGACTGTTTTCAGTCCGATGCTCTAGCATGCAAAGGCCGCACCGCCTGATCTCGGCGGCCTATCCTCGGCAGGCCCGTCTCGCTTTTCCCGCAATTCTCAAACATGTGGACTGCTGCACGCAGCCGGACATGCCTGATGTTTCGATCAGCACGGCGCGCGCCGTGGCGGGCCGTCGTCCGGTCCCACGACAAGGGAAAGGCCTCGTCAATCCCGGGCAAATGACGATCCTGAAGGGTTCCTTGATGGTTGAGCGACTCGGCCGCCTCGGCGCCCGGTCCCGCGGCACTATATCGAGGCAAGGCGGCCTGTCGGGAGACGGAGCTGTCATCCGGATGCGCGCGGTCGGGACCAAACAAGAACAGCGGGAGCCTGGGCGCCGTTTCGGCGCCTGAGCAGCCCCAGGCCTTCAGTTGCACGGATGCGGGCAACTGAAGGCCGGCGAATTTGGAGTAGAAACGGTGTCAAAGCAGACGCCCACATTGGAAAAGGCAACGCTGGACAAGGAACTCGACAAGCTGACGCTGGCCGAGCAGGCGGTCTATCATGTTCGCCGGCCCTCGGCCTGGCTGGGGTTTGCCGCCGTCTTCCTGGTCGTCAGTGGGCTGTTCGCCTATTCGCAGGCCGCCGGCCAGCCTGGAACGGTGATGATCATCGCCGCCGCCGCCATGGCTGCCTATATGGCGATGAACATCGGCGCCAATGACGTCACCAACAATGTCGGCGCGGCCGTCGGCGCCAAGGCGATCTCGCTGCGCACCGCGCTGATGATCGCTGCGGTCTGCGAGGTGGCCGGCGCCGTCTTTGCCGGCGGGCGGATCACCTCGACCATCGAAAGCGGCATCGTCCACATGGCCGACATGCCGAGCCGCGACACCTTCGTCTGGGTGATGATGGCCGCGCTGACCTCCGCCGCCATCTGCGTCAACATCGCCACCTGGTCGAGCGCAGCCATTTCCACCACCCATTCCGTTGTCGGCGGCATCCTCGGCGCAGGGATCGCCGCCGCCGGGATCGGCACTGTCGACTGGCCGTCGCTCGCCTCGATCACGGCAAGCTGGGTCATCACGCCCTTTCTCGGCGGTGGCATCGCCGCGGCCCTGCTCGCCTTCATGAAGATCAAGGTGGTCTATCGCCAAGACAAGATGGAAGCGGCCGGCTTCTGGATCCCGATCATCATCGCGCTGATGGTCGGCACCTTCACGGTCTATTTCGCGCTGATCTGCATGGACCGCGTGGCGCGCGTGCCGGCCAACCATGCCTTGGCGATAGGGCTTGCCACCGGCCTCGTCACCTATATGGCCTTTGCGGGCCGCATCCGGCGGCAGGCGCTTCTGATGGGCGACGGCAAGCATGCCATGCGCCGTCTGTTCCGCGTGCCGCTGATCCTGTCGGCGGCCCTGCTCTCCTTCGCCCACGGGGCCAACGATGTCTCCAATGCCATCGGTCCGCTCTCGGCCATTGTCTCGGCCAGTTCCGGCCTGGCGCCCGAGCCCTATACCGTGGTTCCGCTCTGGGTCACGCTGATCGGTGCGCTCGGCATTTCGCTGGGCCTGTCGCTCTACGGCCCGAAGCTGATCCTTGTCGTGGGCGCGGGCATCACCAAGCTCAACCCGATGCGCGCCTTCTGCGTGGCGCTGGCCACAGCACTCACGGTGCTTCTCGCCGTCGCCATCCGCATTCCCGTCAGCACCACACATACGGCGGTGGGCGCGGTTTTCGGCATCGGCTTCTTTCGCGAATGGTTCACCCGCAATTCGCAGCTGCGCCTCGACTATGTTCGCCGCAAGACCGGCCAGACCGAGTTCCGCCAGCGCGAGGAGCCGGGCTCGGACGAGATGCAGCGCCGCCAGCTCGTCCGCCGCTCGCATTTCATGACCATGGTCGCCGCCTGGGTGGTCACCGTTCCGGCCTCCGGCGCGCTTGCAGCGCTGCTCTACACGGTGTTTATCCACATCTTCTGACCACCGCCTCCGGCCGGCGTGGCGGCGATGCCTTCGCCCGCACCCGGTGGAGGCGACTTTCGAGCAGGACCGGATATGAGAGCCAATTTCCGCATGCAGCGCCTGTTTCTTCAGGCCGCGCTCGCGCCTGACGCCGCCATCGAGGCCACGGGCGACCAGTTCAACTATCTCGCCAATGTGCTGCGGCTCGGCGAAGGGGCTGAGGTGCTGGTGTTCAACGGGCGCGATGGCGAATGGCGTGCGCGGCTGGCTTTCCCCACCCGCAAGCGGATTCAGATGATCCCGGTGGAGCAGACCCGGCCCCAGCCGCAGGCCGGCGATCTCCACTATCTCTTCGCGCCGCTGAAGACCGGACGGCTCGACTATCTCGTGCAGAAGGCGGTGGAGATGGGGGCCGGACGGCTTGTGCCGGTCATGACCCAGCATGTGCAGGGCCGCATCACCAGCCTCGACCGGCTGCGCGCCAATGTGATCGAAGCGGCGGAGCAATGCGGCATCCTGTCGGTTCCGGCCGTGGACGAGCCGGTGCGGCTGGAGGCTCTGCTGGAAGGCTGGGACCCCGGCCGCCGGCTGATCTTCTGCGACGAGGGCGCGGCCGGCGACAATCCGCTCCCCCTGCTCGGCGCGATCGAGGAGCGCGCGCTCGCCTTGCTCGTCGGGCCGGAAGGCGGCTTTTCCGAGGGCGAGCGCCAGCTCCTGCACAGCCTGCCCTTTGTGACCGCCATTCCGCTGGGGCCGCGCATCCTGCGCGCCGACACCGCCGCCGTCGCCGCACTCGCCGTCATTCAGGCAACGATCGGCGACTGGCGATAGACCCAACATGAACGGGCGCATCCTGCGGGAGCACCAGGCGGCTTTTCCCCAAGGAGCGGGAGAGGTGAGTTTGCCAAAACAAGATGGGAATCAGCATCTTGGGCGCATTCAGACCGGGCCGGCGGCGCGGGCTCGCAAGCATGAAAGAAATTCACTTGCTTAATGTGCGCCCGAAATGTCAGACAACCTGACCCGAGGCGAAGACGTGATCGACGCCCCGTTCCTGGCTTTCGGAAGAGACCCATATGGCCCGCGACACGACCGATGCAACGCCGATCTCCTCGATCGAGGATCTGACCGACTATCTGGCCGGCGGCTCCAAGCCGAAAGAGGCTTTCCGCATCGGCACCGAGCATGAAAAATTCGTCTTCTTCAAGGCGGACCATGCGCCGGTTCCTTATGAGGGCGAGGCGAGCATCGCCGCGCTGATGAAGGGACTCAGCGAAAAGACCGGCTGGGAGCCGATCCTGGACGGGCCCGCAATCATCGGCCTGTCGGGCCCGGATGGGCGCGGCGCCATTTCGCTGGAGCCCGGCGGTCAGTTCGAACTCTCCGGCGCACCGCTGGAAACGCTGCACGAGACCTGCCGCGAGTCCAACCGGCATCTGGCCGATCTCAAGGCGATCGCCGATCCGCTCGGCATCGGCTTCCTCGGCATCGGCGGCAGCCCGCTCTGGAGCCTGGACGAAACACCGCGCATGCCCAAGTCGCGCTACGACATCATGACCCGCTACATGCCCAAGGTCGGCACGCAGGGCCTGGACATGATGTACCGCACCTGCACGATCCAGGTGAACCTCGATTTCTCCAGCGAGGAGGACATGCGCCGCAAGATGCAGGTCTCGCTGAAGCTGCAATCGCTGGCGACCGCGCTGTTTGCCGCCTCGCCCTTCACGGAAGGCCGGCCGAACGGGCTGCTCTCCTGGCGGGGCGAGATCTGGCGCGACACGGACAACCAGCGCGCCGGCATCCTGCCCGCCGCCTTCCGGCCGGATTTCGGCTTTGCCGACTATGTCGAATGGGCGCTCGACGTGCCGATGTATTTCGTCGTGCGCGATGGCCGCTACCACGATTGCACCCATATCACCTTCCGCCAGTTCATGGCCGGCGCGCTCAAGGGCGAGGTTGCCGACTGGCAGCCCAATATGGGCGACTGGACCAACCATCTCTCCACCCTCTTCCCCGATGTCCGTCTCAAGCGCTTCCTGGAGATGCGCGGCGCCGATGGCGGCCCGTGGCGGCGCATCTGCGCCCTGCCCGCCTTCTGGGTGGGCCTGCTCTATGATGACGGCGCGCTTTCGGCAGCCGAGGAGCTGACCCGGCGCCTGAGCTATGGTGATGTCATCACCTTCCGCGACCAAGTGCCGTCGCGCGGGCTGAAGGCGGAGGTCAATGGCCTGTCGATGCTCGATCTCGCGCGGGAGGCGCTGGCGATCTCGCGCCAGGGGCTGCAGGCCCGCGGCCGGCTGAACGCGGAAGGGGCAGACGAAAGCCACTTCCTCGCGCCGCTCGAAGAGGCTGTCGCCCGCCGCTCAACGCTGGCCGAGGAATTGCTGGCGCTCTATCATGGCCGCTGGAACCAGTCGGTCGCGCCGATTTTCACCGATTATGCCTATTAGCAGGGCGAACAGCGGGCAGCGAGGGAACCACAACCCGTAGATTTCGTGAAACGCAGGATCGCAGCTGTTTTCCATTCAGACTTTGGCGCTATATTGCACAGCACCAAGAGACTGGGAGAAGGAGACGCCCGGATGCTGCCGCTGTTCGATATGATGCTGCAGGCCCAGAACGGCCATGCAATGGACGTGATGGCCCGGCAGTTCGGGCTGGCTCAGGCCGAAATGGTCAAGGCCACCGCTGCGCTGATGCCGGCTTTCTCCATGGGGCTGAAGCAGAATGCTGCGAGCCCCTATGATTTCGGCGCGCTGATGCAGACCATGGCGGCGCGCAGCTATGTCCAGTATTTCGAGGACATGACCAAGGCCTTCACCCCGCGCGGGATGGATGACGGCACGGTGGCAATGGAGCGGATCTTCGGCTCCAACGACGTGGCCCGCGCCGTGGCGGCGCAGGCGGCGCAGGTCACCGGCATCACCCAGGATGTGATGCGCCAGATGATGCCGGTCTTCGCCAATGCGCTGATGGGCGGCCTGTTCAAGCAGACCAGCGGGCAGATGCCGCCCCCCGCAACCCCTTTCGACGCCATGCCCTTCGCAGCCATGATGCGCCCGTGGATGGAAGCGACCGGCCTGATGCGCAAGCCCGAGCCGCCGCCGCGCATGCCGTTCGAGACGCCTTTCACCCAGGCCATGCAGGCCTATTTCCAAGCGCTGTCGCAGGGCACGCAGCCGCCCAAGCCAGCACCCGAGCCCGTGCAGGATCTCTTCGCTGCCAATCCCTTCTTCAAGGCGTTCCAGCAGATGATGACGATCGGCATGGCCAAGCCAGAGCCGACCCCGCCGCCCGCACCCGAACCCGAGCCGACGATCGAGACCGCAACCACGCCCTTCCGCCAGATGGTCAACACCATGTTCGAGAGCGGCCTGGAAGCGCAGAAGGAATATGGCCGCGCGGTCGACCGGATCTTCACCTCCTACCGCACCGGCAAGGGCGAATAACCCTTGCTGCGCAGAGCCTGATCGGCTGACGCGTCACGCGGGGCAATCAGAACGCAACCAAAGAAAAAACCCGGCAAAGTGGTCGAAGGACCAGCTTGCCGGGTAAAGGCGAGGCGCTCGGCTTCAAGGCCCCGCGGGGAAGGTGTGCTTGGACGAAACGTCCGATGCTCTAGATTTTTGTTTTTGCATCGGATTTTTCCGAAAACCGGTTCCCACTTTTCGGTCCGATGCTCTAGCGCCTCAGCCGCTCATAGCGCTCCCGGCTGCGCCGGCGGGCGGCCTGGCTGAGATGCTGGGTCGGATCCTCGAAGAAGCGCGAGGTCACCGCTGACGAAAGATCCTTGCGCGTGATGCCGATATCGTCGAGCTGCGCATCCGTAAGGTCGCCGAGAGAGCCCGCGGCCTGTCGGTTTCGCACGAGACGGACCAGCGTGACGACCATGTTCGTCAGCCCATGAAGGCTGGCGGCAAAGGCACCCCGGCTGGGGATCGGGTCGCAATGGGTCTCGGTCGCGCGCATGGCGTTTCACTCCTGTATCACGGCGCAGAAAGGCAACAGCCGGAAGCGGATGCTTTCGGCTGCAAAGGCGTTGGGGGTTGAGGGTTCCCCGGCGCCGCTCTCCCGAACGTCTGCCGGCTTGGTTATGGTCTGACCTTCGCCGATTGCTATTGATCAGTCCAACGAATGTTTCTAATGATATCCATCAAACTCTTTCATGGAGACTCCCATGGCAGCGCCGCTCGACCTGGACCAGTTGCAGACCTTCGTCGCCATCGCCGATACGGGCAGCTTCACCAAGGCGGCCGATCGGGTGTTCAAGACGCAATCGGCGGTGTCCATGCAGATGCGTCGGCTGGAGGAGCGGATCGGCAAGCAGCTTTTTGCCAAGGACGGGCGCGGCAACCGGCTGACGGCGGAGGGCGAGAAGCTTCTGAACTATGCGCGCCGCCTGATCCGTCTGAACAACGAGGCCGTGGCCTCCTTCGACGACAACCGGCTGGAGGGGACTCTCCGCATCGGAACGCCGGACGATTATGCCGATCGCTACATGCCCGAAATCATCATGCGCTTCGCCAAGACGCATCCCAATGTCGAGCTGTTCATCGTCTGCGAGCCCTCGACAAGCCTGACGGAACGCCTGGCGCGCGGCGAACTCGACATTGCGCTCGTCACCCACAATCCGCGCGAGCGCCAGTCCGATGTCGTGCGCACCGAGCCGCTGTGCTGGGTGGCCTCCGCCAATCATCCGCTGGCGGAAGGCCAGGCGGTGCCGCTGGCCGTCGGCCGGCGTGATTGCTGCTGGCGCCAGCTGGCCGCCGCCGCCCTCGACGCCGCCGGGCGCGACTATCAGATCCTGTTCACCAGCTGGTCCTCCACCGTCGTCGCCTCCGCCGTGCTCGCCGGCATGGCCGTCTCCGTCCTGCCGGAATCGGCCTTGCGCCCGGGAATGCGGGTGCTGAGCCAAGCCGAGGGCTTCCCTGCCCTTCCCGCGGTGCAGATCGGCATCATGAAGCGCCCCGGCCTCTCGCCCTCCCTCTCCAATGCGATCAGCAACCATATCGTCGCCTGCCTCGACAACATGAACACGGTCGCGCTGACCGACGAGAGCGAGGCCGAGATCAAGATCGCCAACCGCAATCGTCTGCGCAACGCCCCGGCGCTGCAGCCGGGATGGTGATTTTCCAGGCAAAATCTCAAATGCCTTAAAATTGACCTTTACAACTTTCGCGCGGCCAACATAGTCTTCAGGTCGCACGAACGGGTGGCGATGAACCTTGATGCCCCGCAGGCGCCGCTTTCTGTCGAAGATGGCGGCGCCTGGGGACAGGGCCGGCACTCTCGGGCGGGCTGTCGAACCTTCCGGAGGGCTGCATGACATCATCCCCGCATTCCATCGCGCCATTGGATCCCGTCGACCAGAAGCCGCCGGGCTCGCAATTGCTGCCGCTGGCGCTGCAGCATGTGCTGGTCATGTATGCCGGCGCGGTCGCCGTGCCGCTGATCGTCGGGCGGGCGCTATCGCTGTCGCCGGAAGAGGTGGCCTTCCTGATCAGCGCCGATCTCTTCGCCTGCGGCATCGCCACGCTGATCCAGTCCTGGGGCGTGCCGGGCGCCGGCATCCGCCTGCCCGTGATGATGGGCGTCACCTTCGCCTCGCTCGGGCCGATGCTGTCCATGGCCAATGCGCCCGAGATCGGGCTTCTCGGCATTTTCGGCTCGGTCATCGTCGCCGGCCTGTTCGGCATCGTCATCGCGCCGTTCATCTCGAGGCTTCTGCCGCTGTTTCCGCCGGTCGTCACGGGCACGATCATTCTCGTGATCGGCATTTCGCTGATGCGGGTCGGCATCAATTGGGCGGGCGGCGGCCAGCCGACCATCACGAAGATGGTCGATGGCGTTCCCGGCGCCTTTCCCAATCCTGCCTACGGCCAGTTGCAGGGCCTGGGCATCGCGCTCTTCGTGCTGCTGGTGATCCTGGCGCTCCTGAAATGGACCACGGGCTTTCTGCGCAACATCGCCGTGCTGGTGGGCATCGTCGCCGGCTGCGTGCTGGCGAGCCTGCTCGGCCTGATGCATTTCGAAAAGGTCGGACAGGCAGCCTGGGTGGATATCATCCTGCCCTTCCATTTCGGCATGCCGCAATTTCACCTGATCCCCTCGATCACCATGTGCATCGTCATGATCGTGGTGATGATCGAATCGCTCGGCATGTTCCTGGCGCTGGGCGAACTCACCGGCCGGCGGGTGGACAAGGAGGCTCTGAAAAAGGGCCTGCGGGCGGACGGGCTGGGCACGCTGATCGGCGGCCTGTTCAACACCTTCCCCTATACGTCCTTCTCGCAGAATGTCGGCCTGGTCGGCGTCACGGGCGTGCGCAGCCGCTGGGTCACCGTCACGGGCGGGGCGATCCTGATCGTGCTCGGTCTCCTGCCGAAGATGGCGGCGCTGGTGGAGGCCGTGCCGCAGGTGGTGCTGGGCGGCGCCGGCCTGGTGATGTTCGGCATGGTGGCCGCAACAGGCGCGCGGATCCTGGCGACGGTCGATTTCAAGGGCAATGCCAACAATCTGTTCATCGTCGCCATCGCCGTCGGCTTCGGCATGATCCCGATCGTGGCGCCGGCCTTCTTCAAGGCCCTGCCGCATGACCTGCATCCGCTGCTCGAATCCGGCATCCTTCTGTCGGCCATCGTTTCCGTCGCGCTCAATGCCTTCTTCAACGGGGTGAAAAGCATCGAGGACGCCTCGACCGAGGCAGCCGGCGCGGCAGCGGCCGTGGAGCATGGCTGACAAACGCGCCAACATGAAAAAAGGCCGGACGCGAGATGCGCGTCCGGCCTTTTTCACGAGATGAAGGGGCGGCATGCCGCCCCTTCCGAATGACAGACACCGTTACTCGGCGGCCTGTGGCTTGTCGGCGCTGATCGTGTCGGCCTTGTAGCCATGTGCGGCTTCCAGCGCGGCGCGCACGCCGGCTTCATAGTCGGGATGCACCTGCTTGAAGTGGGCCAGCTGGCGCTCGACGATCTCGCCGGGAACCCCGCCCATGGCGGCAGCGATGTTGGAGAACAGCCGTGCCTTCTGCCCGTCGTCGAACAGGTTGAACAGCGCGCGCGGCTGGCCGTAATCGTCATTGCCTTCGCGATGATCGAAGCGGGACATATCGCCGGAGATCCTGAGCGGCGGCTCCTGGGCGGTCTTGTTCTCCACCGGGCCGTTGAAGCTGTTGGGCTCGTAATAGGCGTCTGGATTGCCGGTGCGGATGCCACCATAGGTGTTCATCTGACCGTCGCGGTGGTAGTGATGCACGGGGCAGCGCGGCTGGTTGACCGGGATGTTCTCGTAATGCGTGCCGAGGCGATGGCGATGGGCATCGGCATAGGAGAAGACGCGGGCCTGCAGCATCTTATCAGGCGAATAGGCGATGCCGGGCACGATGTTGGAGGGCGAAAAGGCGGCGTTCTCGATCTCGGCGAAGTAGTTCTCGGCGTTGCGGTTCAGTTCCATCACGCCGATCTCGATCGGCAGATAGTCCGAATGCGGCCAGACCTTCGTCAGGTCGAAGGGATTGTACGGCGTCTTGTCGGCGTCGAGTTCCGGCATGATCTGCACCTGGACGGTCCAGCGCGGGAATTCGCCCTTGTCGATCGTGCCGAACAGCGCTTCCTGGTAGCCCTCGCGGGTCTTGCCGATGATCGCTTCGCCTTCCTCGTTGGTATAGTGCTTGTGGCCCTGCTGGGTCTTGAAGTGGAACTTCACCCAGAAGCGCTCGCCGGCATCGTTCCAGAAGGAGAAGGTGTGCGAGCCGTAGCCGTTCATGTGCATCGGCGTCTGCGGCAGGCCGCGATCCGACATCAGGATGGTGACCTGGTGCAGGCTTTCCGGCGAGAGCGACCAGAAGTCCCACATGGCGGTGGCCGAGCGGAGATTGGTCTTCGGGTGGCGCTTCTGCGTGTGGATGAAGTCGGGGAACTTGTAGGGGTCGCGCACGAAGAAGACCGGCGTATTGTTGCCGACCAGATCCCAGTTGCCTTCCTCGGTATAGAACTTCAGCGCGAAGCCGCGCACGTCGCGTTCATGGTCGGCAGCGCCCTGCTCGCCGGCAACGGTGGAGAAGCGGGCGAGCATCGGCGTCACGGCGCCGGGCTGCAGACACTTGGCCTTGGTGTATCTGGAAATATCGCCGGTGATGGTCAGCGTGCCATAGGCACCCCAGCCCTTGGCATGGACGACGCGTTCCGGAATGCGCTCGCGGTTCTGATGCGCCAGCTTCTCGATGAGCTGGTAGTCCTGCAGCATGATGCCACCGCGCGGACCGGCGGTCAGCGAGTTCTGATTGTCCGGCACCGGTGCGCCGGCGCTGGTCGTCATGGTCGGACGATCGCTCATGGGAATTCCTCCTTGGAACGTTCCGTGGATGTCGGTTCTCCAGCCGCCCTCTTGCGGCCAGGCCCGCCTTGCAGCCGGCAGGTCCATAGCTGGTGCCCGGCTGTCATCTGGCAAGACAGGTGTCTCACCAAAGTTTCATAGTTTCCAATTGTATTTTCTAGGCGCACCGATTATTTTTTCCTATCATGATCACGCTGCGCCAGATGCATTATTTCGATGCCCTTGCCACCACGCGCCATTTCGGCCGCGCCGCGGAGTGGGTGAATGTCAGCCAGCCGGCGCTTTCGGCGCAGATCATGGAGATGGAGCGCCATCTGGGCGTGAAGCTGGTGGAGCGCGCCCGGGGCGGCATTCTGCTGACCCCGATGGGGGAAGACATTCTGATCCGCGTCCGGCGCATCCTGGCCGAGGTGGACGCGCTGAAACTGGCGGTGGAAAACGGCATCGCGCCGATGGAAGGCACGCTGCGCCTCGGCATTATCCCCACGGTGGCGCCCTATCTCGTGCCGCGCCTGCTGCCCAGCCTCCAGGCCGCCTATCCGGCCCTGCGCCTGGAACTGAAGGAGACCGTGACCGACAGGCTGATCGCCGACCTTCGCGAGGGCCGGCTCGATGGCGCCATCGTCGCCCTGCCGATCGACGAACAGGGTCTGAAGGCCCGTCCGCTTTTCCGCGATCGCTTCTTCATGGCGGTCGCCCAGGAGGAGGCCCGGCTGCTGGTCTCGCCGCTGACGCAGATGGAGCTGGATGTCGACCGGCTGCTGCTTCTGGAAGAAGGCCATTGCCTGCGCGATCAGGCGCTCGATGTCTGCGGCACCGGGCGGCGCAGCCTGGTCGATTTCGGCGCCACCTCCATGGCCACGCTTCTGCAGATGGTGGCGCACAATATGGGCGTGACGCTGATCCCGGAAATCGCCGTACCGACGGAAACGGCGCGCAATGCCATCCGCGTCATGCCCTTTGCCGATCCGGCGCCTGCGCGCGAGATCGGCCTGATCTTCCGCGCCAGCCACAGCCGCCCGCAGGACATGGAGACAATGGCCGTGGCGATTTCCGCCTGTGTCCAACCGCTTCTCCAGCCGCATGCCGGCACGGTGTGATCGCTGCCGGCGGGGCCAATTGTCGCCAGCCATGCAGGAAGGCGGTTTCGCCTGTCACACGACTCTCCTATAGGAGGGGCCTGCCGGCGGCAGCTGCCGGCCCGCCATTCCCAAGAGCCTCTCAAGGATCCAGCCGATGCAAAGCCTCGCCATTTCGCTCCTCACCATTTGCGGCATCGAAGAGCTTCCCGCCAAGGCGCAGGCCCGCGTCAGCCATGTGCTGTCGATCGTCGATCCGGACCTGCCGGACATCGAAGCCTTCTCCGCCTTCGATCCGCATCACCGCGTCATCCTGCGCTTCAACGACATCATCGATCCGCGCCCGGGCATGATCATGCCGCAGGAGAAGGACGTGGCCGACATCATTGCTTTCGGGGAAGGCCTGGTCACCGACAAGGACCAGCGGGTGGATGGCCACCTGCTCGTGCATTGCCATATGGGCGTGTCGCGCTCCACCGCCGCCATGACCACGCTGATGGCCCAGGCCGATCCTGAGACGGAGGAGGATGCGATCTTCGCCCGCCTGCGCGAGATCCGCCCGCAAGCCTGGCCGAATTCGGTGATGATCGCCATGGCCGACGAGGCGCTCGGCCGCAAGGGCCGCCTGACCGAGGCGCTGCGCCGCCACTATGGCATCCAGCTGAAGAACCAGCCCGATTATGGCGACTGGATCTCCAGCCTGGGCCGCGCGCGCGAGGTGGACATGGCGCTCTGATCGCTCCCACCCTTGGAGAACATTGAAGAGGCCCCGCCCGGCAGCGCCGCGGCGGGGCCTTTTGCGTCCGGGCGCCCCCTCGGATAGATGCGCGCTATGCCGCGAGATCGACCACCACGCGGCCATCGATGCCGCCCTGGCGCATGCGGTCGAAAATGCCGTTGATGTTGTCCAGCCGGTCCCAGGAGAAATGCGCGGCCACCTTGCCTTCGCCGGCGAAGGTCAGCGCCTCCTCCAGATCCTGCCGCGTGCCGACGATCGAGCCGCGCACGGTGATGCGCTTCAGCACCGTGTCGAAAACAGGCAGCGAGATGAAGCCCGGCGGCAGGCCGACCAGCGCCATGGTGCCCTTGGCGCGCAGGAAGCCATAGGCCTGCTCCATCGCCTTGGGCGAGACGGCGGTGACCAGCGCCCCATGCACGCCGCCGCCGGTAGCCTTGCGCACGGCCTCGACCGCATCCTCGGCCCGTCCGTTGACGGTGACATCGGCGCCGAGCTTGCTGGCCAGCGCCAGCTTGTCGTCGAAAATATCTGCGGCGACCACATGCATCCCCATGGCCTTGGCATATTGAACGGCCATGTGGCCGAGCCCGCCAATGCCGGAGATGACCACCCATTCGCCGGGACGCACCTCGGTTTCCTTCAGTCCCTTATAGACCGTGACGCCGGCGCAGAGCACCGGGGCGGCCGGGCCGAAATCGAGATTGTCAGGCAGGCGGCCGCAATAATCCGGATCGGCCAGCCCATATTCGGCGAAGCTGCCATTGACCGAATAGCCGGTGTTCTTCTGCTCTGGGCACAGCGTCTCCCAGCCCGTCCGGCAGGGAGAGCAGCAGCCGCAGGCCGTATGCAGCCACGGCACGCCGACCCGGTCACCCTCTTTCAGATGGCGCACGCCCGCGCCTACCGCCGCCACCTCGCCCACGCCTTCATGGCCGGGAATGAAGGGCGGGTTCGGCTTGACCGGCCAGTCGCCTTCCGCCGCATGCAGATCGGTATGGCACACGCCGGTCGCGCGGTAGCGGATCAGCACCTGGCCGGGGCCGGGCGTCGGGACGTCCCATTCCTCGATCGCCAGCGGTGCGCCGAATTGCCGGACGACGGCGGCCTTCATCTTCTGCGTCATCGTGTTCTTCTCCTCTGCCGGGTCTCTCCTGCCGGTATCGGGTTCGCTGAAGAACCGGCAGTGGCGGGACACTAGCGGGCGATGACGCTGATGGCTTTGATCTCGATCAAGGCGCAGAGCACGACTGTCTCGGTGCTGAGACAAATGAAAGCCATAGACTTTTGCGCGATGCAGCATCGCAAAAGGCAATCTGAGCGGGCATGCCCGGAAAGGCTGGTATTGCTTCAGTCAAAAAGGAACCGGGCGCCCAAGGCGCCCGGTTCCATCAACAATTTATCCGTTCATCGCCACTGGCCGCCGGCAAATGGCGGTTCCAGGCGTAAGGCGCTCAAAGACCGCAAGGTTGCGGCGCTCCGGTATGACATCACCCTTTTCATCAGGCGCCTTGTCAGCGCATCGACCAGCCATGGCTGACATTGAGCGACTGACCGGTCAGCGCATTGGTCTCGAAACCGGCGAAGAACAGCGCCACTTCGGCGACATCCTCCAGCGTGGTGAATTCGGTATCGACCGTATTGCCGAGCATCACCCGGTTGACGACCTCCTCCTCGGAGATGCCGAGCGTCTTGGCCTGTTCGGGGATCTGCTTTTCGACCAGCGGCGTGCGCACGAAGCCGGGGCAGATCACGTTGGCGCGGATGCCATGGGCGCCGCCCTCCTTGGCCACGACCCGCGCCAGGCCGAGAAGCCCGTGCTTGGCGGTGACATAGGCGCTCTTCAGCGGCGAAGCTTCATGGCTGTGGACGGAGCCCATATAGATCACCGCGCCGCCGCCCTGCGCTTTCATATGCGGGATGCAGGCCTTGGTGGTGAGGAAGGCGCCGTCGAGATGGATCGACAGCATCCGCTTCCAGTCCTCGAACGGGAAGTCCTCGACCTTGTGGACGATCTGGATGCCGGCATTGGCGACGAGCACATCGACCCGGCCGAAGCGCTCGATCACGGCGGCCACGCCATCCTGCACGGCAGCTTCCTGGGTGACATCCATCGTCACGCCGATCGCCTCGCCCGGGCCCGACGCCGTCAGCGCCTCGGCCGTCGTCACGGCATCGTCGCCTTTGAGATCGGCAATGGCGACCTTCGCGCCTTCGGCCACATAGCGGGCGGCAATCGCCCGGCCGATGCCGCCGGCGGCGCCCGTGACGATGCAAACCTTTTCCTTGAGCTTCATCTTAACCACTCCTTGGCCCCGGCGCGCCCCTTGGTTCTTGCGGGACACGCCTCGTTTCAGGAGGGGAGAATAAAGCGCCGCGCGGGGAAGGAAAGCGGGGCGATCACGCTTTCCTTCACCTGAAATCACGGCATCAGGGCGAGGTGGACGACGAGCACCAGCCAGAGCAGCATGCACATCGCCACGCCCGCCAGGAACAGCTTGCGCCGCAGCAGGACCCGGTTGGCGGTGACATGGACATAGGCATGGGCATAGCGGCTGATGACGAAGCCCCAGGCGATGAGAACGGCGAGCGTGCCCGCGCCGCCGGTCACGTAAAGCGAGAGCACAACCACGTAGAACAGCACGGGCAGCTCGAACTGGTTGATCAGATTGCGCGCGACCGTGGCGCTCGCCGCCGGCTCGACATTCGGGACGACGAAGTCCTTCACGCTTGCCTCGCCGGCGCGAACCGCCGCCAGACGGCGGCGGTTCATCAGCGCATAGACGAGGAAGACCAGAAAGATCTGGGCCACCAGGGGCCAGAAGATCGCGTGCGACGCCGCCATCAGACGGCGCCCGGATAGTTCGGGCTCTCGCGGGTGATGGTCACGTCATGGGCATGGCTTTCGCGCAGGCCCGCGCCGGAAATCCGCACGAAGGTCGCCTTCTCCTGGAATTCGGGAATCGTCGCGCCGCCGACATAGCCCATGGAAGCCTTGAGACCGCCGGCCAGCTGGTGCAGCACGCCGGAGACCGGACCCTTATAGGGCACCTGGCCTTCGATGCCTTCCGGCACCAGCTTCAGCGTGTCGCGCACTTCCGCCTGGAAATAGCGGTCGGCCGAGCCGCGCGCCATGGCGCCCACCGAGCCCATGCCGCGATAGGCCTTGAAGGAGCGGCCCTGGTAGAGGAAGACCTCGCCCGGGCTTTCGTCCGTGCCGGCCAGCAGCGAGCCGATCATGCAGGCCGAAGCGCCGGCGGCGATCGCCTTGGCGAGGTCGCCGGAGAACTTGATGCCGCCATCGGCGATGACGGGCACGTTTTGGGCCCGTGCTGCCTCGACGGCGGACATGATGGCCGCGAGCTGCGGCACGCCGACGCCGGCGACGATGCGCGTGGTGCAGATCGAGCCCGGACCGATGCCGACCTTGACCGCATCGGCGCCGGCATCGATCAACGCCTTCGTGCCGTCGGAGGTCGCGACATTGCCGGCCATGATGCGCACGGAGTTCGACAGCTTCTTCACCCGCGTCACGGCATCCAGAACGCGCTGCGAATGGCCATGGGCGGTATCGACGACGAGAAGATCGACGCCGGCATCGATCAGACGCTCGGCGCGCTCGAAGCCGTCATCGCCGACCGAGATGGCGGCAGCCGCACGCAGGCGGCCCTGCGCATCCTTCGAGGCGTTCGGGTTGAGCTGGCTCTTCTCGATGTCCTTGACGGTGATCAGGCCGACGCAATGGCCCTGGGGATCGACCACCAGCAGCTTCTCGATGCGGTGCTTGTGCAGGAGGCGCTTGGCTTCCGCCTGATCGACGCCGTCCTTGACGGTGATCAGGTTCTCGCGCGTCATCAGCTCGTAGATCTTCTGCGAGGGATCGGAGGCGAAGCGGACGTCGCGGTTGGTGAGGATGCCGACGAGACGGCCGCGCTCATGGCCGCCAGCGCCGCCATTCTCCACCACCGGAATGCCGGAAATGCCGTGGATCTTCATCAGCGCCAGGGCGTCGGCCAGCGAGGCATCGGGGCCGATGGTCACGGGATTGACCACCATGCCGCTTTCGAACTTCTTGACCTGGCGGACCTCCTCGGCCTGCTCGACCGGCGTGAGGTTGCGGTGGATGACGCCAAGGCCGCCGGCCTGGGCCATGGCGATCGCCAGACGCCCTTCCGTCACCGTGTCCATGGCGGAGGAGAGAATCGGCAGGTTCAGCTCGATATCCTGGGCGATGCGCGTGGCGATGTTCGTCTGCCCGGGCATGACGGTCGAGTGGCCGGGCTGGAGGAGAACGTCGTCGAAGGTCAGGGCTTCGAGCCCGGTTGCGGTTTCGATGATACGCGCCATGCCAAGTTCCTTTGTCGATGATGAGGATGGATGGGCTTCGCGGCCGGTCTTGGGAGGAACCCGGACCGTCGAGGGGACATCCATTGCTCGGAAGTTGGCGAGGGCTGGTAACACGTCCATGACAGGAAAGGAATAGGCCATCGCAGGAAAGCGCCGCCCCTCAGAAAGCCTGCGCGAAGGGCGCGGCGCGTGGGACGGCTGGCGGCAGCACAAAGTGCATGGGGTTCGGGGCACGGCCATTGCTGCAACCTCCCCGCACGAGGAGATCAGGTAAAATGCGCGGCATTCCTGTAGTTCAAGATTATCCGTCTCTGCTTGCCACGTTTTAAGACCTGCTCATGTAAATCCTAACTCACGGCCGAGGACAACAACAGGGCCGCTACTCAGGGTTAAAGCAACGGGGATTGAGATCATGACTGCACTTAAGAAGCGCGCTTACGCACTCGAAAACAAATTTGCCTATGACCAGACATTCATGTTCAAGGCGGAAGCCCGCCGCAATGCCTTGATCGGCCTTTGGGCCGCCAGCGAAATGCACCGCCAGGATGCAGACGCATATGCTCAGGAAGTGGCCGTCGCGCATGTGACAAGCCCGGATGGCGCCTTCGAGCGCGTGCGCGACGATCTGACCGCCGCCGGCCTCCCGGTCGATGAGGACGAGCTGCGCAACCGCATGGTCGCCCTGCTGCGCGATGTCGCCCGCGAGATGTATGATGGACGCTGAGCAGAGCTTCTCAGACTGTCTTCGGCCCGGGCGAACTCCCTTCGCCCGGGCCTTTCCGTTTTTGGCTTGCGATCAGAGCGCTTCTTTTTGAAGCATCGGTTGATCGGTCCTCGGCTCACTCCGGTCGCAACGATGCTTCAGCGCACCGGATCGTTGCGAAAACAGGTTCCCGCCTTTCGGCGCGATGCGTCAGAGATCCAGCTGGTAGCTGTGCGGCACGAACCGATAGCCCTCGCCCGCCTTTTCGGCGTAACCGACCGAGGGGAATGGCATATGATAGCCGATGAAGGGCAAGCGCTCGGCCGACACCATGTCGAAGACCTTGCGGCGGGTTTCGGCCGCCTTGGCCTTGTCCATATCGAAGCGAACTTCCCAGTCCGGCCGCTGAAGCGACAGGACGTAATGATTGGCCGTGTCGCCGGTGAGAATCAGCGCCTTGCCGGCCGATTCCAGCCGGAAGATCATATGGCCGGGCGAGTGGCCGAAGGCCGCCATCGCGGTCATGCCGGGCAGCACGGTCGCGCCGTCGGCGAGGAAGCTCGCCTTCTCCGCCAGCGGGTTGACGTTCTTCAGCACCGCCTGATGGCCAGGTTCGGCCGGCGTGCCGACACGCGCCGGGTTCGTCCAGAAGTCATATTCGACCTGGCCCATGGCATAGCGCGCCGCGGGAAAGGCCGGCTTGCCGCCTTCCATCAGCCCGCCGATGTGATCGCCATGCATATGGGTCAGCACCACCAGCGTCACCTGCTCGGGCCGGTAGCCCGCAGCCTTGATACCCTCGGCAAGCTGCCCGAGCCCGTTGGCCCGCCCGCCCTCGCCCATGCCGGTATCGACCAGCACCAGTTCGGAGCCGGTCTCGATCAGCACAGGGGAAAAGCCATTGGCGAAGCGATCGGCCGGGAGGAAATTGGCCTGCAGCAGCTCGGCCACCGCCTCGGGCGTCTGATTGATGCCGAAGGTCTGCTCCGGCTTGTCGGAGGGGCGCAGGCCATCCTGGATCACGGTGATCGTCATCTCGCCCAGTTTCACCTTGCGCAGGGGCACCTGCCTGGTCTCCATCTCAGTTCCCTTCGTCGCTTCCCCGGCCGCCTGCGCCGCGCGCGCCAGCAGAGCTGGCGCCGCCAGCGCCGTGGCCGCAGCCGCGCCGAACAGCACCCGCCGGCCCATCGTCAATCGATCCGTCATCTTCGCCTCCATCCTGCCGTGAAGCTTCACGTGTTTTGCCGGATTTCGCCGGCTTGCGCGCCCATCCTGTCCGGTCTCGATGACGGACAGACGTCTTTCAGGCGCCTGCGCGGCAAAAGCTAGGGCAAGGAGCGAAAGTGCGAGACAGATGTCACGTGGAAGTGATAGTGCCCAGGCCATCGCCTCGCGACTTTTGCGGTGAAGCGCACTAGATCGACGGCATCACTTCCCCTGTCGGCAACAGCGGTGGGCCTGCCTGCCCGGCCACTGCCCCGACGGCTGGATCCCGGTCGTTTCGGACGTGCGCGCCCTGTCCCCTCGATCCAGGCAAACGCTGCTGGTCTTCGCATGAATCGCATCGTCCCCCTGATTCTCGCCGTCGCGCTCTTCATGGAGCAGATGGACTCCACCGTCATCGCCACCTCGCTGCCCGCGATCGCCCATGATCTCGGCGTCGGTCCGATCACGCTCAAGCTGGCGCTGACGGCCTATATGGTCTCGCTGGCCATCTTCATTCCCTTAAGCGGCTGGATGGCGGATCGCTTCGGCGCCAAGCGGGTGTTCCGGCTGGCGATCCTCGTCTTCATCGCCGGCTCGATCCTTTGCGCCATCGCCTCCAGCCTGTTCGGCTTCGTCGGCGCCCGCTTCCTTCAGGGCATGGGCGGCGCGATGATGACGCCGGTCGCCCGACTTGTGCTGGTGCGCAGCACGCAGCGCAGCGAGCTGGTCGGCGCCATGGCCATGCTGACCATTCCGGCGCTGGTCGGCCCGCTCGCCGGCCCGCCGCTCGGCGGCTTCATCACCACCTATTTCTCCTGGCACTGGATCTTCCTGATCAATGTGCCGATTGGCGTGATCGGCTTCATTCTCTCCGGTCTGTTTCTGCCCGAGATCGAAGCCTCCCGCCCGCCGGCGCTGGATGGGAAAGGCTTCGTGCTGTCCGCCGTGGCCGCATCGGGCACCATGTTCGGCTTTTCCGTCATCAGCCTGCCGGCGCTGCCGCCCATCGTCGGCATCCTCTCGGTGGTCCTCGGCTTCGTCTGCGCCCTGCTCTACTGGCGCCATGCCCGCAGCCATCCCTCGCCGATCCTCGATCTCAAGCTGTTTTCCGATAGCGCCTTCCGCGCCGCGGCCGTGGGCGGCTCGCTGTTTCGCATCTCGATCGGCGCCGTGCCCTTCCTGATGCCGCTGATGCTGCAGGTCGGCTTCGGGCTGACGCCGTTTCAATCCGGCATGATCACCTTTGCCGGTGCGATCGGCGCGATCACCACCAAGGTCTTCGCCCGGCGCGCTTTGGCGCTGATGGGCTTCCGCACCACGCTGATCGTGGCCGGCATCGCCGGCGCGGTGCTCACCTTCGTCAACGGCCTGTTCACCCCGGCAACGCCTTCCATCGTGATGATCGCCGTGCTGGTCGTCGCGGGCCTGATCCGCTCTCTGTTCTTCACCAGCGTCAACGCGCTGTCCTTCGCCGATATTCCCGACCGTGATGCGAGCAAGGCCACCTCGATGAGCGCCGTGTTGCAGCAGATGAGCCTTGCCTTCGGCGTGGCCACGGCCGGGAGCATCCTGGAAATCGAAGGCTGGATCACCGGCACGCATCTCGAGCTCAGCGACTTCCACCTCGCCTTCATGCTGATCTCCGCCATCACGCTGGTGTCGATCCTGCCCTTCATCGGCATGTCCAAGGATGCCGGCGCGACGGTCTCTGGCCACCGCCGCCCCGGCGAGCGCCAGGCCGAAGCCGTGGGCGGGGCACAGGGCTGATCGGGCATCAAGCCGGTCAGCGCTCGTGCATCGGACTGAAAATCATAGCACAGTGCGCGACACCGTGACTTGCGGCCCTGGCTGGCCCCCTCATCCGACCCTTCGGGCCACCTTCTCCCCGCTGGGGAGAAGAGACTTGCAGCGCCGCCCCACTCTGCCTCGACCCATGATCGAATGCAGTTTATGCCGTTTTTTCCGAAGGTTAAGTGGAAGCTCCGCACTATCGGCCGGGTCTCTTCTCCCCAGCGGGGAGAAGGTGCCGCCAGGCGAATGGGGGGGGGTGACACGTCGCATAAAAAGACCGCCTGCTGACCTTGCCCGCCGGACCTCAGCCCTGGGGGCCAAGCGCCAGAAGCAGCGCCGAGACATGCAGCGCCTGACCGATGACGCCTGAAGCAAGACCGGGCAGGATGGTGTCGAGCGGGCGCAGATGCACGGTCATTCCCTCCTCGCCCCGGTCGAGCTGCTGCGCGCCAACCTGCCGCGCGCCTTCCGCCAGGAAGACATGCAGCCGGTTGCTCTGGGTCGCCGGATTGGCATAGAGGCTGCTGACCAGCCGCCAGCTTGCCGCCTCATAGCCGGTTTCCTCCAGAAGCTCGCGCCGGGCGGAGATTTCGATATCGGGATCCTCGCGCTCGCAGGAGCCTGCCGGCAGCTCCAGCAGCACGCGGCCGGCACCATGGCGATATTGCTCGACCATGACGAGTTCGCGCGCCTCGGTCAGCGCCACCACCACGACCCAGTCGGGATAATCCAGCACATAATAGGGGCTGATCGCCGTGCCCTCCGGCGTGCGGCAATGATCCACCCGCAGATTGATCCAGCGGTCGCTGATCAGCTGATCCGAGCCCTCGACCGTCCATTCGCGCATCCGCTTCGCTCCTTCATGCTGCCTGCCGCGGGTGCTCAAGCACCATGATCGGCGCAAGGCCTGCCGCACGGATTCAAGTTGGTACCGCCTTTTATCCGCACTTTGTGAAATTCAGGAGGACGTCCCACACAAAAGCGATGACGGGAGCAAGGCCCGGCGCGGGCCTGGCTTTACCGCCGCGGTCAGGCCCGCCTGCCTCGACAGGACCAGCGCGTGAGGCGCCTCATAGCGCCTCGTCGCCCGCCTCCAGAGCGAGGTCGTCATCCTCGTCCATCTCGGCGGCATCGTCGTCCTGGGCTACCTGCTTGCCCTTGAAGCCCTTGGCCAGCAGGAACATCTCGACCGATTCCGCGCGCGAGGAGGCCGGCTTGACATGCACGACCTGGCGGAAGTTCTTCTTGAGCATGGTCAGGAGATCGCGCTCCGTGCCGCCCTGGAAGGTCTTGGTCAGGAAGTGCCCGCCCGGCGCCAGAACATCGACGGCGAAATAGGCCGCGACCTCGCACAGATGCATGGTGCGCAGGTGGTCGGTCTGGCGATGGCCCGTGGTCGGCGCGGCCATGTCGGACATCACCAGATCCGGCGCGCCGCCCATCGCCTCCATCAGCAGCCCCGGCGCGGACGCATCGAGAAAGTCGAGCTGGAAGATGGTGACGCCCGGAAGCGGGTCCATCTCCAGAAAATCGATGGCGACGACGCGCGGATCCTCATCCGTCGAGCGCGTCACCTTGGCGGCGATCTGCGACCAGCTGCCCGGGGCGGCGCCCAGGTCGATGATGCGGCGCGCGCCGGTCAGGATCTTGTGCTTCTCGTCGATTTCCAGAAGCTTGAAGGCCGCACGCGCGCGATAGCCTTCCAGCTGGGCGCGCTGCACATAGGGATCGTTGATATGGCGCTCCAGCCAGCGGCGCGAGGACGCCTTGAGCTTGCCCTTCTTCACCTTCTGGCCCAGCTTGCGGCCGGTGCGGTTGCCGCCGATTGGCGCTTTGGTCATCGGCTTTTGCCTCCTTGGCCCTGGTTGCCGGGGCGCTTGGCGCGGAATTTCCGCCAAGCGCCGTCATCGGCCATCATATCCGTCAACAATCCCTCGCGCAGGCCGCGATCGGCCACCCGCATCTTGCGCGACGGCCAGCGCCGCCGGATGGCCTCGAGAATGGCGCAGCCGGCCAGCACCAGATCCGCCCGGTCTGGCCCTATGCAGGGATTGGCCGCCCGCGCGGCGAAATCCCACGACAGCAGCCGGGCCTGCATGGCCGAAACCTCCTCATCCGACAGCCAGAGGCCATCGACCTGACGGCGGTCATAGCGCGGCAGGCCGAGATGAACGCCGGCGAGCGTCGTCACCGTGCCCGAAGTGCCGATCAGATGGAAGCCGTCGGCCCCATCCTCGCGCTCGAAAATCGGCGGGCATTCGAAGCGGCTGAGCATGCCCTCCACCTCGCGCACCATGCCCTCGAAGCTTTCCGGCGTGACATCGCGCCCGCCATGCCGCTCCGACAGGGTGACGACGCCGACCGGCAGCGAGGTCCAGTGGGTGATGTGGTTGGCGAGCCGGTTCGAGCGCGTCTCGCCGATGCGGATCACCGCGATTTCCGAGGAGCCGCCGCCAATGTCGAAGAGCACCACCGAGCGCGCGCTGCGCTCGATCAGCGAGGAGCAGCCTGATACGGCCAGCCGCGCCTCGGTCTCGCGGTTGATGATTTCTAGCGTCAGCCCGGTCTCTTCCGCCACGCGCTCCATGAAGAGCTGACCATTCTCGGCCGCGCGCGCGGCTTCCGTGGCGATCAGCCGCATGCGGCGGATGTCGCGCGTCTTCAGCTTGGCGGCGCAGACCTTCAGCGCCTCGACGGCGCGGTCCATGGCATCTGCCGACAGACGGCCAGTGGCCGCAAGCCCCTCGCCCAGGCGGACGATGCGCGAGAAGGCATCCACCACCCGGAACTGCCCCGGGCGCGTCGGCTGGGCAATCAGCAGGCGGCAATTGTTGGTGCCGAGATCGAGGGCGGCATAAAGCGGCGCGCGCGCATCGTCGGCCCCACGCGGTGCGGGCCGCGGGGCAAGGCCCGGCGCGGCGGAGGAGGCATGCAGACCGGACTGCGCGGCGGGATGCGCCGGGAACGGGCCATTCGCCAGGCCCGGATGTGCGCCGCCATGCGGGTGAAGACGCGCCTCGCCGCTCTGCTGCGCCTGACCGGACGCGGATTGAGAGGATGGTCCCGCCTGCGACGCGCCGGAATGTCCGGCCGCATAGCGCCCGCTCGCGGCATCATGGCGCCCGCCTGCAGCATGGCGCGCAGAATCACCCCGGCGGCCGCCCTCCGCGCGCGGCGCCTGCCTGGCACCGTCCTCGCTGGCATGCCCGCCGCCATGGCGCGCATCCTCGCCGCGGCCGCGCTTTTCGCCCGAGACGAGCGGCCGGCCCTGCGGCCCGCGCTTCTCGCTTTGGCGCTGGGTCGCGCGATCCTGGCTTCCAGCACGGCGGCGGCGGCCCTTTTGCAGATCACGGCCAGCGTCGCGCGGACCGTCTCCCTTTTGCGCCGGCACGCTGACGGCGGTGGCCGCAGGCGGCGGCGCAACACCGGCATGGGCCTTGGACCGCCGACGCTTGCGCTTACGTCCATCGGACGTGCGACCATCGGCCAGACGCCCATCAGACGGCCGCCCATCGGATGGCTGATTGCCAGACGAGCGGTTTTCCGCGGATCGCTTGTCAGGCGAGCGATTGTCGGAAGCAGGCGCAGAGCCAGCCGCCACGGATGCACGCGGACGCGAACCGGCATGGCTGCCCGATGCGCCTTTGTCTGCCGCAGCAGATCCGTCGGAGCGTCCCGTTCCCGCGAATGCATCGCCGGAACCGGAGGCAGCATCGCGTGCGCGCCGAGCCTTGGCCCGGCGGCGCTTCTGCTTGCCCGCATGCGGCTGACCCGGCCCATCGCCATGTCCAGCCACTGACGCCCCGGATGCAAACGGCTTATCGCCGTGATCGGGGTCTTTCACGTGAGGTTACCACTCGCGCCGGGCGCGCCTTTCGGCCGCTCAAGGCGCTCATCAGGATTATCGTTGGCATTAGTTTATCAGCGCCGCCCCGGTTCTCCAAACTGTTTTTGCCGCACCGCCCTCCACCATTCCAGCCGAAGGCCAAGCCTGTGCACGGCGCCTCCAGCAAGCCTTTCCTGCCGCCCGGCCACCGGGCCACCACCCGCAACATCTTATCAACATGCCGATTTTCGCCATTTTGCATTTTTTTCAAAAACCCCATTGCGTCCCCGGCAAATACGTTTATAAGCCCCCTCACCCGCCGAGAACGACTGCTTCCGGCGCCGGTCTTGGGGAATAGGTTAACGGTAGACCCACGGACTCTGACTCCGTTAGTCCTGGTTCGAATCCAGGTTCCCCAGCCAATTCTCCCTAAAAGCCCTTAATTCCTTGATTTTCCCGTCGTGCCGGATAGTGTTTTGGCATCATTGGCGACCTGATGCCCAAAACTGGTGCCCAGAGGTGATGCCCACGCCGTTCAAGCGCAAGGGACAAAGCTCCGGGCAAAGACAGGGCATTCGTCATGGCCGTGCGTCACGAGGTCGAGAATCTGATCCGCCGCGGAAACATCTTCTATTGGCGGGCACGCGTCCCGGCCGCCTTTATCCACTGCCGTCCCGGTAGCCGCCTTTCACTCAGCCTTCATTGTTCCGACCATAGAAAGGCTCAGATCATTGGCCGGAAGCTCAACACGCGACTGGCCGAATTGAAGTTGAACTCGAAGGAAATGATGTCCAAGCAACAGCTTCAGAAACTGTTCGAGCATGAGCGCGACAAGGAGCTCGAACGACTTGACGACATCAACACGCTGGCAAGGCGCAATGGGCGTGGCGGCAATGTCGAGGAGATGGAACTCGATCTGGAAGCAGGCTGGGCCTGCCAGCTCCTGGCAAAGTTCGGAACGCGCGTGGATCTGTCTCTGGAGAATGACTGCGCGGGGCTGACCTATCTGTTGAACAATGGCGTGCCGGCATCGCATGTCGATGCCATCAGGGCAAACTATCGCGGCGAGCTGACCGTAGCGCGCAGCCCCGGCTTTGAAGACGGCATCCGACGGCTGATCTACCAATTCGAGATCGACGACACCGCCGCCAATCGCCAGCGCGCCATGTCCAAGATCTTCGAGGGTCGCGCCGCGGCTCTTCTCGATATCGAAGAGCGTCATGAACTGGTGGACAAAGGTCAGAGCGAGTTCACGGGCGGCGGAAGAGTTCTGACAACAACTGCCCAGGTCAAGGCCGCCGACAGCGCAACCCAGGGATCTGATCCTGCGCAAACGCCTCGGGTGGCTGAACCGCAATCTGCATTAGCTTTGACTGCCGCGCCAAAAGATCCGGAAATCGCATACCTCGACCTGACCCCGCGCTCAGCCGCGAGCAAACAGGCTACGCCGAAAGCTTCGGATGCCGGGCAACGGGTGGTCGCCGTTTCGGACTTCGAACAGGAGTGTGACAAGCTTATCGCCAACATGGGCAAAGAGTGGACAGCGGAGACTGCCCGCGACGCCAAGGCGCTTGTGCGCATGTTCCAGTCCGTGCTTGCTGAAAATGGTATCGAGCATTCCGGGCAGATCGAGCAATATCACATCGGCCTGTTGCGCCAGCACTTCAATGATATTCCCACCGACTGGGGCCGCAGCAGCCGGATGCGGGTGATGTCGGCGCCGGAACTGCGCGCCAAGGGCCAGGAGATGCGCCGCGCGGCGGAGGCTTCTGGCACCAAGCCCAAGGTCGGGCTGGCCGCCGCGACGATCCGCAAGCACTTCGGAAACCTTAGCCATTTCCTGAAACATTTGAAGGGCCATGGCTTCGAAATCGAGGAATGGACCTTCGAAGGTCTTCGTCCTCGAAAGCCCAAGGCTGGCGATATTCGCCAGCAGCAATACAAGCCGAAGCCGCAGGATATCGTTCCGATTTTCGCAAGTCCGATCTATACGGGCTCTCTGGATCATCTGCGCGGAAAGCGGAGAAAACCGGGCAGCCAAGTCTTCCACGATTCGCTTTACTATCTGCCCATCCTGTTCACGTACCTCGGCCCTCGACGCAAAGAGTTCGCAGGACTTTCCGTCGACGACATTGCCAAGGACGACGATGGCTATGTCATCCTCCTTCGCACCAATGGCATCAGGCGATTGAAGACCACGCAATCAAAGCGACTGCTGCCCATGCCCGACGAATTGATCCGATTGGGCTTCCTCGATTACTATCAGGCGATCAAGGGACTAGGCTCAGGACCTATTAATTTGGTTTGAGATGTGATTCACGGTTTCGGAAAGGAGACCGTGATGAGTGATGTGTT
>NZ_MKIO01000034.1 GCF_001938945.1 Xaviernesmea rhizosphaerae
AAAACACATCACTCATCACGGTCTCCTTTCCGAAACCGTGAATCACATCTCAAACCAAATTAATAGGTCCTGAGCCTAGGGCATCGGACTGAGTACTATTTTCAGTCAGATGCTCTAGATCAGGAAGGTTCGCAGCGTGGTTCGTGAACAATGACAATCTGCATACTTCGCACCATTGGGTGCCGAATGTTCCGATTTGTCGCCTTCCGCATGTTGAAGCAGAAGTTGGCGATCTTTTCGTTGAAAAGAGTACATCTTACTGGGCTTTTTATAAGGAGTACGACAGAACTTTATTCCAAAGAAAGAGGTACGTGACTCCTCACACTGGCAAGTGGCAGATCGTGTCCGCGGATCTATGCGGCCTCGGCAGGGCTATTCACCTCAGCATAATCGCTGAGGCGCTTTTTGCGCTTGGAATCCGTGTCGATCTCACCGAGCGCAAGGCGGATCATGAGATCGTTGACGGCGGCAAGGTTTTGTCCGCAATCGTCAGGCCGCCCGGCGTCCGCTACGATATGCTTTTTCAGCCGCGCCCACCTTGAGCCGTGAAACCAGCTCGGCGAGATGTGCGGCTTCCGAGGCGAGTGAATGGCTGGCATTTGCCGTGTTGGAAACCACTGCGGCGTTCTGTTGCGTCATCTGGTCCATCTGGTTGACAGTACTGTTGATGCCGCGAACGCCGGTTGCCTGTTCCTTCGCGGATTGCGCCACGTCGGAGATCAGGTCTGTGATGCTGGCAATTTCATCGACAATCATTTTCAGCGCTCTTCCGGTCTCGCCGACGAGGTTCACGCCCTTTCCGACCTGATCGCTCGAAGTCGAGATAAGCTGCTTGATCTCCTTGGCGGCCTGGGCCGAACGCTGGGCAAGCTCGCGCACTTCCTGGGCGACGACGGCAAAGCCCTTGCCGGCCTCGCCGGCGCGGGCCGCTTCAACTCCGGCATTGAGCGCCAGCAGGTTCGTCTGGAACGCGATGTCGTCGATGACGCCGATGATCTGGTTGATCTGGCCGGAAGAATGCTCGATCTGCGACATGGCGGCAATGGCGCTCTGAACCACGCTGCCCGAATGCTCGGCGGCATGGCGGGTTTTGGTCGCTGCGGAGGCGAGTTCATTGGTGTTCTGCGCCGTGCGCTGCACGGTCGAGGTGATTTCGTCGATGGCGGCTGCAGTCTCCTCCAGTGAGCTTGCCTGCTGCTCGATCCGGCGCGAGACCTCATCCGAGGCGCGACTGATTTCGGATGAGCCACCGCTGATGCTGTGCACAGCTTCGATCACGGAGGTGATGACGTCTTCAAGCTGCTGGGTCGCCGTGTTGAAGTCGCGCTTCAGCACCTCGGTCTTCGCGGGCATGGTGGCCTCGATACGATAGGTGAGGTCGCCGGCCGCCAGTGCGGTCATGGCCGTACGAAGGGCCGCGATGGTTTCCTGGTCCTCGCGCGTGGCCGCCTCAGAGCGTTCGCGCAGCAGCACCTGGTCATGAATGTCGGTGAACGTGCCGCAGACGCGCACCGTCGTCCCGTCGGGCAGATAGCGCGATCCTGCTGTCGAGCGGAACCAGCGATAGGAGCCGTCCTTCATCTTGATCCGGAAGGAATCCTCATAGCGCGCCTTGCCGCTCTTGTCGGTCAGAAACTGGGCAAGACTTGCGAAGACACGTTCAAGATCTTCAGGGTGGGCTTTCGCCACCCAGGCGTCCAGCGTGTCTGGAAAATCGGCTTCTGTATAACCAGTCAAACGCCGCAGTTCGGAGGAATAGCGCCAGCGCGATTGCGGATGCTGGCCGTTTGCCTCAGGCAAATATGCTTCCCAAAGCCCAACGCCACAGTACCCGTCAAGAAGATCGAGCCGCTCCTGTGCGGTCTCATACTTGCCTTGAAAGTCTTTTGCATCCGCCTTTGCCTTGCCCCAAAACATGCAGATTCCCCGCTTGGAGTGACTCAATCGGAGAAAAAATATCAAACTGCAAATAATGAAGTGTTACCAAAAACAGACGCGCCGGCGCACTGAAATGTCCCGCCATCTTTTGAAGATGGCCGATCAGAGGGATCATTTAAGCGGTGCCTGAACCGATCTTGTTTGTGGCAATTCGGTAAAGGGTATTTTAAAACAATGGTTTATGTGCGTTAAAAGGACGTTCTCTACGGCGTTTTTTTCAGGCTTTAAGATCCCGTGCTTCAAGCCGCGTGCCGTTTTTACTCAAAAAATCCCACCGATTTGTTCAATTCAATCGGGTTCCTTCCATTGATCATGATGTTGATTGAAGAGGCCTGAACCTCCCCTTCTGGGTCTTTCGTAACGCGCCGGTCGCACAAGGCTTGTGTCCTGCGACCGGAGATCGATGCGCAAGCGGTGCGATGCGTCGCGGGCCTCTTCATGTCAATTCGCGGACGCGCGGATGGCTCGACAATTAAAAACACTTGTCCGGGAGGAAAACGATGAGCAGATTTTCAGGCAAGGTTGTCCTGATCACCGGTGCCGCAAAGGGTCTTGGCTTTGCCACGGCCAAGCGTTTTGTCGAGGAAGGCGCAAAGGTCGCCATCACCGACCGCGACATAGCAGGGGGCAAGGCTGCAGCAGCCGAACTTGGCGGCAACTGCCTCTTCCTGGAGCAGGACGTGACTGACGAAGCATCCTGGGCGCAGGTCTTCGATGCGATTTCGAAACAATTCGGCCCTGTCGATGTCGTGGTCAACAATGCGGGCATCGGTCATTTCGAAACCATCGAGACCATGACCTACGAGCGGTGGCTGAAGACCATCGATGTCAATCTCAACAGCGTCTTCCTCGGAACAAAGATTGCTGTGGAGCGGCTGAAGCCGCGTGGCGGTGCCATCGTCAATGTGGCGTCGGTTGAGGGCTTCCTGGGCGATCCGGCACTTCCAGCCTATAATGCGAGCAAGGGTGCCGTCCGCATCTTCACCAAATCGACCGCCATTCTCTGCGCTCGTTCGGGCTACAAGATCCGCGTCAACTCTGTCTGCCCTGGATTTGTCGAAACCAAGCTGGTTTCCGACGCCCTGACGGCGTTGGGCGACGAAGCCGCTGAGGCGGCTTCTGCCGGGACAATTGCGCGCATTCCGATGGGTCGCTTTGGGCGGCCGGAGGAGATCGCCTCAGCCATCGCCTTTCTCGCCTCCGATGATGCAAGCTATGTGACTGGCTCCGATCTTGTCGTGGATGGTGGCTTTACGGCGTAATGCCTGCAGCCTGATCTGACCTTATACCAAGTGTCGATGATAGGAACCTATAGGACAGGCTTTCCGGGTTTTCTGGCTAGGAGAGGTTCGCAGATCGATGCCACTGCATCGGTCAAGAGCCTCGACAACGCCAGAAGACCCGGAAAGCCTGCCGAAGGTGGCTCTGGTGTGGTCTCCGGCGTCGTTGCGATGCTTGCCCGATGCGGCAGCATCGCGCTGCCCATCGCGCCTAGCCAGAAACCACACCAGAGCCATCCNACCCGGAAAGCCTGCCGAAGGTGGCTCTGGTGTGGTCTCCGGCGTCGTTGCGATGCTTGCCCGATGCGGCAGCATCGCGCTGCCCATCGCGCCTAGCCAGAAACCACACCAGAGCCATCCTATAGGTCCCTATCATCGACACTTGGTATTAAGCGGCCGCAGGGCAACCTGCGGCCGTAATTGCTTTTGCAGATAGGGAACCTGCGGCGAACCAAGAAAGCCGATTGCCAAAACTTAAGGCTGTTCAACGTGGCCGCAAAATGTCTCCATGGTTGTGCAACCCGTCAGAATTGACAAATGTCCGAACGGGAGTATCGTCCAACGCCTGCGTAACGGGTGGGGAGACCCGGATCCCTTGGATTGGACGCGGGAGGAGATGATGGTGGAACTGGTTTCGCAGGTCGACCTGCGAAAAAGCATCCGACCCGAGGACGTCATACGATTTGCGCCGGGCGAGATCGTCGCCGAGGCGGATGCGGGCGATGCGGAGGGCCGCAGTCTTTTCTTTCGCGATATCGCCTATGGTGCTTCGACCGTGGCAGCCCCCGGGATCGACGGCGTTCTCATGGTCGTCTATCGGAGCGGGCAAACGCGAATGCGCCGCAAGGTCGAGGCGAAGTGGCATGAATCCTATGTAACGCCGGGCGCGATCTCATTGCTCGGCGTGGACCGCGCCTCCGATTGGGAATGGGACAGCAATATCGAGGTCTCGCATTTCTATCTGTCGAAGGACCTGATGTCGAAAATGGCCTTGCGGGCTTTCGAGAGCGAGTATCACCATTTCCATGCCATCAATGATCTCTGCATCGAAGATCCGTCGCTGCTCGCGTTGACCGATGCGCTGGAAGCAGAATTGCGGAATGTCGCTTCCGGATCGCGGCTTCTGACCGATCTTCTCTCCCAGGCGTTAACCCTCCACGTTCTGCGCAACCACCACATTTGCGACAGGGCAAGCCGGGATAGCGCAAACGCGGCTATGGCCTTTACGGGCGCGCAGCGACAGCGTGTCATCGATTTTGTCGAAGCCAATCTCGCCAAGAATTTCAGTCTTGCCGACCTCGCCAACACGGCGGGCATGTGTGAGCACACTTTTCCGCGCCGTTTCAAGGCCGCTTTCGACCAAAGTCCCTGGCAATACGTGCTGATGCGGCGCGTGCATCGCGCCATGGCTCTGGTCAAGGACACGCGGCTCTCGCTCGCCGAGATCGCTTTTCTGACAGGCTTCAGCGATCAGGCGCACATGACCCGCGTCGTGAAGAAGGCAACAGGCCAGACGCCCGGACATTTGCGGCGCGCCTGATCATCCCGCGCTGACGGCCCTTCCGGCTTTTCCATCGATCCTGTCCTGCATTTGGCCAACAGGTCGAATCATACAAAATCGCTCACCCGATCCTTCAATATCGTCGACCCTCAACCTGACACTCTTCTTTCCATGCCGGGATTGCGAGGGAGGAGCCTTGCGGATCTCCGGCTCCGTCTCTGGGAGGAGGCTCGCGTCGGTTTTCTGATGGTCGCAAGGCGTTCCAGCGTCGTGCGGGCAGCGTGACGCCTTTTCTCCCTGTCTGGAAAAGGGAGGCTTTTCAACAATGAACCAATTCATCATGTCCATGGATGCCGGTGGCACCATGACAGACACGTTCTTCGTCGATGATACGGGACGCTTTGTCGTCGGCAAGGCGCAGACGACGCCGGCCGATGAATCGATCGGCTTCGGCCGCTCGGTGGAGGACGCGCTGGCGCAATGGGGGCAGGCCCCGGAAGCGGTGTTTCCGAAAGTGGCGACCGGCATCTATTCCGGCACGTCGATGCTCAACCGCTTGCTGGAGCGCAAGGGCCGCCGCCTGGGCGTCATCGTGACGGCCGGCATGGAAGACTATTTCCAGCTCGAGCGCGGCATCCAGACCTATCTCGGCTATTCCTATCAGGACCGTCTCAAGGTCTCGACGCATCGCCACAACCAGCCGCTGGTGCCGCGCGAGCGGATGAAGGGCGTGCGCGGCCGCATCGATCTCTTCGGCACCGAAGCGATTCCGCTTTACGAACACGAGGCAGAGGCAGCCGTCGCCGAGCTGCTCGACATGGATGTCGAGGGCATCGTCGTCAACCTGCTGTTCTCCTATGTCAACGGCGCGCATGAAAACGCGGTCAAGGAAGCCGCGCTCAAGGTCATGGAGCGCAAGGGCAAGAGCGTTCCGATCTACCTCTCGTCCGAGCTTTATCCGGTCATGCAGGATTTCGCCCGGCTCAACACCGTGACGATCGAGGCCTATGCAGCCGAACCGTCGCGCGGGCAGTTCCAGAAGATCGCCGACCGCGCCAGGAATTTCGGCGGCCAGTTCGAACTGCGCGTCATGGCCTCGCATGGCGGCACGATCTCGACAGAAGCGCGCGAACTTGCCCGCACGCTGATCTCCGGTCCGATCGGCGGCATGGTCGGTGCGCGCTATCTCGGCGCGGAACTCGGCATCGGCAACATCGTCTGCTCGGATATCGGCGGCACGTCCTTCGACCTCGGCCTCATCACCGGCGGCGAGTTCACCACCAAGACCCAGCCGGACATGGCGCGGTTCGTGCTCAAGCTGCCGCTGGTCGATATCGACTCGGTCGGCGCCGGCACGGGGTCCTATGTCCGCCTTGATCCGATCTCCAAGCGCATCGAGTTCGGACCGGACAGCGCCGGCTCGCGCATCGGCATGTGCTTCGAGCAGGGTGGCGTCGACACGCCGACGCTGTCGGATTGCAACATCATCCTCGGCAATCTCAATCCGAACAACTTCCTCGGCGGCGAAGTCATCCTCAACAGGGAGCGCAGCTATCAGGCGATCAAGGAACGCATCGCCGATCCGCTGGGTCTCGACCCCTATGATGCCGCGGAAGGCGTTCTGCAGCTTTTCGAAAATCACCTGCGCAACGAAGTCTATGCCCGCGTCTTCGGCAAGGGCTATTCCCCGGAGGACTACACGCTGTTTTCCTATGGCGGCGGCGGGCCGATGCATGTCGCCGGCTATACCAAGGGCTTGAACTTCGCCGATGTGCTGGTTCCGGCCTGGGCGGCGGGCTTCTCAGCCTTCGGTTGCGCCTGCGCCGATTTCGAATACCGCCTCGACCGCACGGTCAATGTCGCGACTGCCAGCCCGGACCTTGCACCGGCCGCTTTCGAGCAGGGCTTTGATCTGCTTTCGGGTGCAGTGAATGCCGGCTGGGAGGGCCTTCGCGCCAAAGTGAAGGAGGAGTTCGCCAAGTCGGGCGTGGATGCCGGCCAGATCGAATATCGCCATTGCCTGCGCTTGCAATATGTCGGTCAGCTCAATGACGTGGAAATCGAACTGCCCTTCCAGGCGGTCCGCAGGGCGGACGATATCCGCGAGATCATCGAGCGCTTCGAGGTTGCCTATTCCAAGGAATTCTCCCGCTCGGCGAAATCGCCTGAACTCGGCTACCTCGTCACCAACGTTCTCGTGCGCGGTGTGGTGAAGGTGATGAAGCCGGCGCTGCCGAACTTCCCCCTGCACGGGCCGGAGCCGCTACGAGATGCGCTGAAGGAAATCCGCCCGATCTACCGCAACGGCAAATGGCACGATGCCCGCATCTTCCACATGGATGACCTCCTGCCCGGAAATGTCATCACCGGACCGGCGGTGATCGAGGCTGCATCGACGACCTTCATGGTGCCCCCCGGGGCTGAAGCCCGGCTCGACCAGCACCTCATCTTCCACCTGCGTCATCTCGAAGACTGACCGGAAAGGACGACCATCATGTTGAACAAAGTACAAGCTGTAGACAGCCGCATCGAAAACATCGGCTGGGAAGGCAAGACGCTCCGGCAGATGCTGAAAGAGTCGGACGACATCTTCGAGCGGACCGGCCACTACCAGGGCCTCAAGGACCTGAAGATCCGCACCGGCCAGCCGATCCTCTATGAAAAGATCTTCTCGCATCTTCGCGGCGGTCTGGTGAATGCGCGCTCCACAGCGCTCAACATCTCCGCCTCGCCGATCGTGAAGGAAATCGGCGAACTTTCCTTCGCGCTCTATACGCCTGAGGGCGAATCGGTCGCGCTCTCCACCGGCATCATCGTGCATGTCCACACGATGGCGGATGCGATCAAATACATGATCCGCAACAATTATGAGCAGAATCCTGGCATCGCGCCGGGCCATGTCTTCTGCAACAACAACTCGATGATCGGCGATGTCCACACTGCCGATGTGCATACGCTGATCCCGATCTTCTGGGAAAACGAGCTGATCGGCTGGGCCGGCGGCGTCACCCATGAAATCGATGTCGGCGGCATCCAGCCGGGCTCGATGTGCTACGGCCATGCCGACCGCTATGGCGACGGCCTCCTGGTCTCGGCCGAGCTTGTCGGCACCAATGACCTCTTCCACGAGGACTATCTCCAGCGTTGCCGCGACAATGTCCGCGCTGAAATGTACTGGGTGCTGGACGAAAAGACCCGGCTTACCGGCTGCCAGCTCGTCCGCGAGCAGGTCTATCGGACGATCGAGGAAGTGGGTCTCGATACCTACAAGGCGTTCATCCGCGAGGCCATCGAGGAAGGCCGCCGCACGCTGGTCGGCAAGGTCAGGCAGATGGGCTTTCCTGGCGAGTACGAAGCGCCGACCTTCATCGATCTCCCCTGGAAGAACGACGAGACGGTGCATCCTCTGGCCCGCAAGGACACGATGATGCATGCGCCGCTGCGCATGAAGATCACCGGTGACGGGCATTTGGGTCTCAGCTTCGACGGGGCGAACCAGTGGGATTACCACTCGTTCAACTGCGCGCCGTCACCCATGCAGGGCGCCATGTGGGTTCAGCTCACCCAGACGCTTTGGAACTCCGACAAGATCAATGACGGCGCCTATTACGCCACGTCCATCGAGCTGCCGAAGGGGTCGTGGTGCAACCCGGACTATGACAAGGTCTCGACGACGCTCACCTGGTTCTTCCTGATCCCGAGCTTCACCGGCTTTGTCCGCAGCCTGGCGCGGTCCTATTTCGCGCGCGGCTATCTGGAGGAGATTTCCGCCTCCTATCCCTGCACCTGGAACCTCCTGCAGGGCGGCGGCATCAACCATTTCGGCAAGCCCTCCGCGTTCACGAACTTCGAGATCTCCTGCCAGGGCACGGGTGCCGCCTATGTCAAGGACGGGGAGGCGACATGCGCCGCCATGTGGAACCCGGAGGGTGACATGGGCGAGGTCGAGACCTGGGAACATCTCGAACCGCTGCTCTATCTCGGCCGTGGCCGCAAGGCCAACACGTCGGGTGCCGGCAAGTATCGCGGCGGCTGCGGGGCTGAAAGCCTGCGCATGCTTTTCAAGACCGAGTCGCAGATCCTGTTCAGTGCCGGCGAAGGCCATGTCTTCGCCTCCGCCGGCGTCTTCGGCGGCTATCCGGGCAATTCCGGCTATCGCCACAACGTCCATCACTCCAACATGAAGGAACTGGCGGCGAACAAGGCGCCCTATCCGACCCTCGACGGCGACCCGGAAAACAGCGCGATCAGCGCCCTGGTCAAGGGCGACGAGGTCTTCGATCTCAACCAGATGACCGGCCCGCATCCCTTCGGCGAATATGACCTCTACGCTTCCGTTCAGCGCGGCGGACCGGGGCTCGGCGATCCGCTCGAACGCGATCCCGCCGCGGTGGCCGCCGATGTCAACGGCGGCGAACTTCTGGAGCGCTTCGCCAAGCCGATCTACGGCGTGGTTCTGACCAGGGGTGCGGACGGCAGGTTGGCGGCCGATGTGGCGGCGACACGGGCCGAACGTGCTGCGATGCGCCAGCGCCGCCTGGAACGCGCCGTCGATGCCAAGGACTTCGTCGCGCGCGAGCGGGAACGGGTTCTGGCCGGCAACATCAACGCGCCGGTTCGGGCCATGTACCAGAGTTCGATGAAGCTCTCGTCGCGCTGGGCCGCGCATTTCCGCACCTTCTGGAGCCTGGCGGACGACTTCTCGTTCTGAAGCCGCCGATCCAGTCAAACTTTTGGAGAATGCCATGAGTGTTTCCCACGACATCAACACCTTGCGCGAACTGAAAGACGGCAAGCTGAGCTTCGAGAAGCTGCACGGCCTGATCAGCGGCTTCAAGGACGCGGACCGTTTCGACAAGATGGTGCAGATCTGGCAGGAAAGCGTGGAATGGGACGATCCCATTCTTCTGCCGCTGGCCGAACATCTCTTCGTCGTGCGCAAGCCCGACGGCCGCCGCGTCGTCAAGTCCACCTGGGGCTATGAATATTGCGAGGCGCAGGAAAACTGGAAGCTTCATGCCAAGGTCTTCGTGCGCGACACCGAGGAACTGATCAACGAGATCTATCCCGACAAGCTGGGCTGCGATCCGGAATGGATGCAGCTTCGCGAATATTACGATCCGCTTTCCGGCACGTTGCTGGAAGTGGAGGTGGTCCCGCCGGGATATCCGATCGTTCACGACTTCAAGCCGGATATCGACACCTTTTACCGCGACTGGCTCGGTCGTCCGGTGCCGTGACCGGCTGAAGGTCTCGCGCGCGCAAACCAGCGATTGCCGGGGCATGTCCGATGCCCCGGCACTTCCTGACCGGACTTATCCGAAGAATGGACATGATTATGGATTCGATTTTCATCACGGGAGCCGCCTCGGGCATCGGCCGGCACACGGCCTCGGTCTTTTCTGCCAGAGGCTGGCGGGTCGGCCTTGCCGATACCAATGCGGATGCGGCGGCCGCTCTCGCAGCCGAGCTCGGCGCGAATGCGAAAGCCTATACGGTCAACGTGACCGACCATGCCTCGATCGAAAGGGCACTGGCCGACTTTGCGGGCACGGGCGGCAGTCTCAAGGCCATCTTCAATTCGGCAGGGCTGCTCGACATGACGCCGTTTGCCGAAGCTGATCTTGCGCGGCTCAGCGCTGTCTTCGACGTCAATGTCAAAGGCGTGATCAACGCCACGAAGGCCGCCTTGCCCTATCTCGAACGGCATGGCGATGCCCGCGTGATCACGATGGGATCCGTGTCAGGCATTTATGGCATCCCGGATCTGGCGGTCTATTCCTCTTCCAAATTCGCTGTTCGCGGCCTGACCGAGGCGCTGAACATCGAGCTGGAAGGCAAGGGCGTCTGGGTCTGCGACATCATGGTTGCCTTTGTGAAGACGCCTATGGTGACGGCGGCTGCCAGCAAGGCGAAATCGGTCGAAATCCTGGGTGTCAACGTCACACCGGATCAGGTTGCAGACACGGTTCTCAAGGCCGTTGACGGACGACAGGTGCATTGGTTCGTGACCCCGGACGATGCGGGCGTTGCAACCCAGGTCGATAGCATGCCCTGGGAGAGCCGGCGCGACTTCGTCAAACAGATCACCGGCTATTGAGCGGCGGCTCCCGGGCAGGCGGGGCACTCCAGCCGCCTGCCCGGGTTCAGCGATAGGGTGGCACGACCATGGCCGCCGGACGGGAAAGACGTGAGGAATGGCGGCGATGGATATGCGTATGCGGCTGATCGATTATCTGGACACCGGGGCCTCGCGTGGCCCTGATCGGCCTTGCCTGACGATGGCGGGCAAGGACTACAGTTACGAAGAGGTGCAGGCGCTGAGCTACCGCATCGGCCGCAAGCTTGCCGACAGCGGTATTGCGGCAGGCGACAAGGTTGCCATTCTCTCGGCCAACGATCCTGTTGCCTTTACCTGCGTCTTTGGCCTGTCGCGCGCCGGTGCCGTCTGGTGCCCCATCAACCCGCGTAACGAGGCAGGCGAGAACCGCTATATCCTCGAGAATTTCGATTGCCGCTTTCTGATCTTCCATAGCGCCTTTGCCGACATGGTCGAAAAGATGCTGCCGGATCTGCCCAAGTTGGTGCAGGCCGTCTGCCTGGACGCCGATCTGCCCTTCGCCAGATCGCTTGCCATGTGGCTCGACAGTGTGGAGGACAGCCCGTTTTTCCGTGCGCCACTCGATGATGTCGCGATGATCCCCGGAACAGGTGGAACGACCGGCAAGCCCAAAGGGGTGATGCTGACCGATACCAATCTCGAAATCATGTCGGCGCTCACTCTCATGGGCTATCCGTTCGAGGGTCGGCCGCGCTATCTGGCGCTCGCCCCGCTTACGCATGCCGCGGGCGTCCTGTGTTTTCCCGTTCTGGCGCTGGGCGGTCAGATCGTCATCATGCCGCACCCCGATATCGGCGAATTCGTCCGTCTGATCGAGGCGCACAGGATCACCCATACATTCCTGCCGCCGACATTGATCTACATGCTTCTCGACAGCCCCTATCTCGAGAAGGCCGATCTCTCCTCGCTGCAATGTTTCTGGTATGGCGCAGCCCCGATTTCGGTCGCCCGGCTGAAGGAGGCGCTGACGCGCATTGGCCCGATGGCGCAATTCTTCGGCCAGACGGAGGCACCGATGATGATCACCATGATGGCCCCGGTGGAGCATTATCACGACGACGGCTCGATTGCCGAAGAGCGCCTCCGATCCGCCGGCCGCGCCGGTCCGCTGGTCCGCCTCGGCATCATGGACGGCGAGGGCAGGCTGCTGCCCGCCGGTGAACGCGGCGAGGTCGTGCTGCGCAGCTCGCTCGTTATGAAAGGCTACTACAACAATCCGGGCGCCACCGAAGAGGCCTTTGCCCATGGCTGGCACCACACCGGCGATATCGGCTATCTCGATGGCGACAATTTTCTCTACATCGTCGACCGCGCCAGGGACATGATCATCACCGGCGGCTTCAACGTCTATTCCGTCGAGGTCGAACAGGCGCTGGCCCAGCATGATGACGTTCTGGACTGCGCCGTCGTCGGCCTGCCTGACGACAAATGGGGCGAGCGCATCGTGGCCGTCGTTCAGCCCAAGGAAGGAAGGTCGATCGACGCCCTGGCCCTGATCGCTTTCGTCAAGACCCAGATTGGCAGTATCAAGGCCCCGAAACAGCTCGAAGTCTGGCGCGACCTGCCCCGCTCGCGGGTGGGCAAGGTGCTCAAGGCGGAGATCCGGGTAAAGCTGACACAATAACGAAACCGGGTGGTGCGAGTTGACAAGTCTCGCAGCTTTCAGACCCCCGCAACCATCTCAAATTGCGATCGGCCCGCCCCTCCGGCGGGCCTTTTGCTTTTGAGCGATACCGCAAGGATACCGGCCAGATCGCCACGCACGTCGATCTGAAGCTCGCCATTCTCGGGCGTCAGGATGATCTCGCGCACCAGCGAGCGCAGCACGTCGGCCGCCACCATCCGCTTGGCCTCGGGATCCTCCTGGAGCGCCGCGTACAGCTCGTCGACTTGGACGCGGTAGTGTGATGCGCCAGGTTCGGGTGCAGCAGGGGAGGCGGCTCCTCGGCCTCTTGCAGGAACGTCTTCAACTCCTTCTGGCGTCGTTCCAGCGCGACCATCTTCTCGTTGAGACGTTCGGCAGCGCCGCCCTTGAGAATGAGATTGAGCAGCGTGTCCAATTCGCGGTCGATCTTCTTGATCTCGGCCTCGGCCGCATCGATGGACGACCGCCCCTCCATACGCAGCCGGTTCATCTCACGGGTGAACTCGCCACAGAATTCCTTGAACAGCGCCGGATCCATCAGGTGATGGCGCAGCGCGTTGAGGACGCGCGCTTCGAGATGGTCGCGGCGGATGTTCTTGCGATTGTCGCAGGTGCCTTTGTTGCGCGCCGTCGAGCAGCCGACCAGATCGGCGGAGATCATCGAATAACCGCCGCCACAGCAGCCGCATTTGGTCAGGCCCGAGAAGAGGTATTTAGGCCGCCGGCGTTCCCGGAAATGGTTCTCGGTCTCGCCGTCGTCGCTGTGGTTCCGTTTGACCGCCCGCTGACGTTCCTTCACCGAGTGCCAGAGGTCGTCATCGAGGATTCGCAGTTCGGGCACGTCTTGGGTAATCCATTCCGATTCCGGATTCATCCGCGCCTGGCGCTTGCCGGTCTTGCCGGTGTCCGGGTCTTTGCGGAAACGCTGGCGGTTCCAGATCAGCTTGCCGACATACATCTCGTTGTTGAGGATGCCGTTCCCGCGCTTGGGATTGCCGTTGATGGTGCTGAAGCCCCAGCCGCCGCCGCCCGGGGCGGCAATGCCGTCCTTGTTCAGTTCGAAGGCGATCCGCTTGGCCGACTTGCCGGCGGCATAGTCGCGGAAGATGCGGTGGATCACCTCGGCCTGGACCTCGTTGATGGTCCGGTCTCCGCGCACCGGCTCGCCATTGCCGTCGAACTTCTTGACCACATCATAGCCGTAAGCATTGCCGCCGCCCGATTTGCCCAGCTCGACCCGCCCGCGCTGACCCCGACGTGTCTTGTCGGCGAGATCCTTCAGGAAGAGTGCGTTCATCGTGCCCTTGAGACCGACATGCAGATGCGTGACCTCGCCTTCCGACAGGGTGACGATCTTCACGTCGGAATAGGCCATGCGCTTGAACAGGCCGGCAATGTCTTCCTGATCGCGCGACAGGCGATCCATCGCCTCCGCCAGCACAATCCCGAACCGTCCGCTTGTGGCGTCGGAGATCAGCGCCTAAATACCGGGGCGCAGCAGCGAGGCACCGGAAATGGCGTGGTCGGTATATTCCTCGACGATTTGCCAGCCCTGCTTCTCGGCATGGAGACGGTAGATGCGAAGCTGGTCGGCGATGGAGGCGTCGCGCTGATTGTCTGATGAATAGCGGGCGTAGATCGCGACCTTCACGATATTCTCTCCTGCGATGTCAGGAGCGCGTCGGGCGGCGTTCCCTCATCTGTTCTTCGTAGACCTCCCGCGCCGCCCTGCGAGCGAGCAGGCGTGCCAGTTCGACCATGCGCGGATCGGGGCCGTCTCCGCGCCGCGCGAGAGTCAGTTCCGGCTCGATGAGCCGGAGCGCGCTCCTCTGCTTTGGGCGGCTGCCATGGTCCATCGTTGCGCCGTTCGAAGCCGATTGCAAGGTTATCGGCTTCACGATTTCCTTGATCGGAAGTATAAGCAATTAAAATCACGGTCGAATATTTGGCGTAAACCGGGGTTGTTTGGGCGGAATGCGCTTAGTCCGGCGCGCAGTGTCGCGCCCAGGCAGACGGAAATGACCGCCCCATTGCGGGATGACGGGCCAGTTTTTGAGGTCCGTTCTGCATTGAACTGGCTCCCGCGCACCCTTCGTCTTGCCTATTGACGGAAATAGGTCTATATATCTGGTTATATTACGGAGGGTCGCGATGGGCAACGCCGCACAGACGAGAGCAACGAGGAATTACCGCGCGCGTCTCACGCAGCGCGGCTTCACCCGTTTCGAGATCATGGCATTGGAGAGCGACCGGGATCTGATCCGCTCGCTGGCCAAACGTCTGGCCGAAGAGGGGCCGGAAGCGGAGCAGGTGCGCGCCGCAGTGAAGACGGTCGTGGCTGGGGAGCCGCCCAAGCCCGGTGGAATTCTCTCCGCACTGCGCCGTTCGCCGCTGATCGGCGCCGATCTCGACCTGTCGCGTCCGCGCGAGGAAGGGCGCCCGGTGGACCTATGAGTGTCGAATTGTGACGCGCTATCTTCTCGACACCAACATCATCAGCAACGTCGTCAAACCGCAGCCTTCGGAGCAGCTGCTGGCCTGGTGGGCGGAGCAGCGTGACGAGGATCTGTTCATCGCCTCGCTGACGATCGCGGAAATCCGCCGTGGCATTCTCGAAAAACCGCGCGGCAAGAAGCGTGACGCACTCGATGCCTGGTTCACCGGAGCAGAGGGGCCGCAGGCGCTGTTCGCGGGACGTGTTCTACCGTTCGACGATAAGGCCGGGCTGATCTGGGCGCGGCTGATGGCCGACGGCAAGGCCGCAGGTCGGCCGCGTAGCGGCCTCGATATGATCGTTGCCGCCGTCGCCGGCGCCAATGACTGCGTGGTCGTGACCGACAACGAGAAGAACTTCGCCGGTATCAAGTTCATCAATCCGATGCGGAATGAGGCCGGGGAGGAGACGGCATGACGATTGCGGCGACGCCGAGTGAATATCAGCTCATCGGTCTCACCGAAGCAGGTGACGCAGGGGATCTACTAATCGGCCTGGATCAGAAGCAGGGACGAGTACGCCTTCAGGCTCTCATATCCGAATGGTTGCGAATGGAGAATCTCGTCGTTCTGACGGGTTCGGGAACCTCCGTTTCGGCTGGCGGCAAGACGATGGCCAATCTCGAAACTGCGGTGTTCGCAACAATCGAGGCGCTGTCCGATCTACCGGCGCCGATTACGCCGATCATAAAGGCCCGTCGTGACGCTGTTTCCCTAGCCGACCTTCTTGACGAACCGTAAATTGGCTTCGAAGCGTGGCTGTCGTTCATCGCCAACGCTCTGGTTGTCGCGGAAGCCCCAGTTAGTCTATTCTCCGCCGTGACGTGGCCCAGCACGCGGGCGCCTACTTCCCACGATCTGCGTTGATTTGTCGAACGGTTGCGTATGGCGATCTTCGCCGAGTGTGCGCTGTCATTGCCGGATACCGGGCCAGCGGCTTCGCCTGCGACCATTGCCCCGCAACTGGCATTTCTGTCGAAGCTGGTCGCGAGAGACAGCAACCTCGGCCGAACACACCTGTTCACGCTAAACTACGATACGCTTTTTGAGCAGGCGCTGGAGCTTCTCGGTATCCAGTATTTCGACGGCTTTACCGGGCGCGCGGCCGCACGATTCGATCCGTCCGTTTATGGGCTGGATATCTATTATCCGGGCGAGGTGGCCGAGGGGCGCGTGCGCCGTTTCGGCAAGTTTCTGCACTTCTACAAGCTGCACAGCTCGATCCATTGGTTCGAGCAGGGAAACGAAATGCGGGCGCGCCACCCCGACCTTGCTCCGTTCCAGAAATATGCCTCGTTGATGCCGGCGCAGAAGGCGGCTGTGCTCTTTGATCTGGCGGGGAAGACCCCATCCCTGGGCATTTTGCCAACAGCCAACAAGCTCGCGCAAACGCTGACGATGCCATACGCGCACCTGTTCCGGTCGCTTCAGGTGCGCTTGGGTATACCGCGGACTTTCCTTCTCGTCCTCGGCTATGGCTTCGGCGACGATCATGTCAGCCGCGTCATCGAAAATGCGCTGATGAACCCTTCGCTGGTGATGTTGGTCATCGAACCCAATCCCAATAGCCCAGTGATCGAACGTATTCGGCGCTACAAGGATTTGGGCAAGCGGGCGTTCGTCCTGTGCCCGACAGAGATGCGGCTTTCGCCGCTGCCAAATTCAAGCACGCAACCTTCGATGATTTCGCTCGGACAGTGATGCCAGACGTGCAATGGCTCGACGATTTCCTGCGGCTGCGACGTTTCGAGAAACAGATCGCGGCGTTGGGAATGAAAAGCGATGCCGATACGGAGGGAGCGGATGGATAAGCAGCGTTGGCGAGGACGGACAGCCTCGGCTCCTATGGATGCGAAGCACCACTCCCGCTTCAATTGCGCTGATCCTTTGGTCTGGCCGCGGGCCTGACGCCATCAAGCCGTAAAGGCTCGGACTACGCATTCGCGTGCCGCTGTTGCGCTTTGCCTCCACGGTGATTGCGGCCCACGGCCGGACACTTCGAGCACCTGTCAGCGGCGGATGGTCCTTCGCTCGAAACAGGAGCCGGATCGATGTCCCTCAACGACGCACACGCCTTCGCCTTCAGCCTCGCCACCACCCTGATGGTCGTCATCGTCGTCTTCCGCGCCGGCGACGGCACGCTGTCGGTGACACCGGCCGCCGAATATGACGGCGACAGCGCCGCCATCGTCGATGAAATCGATCCCTTCGCCCCATGACGGGGCGAAGATCACCGTCTGCGATGCGGAAACCCTTTCGGTTTCCGCTCCCTGCGGCGTCGACGTTCTGCTATAGTTCTCATCGCGCCATGGTGGTGGTGGAGGCGCGACCATCAGATCTTTTGTCACGGAGACACCGCCATGATTATCCTCGGGATCCTTCTGTCCATCGCAGCCATCGGCTTCTTCTGGTGGCTGCTCTTCACGCTCGCCGTCTTCGCGCTGCCCTTCTTTGTCGGCGTCAGCGCCGGAAGCTGGGCCTGGCACACGGGCGCGGGCTGGCTCGGCGCGATCGTCGTCGGTACGGTCGCCGCTGGCCTTACCTTCGGGATCGGCCAGATCCTACTCGTTCTGGTCCGTCCGACCTGGATGAAACTCGCCATCGCGCTGATCTTCGTCACGCCCGCCGTCCTCGCCGGCTATCACGCCGTCCATGGCATCGTGAAGCACACCGTGCCGTCGGAGACGTGGCAGATCGTCTTCTCGGTCATCGGCGCGATCGCGGTGGGCGTCACCGCGTTTCTGCATGTCTCTGGGATGGCAGCCACCGACCTTTCGACCGGGACCGCGGCGCGGGCCTGAAATAACACGGCGTTCGAGACGGCGGACAGGGCAGGGAGAATCGCATTCGCGTTCATCTCGACGTTGCGGATGGCAGTGCCGCACGGATCGGCGTGAGGCCGGGAGTGCGTTGCATTCCGGTTTGGTCTCCCGTGAAGAACCCTCGTCATCCGACTTGGGCTGACGAATTCGTCGCCCTGCCGCCCGCCACGCTGACACATAAAACGGCGAACAAAAGCCTGAGCCATGCGAGGATACGGCGGTAGTTGTAGCCGATGGCGGCGAGGACGGCGTTGGCGGCGTCGCCTTGGGCATGGGCGAGGTGGTTGCGGCCCATGCGATGGCCGGCCTTCAGGTGGCCGATGAGGGGCTCGACGGCCGACCGCCGGCGCATCTCGCGTTTGATCCGGTCCGTCACGCCCCGCTTCTGGCCTGATGTGAAGACCTTGAGGCGGTGGGTCCTGGGCGCGTTGTGGCCCTTATACCCGGCATCGGCGACGATGCGGGTGAGGGTTGCCCCAACCCGTGTCTCGATGGCGGGGATGATGGTTTCGAGCGTGTGGCCGTCATAAGGCTTGCCGGGCATCGCCTGGATGTGGGTGACGAACTGCCCGCCCTTGGAGCGATTGAGCGTGGTGGCGACGGAGACCTTGACGCCGAATTCGTAGGGCTTGTGGGTTTTGCCCTTGCCGATGCATTCGACCTCGGGTGCATGCAGCGAGAAGACGCGCAGATCGGCGTCTTTGTCCTTGCCCTTGATCCGGTTGAGATTGCGGTTGCCGGCATGGACGCGCCTTGCCAGCATCAGCGCGTTGGCAGTGGCGGCTTCCAGCTCGGGATTGCCCCTAGCCTTGCGGATAATGTCGCGGATCACCCGACCGAGGTACGTCTTCAAGCTTCTCAAGGACTTGCCCGCGCGCTTGAACTGCTTGGCATGGGCATAGCGCTGGTGCTTGATCAGGGCATGTTTGCCGACCCTGGCATAGGACTGGCGAAGCGCGATGCCGAGCTTGCCGGCCCGCCGCACCAGCCTTTCGCGCGCACGATGCATCAGCCAGGCATCGGTCGGATGAGCCACGGCCTTCGGCTGCAAGGTGGTATCGACGATGGCCTTGGTGAAGTCGGCGGGCTTGGCTGCCTCAGTGCGGATCGCCGTCGCCAGGCTTTCGTCCAGCAAGGCATTGAGCGTCTCCTCGCCCATCCTTTGGCGCCACCGGGTCATGGACGAGCGATCGAAGGGCAGGTCGTGGCGGAAGAATTCCTCGCCGCAGAAGAGTTGATAATACGGGTTCTCCACCCAGCGATCGCACAGCGCCTCGTCAGAAAGATTATGCATCGACTTGAGGATCGCCAGTCCCGCCATCAGCCGGGTCGGCAACGGCGGGTGGCCCGGCGTGTCGCTATAGGCAGAGCCGCAGCGCGTCTCGAGAAACCGCCAGTCGATCGCCCGGCCGAGCTTGGCCAGCGGATGGTTCATGTCGACGATCTGGTCGAGCCTTGCCCGGAACAAATCCGCCTGCCTGCTGTCTCGACGCTCTCTCGGACGCATCCTGATGCTCCCATGAAGACTCTGCCGGAAGCAAGGGAATCATGGTTTGCCCACATAGGCAATTTGCAAGTTTCTGCGGCCCACAGCCACGAAAACTTGCAGAAACCGATTCTTCAAGCTTGAAAATTATGACGCTAAATCAGAGGCCTGCGGATTGTTCACTGACAACTGTTTGGGCTTGAACCGGGCGTCGAAGGGCGGGGCTGATCGGCCAGCGGCAGATGAAGGTCCGTTCTCGCCGATGGCCGGTCAGGTCAGGCGCAGGCCGATAGCCCGGAATGGAGGTATGGCGGTCCCGGCGGCGCCGCGCGGATCATTGTCGGTTGCATATGGTCGCCATCGTTTCCGTTTCCTGTCTGTTGATCGAGCGCACCTCACGGCCTCTTCAATGGCCTGATCTGGCCGAAGGACGGCTTCGCCTCGACCACCTCAGCCGCAACGGCGGCGTCAGACTTTCTTCCCCTGTCGGACCCCACCCCATGCGACAGGTCGCATGGGGACCCCGAGGCGCCGCCATTCCTCGCGCAGCAACAAAGTCTTGCCTGTGCCGTCCTCCGCTTCGCTCCGGTCGCAAGCGATGCGGCGACGGTCGCCTCCGGCCGGTCGATCGCCATCGAGGCCGCAATGGTGCGGGCTCGAACACGAAAGAACGGAGACTTATCATGGCGACCATCGGCACCTTCAAGAAGACCGGCTCGAACGAATTCACCGGCGACATCGTCACCCTCAGCGTTCAGGCCAAGGGCGTGCGCATCGTTCCCGACCTGCACGCCACCGGCGAGAACGCCCCCAGCCACCGCGTGCTGGTCGGCCGCGCCGAGATCGGAGCGGCCTGGTCCAAGCGCTCCAACGAGGGCCGCGACTATCTGGGCCTCAAACTCGACGATCCCAGCTTCAACGCCCCCATCTACGCCAACCTCTTTGACGACGAAGACGGCGAGGCTTACTCGCTGATCTGGTCCCGCCCCAACGGCCGCCGAGGAGACTGACCCCGGCGCCAAGGCCCCGGCCGCCAGGTCGGGGCCGCCCCTGCGTTCGTTATCCGGCAGGAGGCGGTAACGATGATCGCGCCAATGACCGCGCCATAGAGAGCAGGCGTCGCAGTGCGGGATTGTCGTTTTTTGCCGACCAGAGGACGCTGAAGGTCAGCGTTTCATCGGCGAGCGGTCGATAGACGATGCCGGGGAACGGGATCGAGGCCGTCGCTTCGCAAACGAGCGCCAGTCCGCGCTCCATCGCGACGAGCGGCAACAAGCTGTCGTGACCGACACCTTGCGGCTGGAGCTGTTGCCATGCCCCGCGTCGATCAGGCGCTGCGTCAGCGCATCGCCGGAAGAGGGATCTGCAGCCGTTTGGCGTATCAGGACGCCTTCGCTGGCAAGCGAGGGCCAGTCCAGTACGCATTGGCCGGCAAGCCGATGGCGGTCAGGAAGCGCGACGAAGAGCTGTTCGGTCCAGAGCGGCGTGACCTCGCATCCCGGCCAAGGCTGCGTTCCCGCGACAAACGCGACATCGAGACCTAACCGAACGATGGCGGCCGCGTGCTCGGCAGCTTCACCTTCGATGAAGTCGATATGGACGCCACCACGATGGTGGTCATAGGCACGGAACAACTCAGCAAGAAACCCCGCTGCGAGCGATGGCAGGAGGCCAACCGTGATCCGACCGCTCTCCGCTCGGCCGATCGCGGCAATATCCTGGGCACTGTCTCTCATATGCCGAAGCATTTCCTCGGCCTTGCGTCGGAACCGTTGCCCGGCAAAAGTTAAGCGCGCACCGCCGTTATGACGCTGAAACAGGGAAGCGCCGAGTTGGTCTTCGAGATCGCGGATGCGGCGGCTGACCGAGGATTCTTGCACGCCGAGAGCAATCCCTGCCTTGCGGAAGCTACCATGCTTAGCGGCGGCTATGAAATAACGCAGGTAGCGATATTCAAAATGTAAATCGCATCTCGCCATATCACGGTCACAGCCGCCCCTCTTTGAAAAATCCGGCGCTCAGCTTTCCGAGCTATCAAGGAAGGCTCATCGCCAATATCCGGCTGATCTCGGTCAAGTTTCGACCAGATTGTTCAGACCACCGATTGAATGCTTCTTGGATAGCAGCGTAGTCTCGCTTGCCGGTCGGCGCTCGGGCAATGACGCCCTCACGTACCAACGCCGCCACCACGTCTTTCGTGGTGATGAAGGCAGGTTTGCCGATGGTTCGGAGGAAACGCATTCCGGCGTCACCGCTCAGATAGCTCCCCCGCTCCTTCAGAAGGTTCAATAGGCCGACATAATCATTGTCAGGCCAGTCAGCGAAATATCGCGCCGCAGAGCCGTGCAATGAAGCAAGGTCCAAAACCAACTGAGCGTTGATTTGAACCGCACGGATTTTCGCTCCGTTTCTGACAATACCGCGATCCTGCATGAGCGCGTCGAAATGATCGTCACTCAGGAAAGCGCAGGCATTGACGTCGAAGTCCATGAACGCCGCCTCAAAGGCGGGCCATTTGGCCTCGATTACCTTGGACGAGAACCCGGCGTTGAAGATGCGCCGTGTCATTTCTGCGAGAATGCGATCATCCGGGATCGCCGCTATCGCTGACGAAACAAGCGCTGGCGTCGTCGCGAGAGCGTCGTCCAATGCCAATATGCCGCCCTTGCGATCCGCAGCAAGCACGACGATCTCGCCGAAGTCACGCATCGCCGCTCGGTTCCCTGAACCAATCTTGCAGGATCGGCTGATACTGCGCCGCATCAAATTCAGTGACACGGCTGAACCGCATCTTTCCCGCTTTCACAAAAGGTTCTTCGGCAAGGATTGTGTCCAGAGCCTCCCGAGACTCGGCGCGCGCGGCAAGAAAGCCGCCATGGGCGGGAATTTGCGGCCCAGAAAATAGAAACACGCCGTCATCATAGCCCTTTTGCAGAAAGGCATGATGCAGCGGAACGAGATCCGAGAGTTCTGAGAATGGGACGAGGTGTTCGCCCTCAAGCAGAAAATGCTTCATTTTGCTAAGCTTTCGATTGTCTATTTTGGAGTTGCATTCAGATTGTGGAGTTTCTGACCTCGCCAAACCAATGCCCGGTCCAGTCCTGACGTTTTACGGGTTGGAATTCGATAAAGCTGAAGCTCGCCAAGCTGGCGATATGAAACGGCTCATCCTCGAAGAACGCCTCCAGTTCGGCTTGGGAGTTGGCTCGCGCGAGCAGAAATCCACCAGTCGCCGGTTCTTTCGGCCCTGAGCACAAGAACAAGCCGAGATCGTATCCTTTCTGCAGAAAAGCGCGATGACGGGGTATTGTCGCTTTGATTTCCTCGAAGGGTACGAGATATCTCGCTTCGACAATGAAGTGTTTCATTGTCACGACTCCTTTTCGATGGCGACCTGTCAGGCGGACGTCTTGTTCGATGGACGTTGGTTTGGTATCAATGATACGAACCGGTCGGTTACATTGTCAAGTGTGAAGGAGATGGGCATGGGGCGTTCAATGAAAACAGAGGCTGACGGATCGCCGGCACCCCGCGCACGTGACAAGATTTCTTCCGTTGCAGCCGACCTCTTTTATCGGGAGGGCATTCGCGCTGTCGGCGTTGAGACCATCGTCAAACAAGCCGGCGTCACCAAGATCAGCCTGTATAGGAGCTTCCCGTCCAAGGACGATCTGGTCGTCGCCTATCTCGAAGAGCGCAGTCGGACGTTTCTCGACAACTGGGATGAGATGTTCGATCGCCATCGTGACGATCCACGGGCACAACTCCGCGCCATCATGACCTACCTCGCCGAGCGGACGACGACGGAAGGTTATCGCGGGTGCCCGTTCATAAATTTCTGTGCCGAGTTTCCCGACCCCGAGCATCCCGGCCGGAAGGTCGCCCATGAAACAAAGGCAGCACTTCGGGAACGTTTCCGCACCATCGCCGAGGCGCTGGATGTTCCACGCCCGCAAAAACTCGCTGATGGCCTGCTTCTGCTTATCGAAGGCGCTTACGCGATCAGCCAGACATTCGGTGGTGGGAAAGATGGCCCCGGCCATGCCTTGGTCTCTGCCGCCGAAGCCATGGTCGGCGGGTGGTCGTGAGTGGCTTCAGGCGTTCGACATTTCGGATCACTTGCCCACGCAATGATCGCCGTTGAGATGCGAGCGATCCGACAGCGAAACTCCGATCGCCGCCACGCCGAACACCAGCCCAACCACACATACGCCCTGCCATCCCCAGGCATTCCATGCGAAGCCCGATAGCGCCGACCCCGCCGCACCACCCAGGAAGAACAGGCCGGTGAATAGCCCATTCGTCCGACCACGCGCTTCCGGTCGAAGGAGATTGATCGCCCGTCGCCCGAGGGTCTGATCAGCGATGACACCGAGATCGAGAAGGACGGCCGCGACCAGGAGAACCGCGAGTGAAACAGTGCTACTCCCTATTGTCGCCGTGCCGCCGAGATAGGCGAGAACCATTGCGGCGATCACAGCTACATGAGCCAAGGCTGTGGCGGGGCGGGTGTGACCACGATCACCAGCGCGACCGGCGATCGGTGCGACGACAGCGCCTGCGGCCCCCGCCAAGGCAAACAGAGCGATGCCGGTCTGCCCTAGCTCAAAAGGCGCTTGCGCCAATCGAAGTGCTATCGCTGTCCAAAAGACGCTGAACGTCGCCATGCACATGGCTTGGCTGGCTGCGCGTCGCCGCAGGATCGGTTCCTGTTTCAGGATCGTTCCCAGCGACCCGATTAATTGTAGATAGCTGCCTCTTCCTGACGGCCGGAACGCGGGAATGAACAGTGCGAGGACGAAAGCCAGTATCGCGACAGCAAGCCCCAGCATTCCATAGAGAGTACGCCACCCGAATGCCTCGGTGACGAGGCTTGCGATGGGACGCGAGAAGAGAATGCCAAGCATCAGGCCACTCATGACATTGCCGACGGTCCGTCCCCGGCGCGCTTCCGAACTGAGCGATGCGGCGACCGGAACCAGCATCTGGATGGCGCTGATCGACAAGCCGACCAGGAAGGACGCGATCAGGAACGTCACCCGGGTTGAAGCAGAGGCGAGCGACAGCAATGAACAGACATTGGCGACGAGGGTTGTGAGTATCAGCCGACGGTTCTCGATAATATCGGTCAATGGCACCAGCAGGATCAGGCCGGTGGCATAGCCGAGCAACGTCAGCGTGGTTGCCAGCCCGGAGAGGTCCGCCGAAAGGCCGAGTTGGCGCCCGATGATCCCGACGAGCGGCTGCGAGGCGAAAAGCGCCAGGACGACAACGCCGACCGCGACAGCAAAAACGACCGTCAGCCGCTTGCCGATGCCCAGCGTGTCATCAGAAGTTTCGCGTGTACCACCTGTTCCCATCGTCATGCGCTCTCCGTGAAACATGACGACATTGTATATTGCGCGGATCGGATGATAATATCCGCTCTATATCATTCACTCTCACGTTTTTCGGTATAATGGCAACGATCGAACAATACCGGGCTTTCGTGGCTACGATCGAGGCCGGGAGCCTGACGGCCGCCGCGCAGAGGTTGGATTGCTCGCTTCAGACGGTGAGCCGATCGCTCATCAGCCTCGAAGCGGAATTGGGGGTGGAACTGGTGCGCCGAACCACCCGTCGTATTCAGACGACCGCCGCCGGGATCAGCTTTTATGAGCGGATCAAAGCCGCATTGGTCGAGATCGATGACGCGAGGCGCGAGGTGCTGCGCGGCACATCGGAAATATTCGGCCTGTTCAGGGTCGGCGCATCGGTCCAGTTCGCGCCGCGCTATATCGTTCCGACCACCACGGCCTTCATCGAGCACTATCCCGACGTCGAAATCGATCTCGTGCTGTCCGATAAGATCGCTGACCTCCTGGAGCATAAGCTCGATGTCGTCGTTAGGATCGGGGAGCCGCAGTCGTCCTCGTTGAAATCCCGATTGCTCGCCAAACTGAGGCGGGTTGTCGTGGCGTCACCTCGCTATCTCGCCCGTCACGGCTATCCTTTAAAACTCACAGATCTCGGGGAACATTCCTGCGTCGTTCGCACCTTCGGTCCTGAAGGTGATCTCTGGCCGATGACCGCTGACGGCCGCGTGGTCAGGGTCCCGGTCAAGGGCAGGTTTCGCTGCAATGATGCCGCCGCTGCCAATGCGGCTGTGTTGCAAGGTGCCGGGATCGGTCTTGCTCCGCTTTGGCAAGTGCGCTCAGACATCGATCAGGGGCTGTTGGAACTTCTACTCCCCGAGCATGAGCCGCCGCCGGTTCCCGTCCATGCGCTGTGGCCGGAAAATTCGGTGACACCGGCCCGCACGAGAGCGTTTGTCGACATGCTGAAGCAGCGCATGGCGGGCGAGCGGATCTAATCTTTCGTCGTCTAAGGCCACTCAGCGCAGCCGTTTCACCTCAATCGATTGCGCCACTCTTCGCGCAATGGCAAGCAAGCGGCGCATCGCTGGATTGTCGTTCTTCGCCGACCAGAGGGCGCTGAAGGTCAGCGTCTCGCCGGCGATCGGTCGATAGACGATCCCAGGAAACGGAATGGAGCCGGTTGCCTCGCTGACAAGCGCCAACCCGCGCCCCATGGCGACCAGCGGCAGCAGGGTGTCGCGACCGACACCTTGCTGCTGGAGCCCTATGCCGTGCCCAGCCTCGATCAGGCGCAAGGTCAGTGCATCTCCGGCAGCGGGATCGGCGGCCCCTTGACGTATCAGTACGCCTTCATTGGCAAGCAAGGGCCAGTCCAGTACGCATTGACCGGCAAGCCGATGGAGGTCAGGACGTGCGACGAAGAGCTGTTCGCTCCAGAGCGGTGTGACCTCGCATTCCGGCCAGGGCCGCGATCCGGCGACGAATGCGGCATCGAGACCCAATTTCGCGATGGCGGCCGCGTGCCCGGCGGTTTCGCCTTCGACGAAGTCGATATGGACGCCGCCGTGATGCTGGTTATAGGCGCGGAACAACTCGGCGAGAAACCCCGCCGCGAGCGACGGTAGGATGCCGACTTTGATTCGTCCGCTCTCCGCTCGGCCGATGGCTGCGACATCCTCGGCGCTGTCCATCACATGGCGGACCATCTCCTCGGCACGGCGTTGGAACCGTTGGCCAGCGAAGGTCAGGCGCACCCCGCCATTGTAACGCTGGAACAGCGACGCGCCGAGATGGTCCTCCAGATCGCGGATGCGGCGGCTGATCGAGGACTCCTGCACGCCGAGCGCGGCCCCGGCTTTGCGGAAGCTGCCGTGCTCGGCGGCAGTCAGGAAATAATGCAGATAGCGAAGCGCGATGGAAAGAGACGGCTTCGCCATGATCGATCACCAGCTTTCACGACTGTAGTCACGGCCTGTCATTTCCGCCGACAGGTTCCACAGGCGCTCAGCTTCATTGCCATCGGTCGCATAGGCTTTGACGCCGACGAACGGTTTGCCTGCCGTCTCCGCTCTAACGGCGATGTCACAATCCTCGCAGTAAAGACCGCCGAGGCCATCGAGCTGAGGTGATATCGCAGCCCAGACCTGCGTCGCGGCACCCTGCGCCGGTGCCTTGAAGGTTGGGTCAGCCGGATTGCCATTTGCATCGAGCCAACCTGCCGCCGCCATCTCGGCTTGCGTCAGGTGACGCTGCAGCGGTGTGAATATCTTGCCGGGATGGAGGGAGAACGCCCGTATTCCGCTCTCCCGACCGATGCGGTCGAGATGGACGGCGAACAGGGCGTTTGCCGTCTTCGACTGCCCATAGGCGAGCCACTTGTCGTAGCCGTCCGCGAACTGCACGTCATCCCAGCGGATCGGCGAATTGTGATGCCCCGCGGAGGAAATGGACACGACGCGCGCACCGCCTTCGAGCAATGGCCAAAGCCTGTTCGTCAACGCGAAATGGCCGAGATGGTTGGTAGCGAATTGCGCTTCCCATCCCGGCCCGACCCGCGTTTCCGGGCAGGCCATGATACCGGCATTGTTGATGAGCATGTCGATGTGATGCCCGGCCTTGAGAAGCCGCCTGGCGAACAGATCGACGCTGGCGAGGTCGCCGAGATCGAGCGCATCCACTGTCACGTTGGGAGTATCGCTAGTCGCTGTCCGCGCAGCTTCCGGGTTCCGCGCCGCGACGATCACCTGCGCGCCGGCCGCCGCCAGCGCCTTCGTCGTTTCCAGCCCAAGGCCGGAATGACCGCCGGTGATGATCGCGCGCTTGCCGGTCAGGTCGATGCCAGCGAGTACGTCTGCGGCGGTCGTGTGGGCCCCGCAGCCGGAACCCAAAGGGTGTTGGTGGTCTGTCATGTCGCTTCTCCGAGATCGGGACGCTCGCAATTGATGCGGGCGCTGGAACTACGGAGAGGATGAGCGATGGCCGCCGAACGATCCATGCTGTATAGTTCAGTTATCTTTCGCGATGATACGGATTTGCGCCTTTGGACCCCCTGTCGGATGTTCTTTCCCTGTTGAGACCCAAGACAGCGATCAGCGCCGGTCTCAATGCCGGCGGCGAATGGACGATCCGGTTCCCCGCCCATGACGGCATCAAGTTCAATACCGTGATGCGAGGCGCCTGCTGGGTCAGTGTGGAAGGAGAAGCCGAACGGGTTCGGATCGAAGCCGGAGACTGTTTTCTCCTGACCCGTGGCCGACCGTTCCTCTTCGCGACCGACAACCCGCCGCCGCCCATCGACTCCGCGACGATCTATGATCACGCGACGGACGGTATCGCGACCTGTAATGGCGGCGGCGATTTCTTCCTGATCGGCGGACGATTTTCGTTCGAGGGCGATCACGCAGGGTTGCTGTTCGGCGCGCTTCCCGCCATCGTCCATATCCGCGATGCCTCTAGCCAGGCGGCGGTGCTGCGCTGGGCGCTGGAGCAACTGGCGCTGGAGCTGAAACAAGGCTCGCCTGGCGGTGCGCTTATGGCCGATCACCTCGCACAGATCATGTTGCTTCAAGTTCTGCGGCTCTGGCTCGCCTCCGGCAAGCAATCCGGCTGGCTGGGCGCGTTGGCCGACCAGAGATTGACGCGCGCGCTCCGCGCGATGCACGCGGAGCCGCAACGTCGCTGGACGCTGGTGGAGCTTGCCGGTCTTGCCGGCATGTCGCGCACCACCTTCGCGGAGCGTTTCCGCGATGTCGTCGGACAGACGCCGCTCGACTATCTGGCAAGCTGGCGGATGCGGCTCGCCGCTGATCGTCTGCGTCGCAGCGCCGATAGTGTGGCCACCATCGGATTTTCGGTTGGCTATGAATCGGAGGCCGCCTTCAGCACCGCCTTTCGCAGGGTGATGGGCTGCACTCCGATGCAGCATCGACGCATTGTGTCGGCGTGAGGCACTTGAACGATGACGGCATTCTTTTGCGTGCATAATCTATCAGTCAGCGTTTGCCGGTAACGAGCATGACGATCCTCAGGCCTGCCGCCACGGCCCCGACGACCCCCGTTGTCGCCAGCCCGAACGCCCCGATCACCCTGCCGCCGATTAGCGAACCAAGCGCGATGCCGGAATTGAACCCGGCGATGTTGAGGCCAGCCGCCGCAGCGAGCGCCTTGGGCGCATGGGGTTCGGCGATGCCGATCACCCGTGCCTGCATGGCGGGAACGGCGGCATAGGTCAGCGCGCCAAGCGCCGCCACCAGCGCCGCCATGGCCGGAGCCGAAGCGGCGGCGACCCGGATCGCGGCGAGCACAATCGCTAGTCCGACCAGCACGATCATCACCGCCCGATCCGGTCCCAGCCGGTTGGTCACGCGCCCGCCGGCGATGTTGCCGAGCGCGGCGGCGACGCCATAGCAGGATAGGCGCTCATTCGTGACCCGATTGCCTCGACCTCTCCCGCTATCGGAGTCATGGGCTGCGGGAGCAATGCGCCAGTGACCGCGCCATTCTCAGCAGGCGGCGCATCGCGGGATTGCCGTTTTTCGCCGACCACAGGGCGCAGAAGCTCAGCGCCTCCCCGACGATCGGGCGATAGACGATGCCGGGGAACGGGATCGAGGCCGCCGCTTCGCAAACGAGCGCCAGCCCGCGCTCCATCGCGACGAGCGTCAGCAAGCTGTCATGGCCGACACCTTGCGGCTGGAGTCGTATGCCATGCCCAGCGTCAGTCAGGCGGCGGACCAGCGCATCGACTGCTTCAGAGCTTGTTGCTGCTCGCCGTATGAGGAAGCATTCGGCCGTAAGCAAAGTCCAGTTCGGATCGGTTGGCGAGGCAATGATGTTCTGGCAGCGGACGAACAGCCGTTCTGTCCAGAGGGACGTGACCTCACATCCTGGCCATTGCCGCTGACCGGCGACGAAGGCGACGTCGAGATCCAGCCGGGCGACGGAAGCGGCGTGCGCGGTGGTCTCACTCTCTTGGAAGTCGATGTGAACGCCGCCGTGATGCTGGTCATAGGTGCGGAATAGTTCGGCAAGAAACCCGGCTGCCACCGACGGCGGGACGCCGACGCCGATCCGGCCGATCTCCGCTCGACCGATGGCGCCGACGTCCTGAGCACTGTCCCGCATGTGCTGAAGCACTTCTTCCGCTCTCCGTCGAAAGCGTTGGCCGGCGAAGGTCAGTCGCACGCCGCCGTTGTGCCGCTGGAACAACGACGCGCCGAGCTGATCCTCAAGATCGCGGATGCGACGGCTGATCGACGATTCCCGCACGCCGATCGCGACTGCGGCCTTGCGGAAGCTGCCGTGTTCGGCGGCGGCGAGGAAATAGCGCAAATGACGGAAGTCCAATACTGGAGCGCGCCTCGCCGTCTCCATCTGCGTCCGACGCCGCCGCATACACGTTACCGCCTATGCTTCACGCGACGTCGCCCGTTCAGGCGTAAGACGATCGACAACGGAGAAGGTAACGCCGGTCCAATACTCGCCAGCGTCGGCCACTGTGATAGATCGTTCGGCCTGCTCGATCTCGGCGTAGCCATCCGACAGCAGGAAGTATTCCGCATCCTTCATCGAGGCGAAGGACATTACCGTCACCCCGTCGATCCGGCTGGTGGCGGGATGATAGAATGGTTCGCCTTCTATCACTGGACCGATGTTGTGAAGTTGGACGTAGCGCCTAACCAAACGACTGGTGTCGGGTTGGCGCAACACCACCTTCGCGTGCTCGTGCAGCCATAGTCGCTGGAACGCCTGCCGATCCAGCCCGTCGCGCTGGACGTGCGTCTTGACGAGGGTGATGGCGTCGTTGCCTGCCGTGTTCGGCAGGATGATGAACTGGCACGCCAGCAACGGTGCGAGGTCACGAAAGATCGCCTGATCTTCCGGCAGGATTTTCCGGCGGACGCGCTCGGAGCCGAGCACCGCCGCAAGATCGTCAAGGCTCGCGAAGTTGAGATAGGCGACGCCATCCCATTGAGGCCGGCGATAGGGTTGGACATGGCCGATGATGGTGTCGAAAAGCTGGCCTCGACTGTCGAGCGGCGGCCGATAAGGCGGCGGGTTCAGGCTCGCCGGTCCCGGCGCCAGCCGTTGAATCTGATCGTAGCGCAACAGCAGGTCGATGCTCTTTCGGTCATCGGCCTCGTCGGGATGCAGGAACCGCACCCCATGCACCTTGCGCCAATATTCGCCCCAATGCTCGAAATTGATATTGGGATCAGGCTCGAACGCATTGGCGGACGGATCGGCCAGCGGATTGCCGTCCAGGCCGACGAGGTGGCCAGCCGCGCGGCTGCGTTGGTCGCGCGGCGTCGAATCCGCCCGCGACAGAAACGAAAACAGCACGGTCAGCGGCGCAGCGCCGGCCTCGGCTCCGACTGATGGCGATGAAGCGGTTGAAACACTCATGAAGCGGACTCCTTGAAGACGGGACGAATGATCGGGGGAAGAAAGGAGTGCAGAAGCGCGAGAAGGCCGGCGATCGTCCCGGTCAGGCACACGCCGGTCCAGCCGTGACGGCTCCAGGCCCATCCGCCGACGACCGCGCCGATGGACATGCCGATCATGGCGGCGGTCATCAGCAGGCCGTTCAACCGGCTGCGTGCGTCGGGATCGATCGCCGTCACGATCGTCTGGTGCGAGACCAGCCCCGCCATGACGCCGAGATCGAACAGGATCGCGCCCGCAATGAGCGCGGCAAACGAGTGTGGCAGCATCAGCATGATTGCGAAGGCACCGGCGACCAGCTGACAGCCCACGCGGATGGCCGTAAGCGGTCCACTGCGATCGGCGAAGCCTCCGAACAGCGGCGCGCCGAAGGCACCGGCCGCGCCAGCCAGGCCGAAGGCACCGGCGACGCCCGCTCCAAGCTGGAACGGCGGTTCGGCCAGCATGAGGGCGAGCGTGGACCAGAACGCGCCGAGTGTAGTGGCCAGCAAAGCCTGCGTCGCCAGCGCCTTACGCAGCATCGCGTGTCGACAGGTCAGCGTGGCGAGGCTGCGCAACAAACCGACATAGGTGCCCGTGGCTGTCGCGGACTGGTGCGGGAGCAGCCGCCAGACAGCCAGCGCCAGGAGCGTCACCATCGCGGCCGCGATCCCGAACATCGCCCGCCAGCCGAGCAGGTCTCCGACAATGCCGCCGATCGTTCGGGACAACAGGATGCCGCAAAGCAGTCCCGTGGTGACGAGTCCGATGGTGTGACCGCGCCGTTCTTGCGGCGCGTGCTGTGCGGCGAGCGGAATGAAGTCCTGCCCGACGCTACCCAGCAATCCAAGCGCCACGCTTGCGGCGAGCAGAACGGAGAGAGCCGGAGCGGTCGCCGCTGTCAGGAGCGCGACGACGAGCAGCGCGGATTTCGTGAGGATCAGGCGCTTGCGGTCCAGAAGGTCGCCGAGCGGCGCCAGCAACAGCATCCCGGCCGCATAGCCTGCCTGGGACACAGCCGGCACGAGGCTCGCCGCCTCAGGCGTAATGCCGAATGCCGCTCGCACCAACGGAATGACGGGTTGGACGTAATAGACATTGGCGACGCCGACGCCCGCCCCGATCGCCATGAGCCAGATAGGGGCGGATGCGACCGGCTGTTTGCCTTCGTCTCTTGTTGCGGATCGTGCCTCTTCCGGCATGGCTTTGGCTCCATTCGGGACGCTGGCCGGAAAGCCGCACCCGGAGCAAGCCTATTGACGAATTGAATGGAGAAAAACGGCCTTATATGGCAATGTGAGTTGACAAAATATCGTCAATTGGAGGGCGGATGATTTCGGCCGAACATCTCAAAGGCATCACGGCGTTCGTTCAGGCCGCCGATGCCGGCGGCTTCACGCTGGCGGGCGAGAGGCTCGGCCTGTCGAAATCCGGCATCGCCAAGAGCGTTGCACGGCTTGAGGAACGTCTGGGCGTGCGATTGTTCAACCGAACCACGCGACGCTTCGCGCTCACGGCCGAAGGCCAGTCCTTTTACACAACGTGCGTGCGCGTTCTGGCCGAGCTGGAAAACGCCGAGGCGGCGTTGAACGAGCAGCGGCTGCGGCCACGCGGTCGCCTGCGCGTCGATCTGCCGGTGGTCTTCGGCCGGCGCTGGGTCGTGCCGATCCTGCTCGACATTGGCGGGCGCTACCCGGAACTGTCGCTGGAAATCTCGCTGACCGATCGTCGGATCGATCCGATCGAAGACGGTATCGACCTCGTGATCCGTATCGGCGATCTGGATGACAGCACCACGCTCGTCGCGCGACGCCTGGGCCTTCAGAAGTCAGTCGTCTGTGCCAGCCCGGCTTATCTCGAAAGCCAAGGGTGTCCGGCCTCGCTCGACGAACTGGATGACCATAGCTGTATCGTCTTCGGTCGGGGCGGCCAGACCTTGCCCTGGTGGTTCGTAGATGGGAAAGGCGCGCCCTTCGCGAAGCCGGTCGACGGGCAGTTCGCGTTCAATCATAGCGATGCGATCTGCGACGCCGCCCTGGCAGGTCGAGGCATTGCCCTGCTTTCGACATGGCTGATCGACGACCATCTGGGCAATAGTCGGCTGATCCCGATATTGCCGGAGATCGAGACGCGCGGATTTCCTATCAATGCTCTGTGGCCCCATGCGCGGCACATGGCTCCGAAAGTGCGTGTCGTGGTCGATGAACTGGTGAATCGTTTTCTGCCAGAGCCGCCCTGGGACATGAGCACATGAGAAATCGCACAGCGCGCAAGCAACGTCTCCCCTGACGATCGGGCGATGCCGGGGCATGGGATCGGGTTCGTCGCGTCACAGGCGAGCGCCAGCACGCTGTTAGGGCCGATACCTTGCAGCTGGAGCTTCACGTTCCCTCCCGCCTCGACAAGTCGCGTAACGATCGCGTCGCCTGCCTCCAGATTCGCCGCTGCCCGTCGCACGATGAAGCATTTTCCGGCGAGCGGCGGCCAGTCTCGTCCCGTTCGATCGGTGAGCGAATGCCGGTCGGGGGTGATCGAGCCGGCGATGGCATCGCGCCCGCTTCGTTGACGTCTTGTCCGGAGCTCGAACGGCGGGATTGGCACGATTTCGCACCTCCTTTTCTTCTCACATGCTGACGATCCCGATATTCATGACTATCCTGCCCGGCATCGTACATTCGGGTGACACATGTCAGTGCTGCAGGGTTTCCGGCCGCGATGCCGGAGGTCGTCCGAAAACCACGAAGCTCGCCAGCGCCAGTCCCCATGCGCAAAGCGCGCCGTAGAGAGTGACCCTGCCGATCCCGTGCGCCAGCGCCTCACGTGCGACCGCGATCGGGACGCCAAGCGTTTCGCTCGCCGCAAGGTTTCCTGCGGAGATCATGTCCGCAAGCGCGCGAAGTACGGCGTCGGATGGCAAGGCCGGCAGCGCTTGCGCCAGATGGGCTGTCACCCCGCTCGACAGGATGAAGCCCATCAGTGCGATGTTGACGGCGAGCGAGATCATTCGGGCGCTCATGTCCATGCCGGACGCCATGCCGCCGCGTTCCGGCGGCAGCGCAGCCGTCGCCGTGTTGGTGACGGGGGTGTTGGTCAGGCCGAGGCCGATCCCCGCCAGAACGCAACCCGGCACCAGCGTCACCCAGCTTGCATGATCGCTGGTCGTCGCCAGCATCAGCAGGATGAAACCTGCGCCGATCGTGAACAGGCCGAGCGGAATGACGAATCTTGGTCCCCGGCTGATGAGCAGGCGCTCAGCCAGCGGTGGAGCGACGATGGTTGGAAGTGTGTAGCCAAGCACCGTCATCCCGGCGGCGATCGCGTCATAGCCGAGCACAGCCTGAAGATAGATCGGCAGATAGATGACGAACGGCCAGAAGCTGAAGTTCATGCCGCTCGACCCGAGGATCGCGCCGGAGAAGTGGCGAACGCGGAAGGCGCGAAAGTCGAACATCGGCCGCGCGATCCGAGCCTCGATGACAACGAAGAGCACGAAGCTGGCGAGACTGAGCGCAAGAATAGTCAAGGCGGGCGGACTCGTTGCTCCGAGTTCTCGCCCCTGCGTGATGAGATAGACGATGCCGAACACGGCAAGCGACAACGTCACCATGCCCGCAACGTCGATGCGCGTCGCCTGTGGATCGATGGATTCCTCGACGCCCTTTTGCGCAAAGGCGATGGTTAAGATCGCGATCACGACATGGACGAGGAAAACCCAATGCCAGCTCGCCAGCGTGATGATCGCGCCGCCGACGATCGGGCCGAAACCGAGGCCGACCCCGAAAACGATGCCCCACCAGCCGAACGCCTTGCCACGCTCTGCCCCGTCCCGGAACTGATGCGAGAGGACGGCGACCTGGCAGGCGAGCATCGCCGCCGCGCTCGTCCCCTGGAGAAAGCGGGCCGCGATCAACAGCGGCGCGCTTGTCGCCAGACCGCAGATCATTGACGCGACGGCAAAGACTGTGACGCCGATCAGGAAGACACGCTTGCGGCCGAAGCGATCCCCCAGCGTGCCCATCGCCATCAGCACGGAGCACATGGCGATCGTGTAGGCGTTCATAATCCATTGCAGTTGCTGAAAGTCCGCCGAAAGGACTCTTTCGAGCGTCGGCAAGATCGATGGGATACTGGTGATCTCAAGACCCAGCATCAATGCTGAAAGACAGACGGCGACGAGTGCAAAATTGTTTCTGGATGGCGGGTGCTTTGTCATGGGTCGGCCTTGCTCTTTCACGATGCAAGGCGGATCGCATCCGTCAAGATGCGACGATTTGGCGATACAGCCTTGCGCAGTGGGTGTGTCTTCGTCGTCAATCTGCCAAGCGCTTGATCATCCATCAATCACATGTCAGGATATTTCAGTGATAACAAAATGGGATGAATGACGATCATGCTTGAGGTTGATGCCGTCCGGGCGTTCGTGATGATCGCCGACCTTCAGAGCTTCACCCGCGCGGCGGAAGCTCTCGGTTCGACGCAGGGTGCCGTAAGCGTAAAGCTCAAGCGTCTCGAAGACCGACTGGGAAAGCGGCTGATCGAACGCACACCCCGGCAGGTCCGGCTGTCCGCGCAGGGTGAAACCTTCCTGCCGTCCGCCCGCGAATTTCTGGCTGCCCACGAGCGGGCGCTGGCGGCGTTGACGGTTGGGCGACGACGTTTCCGGCTCGGGATTGCCGCTCATATCATGGGGCCGGAAGTGCCGACGCTGCTTGCTAAGCTGAAGACGCTCGATCCCTGCCTGACCATCGAGGTTCTTAGCGACAATTCGCGCGCGCTGCTCGATGCCTATGAGACCGGCGCGCTCGACGCCATCATCGTGCGCAGCGATGACGACCGGCGGGATGGCGAGGTGCTCGGTCCCGAGCATTTCGGGTGGTATGCCTCAGCCGATTTCGAGCATCACACGGGCGAACCGCTGCCGCTCGCCAGCCATCCGTCCTGCTGCACCGTGCGCGAGGTGGCGACACGATTGCTGGATGGCGCGTCAATCCCTTGGGCGGAGGTCTTCATCGGCGGCACCTCGGCCGTCACTGCCGCTTTGTCCGCCGGTCTCGCGGTCGCGGCGTTTCCCTGCCGGCTGGCGACGCCGGATATGATCGAGGTCAGCCAGGCGCTCGGCTTGCCATCCATTCCGTCGCTGTCGATCGTGCTGCATTCATCGCTGACCGACGCTAAGACGCGCGAAACCCTGCGTGCCATCACGGCCGCGTTCAGTGAGCATCGCAAGTCCAGCAACAGGCAGATCAGTCTAACAAGGAATACCCAGTCTCGCTGATAGAAACCCATAGGACGGCCCAGGCTTGACCGCCGGCTCGGCGCGGTGCGCCGGGCGATGTGCAGCATCGTCCAAGCATTGCAACAACGCCAGCGGTCAAGCGCGGGTAATCCTATAGGTTCCTATCATCGACACTTGGTATAAGATCAACACCACGCCTGCGCGCTACCGCGAGCTGTTCAGTTTCGAGAATAGCCCGTGATACAGTGCTTACCGATCACGAGCCGTGCCAGGAGAATGGTCGGGTCTCATTTCTTGTCCTGGCTGCGTTCAATCGAACTTTTCTGACAACCGAACCACCAAAGCGTCTACTGCTGCTTCTGCCGCCGTTATCGAAGCTGTCAGCCTTTCATCGGCGAATTCGTCATATTCAATGGCGACGGTATGTGTCTCGCTCAGGCCGAGATAGGCCAGCGGCACCTTCAACCCGGCTTCGACCAGATTGGCGGAGGCGAGCCGACCGCCTTCGTCATATCCGTAGTCGCCACGCGCGGTCAGGATGACCAGGCGCTTTCCCGTTGGCAGCATGGGCCAATAAGGCTCACCGGGCCGGGCGCGGTCAAAGCCGAAGGTGACGCCGACGCGCACGACATTGTCGATCCACGCCTTGAGCTATGCGGGCACGCCGAAATTATACATGGGCGCGCCGATGACGACGAGATCGGCGGCAAGCAGTTCGCCCGCAAGCTGGTCGCTCTCGGCCAGCACTGTCTGTTGGGCGGCGTTACGCCGTTCCGGCGGGCAAAAGGCGGCGGCGATCCAGTCGCCACTGACGGGTTGCGGCGGTTTCTGGCCGACATCGCGATAGGTCACGACATCCATCGTTCGCCGTTCCATCCATGTGTCGATGAAGCGACGGCTCAGACGTCGCGTATGCGAGCCATGACGGTCGCGGCCCGAAAGGCCGGCACGCGCGCTGCTGTCGATATGGAGAATATGCAGGGGGCTGGATGACGGCATGGATGTCTTTCCTTCATCTGTGTTAGGATCTTCACACAGATTATTCCTCTTATAAGTTGAGTTGACGAACGCGAAGTTCTTACCTGATGGCTGATTCTGATTCATCTATACGGCGCCATCGCCGCTTGCCGCCGCTGGCAGCGTTGCGGGCCTTCGAGGCCGCGGCGCGGCATTTGAGCTTTCGAAAGGCAGCAGAGGAGCTGGCGGTGACGCCCACGGCGGTCAGCCACCAGATACGCCTCCTGGAGGCGGTCTTGGGTCGGGCGCTCTTCGTGCGTCATGTACGCCGCGTGGCGCTGACCGCCGCCGGCGAGCGCCTCTATCCGGTGTTTCGCGACGGGTTCGATTCCTTCGAGCAGGCTATTTCAGCCTTGGACCCGCAGAGTCAGCGCAAGGCGGTGACGCTGACCGCGCCCACGCTCTTCACCGCCCGGCGTCTCCTGCCGGCGCTGGATGCGTTCCGCTCGGCTCATCCGGGCTTCGATCTGCGCTTGCACGCCGCCGACGAGGTGGTCGACCTGCACGCCGGTCTGGCGGATATCGCGGTCCGTTATGGCCCTGGCCCGTTCCCGCGCTTAGTCGCCGAGCCGCTCATGTCGGAGCGATTTGGGGTCTTGTGCAGCCCGCGCCTTGGGCTTTGCCATCCGGATGATCTCCGGACGGCGGTTTTGATCCACACGGAGTGGAAGCGACCGGGGATGGCCCCGGACTGGCAGCGCTGGAGGCGGCTTTCTGGCGCGACGGGCTTAGCCATTGGGGAGGGGCCGCGTTTTACCGACGACGGCCATGCGCTTCAGGCCGCCATCGCCGGCCACGGCGCCGTCATCGCCAGCCTTGTTCTGGCAAGACCCGAGATCGAGGCCGGAATGCTGTTTCAGCCTTTCGGGCCGGAGATCGTGGGCGAGACCTATCACATTGTCGCCACGCCGGAGAATATCGCCTGCGCCGACGTGCGAGCCGTAAGAGACTGGCTGGCGGACCATGTCTCAGGGGAGACGCCGTTGCGCGAAAACAGGAAGCCCATCTTGGGACGAAGCGGCGGACCTGAATAGCAAGTTGAGAAGGTTGCTGGGCCCCGGTGACCAAAAATCCACCGAAATGCCACTGTGACAAGCCTCCCGCCAGGAAGCCTTTGGCGTTTGACCTGCGCATTCAATTCCCTGTCGACCTCCCGCTTCGGGGCTGCCGTCGCGGATCAAACGCCCCATTCCGTCAGGTTGGCGATGCCCCTGCGTGACCTGCCGCTGGCTTTGGATGTGCCAGTCGCAAGGGCTACCAGCCGCGCGTCTCGCTGCGAAAGGCTTGCGGTGTCATGCCGGTCGAGTTCTTGAAGGCGCGGGTGAAGTTGGCGTGGGACGAGAAGCCGGCGGCCAGGGCGACGGCTTCGATGGTCCAGTTCTCGTCGGCCAGCCGTTGCTTGGCGAGCGCCATTCTCTTGTCGTTGACGAAAGCATGCGGGCTTTTGCCGGTCGCCAATTTGAAGGACCTGGCAAAATGGGCAACGCTCATGCAAGCGACCGAGGCGAGGTCGGTCACGGTGAAATCCTCGTCGAGGTGAAAATCGACATAGTCCTCGACACGGGCCAGCCGCTTGCCGTCCAGCGGCTTTTCCCCCCGAGCCGCCGGCGTGCGGCCGACCGGCCTGCCCGAATATTGCCGGATGAGATGGGCCGAGAGCGACAGGGCAAGCGTTTCGACGAGAAGCCGTCCTGCCGCGGTCTCGCAACTCATTTCCCGCAGGATCTGGTTGGCGGCAAACTCGATGAACGGGTCCTCGTCGATCGCCTCATAGCGAAGTTCGATCCGTGCCGGATCGAGCTCGTATTCGCGCAGCATGCTGTCTGAAAAAGGTTTGCCCGGCAAAAAAATGTGGAGGCAGTCATCCATCTGTTCGGAAACCGAGATGAACTCTTCTTCCACGCCGGCGGGACAGAGCCAGATCGTGCCCCGTTTGGCGACGGTGTGTTGACGCATGCCGCCGCCGCGCCGGTCGACCACGGACCGGCCGCGAAGAAGCACGGCGATTTCCGTGTCGCGCGGCACCAGCGAGGGAAGCTCGCCAGCCTCGTGACGCCAGCGTTCCGCAAGCAGGTTTTCCCATCCATGGGCGTTGGATGTCTGCACCATGGTTCCGGTGACGTACTTATCGACGGAATGACCGAGCAAGTGTCTTCCCCGCGCTTTATGGTTGGGCCATCGGCAGAAAATGCAAGATTCGGGCCATTCCGCCCATCGAGAGATTTTCGCACAAAGTGAACAGCCAATCGCAGAAGCGGATAAAGGCAGGGCGATCGGACGCTGCCAGACTGCCCATAATTGAAGCGCTGCCTATCGAAGGCGCAATATCTGGGAGTCGACCATGTCACGCACCACTGTCGTCGGAGCCTGCCCGCATGATTGTCCCGACACCTGCTCCATCCTGACCACGCTCGAGGATGGCAAGGCGATCGCCGTTCGCGGCAATCCCGATCATCCGTTCACGCGCGGGCGTCTCTGCGTGAAGGTCAACAACTATCAGGATCGGGTCTATAGCGACCAGCGTATCCTCTATCCCATGCGGCGCTCCGGCCCGAAGGGCAGCGGCCAGTTCACACGGATCACCTGGGACGAGGCGCTGGCTGAGATCGCCGCGACGTTCAAGGAGATCATCGCGCGCGATGGCGCACAGGCGATCCTGCCCTATAGCTATCTCGGCACCCAGGGCATCATAAACGGCCTGAATGTCGGCGATCCCCTGTTCAACAAGCTGGGCGCCGCGGTGAGCGAGCGCACCTTCTGCGATTCCGGCTCGTGCACGGCCTATATGATGACCATCGGCCATACGCCCGGGGTCGATCCGGAAGCCTTCGTCCATTCGAAATACATCATCCTGTGGGCCTGCAACACGCTCAGCACCAATTCGCATCACTGGCCCTTCATCGAGCAGGCCAAGAAGAACGGCGCGAAGCTGGTGGTGATCGACCCTGTGCGCACCCGCACCGCGCGGCTGGCGGATTGGCATATTCCGATCCGTCCGGGAACCGACGGCGCGCTGGCGATGGCGATGATGCATATCATCATCAAGGAAGGTTTGACCGACCGGGACTATATCGATGCGCATACGGTGGGGTTTGCCGAGCTCGCCGAGCGGGTTGAAGACTATACGCCGGAATTCGCCTCCGCCGAAACCGGCATTCCGGTGGAGGATATCTATCAGCTCGCAAGGGAATATGCCGCGACGCCGCCCGCTGTCGTTCGCATCGGCGTTGCCGTGGAGCGCCATGCCGGCGGTGGCCAGACGGTGCGGGCCATTGCCTGTCTGCCGGCGCTGATCGGTGCCTGGAAACATGTCGGCGGCGGGCTTCTGCAGCTGCCGATCTGGGCCTTTCCGGTCAACTGGGGCGGGCTGATGCGGCCCGATCTCCAGCCGGAAACCATGCGGGTGATCAATTCCTGGCAGCTTGGACCGGCCTTGACCGGCGAGCTTGCGCTCGATCCGCCGATCCGCTCGCTCTTCGTCTATAACGCCAATCCGATGGCGATGGTGAGCCAGCAGGGGAAGCTGGAAGCGGGTCTGGCGCGTGAGGATCTGTTCACCGTCGTCAGCGAGCATTTCATGACCGATACGGCCCGCTATGCGGATATTCTGCTGCCGGCAACGACCCAGCTCGAGCAGAAGGACATCATGTTCTCCTGGGGCCATCTCTACCTGTCCTACAACAATCCGGCCATCGAGCCGCTCGGCGAGGCCGTGCCCAATACCGAGTTGTTCCGGCGGCTTGCCCGTGCGCTGGGCATCGATGACCCCTTCTTCCATCGCTCGGATGACGAGATGATCGCGCAGTCGATGGACTGGGGAAGCCCCGTCATGGAGGGCATCGATCTGGAGACGCTGAAGGAGAAGGGCTATCTCCGCCTGAACATGCCTGCCACAGGCGAATGGGCGCCGCACCGCGACGGCAACTTCCCGACGCCGACCGGGAAATGCGAGTTCAAGTCGACGCTTGCAGCAACAGGCAATTTCGTCGTCCCGCTTTTCCGCCAGGGCTATAATGGCGGTCAGTCGGGCGAACCCGTCGACCCCTTGCCTCACTATATCGCACCGAATGAGAGCCCGGCCAGCGCGCCTGATCTCGCCGGCAAATATCCGCTGAGCCTGATCTCTCCCAAGAGCCACGCATTTCTCAACTCGAACTACGGCAATCTTCCCGCCCAGCTTGCCCAGGCCGGCGAGGAACAGGCGGTCATTCTGCATCCAAGCGACGCCGATGTCCGCGGCATCGTCGCCGGGACGCCCATTCGCATCTTCAACGATCGTGGCGTCTTCGAAGCCTTCGCGACGGTCTCGCAGGACGTGATGCCGGGCGTTGTGGTGGCGCCCGCCGGCTATTGGCAGCGCTCCAACCGCCGCGGGCCGACCGTCCATGCGCTGACCCCGCCGGCCTTCGCCGATCTCGGACGCGCTCCGACATTCTCGGATGTGCTGGTCGAGGTCGCGCCGTCCTGACGGCCCCTGCCTGTTCGTCAGCAAATGAATTTGTGAAAGGCGTAGAGAACGTGACCTATGTCGTGACTGACCAGTGCACGGGATGCCGTTACACCGAATGCGTGACCGTGTGTCCTGTCGAATGCTTTCATCTCGATGACGAGATGACCTATATCGATCCCGAAAATTGCATCGATTGCGGCGGCTGCGTTCCGGCCTGTCCGGTCGGCGCGATCCAGCCGGCCTATCTGCTGCCGCCGGAGCAGCAGAAGTGGATCGAGATCAATCGCCGCCGGGCGGCGGAAACGCCTGTGATCACCAGCCGCCTTGCGCCGCTTCCCGGCGCCGATCAGCGGAAGATGGCGCTCGGCCGATGACGACGTCGCCTTATCGCATCGCCATTGTCGGGGCAGGCCCGAGCGGCTTCTACGCGGCGGAGGCCTTGCTGCGCACGGGGCAGGATCTGGCCGTCGACCTGTTCGAGCGCCTGCCGGTGCCCTATGGCCTCGTGCGTTTCGGCGTTGCGCCCGATCATCCCAAGCTCAAACAGGTCACCGCCGTTTTCGACCGGATTGCGGCGATGCCAGGCTTTCGCTTCGTCGGCGGTGTCGAGGTCGGGGTGGATGTCGGCATCGAGACCCTGCGCAATGCCTATCACGCCGTCATCCTGGCCACGGGCGCATCGCTTGGCCGCAAGATCGGCTTGCCCGGCGAAGGCCTGGCGGGCATCCACCAAGCCAGCGATTTCGTCGGCTGGTACAATGGTCATCCGGATTGCCGGGATCTGACCTTCGACTTCCGCGGCGAACGCGCGGTCGTGATCGGCCATGGCAATGTCGCCCTCGACGTGGCGCGTCTCCTCGTCAAGACGCCCGACGAACTGCGCCATACGGACATTGCCCGGCATGCGCTCGAGGCGCTGGCGGAGAGCCGGATTCGCGAGGTGCATCTGGTGGGGCGCAGCGGTCCGGCCGGAACACGCTTCTCGGCTAAGGAACTGCAGGAATTCGGCACATTGGAAAACTGCGATCCGGGCGTGGAGCCGGGCGACCTCGGCCGTGACCCCTTTGACCCTCCCCACGATGCGGACCCCGAACGGCGGATGGCGATCGGCCTTCTCGAGGGGTTTTCGCACCGTATGTGGGAAAAGGGCAAACGCTGCCTTTTCCGCTTCCATCTCCATCCCGCTTCTTTCGAGGGGTACGACCATGTCGGCCGCGTCATGTTTCGCAGGATGGCGCCCGGCGAGGACATGGAACGAGAACTCGCGATCGACACGGGTCTTGTCTTCCTCAGCCTCGGCAGACGCAGCGCTCCGCTTGCCGATGTTCCCTACGATGGCGCGCGGGGCGTCCATGCCAATGTCGGCGGTCGCGTCGGCGGGGAGGAACACGGGGTGCCGGGCCTTTACGCCTGCGGCTGGAGCAAGCGCGGCCCACAGGGCACGATCGGGACGAACCGCGCCTGCGCACTCGATACGGTCGACAAGCTTCTGGCCGATCTCGGTTCGCTGCCGTCGCCGGGTGCTGACGCGGCGGACGATCTCGTTTCTGCGCTCTGGAAGCGCCAGGGCCTGCGCCTCGACTTTGACGCATGGCGCGCGATCGACGCGGCGGAGGTGACACGGGGCCGCGCGCTCGGCAAGCCGCGCGAGAAATTTGTTTCCGTCGAAGCGATGATCGACGCGGCCCGGGGGAGGGACATCGCATGTTGATGGAAACCCCTTCCGCCTGTGCGCTTGTCGACCGCTTTGGCCGCCGGGTGAGCTACCTCCGGCTGTCGGTGACCGACCGCTGCGATCTGCGCTGCGTCTATTGCATGTCGGAGCGGATGACCTTCATGCCACGGCGCGATATTCTTTCGCTCGACGAATTGTCGCGCGTCGCGCGGGCGTTCATTCGCTTCGGTGTGCGCAAGATCCGCATCACCGGCGGCGAGCCGCTCGTGCGCAAGGGCGTCATCGATCTCTTCCAGGACCTGTCGGCCTGCCTGCAGGACGGATCCTTGCAGGAATTGACCCTGACGACCAATGGAACGCGCCTTGCCCGGCATGCGCGGGATCTGGCGCTCGCGGGTGTGCGGCGGGTCAACATCTCCCTGGACACGCTCGATCCGCATCGCTTCGCCGCGCTCACGCGCGGAGGGTCTCTCGCAACGGTGCTCGAGGGGATCGATGCCGCGCAGGAGGCGGGCCTGGCGGTCAAGATCAATACGGTCGCCCTGCGTGGGAGCACGGAGGACGAGATCGACGACCTGATCTCCTTCGCCCACACCCGCGGCATGGGGCTGACGCTGATCGAGACCATGCCTCTTGGAGAAACGGGAGAGGACAGGCTCGACCAGTATCTCCCCTTGACCCTTTTGCGCCGCCAGATCGAGGCGCGCTGGTCGCTGACGGATATCGGCCTGCGCACCGGCGGCCCGGCGCGCTATGCGAGGGTCGCGGAAACCGGCGGCGTTATCGGCTTCATCACGCCGATGACGCATAATTTCTGCGAGACCTGCAATCGCGTGCGCGTGACCGCTGCAGGCGTGCTCCATACCTGCCTCGGCCAGGAGGACGCGGCGGATCTGAAAGCGGTCCTGCGTTCTTCAGACAGCAACACGCCACTCATGGAGACGATCGCCCATGCGCTGAAGCACAAACCCAAGGGGCACGACTTCGTCCTGGATCGCGCATCGGTTCCGCAGATCGTCCGCCACATGTCGGCGACGGGAGGCTGACCCTGACGCCGACGTGGCCCGGCGCTGACAGCCCTGTCAAGAGTTGCTATCGAAGGGTGATCTCAAGAATCGCAGCGGCGCATCGTTGGCCACCGGACGTCCAGACATGGCCACTCACAATCGATGACCGGCGACGATGACAGGCTGTCCCAGGCCGTATTGATAGGATGGCATCTGCAACATGACGCTGCAGGACTTTTATCTTGCCTATATAGATTGTCTCAATCGGCAGGATTGGGATGCGCTGGGGCGACATGTTGCCGAGCACGTCAAACACAATGGCCGGCCGTTTGGGCTGTCAGGCTATCGCTCGATGCTGATCCAGGATTTCGAGGACATCCCCGACCTGCGTTTCGTCGTCGATCGTCTGGTCTGCGACCAGTCGCTTATCGCGGCGCGGTTGATGTTCGATTGCGCGCCAAAAGGCCGGTTCCTTGGCCTGGAGATCAACGGCCGACGCATTTCCTTCGCGGAAAACGTGTTCTACGAGGTGAAGGGCGGCAAGATCGTTGACGTTTTCTCCGTCATCGATAAAGCCGCGATCGAACGTCAGATCGGGTAGCGATCGAGAGCAGCGGACTGGAAACCGGTTCCCGCCTTTCGGTCCGAAGCGCCAGCAGGCTCCTGAAAAAGCTCACCCCTGCGCGCCGCTCACCGCTTGCGCCGCAATTCTTCGGGCTGAACACCGAAATGATCGAGAATGATCTGGACGTTGCGGCGATGCGATTTGAAATAGACGTCGAAGAGATCGCCCAAGAGCGGCACGCTCCCGACGACCGAATCCATCGCCAGATTGCCCATCATCCGTGCGAGTTTTTCCGACGGAAGGCCGAGGCGGCGCGCCTCGTTGACAATGTAGAGGCCGACGAGGGCGCCAGCTCCGTCGCCGAGGATCGGCACAAGGCCAAGCACGGAATCGGCGCCAAACCGCACGCGCGTGCCGGGAATGCCGACCGCGGTGTCCATCAGGCGTGCGATGCTGGAGAGCCTGCGGATTTTCAAAAGACGCTGTTCCACGCCCAAGGTGTCGCTTGCAGCATTGCGATCAAACCCGCCTGCAGTCCATGTTCGTTCCGCCATATCAGCCTCCGGCACCGGAAAACCCGGTGACGAAAAAATGGGAATGCGGCGCTTGATTTCAAGTCGATGTCATGGATCCTTGAAAGAGATCCACATGTCGAGCAAGAAAATCCTCCCTCGTAACATAAGGATATCCGCTTTCGGAACGGATGTGATTGTCAGTAAAGTTATAGAGAGTGGCAAAAAAACCGCCGCAACTTTATTGCAGGCGAGACGATAGCCCGACGAGAATGACCCGACGACCGAGGAGATCACGCTTCGACGAAAGAGGCTTGAGACGCGCCGATCCTTTTCCACCAGACCACCGGCAATGATGCACGACGCTTGCTCAACGCTCTATGCCGTAAGGCGCGCTGAGCCTGCTCAAATGCTCATGTAACCGATCGATGATCGCAGCCCGCGTGCCGGCCCGCCTCTGCAGCAGACCGATCGGCCGCAAGATCTGCGGTTCGCCGAAGGGCGCGGAGACGATCGGAACGGTGATATCGCGCAAGGCGATCCAGGGAACCACCGACACGCCGAGACCGTGAACGACGCAAGAGACCACCGACGCAATCGTGTCGATCTCGGCGATCAGGTTCGGCACGACGCTGGTTTTCGCAAGCTCGGTCTCGATGATCTGGGCCAGCTTGAACCGACTGTTGAACCTGACATAAGGCATCGTCGACAGCATATCGAGGCCGGACATTTGCGGCGTGCCCCTGGGAGCGATGACCAGCAAAGGTTCGTTGATGAACGGGTGCCACCTCAAGGCTGAAGGAATGCCGGAATATTCGGCGACCATGGCGCAGTCCAGGCGGCCGGACATGACATCGCTCATCAATTCATCCGTATTGGCGACCTGAAGCTTTATTCGGAGGTCGGGATAGTCAGCCTTGAGGGCGACGATGGAGAGCGGCAGGAGCGAAAGCGCGCTCGAACGAACGGAGCCGATGGTGAACGTGCCGCTGACGGCCCTGCCGGAGATGGCGTCGATGATATCGTCCGCGCCACGGACCAGCGTGCGCGCTGCCTCGAGCATCTGCAGACCGTGGCTGTTGAGCGTGATCGGTCTGGTCGAGCGATCGAACAATTCTCCCCTGACTTCCAGCTCCAGCGCCTGAATTTGCTGGCTTACCGCCGATGGGGTCAGGCCGACGGCCTCGGCGGCCTTCGCAAATGTTCCGTGCTCGGCAATCGCGATGAAGGTTTTGAGCTGCCGCGTATCCAGATCGACCTCCCACGAATTAAGTTTCCCTGTTTATCTTCACCAGAATTATTCGCTTTTATCAAGCTGTCCTTATGTTAACGTCCAGTTAGGAGACGCCAGGAGGAACTTTGGCGTGTGGGAGGATGGTGAAGCGGCGCAGAAGCACTGCTGCGTCCTCGCACGTTTCCAGTTCGAGGGATGCATGGGAAGCCGAAACATCCTGGTCACCGGACCAGCCATCAATGAACACGCGGTGAACCTGATTGTCAGCAAGGGCTATCGCGTGTCGTACGTGCCCCCTTACACGAGCGAGGACGATCTGATCCGGATCGTCACGGATCTCGACCCGGTGGGCGTGGTCGTTCGCATGGGCCGGTTCGGCGAAGCGGCGATCGAGGCTGCGCCCTCGCTGCGCGTCCTTTCCAAGCACGGCGTCGGTGTCGACAATATCGATGTGGACGCAGCCTCCCGCCGCGACATCGCCGTGGTCGTGGCTGCCGGCGCGAATGCCCTTTCGGTCGCCGAACATGCGATGGCGCTGCTCTTTGCCGTGGTGAAGCGGATCGTTCCGCTCGACGGCAGCCTGCGCGCCGGACGGTGGGAGAAGCCGGGTTTCTCCGGCAAGGAACTCGCGGGCATGACCATCGGTCTCGTCGGTTTCGGAGCGATCGCCCGGCACATGGCAGCCTTCGCAAAGGCCTTCGCCTTGGAGGTGCGGGCCTTCGATCCCTTTGCCGACGAAGCCGCATTTGCCGCGGCAGGCGTCCAGCGCGTGACGGATCTCGACGATCTGATCGCGTCGTCGGACATTGTAAGCCTGCACTGCCCTTTGACACCCGACACGCGCGATCTCATCGATGACCGCCGTCTTGGCATGATGCGGACGGGCTCCTTCATCATCAACACCGCCAGAGGCGGCCTGATCGACGAGGACGCCCTGCTTCGTGCCGTCCAGAGCGGACAGATCGCCGGAGCCGGGCTCGACTCCTTCCAGAAGGAGCCGCCCGCGGACAATCACCCGTTCTGGCAGGACCAGCGCATCGTGGTGACGCCTCACATCGGCGGCGTGACGCAGGAAGCCAATGGCCGCGTCGGGGTGGACGCGGTGGAAGGCATCTTCGCCATTGTGGAAGGACGTCCGCTTGGTCGCGAGAGGATCGTGAACCATCGCTCGCTCGCCCACGGGTCCGCCGCGAAGACGCCGGCCTGACATTTCACCCATTTAACAGCATGAGGAGGCGACGTTGACCATAGGCTTCAGGGTTCGACGCAGAGACAGGGTCATCGATCAGCAGTGGATCGAAAAGTTCAGGGCGTTGCCGGTCGCAAACATCAGCGACAGCATGCACCGCATGTATGCCGGGGGCGCCCAGCTTCGCCCCATGCATCGCGAAGGCAAGCTCGTCGGGCGCGCGCTGACGGTGAAGGCGCCGCCTGGCGATAATCTCATGCTTCACAAGGCGATGGACATGGCGGTCGATGGCGACGTGATCGTCATGGATGCGGGCGGCGACGTCACCCACGCCCTGATGGGCGAAATGATGCTCGATTACGGGCATCGCCGTGGCATTGTCGGTTTCGTTCTGAACGGCGCGATCCGCGATGCGGATGCGTTTCTCGAAATGAACGTTCCGGCCTATGCCGTCGGCATCACCCACCGTGGACCCTTCAAGAACGGCCCGGGAGAAATCAACACGCCGGTCGCCATCGGAGGCATGGTGGTGATGCCGGGCGATCTGATCGTCGGCGACGCGGACGGCGTTGTTGTCGTGCCAATCGACGATGTCGCCGAGGTCTATGACAGAACGCTCGCCAAGTCTGCGGCCGAGCAGAAGCAGATCGAGGCCATCAAGGCCGGCACACACAAGCCGACATGGTTCAATGACGCGCTCGCCAAGGGCGGGTGCGAGCTGCCCTCTACCATTTGATCTCCATCGTCGGCTCTTCGGGAGGAGGAGCCGGCCCCGGGCAGCGAGCATACCAAGCCTGCCGTCCATCACGAACACGCAATCGATTGAGCGATCCTTGGGAGGACGAAATGAACCAGTTGATCCGCAATACCGCACTGGCGACGGTGCTTTTTCTGGGAGCCGGTGCGGCCCATGCCGAATGGCCCGCCGACCGCCCGATCGAGTTCATTGTCGCATATGCTCCCGGCGGCGGGACGGATGTGATGAATCGAACCCTTGCCCCGTACATTGAAAAAGAGCTGGGCGCGAAAATCACCATTTTGAATCGCCCGGGGGCTTCCGGTGAGATCGCTTACACAGCGATGACCCAGGCTCGCCCGGATGGCTACACCGTCTCGTCGCTGAACACGCCGGGCTACCTGACCATGCAGATGGACCGCAAGGTCCGGTTCGATCCAAAGAAGCTCTGCCTCGTCGCACGCGTGGTCGAAGACCCCGGCTCCTTCATCGTCCAGGCCAGCTCCAAGTTCAACACGCTGAAAGATCTCGTCGCCTATGCCAAGGAAAACCCTGGCGCCGTGACCGTCGGCACCACGGGCCTGGGAACCGATGAGCACCTTGCCATGCTGCAGCTGGAAAAGGCTGCAGGCATCGACCTGACCGCGGTGACGTTCAACGGGGCGAACGAGGCGCGCACCGCGCTTCTCGGCGGACATGTCGACACGATCGGCATCAATGTCGGCGAGTTCGTCGGCAACGACCACTCCGCGTTCAAGAATCTCGGCCAGTTCGCCGAAGAGCGGGCCTCCATCGCGCCCGATCTCCCGACCGCCAAGGAGCAGGGCCTGGAAGTGCTGATGAGCTCCGAGCGCGGCATCGCCATGAGCTGCGACGTGCCCGAGGAGATCCGCAACAGGTTCTCGAGCGCGGTCGAAAAGGCGCTCGAAAATCCAGAATTTCAGGCAAAGGCGAAGCAGATGTCGCTTGCGATTTCCTATCGCTCCGCCGAGGCCTGGAACAAGGAACTGCCTGTGCGCGCGGAACGCCTTGGCGCGATCTGGAAACTGGCCAAGGAACAGAAGTGATGGCGTCACCCAACAAGGCTGGAGGAACCGGTGATCGGCCGGACCTCTTCACCGCCGCGCTCTTTATCGGTTTCGGCGCGCTCGGCCTCTGGGCCGGGCGCGACCTGACCCTCGGCACGGCATCCGCCATGGGCCCGGGCTACCTTCCAAGAATCGTGTCCTGGCTCCTGATCATCATCGGCGCGGCGATCGGCGGGTTCGGCGCTGTCCGGGCCCGCGTGGACATCGCCAGGCCGAAGCTCTGGCCGCTGGCGATCATCCTGGCGGCCGTCATCGGCTTCGCCTTCATCGCGGAGTTCTTCGGTTTCGTTGCGGCCTCTGTCTGGCTGCTTCTCGTCGGCAGCCTCGCTGACCGGGATTCCCGGCTTCGCGAGGTGATCCTGCTGACCGCCGGGCTCACGACCTTTGGCGCTCTGGTCTTCATCATCGGCCTCGGGGTCCAGATGCCCATCTGGCCGTTCTGAGGAGGGAAACCATGAATTTCGTCGATCTTCTCATGCTGGGCTTCAGCGAAGCCCTGACGCCGACCAACCTCGGCTTCTGCCTGCTCGGCGCTCTCCTGGGCACGCTGATCGGGGTGCTGCCGGGGATCGGGCCCACGGCAACGATCGCCGTTCTGCTGCCGATCACCTTCTACCTTCCGCCCCTTGCCGGGTTGATCATGCTGGCCGGCATCTATTACGGCGCACAATATGGTGGATCGACAACGGCGATCCTGGTCAATCTTCCAGGGGAGGCGTCGTCGGTCGTCACCGCTGTCGATGGCTACAAGATGGCGCAGCAGGGGCGCGCCGGCTCGGCGCTGGCTGTCGCAGCGCTCGGCTCCTTCTTCGCCGGAACGGTTGCGACCTTCGGCATTGCGATCGCCGGCCCCACGCTCTCGTCCTTCGCTCTGTCTTTCGGACCGGCGGAATATGTGTCGCTGATGCTGTTCGGTCTGCTTGCCGCGACGATCCTCGCGCGCGGGCCGGTCCTGAAGGCGATCGGCATGATCCTTCTCGGCCTGCTGCTCGGCATGGTCGGGATCGATGCCAGCTCCGGCGAAGAACGCCTGACCTTCGGCGCCGTTGAACTGTTCGACGGGATCGACTTCGTCGTGATCGCGATCGGGCTGTTCGGCTTTGCGGAGATCATCGAAAATCTGGAAAATGTCGAGGCGCGCGGCATTCTGGTCAGCAAGCTCAGCCGGCTGTGGCCGACGCGGGAAGACTTCCGGCGCGCATGGCCGGCCGTGCTGCGGGGAACCGGTGTCGGCACGCTCCTTGGCGTGCTTCCGGGCGGCGGCGCGACGCTCGCCTCCTTCTGCGCCTATTCGGTTGAGAAAAAGGTATCGAAGCGTCCCCAGGAATTTGGCGACGGGGCCGTTGAAGGGGTCGCCGGACCGGAAGCGGCCAACAATGCGGGCGCGCAATCGTCGTTCATCCCGCTGCTGACGCTCGGCATTCCGTCGAACAACATGATGGCGATGATGCTGAGCGCCTTCATCATTCACGGGATCACCCCGGGGCCGACGGTTCTGGCAACCCAGCCGGAAATCTTCTGGGGTCTCGTTGCCAGCATGTGGATCGGCAACCTGATGCTCGTGGTGATCAACCTGCCGCTGATCGGGGTCTGGGTGAAACTGCTGACGGTCCCTTATCGTCTGCTGTATCCGGCGATCCTTCTGTTCTGCTGTGTCGGTGTCTACAGCATCAACAACCGCATCTTCGACGTGGCCCTGGCTGCCGGCTTCGGATTGCTCGGCTATGCCTTCCGCAAGGCGAAGTGCGAGCCCGGTCCCCTGCTTCTGGGCTTCGTCCTGGGGCCGCTGCTGGAAACCAACATCCGCCGCGCGCTGACGATCTCGCACGGGAACCCGAGCGTCTTCGTGGAACGGCCGATCAGCCTCGTGCTGCTGATCGCGACGGCGGGCGTGCTGCTCCTGATGATCCTGCCCTCCTTCCGCAAAACCCGCGAAGAAGCCTTCCAGGAAGAGGAAGCCTGAGGCCGATCAACGGTCAGCGGCCGCCTGACTGCAGTCGCTGTTTGTTCTTGAGAGCCAGCGTGCCAGTGGACCTCTGTCTGCTGGCACGTTTTGCGGATGGCCATGCTGGTCGTCTGCGTGCCGTTATCCGAGACGATCCTCCTCGGTTTTCCCCTCTTTGCGATGACGCTACCCAGTTCGCGGGAAAGCCGAGCGCGCGAAGAGGATGTGTCTGCGACCAGGCGCGCAGGCATTCGCGCCTGTTTTCTTCACGGCGAGGTGGGTAACCGGCGCAAAAGGCAGTCGAGAAGATTTGCGGATCATCACAACAGGCAAGCCCGACGCGAAATGCGCCCACGCCGTGCGATCTGTGGAATGTACAACCTTGTCAGGGGGGTCGGGACGGCTGTGTCACGCACGAGGCGTAAAACCGGCGCCTGACCGGAAGGACCAAGGGGGGCGCGCTGAGATGCCTTGCCGGAGTGCCCGACCAAGGCGGCTTGATCGTTCCGATTGCACTTTCGGAGGATTGTCTCGGATTGCGCAACCTGGACTGCTCGATCTTGAGCGATAAATCTAAACTGCGCCGCCGCCGCCGCCGCCTTAAAGTTTTCGGTATGAGGCCAGCCGTGTTGTCAAGAGGAGCCGGGTCATCAGTTCTACAAGGATGCGTAATAAATTATAAAGGGCCAAATATTATGGTCTGTCCCGGGGAAAGTTGCATGCCTTTATTACGTGCCTCAATGACTTGAGTGCTGTGACATCAAGGGCTGTTGCCGACGATCCTGTATTTTGGATTGACAGGCCGAAGGAGTCAGTCGGTGTTTGGATCATCTCAGGTCACGCGGTCGCAGCTTGCATCGATGGAGGTCATCACGGCCAATGTGATGATTGCCGACGAAAAGCTGAATATTCTCTACCTGAATGCGGCCGCCCGCGAGCTGATGAAGGAAGCGGAAGGCGAGCTGAAAAAGGAATTGCCGCGCTTCGACAGCAAGGCGCTGATCGGCGCCAACATCGATATCTTTCACAAGAACCCGTCGCACCAGCGCAATATGCTGGCGGCCCTGACGCAGCAGCACCGCACAACCATCAATGTCGGCCCGCGCGTGTTCGACCTGATCGTCACGCCGCTGCGCAAGAACGGCAAGACGACGGGCTATGTGGTCGAATGGGCCAATTCCAAGGAGCGTCTGCAGAATCTCGACTATCGCAACCAGATGGACGCGATCGGCCGCGTGCAGGCGATCATCGAATTCCTGCCGACCGGCGAGATCGTCACCGCCAACCAGAATTTCCTCGACCTGCTCGGCTATCGTCTGGACGAGATCAAGGGCCGTCCACACAGCATGCTGGTGGATCAGGTCTATGCCGGCTCTCCCGAATACCAGCAGTTCTGGTCGGCGCTGCGCGCCGGGCGCTTCCAGGCGGCGGAATTCACCCGCTTCGGCAAGGGCGGCAAGCGCGTCATCATCAATGCCTCCTACAATCCGATCCTCGACGAGAAGGGGCGCGTCGCCAAGATCGTCAAGTTCGCCACGGATGTCAGCGAGCGCGTCCATGCAGTGCAGACCATCGGCGGCGCCCTGTCGGAACTGGCCCAGGGCAATCTGACGGTCTCGCTCGACCGGCCGTTCGGCGCGGAGTTCGAGTCGCTGCGCAACAATATGAACAATGCCGTGCGCGAGCTGAGCCAGACGCTCGCCTCCGTCGCCCAGTCGACCGGCGAGATCGACACCGGCACCCGCGAAATCAGCCATGGTGCGCAGGACCTTTCCAAGCGCACCGAGCAGCAGGCCGCCGCACTCGAGGAAACCGCTGCCGCGCTGGACGAGATCACTGCCAATGTCTCCAACTCCTCCAAGCGCGCCGAGGAAGCGCGCCATGCTTCGGAGCAGGCCGACAACAGCGCCCGTCGCTCCGGCCAGATCGTCTCCGACGCGGTGAGCGCCATGGCCCGGATCGAGACCTCCTCGCAGCAGATTTCCAACATCATCGGCGTGATCGACGAGATCGCCTTCCAGACCAACCTGCTGGCGCTCAATGCCGGCGTCGAGGCCGCGCGTGCGGGTGAGGCGGGCAAGGGCTTCGCGGTCGTCGCCCAGGAAGTGCGCGAACTGGCGCAGCGCTCGGCGCAGGCCGCCAAGGAGATCAAGGAACTGATCCGCAACTCCTCGGACGAGGTGCGCAGCGGCGTCAAGCTGGTCAGCGAGACCGGCGATGCGCTGAAGCTGATCCAGGAGAACATCGTCACGGTCAACGACCATATGAACGCCATCGCCAACTCCGCGCGCGAGCAGGCGACGGGTCTGGCCGAGGTCAATTCGGCCGTCAACCAGATGGACCAGGTCACGCAGCAGAATGCGGCCATGGTCGAGGAAACCAATGCCGCCAGCGCCACGCTGGCGCAGGAAACCGAACGGCTGCGCCAGCTGATCAGCCGCTTCCAGCTCGATCAGCCCAGCACGCGGCGCAACGAGCCCGCGCGCGCCCGCCCGGTCGCCGCCGCACCCGCCCATGCGCCTGCCGCCCCTCGTGCGCCGGCCGCGCCCCGT
>NZ_MKIO01000035.1 GCF_001938945.1 Xaviernesmea rhizosphaerae
AAAACACATCACTCATCACGGTCTCCTTTCCGAAACCGTGAATCACATCTCAAACCAAATTAATAGGTCCTGAGCCTAGACTTTTGTTTTTGCATCGGATTTTTCCGAAAACCGGTTCCCACTTTTCGGTCCGATGCCCTAAGGCGCCAGGGCAGGAAGGGGCTTCGGCTCCTCCTGCCCTTCCAGAACGGTTCTTCGTGCGTCATCAATGCCTTGACGCGCCTGCCGGCCTGCTTTTCCCGGCCGGCGCTGACCGACCCATGTGCCGACGCCGAATGAGCGCGCGGTTGCTCAGCGCGGCCGCGTCACCAGCAGGAAGGCGATGACGGCATAGGGCATCAGCTCCGGCAGCGGCGCGAGGCGCTCGGCCGTGTAGCTGCCGGCCTTGTCCAGCAGGTTTAGCGTGCCGATCACTTGTCCGCCGACGATGATGGGCACGTTGACGTTGGATTCACAGCCCAGCGAGCGGATGATTTCCCAGTCGAACAGAACCTCGGCGATCTCCTCGATCGACAGGGTGGAGAAGACCTGCTGCCGGCGCAGCACGATGTCGGTCCATTTGTTGTCGGGGATCGGCTTGAACCCACCGACCGGATAGACCTCGGGATTGTCGGTGTAGATCCGGCGCGAGCGGCCTTCCGTCACCTTGCCGTCCTCGATCTCAAGCGCGGAGGCGGTCAGGAGCCGACTGCCGAGCGTGGCACGCGTGAGTGCGGCAAAGGCCTCGAAAGCGGCATCGGCGGATTGAAGGCGCACGGCCTCCAGGAAGGTCTGCACATGGGGTTCGGGCAGCATCGGATACCTCTTGATGGATCGGCCAAGGCTATTTCGCATTCAGTTTGTCGACAAGAGCCGTTTTCATAGAAGCTCCGGATTTCTGATGTGGCCGGGCAGCAGCGCCATTTGCGGACCCTCGATATTGCCTTGAATCACAGGGGGAATGACAGGGGCGATCGTCAGCGGCAGGACGAGCCGCCAAGCCGTGAATTTTCCTTGCCTCCGCAGGCCGAAAGGCAATAATTTTCCGATACGACGAAAAAATTCCTTGTCGACATTTTGGATGCACTATAGGTTTTTCACCATGCGCAGGACGGCCTTCCCAGGCATGATCCGCGTCTTTTCCGCCTTCTGGACGGCGCGCCGGCATCCCTTCCTCACCGCATGACCGGCGCGAGGGGCCACGGCGCCAGGCAACATGATGGATTTTCGATGGGCGACACGATTCTCAGAATAGCCACGGATGTCGGCGGCACCTTCACCGATCTGGTCTATTTCGAAACCGACCTCGCAACCGGCAGGCAGACGATCCGCACCGCCAAATCGGACACGACGCCGCCGAACTTCGAGACGGGTGTGCTGAATGTGCTCGACAAGGCCGGCGTGCCCCTGTCGCAGGCCGATTTCTTCGCCCATGGCACCACCGTCGTCATCAATGCGCTGACGGAGCGCAAGGGCGCGCGCACCGCGCTTCTGGCCACCAAGGGCTTTCGCGATACGCTGGAGATCGCGCGCGGGAACAGGCCGGATTTCTTCAACCTGATGTATGAAAAGCCCGAGCCCTTCGTGGAGCGGTACCTGCGCCGCGAGATCCCCGGCCGGATCGATTATCGCGGCCGCGAGACGGAAGCGCTCGACCTCACGGGCCTGCCGGCGATCCTTGCGGATTTCAAGGCCGAACAGGTTCAGGCGATCGCCATCTGCTTCATGCATGCCTATGCCAATCCCGTGCATGAGCAGGCCGTGGCCGAGGAGATCCGCCGGCTCTGGCCGGAGGTTTCCGTGGTGGCCTCGCACCAGATCACCCGCGAATGGCGCGAATATGAGCGCTCCTCCACCGCCGTTCTCTCGGCCTATGTCCAGCCGGCGGCCGAGCGCTATCTTGCCCGGCTCGAAACCGGGCTGAAGGACAAGGGCTACCAGGGGCGGCTCTATGTGATGCAGTCCAATTGCGGCGTCGACAGCTTCCAGTCGACGCGCGCCATCCCGATCACCATGGTCGAATCGGGCCCGGCCTCGGGCTTCTGGGGCGCGGCGGAGCTCGGCCGCATCATCGGCGAGCCCAATGTGCTGGCGCTCGACATCGGCGGGACGACCGCCAAATGCTCGCTGATCGAAAACGGCCAGGTGCGGATCAAGACCGATTACTGGATCGAGCGCGACCGCAAATCCTCGGGCTATCCGATCATGGTGCCGGTGGTCGATCTGGTGGAGATCGGCAATGGCGGCGGCTCGATCGCCTGGGTCGACGACTTTCAGAAGCTGCATGTCGGCCCGAAATCGGCCGGCGCCCTGCCCGGCCCCGCCGCCTATGGCCGTGGCGGCACGCAGGCGACGACGACGGATGCCAATCTGGCGCTTGGCCGCATCAGCGCCGACTATTTCTGCGGCGGCACGGTGACAGCCGACATGGCGGCGGTGAATGCCGCGCTGGAAGACGTCGCGGGAAAGCTCGGCGCCACGCCGATCGAGGCGGCGCGCGGCATCGTGCGGATCGCCAATTCCAACATGGTCAATGCGCTGAAGCTGGTCTCGCTCAACCGGGGCTACGACCCGCGCGACTTCACCCTGGTGGCCTTCGGCGGCGGCGGCGCGATGCATGCGGTCGCGCTCGGCCAGGAACTGGGCGTGAAGAAGGTGGTGGTGCCCCGCGGCGCCTCGGTCTTCTCCGCCTGGGGCATGATGATGAGCGACCTGCGCCGAGACTATTTCGTCACCCGGCTGATGGACGAGACCGATCTTGCGGGCTTGAACGCTCTGATCACGGAAACCGTCGATCATGCCATCGCGCAATTTGCGGCCGAAGAGGTCGCGGCGGACAAGGTCGCCGTCGAGCCCTTCCTCAAGGTGCGCTACCGCAACCAGGAGCATTCGGTGGAGGTGCCTGTCGATCCCGACGGGCTTGACGCCGCCGCCGTCGCCCGCATGGTCGAGGCCTTCCACGCCATCTACGAGAAGGAATATACCTATCGCCTGGACGCGCCGGTGGAGATCGTCGGCCTGCATCTGATCGCCCGCGCCGAGGTCGGCAAGCTGGAGATCGTCGCCCTGCCGGTGACGGGGCTGGCGCTGGCGGATGCGGTGAAGGGCCGCCGCATGGTCGATTACGCCACCGAGGGCGCGCATGAGGCGACGATCTACGATGCCGAAAAGCTCGAGCCGGGCATGACCTTCTCCGGCCCTGCCATCATCGAGGATCCCGGCACCACCATCGTCATCCATCCGAAGAACCGCGTGTCGATCGACGCCTTCGGCAACACCCATATCGAGATCCGGGGCTGACGCCATGACCGAGAAGACCCACGACCCCGTCACCTTCGACATTATCCAGAACGCGCTGGAGGCCGTGGCCGACGAAATGTTCGTCGCCCAGCGCAAGACCTCGATGAGCGCGATCATCTATGAGGTGCTCGATCTGGGCACCGGCATCTGCGATGCCAATGGCGAGATCGCCGCGTCCGGCGCCGGTATCCCGGCCTTCGTCGGCGTGCTGGACAAAGCGGTCAAGCGCATCCTGGAAAAGCACCCGCCCGAGACCATTCAGGCCGGCGATCTCTTCGCCTCCAACGATCCCTATTGGGGCGGCGTCACCCATTTGAACGACATGATCCTGGCCATGCCGGTCTTTGCCGAGGGCCGCATCGTCGCCTGGACCGCCAATATCGCCCATTGGAACGATGTCGGCGGCAATGTGCCGGGCTCCATGTCCTCCGAAGCGACCGAGATCTTCCAGGAAGGCATCCGCATTCCCGCCGTCAAGCTGATCGAGGCAGGCAGGCCCAACCAGGCGGTGTTCGACATTCTCTATGTCAACACCCGCCTGCCGGACTATCTGCGCGGCGATCTCTGGGCCGGCATTGCCGGCGTGCGGATCGGCGAGCGCCGCCTGCTGGAACTGGTGGAAAAATATGGCGCCGATACCTTTACCGCCGCCATCGCCGATTTCATGGATCTCGGCGAGCGGCGCGCCCGCGCGGCGCTGAAGACCATGCCCAAGGGCACCTTCAGCTTCGAGGAGGAGCAGGACGACGGCGCGATCCACAAGATCGTCATCGAGGTCACCGAGGAGCATTTCAGCGTCGACCTGCGCGACAATCCCGACCAGAAGGGCTCCAGCAATTCCAGCCGCGAGGGCGTGGAAATCGCCGCACAGCTCGCCTTCAAGGCGGTGGCGGATGCCCAGGCGCCGGGCAATGGCGGCTTTTTCCGGCCGCTCAAGGTCATCACCCGCCCCGGCTCGATCTTCCATGTGGTGGAGCCCGGCGCGCTCGGCTATTATTCCGAGGTTGAAATCCGCCTGTTCGACCTGATCCTGCGTTGCCTCGCCACGCATTTTCCCGGTCTCGTGCCGGCCGGCAATTTCGCCTCGATCTGCGGCACGGTGGTGGGCGGCAAGCATCCTGATACCGGGCGGCACTACACGATCGTCGAGCCGCAGCTCGGCGGCTGGGGCGCATGGGCTGGCCGCGACGGCAATGCGGCGATCTTCTCCGGCTTCCATGGCGAGACCTTCAACTGCCCGGCCGAGGTGGCCGAGGCCCGCTATGGCCTGACCGTCGATCACATGGCGCTGAACCCGGCACAGGGTGGCGAAGGCGAGTTTCGCGGCGGCAAGGGCATTTCGGTGCATTACCGCGTGCGTGCCAACGACAACTTCCTCAGCGTCGGCTACACCCGCTCGCGCATGCCGCCCTGGGGCGTGGCCGGCGGGCAGGACGGCACGCCGAACTATGTCGAGGTCCTGCGGCCCGGCAAGGCGGCGGAGCGATACTCCTTCGGGACCAACATTCCGCTCAACAAGGACGACATCGTCCATGTCGTCACAGGGGTTGGCGGCGGTTATGGCGATCCGAAGCAGCGCAGCCCCGAGGCCATCCGCCGGGATCTGCGCGATGGCACCCTGACGCCCGAACGCGCCCGCGAGGTCTACGGCTTCGAAGGGTGAGGACGACAGGCCGGGCCGCCCTCCTGCGGCCCGCACCGTCCACAGCGCAGACGTGCATTCTCACCATACCCATCGTGACGAAAACCATGTAGGGCAGCGCATCGATCAACGCGAGCAGAGGGCAAGGGCTTTGACCGCAGGGGAATTGACGCGCACACGCGGCTCGGGAACGCAAAGCGTCTATGCTGCGCTGCGCAATGAGATCCTCTCCATGGTGCTGGGCCCGGGCAGTCCGCTGGACGAGGTGCGCCTGTCCGAGCGCTTCGGCATGTCGCGCACACCGATCCGCGAGGCGCTGGTGAAGCTGGCGGCCGACGGGCTGGTGACCACCCTGCCCAACCGCAACACCATCGTCGCGCCGATCGATTTCGCCGAGCTGCCGACCTATTTCGAAGCGCTGACCCTGATGTACCGCGTCACCACGCGCGCCGCTGCCAGCCGCGGCAATGCTCAGGTGATGGAGGAGATCCTGGCGCAGCAGCGCGCCTTCGCCGAGGCGGTGACGGCGCGCGACGCCTATGCGATGATCGAGGCCAACCGCGAATTCCACGTGGCCATCGCCCGGCTCGGCGGCAATCCCTATTACACCACCTTCTTCGCCCGGCTGCTGGACGAGGGACGGCGCATCCTCAGGCTCTATTACCAGACCTTCGACGACCGGCTGCCGCGGCAATATGTCGAGGAGCACGAGCAGATGATCGCCGCGATCGCCGCCGGCGACGTGGAGGAAGCCGACCGGCTGGCCACCGCCCATGCCGCCCAGATCGTCCGCCAGATCCAGGATTATGTCGCCCGCCACATGAACCGCGCGGTGGAGATGCCGGGGCTGTGAAAGCCGATGGGCTTAGAGCATCAGACTGAAAATCGCACGCAGTCCGATGCTCTAATTTTTTGTTTTTGCATCGGATTTTTCCGAAAACCGGTTCCCACTTTCCGGTCCGATGCTCTAGGGTCAGGACGCTAGCAGGAAACCCGATCATTTCACGCCGAGATCGACGCCACTCTTCGGCTCCGCGCTGCCCAGACGCTCCTTCAGCCAGCACTCCTTCTTCTTCGCGATATNCCGGTCCGATGCTCTAGGGTCAGGACGCTAGCAGGAAACCCGATCATTTCACGCCGAGATCGACGCCACTCTTCGGCTCCGCGCTGCCCAGACGCTCCTTCAGCCAGCACTCCTTCTTCTTCGCGATATAGGCGAAGGCGCGGCAGGCATTATCGCCCAGGCAGGCGACGAAACAGTCGAGATAGGTGGTCTGGTTCAGCCGGCCATAGTCGCCGCCAGGCATGTCGATGCCGGAATAGCTGGTGAACTCCGACACGACCACAGATGCGGCCTTGGCCGTGGAATAGGCGGCCTGCGCATCCGTGTTGTGGATCAGCGCCATGACATTGTTCTTCAGAAAGCAGGCCCTGTGCTTCACATTGTAGGTGATAGCCTGACAGCGGCCATCGCCGACGCAGCTTGCCCGGCAATCGGCATAGCTGGTCTCGCGGATCAGCTGGTAGTCGAAGCCGATCGCATCATAGCCGGCGCGCTCGATCAGACCCGCGCCGGCCGGCTGCGGAGACGATACCGCAGCGGACGGCTGGCCCTCGGCGCTGCCATAGCAGAGGATCTGGAAGACGGAAGGGGCGATCCTGTCGGCAAGATCGGCGGTGGACAGGGCGGCCTGCTCCGGCGCCCGCTCGCCGAACTGAACCGAAACGCTCTGCGCCTGCAGGAACATATCGGCCACCGAGGCACGAATGGCGAAGTTGACATTCTGCGCGGTGATGCCGATCTCGTCGGCCACCTTCTTGGAAAAGGTCGCCGTGGTGATGCCCAGAAGGAACCCATCCCGGTCGACCACCGGACCGCCGGAATTTCCGGGCTGGATCGGCGTCGAGATCTGCAGGAAGCGGGTGTCGTTCTGCAGGCCCGCAAGCGCGTTGACATTGCCCGTGGTGATCTTGATCGAATCCGACAGCAGTCCGGAGAGCGGATAGCCGATGGCGATGATGTCCTCGCCGAGGCGGACAGGCGCGCGACGCAGCTGCAGCGGCGCCAAGGGCCGCGCCGCATCGACCTTGATCAGAGCGAGGTCATTGGCCGCGTCCAGACGCGGCACGCTGGCCACCCCCTGCCCCGGCACCTCGATCCGGCGACAGTCCTTGACCACATGCGCATTGGTGAGGATCCAGCCGTCGGAGGTGATCGCAAAGCCGGACCCCGAGCTGCTCGGCGTTTCCGCCTGCGCCAGGCAGACGCCTGAGAGCACAAACAGACATGCCGCCAATACCGTCCTGATTGCCAAAGGCCGCCCCCGCTGCACCGACAAAACACAACCGGAACTAGTTTAGGGTCATCCGACACAAGGCTTCAACGTCTGAGTGCAGGAATTGCTTGAGTGTCTGCTTATCCACAGCCCGGCGCCGGACATCACACCGGCGCCAATCATACGGTTTCCGGCTGATCGCTTCGCGAACCGGAGACCGTATCACTCCGCCTCGTGACGGAACAGGCGGAGGATTTCGGCGCCGATTTCGGCCGGCGTGCTTTTTCCCTGACGATACCAGTCGCCGACATGGTTGAGCAGCGTGAGCAGAAGAAGCCGGTAGAGCGCGGGGTTGAGATCGGCCCGCAGCGGCAGGGCGGCGACCAGATCCTTGAACAGACGCTCGAACCCGTCGCGCGTGGCGATCAGCCGTTCGGCGAGTGCCGGCGGCACGGCGCGCAGGTCGTTCATGAGCGGCAGGGTGATCGATTGCGGATCGAGCTGGATCTCCAGCATGGTCACGGCGGCCGCCTCCAGCCTGTCCCAGGGATCCGTGCGGGCCGCCACCGCCGCGCGGATGCGCGCTTCGGCCGCCCGGATCGCGGTGTCGTGGATGCGCAGGAAAAGCGCCTCCTTGGAGCGGACATGGTGATAGAGCGAGCCGCCGAGCAGGCCGACGCGCTCGCCGATGTCGCGCATCGAGGTTGCGGCATAGCCGCGCTCGACGAAGAGCGCGGCGGCAGCGGCCAGCACCGCGCGGGTGCGCGGGCTCATCTCGTCGGCAAACAATGCTTCGGTGGCGGCGGCGTTTTCATCGGCCTGGCCATCACCAGCCGGCTCCAGCCCCGCCTGTCCTTCCGCCGTCGGTCCGTCCAACGTCCGCCTTTCCAAAGCCTGACGCTCGTCAGCGGCTCCGGCCTTGGCCGCACGTCCTTTTCTGGCTCCGGTCATCCTGTCCCATATCCTCTCTCGTGGCCTGCGCCGCACGGCCGGCTCCAAAGCCGCGGATCGAAAACCGGGTCCCACTTTTCGGGCCTGCGCGCCAGGGTCCCGCGCCCGAGATCGCCACGAAGATCCGTCCGGGCCAGTCGGCATCCTCGCGCTCACCACCGTCCTCTTGCAAACTGTAACAATCGTTTGATACAGTTTGCAAGAGGACGGTGGGGATGTGCCGCTGGGGAGAGGCGTGAAGCATCGGCGAGACTTGCGGGCGCGCAGACCGTCCAGCGCGGATGCCCAGCTTATTGTGGAGGAGAAAGACCTTGGCTGCTTATGCACCGCCGATCGAGGATATCGGTTTTCTGCTGAACGACGTTTTCGGCTTCGACGCCGTCATGGCCGGGCTGCCGGGCTATGAAGAGGTCAATGCCGAGCTGGCGCTGACCGTTCTGGCGGAGGGCGGGCGCTTCTGCGCCGAGGTGCTGGAGCCCTTGAACCGCTCGGGCGACGAGGAAGGCTGCCGGCTGATCAATGGCGTGGTGACGACGCCAAAGGGCTTCGCCGAGGCCTATCGCGCCTTTGCCGAAGCGGGGTGGACGGGGCTTTCTGGCGATCCGGCCTATGGCGGCCAGGGCCTGCCGCGCGTGGTGCAGATCCTGCTCGACGAGATGCTGTCTTCGGCCAATTTCTCCTTCGGCCTGTTTCCGGGGCTGACGCGCGGCGCGGTCGAGGCGATCGGCCATCATGCGGGCGACGACCTGAAGGAAACCTATTTGCCGAAGATGATCTCCGGCGAATGGACCGGCGCCATGGCGCTGACCGAGGCCCATGCCGGCACCGATCTCGGCCTTTTGAAGACGCGGGCCGAGCCGCTGCCGGACGGGCGCTACCGCATCACCGGCGGCAAGATCTTCATCTCCTCGGGCGATCATGATTTCGGCGGCAACATCGTCCATCTCGTTCTGGCCCGCCTGCCGGACGCACCGGCCGGCGTGAAAGGCATCAGCCTGTTCCTCGTGCCGAAATTCCTGCCCGATCCGGCGGGCAGCGGCGATCAACGCAACGGCTTTTCCGTCGGCGCGCTGGAACACAAGATGGGCATCCACGCGCAGCCGACCTGCGTGATGAATTATGACGGCGCCATCGGCTTTCTGGTCGGCGAGCCCGGACGCGGGCTCAATGCCATGTTCACCATGATGAATGCCGAACGCCTGTTCGTCGGCATCCAGGGCCTCGGCATTGGCGAGATCGCGCTGCAGAAGGCGGCGGCCTATGCGCACGAGCGGCTGCAGGGGCGCTCGGCCGATGGCACGCGCGGGCCGGTGCCGATCCTCGAGCATGCCGATGTCAGGCGTATGCTGCTGACAGGCCGGGCGCTGACCGAAGGCGGCCGCGCGCTGGCGATCTGGACCGCGCTGCAGATGGACAGTGCCGCGCGGCATCCCGATCCTGAGGCGGCCAAGGCCGCCGATGGCTTCGTCGCCCTGCTCACCCCGGTCATCAAGGCCGCGCTCACCGATTGGGGCTTTGCCATCACGGTGGAGGCGCAGCAGGTCTTCGGCGGCCATGGCTACATCCGCGAATGGGGCATGGAGCAATATGTGCGCGATGCCCGAATCGCCCAGATCTATGAAGGCACCAATGGCGTGCAGGCCATGGATCTGGCCGGGCGAAAGCTGATGATGGAAGGCGGCGAACTGCCACGTCGCTTCTTCGCGCTGATGCGCGCCGAGATCGAAGAGGCCCCGTCCTCGCTTGGCGAACTGACACGGCCGGTTCTGGCGGCACTGGCCGATCTGGAGGCGACGACCTCCGCCCTGCAGGAAAAGGCCGCCGATGTGGCCGAGGCCAATGCCGCCGCCGTCGATTATCTGCGCCTGTTCGCGCTGGTCGCGCTCGGTTGGATGTGGGTGCGCATGGCCGCAGCCGAAGCCGCAGGGCAGGATAATGGCACAAAGGCACAGCGCAAGCGCAAGCTCGCCGCCCTGTTCGTCGCCCGCCTGCTGCCGCAGACGGCCGGGCTGAAAGCTGCCGTTCTATCAGGGGCGCGGCCGCTGGCCGTCTTTCAAGAGGATGAAATTTAGACTATCTTTAAATAAAGATCTTGAGGGCGGTGCGCGCAGGCTTGGCCAGCCAGGCCCGGTAACTTTAGTCGGCAACGACGGTGGGCAACCGGGGTCGCAGCACACATCGCCATCGCGACACAGTCTCGCGGCGTGCGGCGGGTCTTCGCCGGAGCGCCGCGAATCGTGCGGCACCTCGTCCTCCCGGGTGCCGCACGATCTTCACCCTGATGCCGTCGTGCGGCGGCGCCTCTCAAAACCGGCTCCCGCTTTCGGGCTCGACGTTTCCAGGCGAGGTTACGCCTTATCTCGGTAATACGGTTTTCGGTTGATCAGACCGAAAACCGTATTCCGTCCATCGAAAATCTGGCCTTCCGGCCAGAGATTTTCGTTGGTTCTTGTTTCCGGTTCGCGAAGCGATCAGCCGGAAACCGTATAAAGCCGGCCGCCCATGCCCTGATAGCCGGTCAGCGTGCGCTCCTCATGGTGCAGACGCTGATCGAGCAGGCGCTCCAGCCCCTCGCGCCGCAGGCCGGCGGCTGCCGGATCGTCGATCCGGTTTACCTGTTCCAGCGGATCGTCCGCAAGATCGAAGAGTACCGGCGCGAGCCCGGCGAAGTGGACATATTTGAACCGCGCGGTGCGCACCACCTGCAGGCCGCAGCGCTCGGAGGGCAGCCCGAAATGCCGCTCCAGCCGGCGGCTGGCCAGATCGCGGAAATCCGTGCTCCAGAAGGCGGCATCGCGCCAGTTGGCGGGCATCTCGCCCCGGCAGAAAGGCAGGAGGCTCTCGCCATCGACATTGTCGGGACGGCTGAGGCCGATGGCGTCGAGCACGGTCGGCAGGATGTCGATCGACTGGGTGAAGGCTGAGACCGTCTTGCCGCGTCCGCCGACCAGATGCGGATGGCGCAGGATCAGCGGAATATGCGCCGAGCCGTCATAGAAGGCCAGCTTGCCCATCAGACCATGATCGAACAGCTGCTCGCCATGATCGCCAGTGAAAACGATCAGCGTGCGCTCGTATCGCCCGGCGGCCTTGAGCGCCTCGACGATGCGGCCGATATGGTGGTCCACCTCGGCCATCATCCCGGCATAGACGGCGCGCACCTTGGCGATCGTGCGCGGATCGGCCTCGGCGACGCGGCCGCTGAGGCCTGGCACGAAATGCTCGATTCCCACGGCCTTGCGGTAGACCTCCACCAGCGGATGCACGCTCTCGGCCATCGGGATCGGCGCGGCGAGCGTGTCGGGATCGATCAGATCGGCAAAGGGTGCGGCGGCGGTAAAGGGCGGATGCGGCGCGATGAAGGAGAGATGGGCGAAGAAGGGCCTGTCCTCATGCACCGAGACGAAATCGATGAAACGGTCGGTGAGAAAGGCGGTTTCGCTGTCCTCCGCGGCAAAGACGGCCGGCTCCCCGAAACGGCAGGCGGAAAAAATGCCGTCGCGGCCGCGCGCCGGATCGGGCACGGAATAGCCCTTGCGCTTGAGATGCGCCAGCCAGGGGCCGGCATGCTCGCCGAGAAACAGGCCGATATCCAGCCCCGGCGCCACGCCCTCATAATCGCCCAGCGCGGGATCCTGCGCCGGCCGGCCGCGCGGATCAGCCATGGTATCGGTATAGCCGAACAGGGTCGGCCGATAGCCCGCACGCCGCGCCTCGGTAAACAGGGTCGGATGGCGCGCATCGAGCGGCGTGCCGTTCTGCACCACGCGATGCTTGTGGGCGTAAAGGCCGGTGATCAGCCCGGCGCGGGCCGGCCCGCAAGGATAGGCCTGGCAGAAATGCCGGGCAAAGCGCACGCCCTCGGCCGCGAGCCGGTCGAGATTGGGTGTCGGCACCGGAAAATCAGGGTTCGGCTCGCCCGGCAGCACCGCGCCGCGCCACTGATCGGCCGTGATCAGCAGCACGTCGAGCGGCGCCTGTTGGGAGGACGAAACGGTCAGCGCGGGATCGAACGACATAGATTATCCTCGGAAAGCAGCCGGTCGGCGGACCGGACGACCGTCCGTCCCCGCCTCCCATCGGCGGTGGCTGTAGGCCGGTGCCATGACAGTCTCATGACAGGAGGCGGATGCCTGCCGGTGTCGCAACCGACAGCTTGCGACGGGCTTGCAATGGCCCGCAAAAGGCCAGGCGGGATCGAGGCATTTTGTCGCAAGACCAGCCTTTGTGACAGGATGCGGCATCGCCGGATGACAGGAAGGTCCTGCTTTAGCGTGGCAGGCTGTTGCCGAAGGGGGTAAAGGAGGGCGCGCTGGCAGGAGCCGGGACAGGAGCAAGGGCAAGGGGATTGACGATCCACCACGGAGCCTGACAGGACTGGCCGCCAAAACGCCCCAACGCATCCGCGCGCTGGCGTCTCTCAATGAATGGCTTTTGTATCGATGAGTTCGACGATCTTCAGCGATGAACGCGCCCAGAATCTGGGCGAGACCGCTTATCAGACGCTGCTGGACATGCTGATCGGCCGCAAGCTGGCGACCAACACCGTGCTGCAGGAACGGCCGCTCGCCGACTTCCTCAACATCTCGCGCACGCCCTTGCGCTATGCGCTCAACCGACTGGAAAACGAGGGCTTTCTCGATCGCACGCCCGGCCGCGCCTTGGTGGTGAAGGCCTTTTCCCCGCGCGAGCTGGTGGAGACGCTGCATGTGCGCGTCGTGCTCGAAACCGAGGCTGCGCGGCTGGCGATCGACCGGATCCCGACGGAGGCGCTGGATGCGATCGAAAGCGAGATCGCCACGCTTCTGGCCTGCGAAAAGCCTGATGTGGCCGAGGACTGGGCGGTGGACAGCCGTCTGCATCAGCTCATCGCCCATCACAGCGGCAATGCCGTTCTCGCCGGAATGATCGAGACGCTGCGGCTGAAGACGCATATGTTCAACCTCTCGCGCCTGCCCGAGCGCTTCGAGGCCGGTCATCGCGAGCATCTGGCGATCATCGCCGCCCTGCGCGCGCACGATCGTGACGCGGCCCGGGCCGGCATCCAGACGCATCTGGACAATGTCCGCGCCAGCATCATCGCCAAGCTCAGCGCGATCTGAGCGCGGGCCGTTTGCGCCCGGCTTTCAAGAGCCCCATCCCAAAGATCTTGGGTAGACGGGCGCAATGCCGTCAAGGAGACCGTCATGCCCCAGCCCATCGCGCTCGTCACCCGCAGCCCCGCCGAGGAGGAGGCCGGCTGGCTCGCCGCCCTGCGCCGTGCCATGCCCGGCGAGCGGATCGAGACGCTTTCGGCCTTGAGCGCCGCGGAGCGGGCCGAGGTGGAGATCGCCATCGTCGCCAATCCCGATCCGGCCGCGCTGAGGGCACTGCCGAAGCTTGTCTGGATCCAGAGCCTGTGGGCCGGGGTCGAGCGGCTGGTGGCGGATCTGACGGAACTCGACCGGCCGATCGTGCGGCTTGTCGATCCGCAGATGAGCCACACCATGGCCGAAGCCGTGCTGGCCTGGACCTATTATCTGTTTCGCGACATGCCGGCCTATGCCCGCCAGCAGCGCGCGCGCCAGTGGAACCCGCTCGCCTATAAGCGGGCGGAGGAGACGACGGTCGGCCTTGTCGGCCTCGGCGCGCTGGGCACGGCGGCGGCCGGACGGCTGAGGGAGGCTGGCTTTACGGTAGCCGGCTGGAGCCGGACGGCGAAGGCACTGGACGGCGTCGCCTGCTTTTCCGGCGAAGAGGGGCTGGATGCGCTGCTGTCGCGCGCCAACATCCTTGTCTGCCTGGTGCCGCTGACGGCCGAGACGCGCGGCCTGATCCATGCCGGCCGCCTGGCGCGCTTGCCCGAAGGGGCGAGCCTGATCAACTTCGCCCGCGGCCCTGTCGTCGTCACGCAGGACCTGGTGGCGAGCCTCGATGCCGGCCATCTCGATCACGCCGTTCTCGACGTGTTCGATCAGGAGCCGCTGCCCGCCGACAGCCCGCTCTGGGCCCATCCCGGCATCACCATCCTGCCGCACATCTCCGCCCCGACCGACCGCGTCACCGCCAGCCGGATTGTTGCCGGCAACATCGCCCGCTACCGTGACGATGGCACCCTGCCGCAGGCGGTCGATCGCGACAGGGGCTATTGATCGCGCGCAGCCGCTATCGCAACCGGATCAGTAGAACACGGCCTGGGACGGCGCGGTGACCACCTGTGCCGGAGCCGAAAGATCCGTCACGACGATGGTCGTGCCGCCAGGCACGCGATTGTAGAGATCGACCACATCCTGGTTGATCATGCGCACGCAGCCAGAGGAGACCGACTTGCCGATGGTCCACCATTCCGGCGAGCCATGGATGCGGTAGAGCGTGTCCTGCCCGTTCTGGAAGATATAGAGCGCGCGGGCGCCGAGCGGGTTTTTCAGGCCCGGCTCCATGCCGCCGGTGCCGACGCCATAGGGCGCCAGCTCCGGCTGGCGGGCCACCATCTCGTCCGGCGGCGTCCAGCGCGGCCATTCCCGCTTGTACTGGATCCGGCCGCGCCCGGCCCAGGCAAAGCCCGCCCGGCCGAGGCCCACGCCATAGCGCATGGCCTGCCCGCCCTCCATCGTCAGATAGAGGAAGTGCCCGCCCGTATCGACGACGAGCGTGCCCGGGGCCTCGCCGGTCGGATCCTGAACCACCTGGCGCAGGAAGCGGCCCGGGATCTTCTGATAGGGAATGGGCGGCAGCGGATAGGGCTCATCCGGCTTGGCGCCGTAGATCATCGCATAGGCGCTGGTATCGACAGGCGGGGCGACGACGGCGACGGGAACGGGCTGGATCGGCGTGCTGGCGCAGCCGGACAGGCCGGCAACGGCCAGCGCGCCCGAGCCGAGAAGGAAGCCGCGCCGGCTCAAGGGGTCGTGTGTCAAGGGCGATCTCATCTGTGCGGTCCTCCCCGGGACGGGGTGGCGACGGTTTGCGCGCCGACGGGTGCAGCGTTCCGGGGGATGGTGAGACCCGGACGCCCGCAGCCTTTGCCGGCCGGACAATCACATAGGGCGCTCCCGGCTCACCGGCTGCTCAGATGTTCGTGAAGTCTTGCGCATCGGACTGAAAATCATCGGCAGTTTATTTTCGCATTTGCCCGACGCGCGGAAGCGCCGCGGTTAAGGCGCGTTGACATTCATTTGAGCCGAAGGTGTGCCGCGCGCAGGAAGATCCAGGCCATGAAGCTGACGTCCGTCTTG
>NZ_MKIO01000036.1:0-5922 GCF_001938945.1 Xaviernesmea rhizosphaerae
GCGCGCATACCTTCTTCTCAAGCATATGCATCGCTGCAACCGTTATCTTTTGGTTGTGATTTATGAGTCCTGAGCCTAGCTAACAAGCCAACCAACATGGGTCACCTTGCTCAATTCGTTCGGGAAATCATGACCGGCGAGCGCGTGGCGTGGCTTCGACCCAGTCCAGTCTCCCTCTCATGTTGACGTATGGATGCCGGCATGCTGTCTATCAGCACGATCTACCGTCAGGCCAATTCGCGGAAAGCAAGGCGTTCAGAGACCCAGCTCATTTGTTCTTTTCCAGCTTCTCCAATGACGAACTATCCGCGCCTGAATCTCGATAAAGCACGCGCTGCCGCAAATCATCGGATACCATATTGAGGTCGTTTGCGTGTAAGACGTCGGAAGAAGACGATGATCTATTTAAATACGCTTGCAATGAAGCTGTTCTATATGGCGCTTTGGATGAAGCAACGTGCGACGCTCGGTGCGCAAATTGCTGTTTTGAAAGATCAGAAGGTCTTGCTGGTGCGGCATAGCTACAAGCCGGGATGGCATCTTCCCGGCGGTGGTGTCGATCCTCCCGAAGCGCCTGAGGCCGCCGCCGAAAGAGAGCTTTATGAAGAGACCGGGCTCAAGCTCGCAGAACGTCCAACTCTTCTTGGCGTCATTCCCAATGTGTCGTCAGCGACAAAACGTGATTACATAACCGCCTTCACCGCATGCGCCATTGCCGAGAGCCACTCCCGGCGAAGCAGAGAGATTGCCGAGATCGCCTGGTTTCCTGTCGATGATGTCCCTGCGGACAGTCATCCCATGGTGGGGAAAGTGCTCGCGCGGCTCCGGCAACATGAGTCTTGAACCTCGTCCATATCCTGCGAGATCCGTCAGGCCGAGGAGACGAACGAGCGAAGCGGTGACGGCTCACGGAAGAACAGATCATCGCCACAGTGAACGAAGCAGGAAACGGGCGAGAGGACGGCGATGAAAGAGAATGACATTTCATGAGGAACGCGAAGCGCAGCTTGCTGGCGCGCATAGCGTTTTTTTGCCGCAGAAGCCATCGGCTCCAGCCGGTGTCTGGACATCAGAAGAAACAGGCAGTCCGCCTCCAGAACTTACGGTGTTTCGCCTCCCGCGTTTCCAGTCCTCGCCTTGCGGCATATGGCTTTTGCAAGCCGGTGTCATTGTGCGCGGGATGCCTTGATGGGTGCGAGGACGCTGTAATCTGATAGCTCAAACGCTTTGCGACCACATGATGCAGGAACCCGCCCTTTTCCGACAGGCTCTGCGGCGATTGGCCTATGATGTCATCAAACCGCTTTGAAGGGGGTGTGCATGATGCTGTCTAAAAAAGCCTCGCCCTCGTCATGACCGTATTCTGCGGAGCAGGGGCATGGCTTCGCTATCACAGCAATTTGCCCTGCGTATTTTCGAATTCCGTCTCTGGCTTTTCCCAATCTGCTGGATCGTCGCTATCCCGACTATAGTTCTGCGCTTTAGTTCTTTCCATGCGCATCGCTTGCCCTGATTGGCGGGCATTCACTGATTCTGCCATGTACAGGCTTCCGATCGTTGAAAGGATGCTCTGCGACAGGAGCGCTGGGATCGGACGCCCGCCTTGTCAGCCCGTCAATGATAGCGACGGATCAGTCCGACGAGCTTGCCCTGGATCTTGACCCTGTCCGGCCCGAAAATCCGTGTCTCATAGGCCGGGTTCGCCGCTTCCAGCGCGATCGAGTCGCCCTTGCGGCGGAAGCGCTTCAGCGTCGCTTCTTCCTCATCGACGAGCGCGACGACGATGTCGCCCTGCGTCGCTGTGCTTCCGTCGCGGATGATGACCAGGTCGCCGTCGAGAATGCCGGCCTCGATCATCGAATCGCCGCGCACCTCCAATGCGTAATGACTGCCATTGCCGATCATCTCGGCAGGTACGGCGATATCATGGGTGTTGTTCTGAATGGCGGAGATCGGCACGCCCGCGGCGATGCGGCCCATGACCGGAACGGTCATCGTCGCACTTTCCACGGGGCGGGCAGCGGCCGGGCGGGCGACCTCGCGCTGGCCTGCGGCCGCATCGCGGCTGCCCTGGATCACGCTGGGCGTAAAGCCGCGCTTGGGCGGCGGCGCGCCATAGACGTCCGGCAGCTTGATCACCTCGAGCGCACGCGCGCGGTTCGGCAGGCGGCGAATGAAGCCGCGCTCCTCCAGCGCCGTGATCAGCCGGTGAATTCCCGATTTCGACGCCAGCGACAGCGCATCCTTCATCTCGTCGAAAGACGGGGGAACGCCCGACTCCTTCATCCGCTCATGGATGAACAGCAGCAGTTCCTGTTGCTTGCGCGTCAACATCTTTCGGGCTCCAGACCGGCGGGAAACAAATCACGAACGAAACCTATCTGTTCGTTATGTGTTCCGCAAGGAAATTTCGATACGTGGCCTTTTTTTGAAGGATTGAAGTGGGGCGTCAGAGGAGCGGGCGCTAGCGTTCTTTCCCGCTTCGTTGCCACGATGTCGTCGAAGACCGCCCACGTGGGCCCGCGCGGATGGCAACATCGCCTGCTTCGCGCGCCCGTCGAGAGGCAGTGAGAGCATGCGGAGACCGCGCGCCGGATCGACGCTGGCATGGCGTCCCGCGGCGGATCGGCAGGCGCGATCCTTTGTCATCACGCTCTACCTCGCCAATCATAGCTTCGCATATGCGCCAGAAAGGCCCGCATGGCGGCACTCGGGAGGCGGCGCTTGGGGTAGTACAGAAACCAGTGGGGCAGGACCGGAGACCATTCGGACAGAAGCTCGACCAATCGGCCGGCCAGCACATATGCACTGGCATAATCCTCGAAGACATGCGCACTCCCTCTACCCCGATCAGTTCCGCCTGCAGTTCGTTATGGGCCGTGGTGACGGCCAGGCGGCCTTCTGGCGCGATGTCGATCTCTTCGTCCGCTTCGACAAATCGCCAAGTGACAAGCCTGCTGCCGGGAAATCTGCGCTTGATGCAGTTGTGGCGGATCAGATCGGAGGGGGTCTCAGGCATGCCGTGTCTGGCGATGCAAGCCGGTGACGCGACGATGGCATAGCGAAGCGCCGGTCCCGGCGGCAGAGCAATAATGCCCTGCTCAAGCTGCTTTTCGGAAATTTTTATCGAAACGGAGAGCCCACTCCAGCGCTCATAGCGACGAACCAAGGGAGCGCAATCATAAACGGCGGCGTTGGCTGTTCGCAGTTCTGTACTGAAATGGCGCACCCGACAGGATTCGAACCTGTGACCTTTGGAATCGGAATCCAACACTCTATCCAGCTGAGCTACGGGTGCATCCTTCGGTGCGTAAGGCATCGAAGCAGTGGATGAGGCGTTCATAGCCTAGCTTGCGCCGGGCATCAATGGGCAAGCGTTGCTTTCCGAGAGAAAGAGACAGGCGGATCTTTCGGGGGACGGGGCTGCCTTGGCGAAGAGGGCGGCGGGGCCGATCCGGTTGGGGGCGGGCGGCGTAGGAGGCGGGAGTGCGGCGGGATTTGCGGCGGGCGGTGCCCGGCGACGGCGATGCGGCGGGTGCGGGAGAAGGGACGGCGGATGGATTCCTTGCGGCATGGGTTTTGTGCCCTTGTGATTGGCGCAAGCGGCGGGATCGGCGGCGCTCTGGTTGGGGCCTTGGGGCGCGATCCGGCCTGTGGCGGCGTTATCGCTCTGTCGCGCCGGGAGGATGGGCTTGATATCACGCGGGAAGACCTAGTCGCGCAGGCGGCGGGGCGGCTTTCGGCGCAAGGGGCCGTGATGGATTTGGTGATCGATGCCACCGGCGCGCTGGAGATCGGGCAGGACCGGCCGGAAAAGAGCCTGCGCGCGCTCGATCCCGATGCCATGGCGCGGCAGTTCGCCGTCAATGCCATCGGCCCGGCGCTGCTGATCAAGCACTTCTCGCCGCTGATGCCCCGGGATCGGCGCGCCGTCTTCGCCACCTTGTCGGCACGGGTCGGGTCGATCGGCGATAACCGGTTGGGCGGCTGGATCTCCTATCGCGCGGCGAAGGCGGCGCTCAACCAGATAGTCCGGACGGCCGCCATCGAGATCGCCCGCAACCGGCCACAGGCGCTCGTGCTCGCGCTGCATCCCGGCACGGTGGAAACGCGGCTGACCGCCAGCTACGGGCAGGGACACGACAAGATGACGCCGGATGAGGCGGCCGCGCGCCTGCTCGGCATCATCGATGGCCTGCCGCAGGCCGCGACAGGCGGCTTTTTCGCCTATGACGGGCAGCCGATCGAATGGTGAGCGCCCGCCACCTGATCCTTCTCCTCGGCGATCAGCTCTCGCCCGAGATCAGCAGCCTGCGCGATGCCGATCCCGCGCGCGACCACCTGCTCCTGTGCGAGGTGATGGAGGAGGCGACCTATGTGCGCCATCATCCGAAGAAAATCGGCTTTCTCTTTTCCGCCATGCGCCATTTCGCCGAAACACTTGAGGCAAAAGGCTTTTCTGTCGATTATGTCAGGCTCGACGATCCCGACAACAGCGGCTCGCTCGCCGGCGAGGTCCAGCGCGCGTTGCGGCGGATGCGGGCGGACCGGCTGATCGTGACGGAAGCGGGCGAATATCGGCTGGCGGAGGCCATGGCCGGCTGGCAGCGGGCCTTCAACCTGCCGGTGGAGATCCGCGAGGACGACCGCTTTCTCTGTTCGAAGGCGGAGTTTGCCGCCTGGGCCGAAGGACGCAAGCAGCTGCGGATGGAGTATTTCTACCGTGACATGCGGCGCAAGACCGGGCTTCTGATGCAGGGCGATCAGCCCGAGGGCGGGCGCTGGAACTTCGACGCCGACAATCGCAAGCCGGCGGCACAGGCAGCCGGCGACCTTTTTTCCGCGCCCCGGCGCCGGTCGATCGCGCCCGATCGCATCACGCAGGAGGTGCTGGCGCTGGTCGGGGCGCGCTTCTCCCATCATTTCGGCGTGCTTGATGGCTTCGATTTGGCGGTCACGGCCGAGGATGCTGTCCGGCTGCTCGATGACTTCGTCACGCATCATCTGCCCGATTTCGGCGACAGGCAGGATGCGATGCTGGCAGGGGATCCCGTGCTCAGCCATTCGCTCCTCTCCTTCTATATCAATGCCGGGCTTCTGGATCCGCTGGCGGTCTGCCGCAAGGTGGAGGCCGCCTATCGCGCCGGCCGGGCGCCGCTCAATGCGGCGGAAGGATTCATCCGCCAGATCATCGGCTGGCGGGAATATGTGCGCGGCATCTACTGGCTCAAGATGCCCGGCTATCTCGACAGCAACGCGCTGGAGGCCACAAGGCCGATGCCAGCCTTCTACTGGACCGGCGAGACGGAGATGGCCTGCATCGCCACCGTCGTGCGCCAGACGCGCGATCTCGCCTATGCCCACCATATTCAGCGGCTGATGATCACGGGCAATTTCGCGCTTCTGGCCGGCATCGATCCCCAGGCGGTGCATCGCTGGTATCTCGAAGTCTATGCCGATGCCTATGAATGGGTGGAACTGCCGAATGTCATCGGCATGAGCCAGTTCGCCGATGGCGGCCTGCTTGGCTCCAAGCCCTATGCGGCCGGCGGCAGCTACATCAACCGAATGTCGGATTATTGCAGCGGCTGCGGCTATGACGTGAAGAAGAAGACGGGCGAGGGCGCCTGCCCGTTCAATGCGCTCTACTGGGATTTCCTCGCCCGGCAGGAGGCGCGGCTGAAGGGCAACCGCCGCCTCGCCACGGTCTATGCCGCCTGGGGCAGGATGACGGAGGCGCAGCAGGCGGCGTATCGGCAGAGTGCTGCGGCGTTCTTGAAGGCGCTGGATGCGCTGCCGGCCTATGGCGAGGGGTGAGGGGCAGCCGCTGGTGGTCCACTTAGAGCATCGGACCGAAAAGTGGGAACCGGTTTTCGGAAAAATCCGATGCAAAAACAAAAATCTAGAGCATCGCACTGAGGA
>NZ_MKIO01000036.1:6045-30449 GCF_001938945.1 Xaviernesmea rhizosphaerae
TGTTTTCAGTCCGATGCTCTAGTTAGTGCGCTGGGCATCCCGTATCCCGAACCATCGAGCCACGGGATGCTTTGCCGTTTTGGTCAGGCTACGAGAAGAACCGTCGCCTCGACCTCGAAGAGCATCGTGTCGATCGCCAGTTTCGGGACGGGTACCAGTGTCTGTGCGGGAAGGTTGGTACCGAACAGGTGCGTGACTGCTTCGGTGAGGATGCCGAGCTTCGACATGTCGTGATCCACCACGAAGACCGTCAGTTTGACGACATGTGCCGGAGTGGCTCCGATCGCTTCGATCACGGCTGCGAGGTTGTCATAGGCCTGTTTGACCTGACGTGCGAAATCGGGCGGAAGCGCGCCCGTTCGATCTTGCCCGCCCTGGCCGGAGATGAAGGCGAGCCGGCCGGCGGGCGGTGTGATCACGGCCGTGCTGTAGCCGTTGGGTGTGGGATCATGCAGATGCGCGGGATTGATGATGACGGGCATCGCCGCTGTGCCGGCAATCTGTTCGGGGACTGTCATTTTGAACTCCTGGCTGGGTTGCGCCAATCGACCTAGAGTTCATCGGTGCCAAATTCTGGCACCGAATATGGTAGAGCAGCCTGTCGAAAAGTGGGAGCCGGTTTTCTGAAGACGCCGATGCTATAGGGTCCTGCCATGAACACCCGCTTGCGCCACGACGCCATCATTCGCATCCTGCGCCGCAATGCGACCGTTACCATCGCGGCCCTCGCTGAGACTGTTGGCGCTTCGCGCCGGACGGTGCTGCGCGATATCGCGGCACTGCGCGAACAGGGGTTTGTCATCCATTCGGAGGCCGGGCGCGGCGGTGGTCTGCAACTCGACCCGCAATCGATGCAGACATCATCGCGTCTCAGTGTGACGGAAGTTTTCGCGCTGCTGATCAGTGTTGCCGCCATGCGCGCGACGCGCTCGCTGCCCTTCGCCGACCTTGCGGATTCAGGGCTCGCCAAGATCGAGAAGGGACTGCCGTCGGAGAAGGTGCGGGACCTGCGCCGCTTGCTCGATTGCCTCTATGTCGGGCAGCTTTCTCCATTGCAGGACGTGACGGATGTCGGGCGGGTGGGCGCCGATCTGCTGCCCGCATTCGAGACGGCATTTCTTGAGCGACTGCATCTGAGGTTTCAGTATCGGGATGCCAGGGGCATCCAAACCTTCAGAGAGGTCGAGCCGCAAGCCATGCTCATTCTCCCGCCGCTCTGGTATCTTGTCGGATGGGACCCGGCGCGCGGCGATTTTCGTCATTTTCGCATGGACAGGATCACATGCCCGGGGATCATGGAGGGCCGGCCGTTTCGTCGGCGGCATGTGCCTTTCGAGAGTGATGTCTGCCCGTTCAGCGCGCTACCGCAATGAGCGAACGCGGAGGGGCCGTTTCCGGCCCCTGCGCATCCTTAGCTCCTCACGCCATCTGCATCGCGCCCGGCCCGGGGATGGCTTTGGGTGGGACCTTGCCGAGGATGATCATGCCCAGCACCTCGTCCTTGGTCACGTCCTCGGTGCGGGCGTGGCCGACGACCTGGCCGTTCTTCATCACCGAGACGCGGTCGGCGAGGTCGAAGACGTCGTGGATGTCGTGGCTGATCAGGAAGATGCCGATGCCCTCGCGCTTCAGCTGTTTGATGAGTTCACCCACCTGCGCGGTTTCTTGGGGTCCGAGGGCTGCGGTCGGCTCGTCCATGATCAGGATGCGGGCGTTGAACAGGATGGCGCGGGCGATCGCCACCGACTGGCGCTGGCCGCCCGAAAGCGCCTTTACAGGTTCCTTGAAGCGGCGGAAGTTCGGGTTGAGCCGGCCCATGACTTCGCGCGCCTTGGCCTCCATCGCCACGTCGTCCAGCGTGCCCCAGGGCGTGCGCAGCTCGCGGCCGAGATAGAGATTGGCAGCGGCATCGACATTGTCGGCGACCGCCAGCGTCTGGTAGATCGTCTCGATGCCGTATTTCTTGGCGTCGCGCGGATTGCCGATCTCGGCTGGCTCCCCATTGATCAGGATGTCGCCGCCGTCGCGCTTGTAGGCGCCCGAGAGGATCTTGATGAGCGTCGATTTGCCGGCCCCGTTATGGCCGAGCAGCGCCACGACCTCGCCGGGGTAGAGTTCCACCGAGGCATTGTCCACCGCATGGATGCCGCCGAAGGAGATGGAGATGTTCCGCATTTCCACGAGCGGCGTCTGATTGTCCAACATGATGCTGTTCCTTGAGACTGGGACCGAAGGAGCGCGAAAGATCGGCTCACTTGGCACGCGCGCGATAGACGGTGTCGAGCCAGACGGCGATGACGAGCACCATGCCGACGACAATGCGCTGCAGCGGGCTGTCGATGCCGAGCAGCACCATGCCGGACTGGAGCGACTGCATGACGAAGGCCCCGAGCATGGCGCCGGCGATGGTGCCGGTGCCGCCGGCGAGCGAGGTGCCGCCGATGACGGCGGCTGCGATGGTGTAGAGTTCGTCCAGCTCGCCTTGCGCATTGGTGGCGGCGTTGAGGCGGGCGGTGGAGATCGCCGCGGCGATGGCGCAGAGCGCGCCCATCAGCGTGAAGATCCGCACCGTGACCCAGCGCGTCTTGATGCCGGCGAGTTCGGCTGCTTCCGGATTGCCGCCGATGGCGAAGACATAGCGGCCGAAGCGCAGGCGGGTGGAGATGAAGGTCATGACGATGCCGACCGCGATGGCCACCAGAACGGGCACGGCGATGCCATGCGAGATCAAGAGGCCGCCGTCCGGCCAGGCAATGCCATTGGCGTCGGCATATTTGCGGGCGATGTTGGCCGGCCAGTAATAGGCATTGGCGACGGCGACGAAGCCGAGGACCAGGGCGCAGCCGACGCCGCCCAGCACATATTCCGCCCAGATTGGCCGGCGCGGAAAGCCGAAGCGCTTGCGCTGGCGCCGGGCATGCAGGAGCGCCCAGACGATGGCGAGGCAGGCGATGAGCGCGACCAGCCAGCTGGCCGTGGCGCCGATCGAGCCTTCCGTGCCGCCGCCCATCAGGCGGAAGGTCGTGTCCATCGGCGCGACCGTCTGCCCAGACGTGACGAACCAGGTGGCGCCGCGCCAGACGAGCAACCCGCCGAGCGTGACGATGAAGGAGGGCACGCCGAGGAAGGCGATGATCACCCCGTGCAGCGCGCCGATCGCCGCGCCCGTGACGAGGCCGATCAGCAGCGTGATGGCCCAGATGGCCGGATGACCGAGGCCGAGATATTGCGGCAGGATCTGCGCCTGGGCGACCCCCATCACCATGCCGCAGAAGCCGAGCACGGAGCCGACCGACAGGTCGATGTTGCGCGTGACGATGACGAGCACCATGCCTGTCGCCATCACGGCGACGGAGGAGGTCTGCACCGTCAGGTTCCACAGGTTGCGCGGCGTCAGAAACAGGCCGCCGGTGGAAATCTGGAAGCTGATCCAGATGATCATCAGCGCCCCGACCATGCCGAGAAGCCGCGTGTCGATTTCGGTCGCCCGGAAGAAGCGGCGCACCGGATGTTCGTTGGCGCCGCGCGCCACGTTCAGATGGACGCTGTTAACAGTGTCGGCCATGATGCTGGCGCTCTCCTCAACCCCATGAAGATCGTTTTATCGGCTGCCCACCCAAAAGGGCCGCCGGCCGCGCCGATGCCGCAGCGCGTCCCGCCGGGCGGAACGCAGGGCAAAGCGTGCGGATGTCGCCATCGGGCCGCGGACTTTCCGCGGCCCGATGCCTGTCGAAACCGTGCCACGGCACAGAGGCGGTCTGCGCCGTGGCGCCTTGCCGTTCGGCCCGCGCGACGGGTGGCGCGCGGGCGAGCGAGCCTGGCTCAGGCAGGGCTTACTTGCAGGCCGGAACCTTGCCGCCCTTCACGCCCTGGCAGGCTTCCGCCTTGGTGATCCATCCGGCATCGATCACGGTGCCGAGATTGGCCTGGGTGATCGGCAGAGGCTTCAGGAACACCGACTTCATCTCGACCTTCTTCGGGCCGCCATTGAAGGTCTGCACGCCGGCGATCTGGTCCATGGTCTTGCCGCCGGCAAGCTCCACGGCGATTTCGGCGGCGCGCTTGCCGAGTTCGCGGCTGTCCTTCCAGACGGACACGGTCTGGGTGCCGAGGGCGACGCGGTTCAGCGCGGCCTTGTCGGCATCCTGGCCGGAGACCGGAACCGAGCCGGCCAGGCCCTGGGCGTCGAGGGCGGCGATGGCGCCGCCGGCCGTGCCGTCATTGGAGGCGACCACCGCGTCGATCTTGTTGTCGTTGGCGGTGAGGAACTGCTCCATGTTCTTCTGGGCGATTTCCGGCTTCCAGCCATCGGTATAGGCTTCGCCGACATTCTTGATCTTGCCCGCGTCGATGGCGGCCTTGACCACTTCCATCTGACCGGAGAAGAGGAAGTCAGCATTCGGGTCGGAGGAGGAGCCCTTGATGAAGACGTAATTGCCTTCCGGCTTGACCTTGAACACTTCCTGCGCCTGCAGGCGGCCGACTTCCTTATTGTCGAAGGTGATGTAGAAGGCGGCCGGGTTCTCGATCAGCCGGTCATAGCCGACCACCGGAATGCCCTCGGCGGCCGCCTTTTCGATGGCCGGGCCGATGGCGCTGGAATCCTGGGCCAGCACGATCAGGGCATTGGCGCCCTGAGAGATCAGCGATTCCACATCCGTCAGCTGCTTGGCCGGCGAGGACTGGGCGTCTGCGGAAATGTACTTGTCGCCGGATTTGGCGAGCGCGGCCTTGATGGCGGCCTCGTCGGTCTTCCAGCGCTCTTCCTGGAAGTTCGACCAGGACACGCCGACGACGAGATCCTTCGCCTGGGCGACCGAGTTGAGCGACATGATGACGGCAAGGCCCGTCATCAGCTTGAACACTGATGTCATGAAGTCCTCCCAAAAGAGCCGGCTCTCTTCCGCCCGAACCTCCCGGACGGCTCCCACAGCCGGCAGATGACTGGAAACGCCGGCAATCCGGTTTTTCTCGACAGTCGAGAAAATATTTGGCAGACAAAGATGGCCCTGTCAACACGGGGTTAAACGGGGTTTTGATCGAAATATGCAGCATTGGCACAGGCAGGGCAGAGGCCGCGGGCGGAGCGGGTCGGGAGACGGCGGATGCTGATCCGGTCCTCGACCCCCGAAGCCCTGCGCCAGAACAACAGCCTGTCCGTGCTCTCGGCCCTGCGCCGGCAGGGCGCGCTCGCCCATACCGATCTCTGTGCGCAGACCGGGCTTGCCTCCGCCACGGTCTCGGCGATCACCGCGATTCTCGAGCGCGACGGGGTGATCGAGCGGCTGGAGCAGAAGCCGGCCGGCGGGCGCGGGCGTCCGCGCGTCCTGTTCCAGCCAAAGCGCGATTGCGGCTATCTTGCCGCCGTCAGGATTTCCTCCGATCAGGTGCAATATTCGCTGGTGGACTATGCAGGCCGGCTGATCGACCGGTTCGAGGAGCCGCGGCTTGGTGGCGATGGCGCCACCGAAGCCTTTGGCCAGAGCTTTCTCGCCGCCCTTGCCCGGCTGGCGGAGCGCTCGCGACTGGCGCGCGACCAAGTGCTGGCGATCTCGATCAGCTCCAAGGGCATCGTCGATCCCGGTGCGGCGCGGCTGGTCTGGTCGCCGGTCTTCGGCGGCGCGGCGCTGGATTTCAGCGCGCTGCTTGGTGGCGTCTGGCCGGCGCGAGTGCTCCTGGCCAACGAATCGCTGCTGGTCGCCCAGGCGATTGCCGCGCAGCGGGAAGGTCAGGGGCACATACCGGCCATTGCCGCCCTGTCGCTCGGCCACAGCATAGGGCTCGGTCTTGCGCGGCGCGACCGGCATGGCGAATGGGAGGTCTCAGCGCCGAATTTCGGGCATATGCAGCATGTAGCGGGCGGCTCGCTCTGCCGCTGCGGCAGCCAAGGCTGTGTGGAGGCCTATGCCGGCTTCTATGCGGTGCTGCGCACCGCCTTTCAGGTGCCCCCGCAAACGATTCCCGCCAAATTCGTACCGATCGCGGAGATCGACAAGATCGCCGCGCAGGCGCGTGCCGGGCACCGCATGGCGATCTATGCCTTCCGCCAGGCCGGCCAGTCGCTGGGCGCGGGGCTGGCGCGGATGATGAGCCTGTTCGGGTCCATGCCGGTTGCCGTCACGGGACCGGGCCTGCGCTTTTTCGGCCTGATGCAGGAAGGGCTGCTGGAGGCCTTCGCCGAGACGCATGAGGGCCGGCTGAATGGCGTGCCGCTCATCCTGCCGATGACGGGGGAGGACGAGCTGGTGTTCGAGGGCCATGTCACCCGGGCGCTGGCCGAAATGGACGTGATGCTGGCGACGGGGCAGGGCGGCGGCGCGCCTTGAAACGAGCCGCTGCCTGAAATGCGAAGGCCCGGCAGATGCCTGCCGGGCGAGGGAATATCAGCGAAATCGACAACTACTCAGAGCGACACGTCGATGCGGCGCTTTTCCTTGACCGACTGCAGGGCGGCATCGGCCAGAAGCAGGGCGGCCAGACCGTCCTTGCCGGATGGCGAAATGGTCGCGCCCTCCTCGATCGCGGCGATGAAGCGGGCGATCTCGTTGGCATAGGCTTCCGTATAGCGGGTCATGAAGAAATCATGCAGCGGCGGGCGGGTATAACCATCCCCATTTGCGATTTCGATCGACACGGCGCGCTGGTTTTCCGCCGAAACCACGCCCTTCGAGCCATGCACCTCGATGCGCTGGTCATAGCCATAGGTGGCGCGGCGCGAATTGGAGATGATGGCCTGCCGGCCGGAGGCGGTCTCGAGAATCACCGAGACGCTGTCGAAATCGCCGGCCTTGCCGATCTCGGGATCGACCAGCACGGCGGCATGGGCGGTGACGGTGACCGGCTCCTCGCCGAGCAGGAAGCGGGCCATGTCGAAGTCATGGATGGTCATGTCGCGGAAGATGCCGCCGGAGCGCTTGATATAGTCCACCGGCGGCGCGCCGGGATCGCGCGAGATGATCGTCACCATCTCGACCGCGCCGATTCGGCCATCCTCGATCGTCTGGCGCACGGCCATGAAATGCGGGTCGAAGCGACGGTTGAAGCCGACCATCAGCTTGGCGCCGGTCTCTTCCACCACCTGAAGGCAGGCGCGCACGCGTTCCGCATCGAGATCCACCGGCTTTTCGCAGAAGATGGCCTTGCCGGCCCGGGCGAAGCGCTCGATCAGATCGGCATGCGTGTCCGTCGGGGTGCAGATGACCACGGCATCGATGTCGTCGGCCGCCTCGATCGCCTCGATCGTGCGCACGTCGCAGCCATAGGCATCGGCAATCGCCTGGGCCGCGGCCGGAAAGGCATCGGCAACGGCGACCAGCTTCGCCTTGGCATCGCCGCTGACGGCCTTGGCGTGAACCTTGCCGATGCGCCCGGCACCCAGAAGACCAAATCTGACAGTCATGGTTCTTTCTCTCGATCGCGGCTCGTGCCGCATGGCGCGGGCGTGATGGCGCTCACTCCGCAAAAGCGCCGCAGGCCGGGACCTGCGTGGACGAAAGGGAGGAGCGGCTTTTGCCGGGCGAATGGGCCAGCGCCTGTGCGCAGGACCACCATTTGCCGCCTCCCTGGCAATCCGTGCCGCCGCCCTCTCTCCTCCGGCATTTCGGAACGAATTGTTGAAAAATAACATTGGCGGAATTTTTATTCCGTCAGGCCCCGTGCCGTCAAGCGGTGCGGCGGCGGCTTTCCTGCTTTCCTTTCGTAACGGGCGAAAGGCTTGGTTGTGACGGGCGAAAGCCCTGGCATCATTGCGTGAAAGCCTGTCACCACGCGCTTGTGACCGGGAAATGACGGGCGATCAGCCCTCCGCCATTGAATTTGCCGGGAGAGGGCGTCACAAGCGGTCAGCGAGCATGTCGCGCAGGGTCGCTTGCCGGTCTCGCGACAATGACATGAGACAAAACAAAGCCTTAAAGCGCGGCCGGCGAATCCGATAGATCGCGAAGCGCTTTTCGTCGCGGGCAGGAGGGGAACTGCATGATCAAGCTGATCGATCCGGATCATCCATTTTATCGGCCGCTCTGGCGCCGCGTGCTGATCGTGGCGGTCTGCTGCGCCTGGACGGGCCTCGAATTCTGGAACGGCTCGCAGGCCTGGGGCACGATGTTCCTCGTCGTTGCGAGCTATGCCTTTGCCACGCTCATCCTGTTCTTCAAGCCCAAGCCGCCCGCTGCCGAGACAACCGCGCCGGACGGGACGCCGCCGGCGGCCTGATCGCCGACGCGGCGCGTCACCGGCGCGCTTGGCTGCCTGACGCCTGCGGGGCTTGGCCGGTGCGCGCTTTGCCCTTCGCCCTGTCCGCGGCCATCAGGCCAGCCTGACGGCGCAGCCGGCGCGCGGCCTCGTCGATCAGCATGTTGGCAATCGTCATGCGGCGGGTCGCCGCCTCCCGCCATGCGCCATCATGTGCGTCCGGATGGTTGGCGCGGGCGAAGCGGCGGCGCTTGGCCGCGAGGCTTTCCAGCGTATCCTGCGCCGAGAGCGCCAGTTCGCCGGCAATCTCCTCGGGCGACAGGCGCAGGAGATGGGCCGGAGGCGGGGGCGGCGGAGCGGGTTCCGGCGCAGCCATCTCACTGGCGGGCATCTCAGGGGCGGGCACGTCAGGATCGGGGGCGGCCTGGTCCGGCGCGGCAGGCCCGGCTGTATGGACATCAGGTGATTCGAAATTCGGCGCTTCGCCGGCGAATTCGCGATAGGCGCCGGTCGCATCCGCGCCATGGTTCAGCGCCGCGCGGTCGCGCTCCGGCGCAAAGCTGGCGGAAAGGCCGGAAACCTGGGCAAAGGCCGGGGCGTCAGCAGGCTCCGGCGGCGTGTCCTCTGCCTCGGCCTGCAGGCGCTCCAGCACGGATTGGAAGACGGATCGGGCGAAAATGGCGGGAACTCCGGAAGATTGCGCGGTCGGATCATGCCATGTCCTGATGATTCGAGGCTGACGTCGCCGCGCCCTGCTGCAGAATCAGGTCGTAAAGCAGCTTGGCGCTGGGCGGCAGCGCCCGGTCGCGCGCGGTGATCAGGCCGAAGGGCCGGATCTTGATGGGAAAGCGGTTGGGCAGCACGCAGATGCCGCCGAGCTGGCCGCCGCTGCCGGCGATGACGTTGGCGACATCATGGGCGACCGGCGCGATGACATTGCTGTTGCGCACCATGGCAAGGGTGAGGATGATCGAGGAGGTGTTGATCACCGTCGCGGGCAAGGCGATGCCGGCCTGCATGAAGCTGTCCTCCACCGCACGGCGCAGCAGCGTGCCGGTGGGCTGGAACACCCAGTCGAAACCGGGCAGATCCGCCACCTCCACCGCGCCGCGCTCCAAGAGCGGATGACCGTCGCGCACGATGAGGCGCACATCCTCCTCGCCGATCACCACCATGTTGAACTGCTTGGGGTCGACATCGTCGGGGATGCGGCCGATGACGAAGTCATGGCGGGCGGCGATCAGCTCGCGCACCAGCACATTGCTGTTTTCAATCTGCACGCTGATCTCGATGCCGGGATAGGCCGTGGTCACCTGCCGGATGGCCGGAACGGCCAGGCTGAGCGCCGGCCCGGTGACCGAGCCGAGCGACACCTTGCCGCTGTTGCCGGCCTTCAGCTCGGCGATTTCGCGCGTGGTCTCGCGCAGCTCGAGCAGGATCGCGCGGGCCCGGCGCGCTAGCGCACGGCCGTAGCGGGTCAGCTCCACGCCTCGCGCCACCCGCTCGCAGATCGGCGCTTTGAGAACGCCTTCGATTTCCGTCAGCATGCGCGAGGCAGCCGGCTGCGAGATGCCCAGCACCTCCGCCGCCGCGCTGATCTGCCCATGTTCCTCGATGGCCAGCACCAGCTGCAAATGGCTCATCTTCACCCCGGACCGGAAGATTCCGAGACCCAGCTGGTTGTCCTGATGGCCCGTCCGGATGAGTTTTTCCGCCATGCCTTCCCCCTAGTTCTCGCGATATTCCGAAAGACGATTTGGCCGGATTGCGGCCTGATTCCCGGCATTTAAGCGAAAAACCCGTTAAATAGTCACACTGTTTGCTGATGATATAACATCTTTGGTATGTGCATACACCTATAATGCATTTGACAGTTATGTCGTTTCAGACCAGTTTGCCGCCATGTGCGCCGCGCGGGAGGTGGGCCGGGAGGGCTTCTTTCACCCAGAGCTTCAGGCAGGTTCCGTTAGCCGGGAGGTTCGGAGCGGCTTAGCGCAGCACATGTCAAAGACGGCCCAAGGCCGTCTGTTCGAGACCCAAGGGAGAGACTGGATGAAACTGCTGACCTCACTCCTGGCCGCTGCCGCCATCGGCGTGGCCTCCTTCGTCGCGCCTGCCATGGCGCAGGACAAGGGCGTCGTGGGCATTGCCATGCCGACCAAGACGTCGACGCGCTGGATTTCCGACGGCGAAACCATGCAGAAACTGTTCAAGGACGCCGGCTACACGCCGGATCTGCAGTTCGCTGACGACGACATTCCGAACCAGCTGGCCCAGATCGAGAACATGGTGACCAAGGGCGCCAAGGTGCTCGTGATCGGCGCCATCGACGGCACCACCCTGTCGGACATTCTCGCCAAGTCGCACGAAGCCGGCGTCAAGGTCATCGCCTATGACCGTCTGATCCGCGACTCGGGCAATGTCGACTATTACGCCACCTTCGACAACTTCCAGGTCGGCGTTCTCCAGGCCACCTCGCTGGTCAACGGCCTCAAGGCCAAGTTTGCCGGCGTAAAGCCCTGGAACGTCGAGCTGTTCGGCGGTTCGCCCGACGACAACAACGCCTTCTTCTTCTATGATGGCGCCATGTCCGTCCTGAAGCCGCTGATCGACAGCGGCGACATCGTCGTCAAGTCCGGCCAGCAGGGCATGGACAAGGTCGGCACGCTGCGTTGGGACGGTGCGGTCGCTCAGGCCCGCATGGAAAACCTGCTGTCCTCGAACTACACCGACGCCCATGTCAACGGCGTTCTCTCGCCCTATGACGGCCTGTCGATCGGCATCATCTCCGCGCTCAAGGGCGTTGGCTACGGCTCCGGCGAGCTGAAGATGCCGGTTGTCACCGGTCAGGACGCCGAGCTTCCCTCGGTCAAGTCGATCCTGGCTGACGAACAGTATTCGACCGTGTTCAAGGACACGCGCGAACTGGCCAAGGTCACGGTCGGCATGGTCGACGCGATCATGGGTGGCAAGGAACCGCAGGTCAACGACACCAAGACCTATGACAACGGCGTCAAGGTCGTTCCGTCCTACCTTCTGAAGCCGGTGGCCGTGGACAAGTCCAACGCCAAGGACGTTCTGGTCGGCTCGGGCTACTACACCGCCGCCCAGCTCGGCAACTAAGCCGATCTCCTGCATTCGGGACGGGGGTTTCCTCCGTCCCGCTTGACGACAAAGGATGCGGCGGCGGTCACGAAGGCCGCCGTCTCTTCCCTTGCATCCCTTTTTCACGCCTGCCTGCTGCCTTGCGCGCCTTCCATCCCGGCAGCGCGAGACCGATCACGAAGGACGGGTCCTTCCGCCACGGCGTTGCAAGGACCACCCGGAGGAAACCCGGACATGACCAATATTCTTCTCGAGATGCGCGGCATCACCAAGACGTTCCCCGGCGTGAAAGCGCTTGATAACGTCAATCTCCAGGTGCGCGAAGGCGAGATCCACGCGCTCGTCGGCGAAAACGGCGCGGGCAAGTCCACGCTGATGAAGGTGCTTTCGGGCGTCTATCCCGCCGGCACCTATGAGGGCGACATCGTCTATGACGGCGAGGTTCGCCGCTTCGCCACCATTTCCGACAGCGAACATCTCGGCATCATCATCATCCATCAGGAACTGGCCCTGGTGCCGCTGCTCTCGATCGCGGAAAACATCTTCCTCGGCAACGAGATCGCCAGCGGCGGCGTCATCGACTGGCGCCAGACCTTTGCCCGCACCCGGGAGCTGCTCTTAAAGGTCGGCCTCAAGGAGCCGCCCTCGACGCTGATCACCGATATCGGTGTCGGCAAGCAGCAGCTCGTCGAGATCGCCAAGGCGCTCTCGAAGAAGGTGCGCCTGCTGATTCTGGACGAGCCGACCGCCTCGCTCAACGAGACCGATTCGGACGCGCTGCTGACCCTCCTGATGGAGTTCCGCAAGCAGGGGATGACCTCGATCATCATCTCGCACAAGCTGAACGAAATCAAAAAGGTGGCCGACAAGATCACCGTGATCCGCGATGGCGGCACGGTGGAGACGCTCGACTGTCACAAGGAAGACATCAGCGAGGACCGGATCATCAAGGGCATGGTCGGCCGCGCGATGGAGGACCGCTATCCCAAGCGCGAGCCCAAGATCGGCGAGATGCTGCTCGAGGTGAAGAACTGGAACGTCTTCCACCATCAGCATCGCGACCGCCAGTTCCTGCATGACATCAGCTTCAACGTGCGCGCCGGCGAAGTCGTGGGCATTGCCGGCCTGATGGGCGCGGGCCGCACCGAGACGGCGATGAGCGTCTTCGGTCGCTCCTGGGGCCACAAGATCACCGGCGAGGTGAAGATGCGCGGCCAGCCGGTTGATGTCAGCACCATCCGCAAGGCGATCGATGCCGGTCTCGCCTATGTCACGGAGGATCGCAAGCATCTGGGCCTCGTGCTGATGAACAACATCATGCACAACACCACGCTCGCCAACCTGCCGGGTGTTTCGACCAGCGGCGTGATCGACGAGCGGCGCGAGGCCAAGGTGGCGACCGATTACCGCTCGCGCCTGCGCATCCGCTCGCATTCGATCTATCAGGAAGCCGTCAACCTCTCGGGCGGCAACCAGCAGAAGGTCGTCCTGTCCAAGTGGCTGTTCACCAATCCCGAAGTGCTGATCCTCGATGAGCCGACGCGCGGCATCGATATCGGCGCGAAATACGAAATCTACAGCATCATCAACCAGCTCGCGGGCGAAGGAAAAGGCATTCTGATGATCTCGTCGGAAATGCCCGAGCTCCTCGGCACCTGCGATCGAATCTACGTCATGAACGAAGGGCGTATCGTGGCCGAGCTTTCCAGGCAGGAAGCCAGCCAGGAATCGATCATGCGCGCCATCATGCGTTCAGGGGAGAAACACTGATATGGCTCTGGAAACCAGCGCTCCATCGCGCCAGCCATCGCTCGGCGACTATCTGAAGGCCAATATCCGCGAATACGGGCTGCTCGTCGCCCTCGTCGTGATCATGATCTTCTTCCAGTTCATCACTGACGGCGTGCTGTTCCGCCCCGTCAACATCACCAACCTGATCCTGCAGAATTCCTTCATCGTCATCATGGCGCTGGGCATGCTGCTGATCATCGTCGCCGGGCATATCGATCTCTCGGTCGGCTCGATCGTCGCCTTCATCGGCGCGATCTCGGCGATCATGCTCGTCAAATGGGAGATCCACTTCCTGATCGTCGTGCCCGCCTGCCTCATTCTCGGCGGCGTGATGGGCGCGGCGCAGGGATACTGGGTGGCCTATCAGAAGATCCCTTCCTTCATCGTCACGCTGGCCGGCATGCTCGTCTTCCGAGGCCTGACCTATCTGGTGCTGCAGAACCGTCCGATCGGCCCGTTCCCGCCGGATTTCCAGCTTCTGTCCACCGGCTTCGTTCCTGATCTGATCCCGCTCGGCGATCCCGCCACCAGCCTGATCAAGAACTATTTCGCGCTGATCGTCATCCTCGCTCTGGTCGCCTATCTGATCTATTCCGGCTTCCGCGAACGCGCCATCAACCAGCGCCACGGCAGCGAGAACGAGCCTTTCATCTTCTTCATCCTGCAGATGGTGATCATCAGCGCGGTGGCGATCTTCCTCGGCTTTCAGCTGGCCACCTATCGCGGCCTGCCGAACGTGCTCGTCGTCATGGGCGTGCTGATCGCGCTCTACACCTTCGTCACCACCCGCTCGACCGTCGGACGGCGCGTCTATGCCATGGGCGGCAACGAGAAGGCCGCCAAGCTCTCGGGCATCAACACCGAGCGGCTGACCTTCTACGCCTTCGTCAATATGGGCGTGCTGGCCGCACTTGCTGGCATGATCATCGCCGCCCGTCTGAACTCGGCCACGCCGAAGGCCGGCGTCGGCTTCGAGCTTGACGTGATCGCGGCCTGCTTTATCGGCGGCGCATCGGCTTCGGGTGGCGTCGGGCGCATCATGGGCGCGGTGATCGGCGCCTTCATCATGGGCGTGATGAACAACGGCATGTCGATCATGGGCCTGGGCATCGACTACCAGCAGCTCGTCAAGGGCCTGGTGCTGCTCGCGGCCGTGTTCTTCGACGTCTACAACAAGAACAAGGGCTGATCGCGGGTTTACCCGCAAAGCGAAGCCCGGTGGCGCCCGCAGTGCCGCCGGAACACAAAAGCCAAGGAGGGTCCGCCCGAAGCCGTTGATACGGCCGAAGCGGGCAGGGGGCGTGGCCGCAAGGGCGGCCCACGCGCAAGCGAGAAGGTGAAGACAGTGCTGATTTCCCAGGTGAAGGCGGCGGATGGATCGATCATCGTGGCAGTCCGCGAAGACGGAGGCGCGGCGCGCGCGGTCAAGGGGGCGGACAGCCTCTATGCGCTCGCTATGGAAGCGGCCAATTCCGGCCGCGCTCTGAAGGATGTGATCGACGCGCACGGGCTCGGCGAGACCGTGGATCTTGAGGCTGCCGCTGCCGCCAAGGCCTTCCTGCCGCCGATCACCCATCCCGATCCGGCGCATCTGCACCTGACCGGCACGGGCCTGACCCATCTCGGCTCCGCCGCCACGCGCGACGCCATGCACGCCGCCGTCTCCAAGGTGGAAGAGGGCACGACCGATACGATGCGGATCTTCCGCATGGGCCTGGAAGGCGGCAAGCCGGCAGCCGGTCAGGTCGGCGTGCAGCCCGAATGGTTCTACAAGGGCAATGGCCATTGTTCCGTTGCCCCCGGCGCCGATCTCGTTTCGCCCGCTTTCGCCGATGATGGCGGCGAGGAGCCGGAAATGGCCGGCATCTATGTGATCTCCGACCAGGGCCAGCCCTTCCGCATCGGCTTTGCCGTCGCCAACGAGTTTTCCGACCATGTGATGGAACGGGTGAACTATCTCTACCTCGCCCATTCCAAGCTGCGCCCGGCCAGTTTCGGCCCCGAGATCCGCCTGGGCCCCGCGCCGGAGGATATTCGCGGCACGTCGCGCATCCTGCGCGATGGCCAGGTGGTCTGGGAGAAGCCCTTCCTTTCGGGCGAGACCAACATGTCGCACAGCTTCGCCAATCTGGAGCACCATCACTTCAAATACGGCCTGTTCCGCGCGCCGGGCGACGTTCATGTCCACATGTTCGGCACGGCGACGCTCTCTTTCGGCGATGGTTTCCGCACGGTGGCCGGCGATGTGTTCGAGATCGAGGCGGAAGGCTTCGGCCTGCCGCTTTCCAATCGTCTGACAATCGCTTCGGTCGATGACGTCACCGTCGAGCAGCTCTGACGGGCGGCTTTGGGCGCCCTGTTTTCCTGCGGCAGCGGCCGCCGCCCGATCACCGGGTCGCCGCAAGCCGCACAGTGTGAAGGATTAGGACTATGACAAAGAAAGCGGAATGGCCCCGGCGCCTGCGCTCCTATGACTGGTTCGGCGGCACCGGCAAGAATGCCATCATGCACCGTTCCTGGATGAAGAATCAGGGCCTGCCGGCCGACACCTTCGACGGCCGGCCGATCATCGGCATCTGTAACACCTGGTCGGAGCTCACCCCCTGCAACGCGCATCTGCGCGATCTCGCCGAGCGGGTGAAGCGCGGCGTCTATGAGGCAGGCGGCTTCCCGGTCGAATTCCCGGTCTTCTCGGTCGGCGAAAGCACGCTGCGTCCCACCGCCATGATGTTCCGCAACCTGGCGGCCATGGATGTGGAAGAGGCGATCCGCGGCAATCCGGTCGATGGCGTCGTGCTGCTCGGCGGCTGCGACAAGACCACGCCGAGCCTGCTGATGGGTGCGGCTTCGGTCGACATTCCCGTCATCCTCGTCTCCGGCGGCCCGATGCTGAACGGCAAGTGGCGCGGCAAGGATGTCGGCTCCGGCACCGCGATCTGGCAGTTCTCCGAAATGGTGAAGTCCGGCGAGATGAGCCTGGACGAGTTCATGGATGCCGAGCAGGGCATGGCGCGCTCCGCCGGCTCCTGCATGACCATGGGCACGGCCTCGACCATGGCCTCCATGGCCGAAGCGCTGGGCATGACCCTGCCCGGCAATGCCGCCATCCCCGCCGTCGATGCCCGCCGCCGGGTGATCTCGCAGCTCTCCGGCCGCCGCATCGTCGACATGGTCAAGGAAGACCTGAAGCCTTCCGATATCCTGACCAAAGAAGCCTTTGAAAACGCGATCCGCGTCAATGGTGCGGTTGGCGGCTCGACCAATGCGGTGCTGCATCTGCTGGCACTTGCCGGCCGTATCGGCGTCGATCTCTCGCTGGATGACTGGGATCGTCTGGGACGCGACGTGCCGACGATCGTCAACCTGCAGCCCTCGGGCAAGCACCTGATGGAAGAGTTCTACTATGCCGGCGGCCTGCCCGTCGTCATCAAGGCCGTTGGCGAGATGGGCCTCCTGCACAAGGACGCCATCACCGTGACGGGCGACACGATCTGGAACGGCGTCAAGGATGTGGTCAATTACAATGACGACGTCATCGTGCCGCGCGAGAACGCCCTGACCCAGTCCGGCGGCATCGCCGTGCTGCGTGGCAATCTGGCGCCCAAGGGCTGCGTGCTCAAGCCGTCGGCCGCCTCGCCGCATCTGATGCAGCACACCGGCCGCGCCGTGGTGTTCGAGAGCATCGAGGACTACCATGCCCGTATCGGCAGGGACGATCTCGACATCGACGAGACCTGCATCATGGTGCTGAAATATTGCGGCCCCAAGGGCTATCCGGGCATGGCCGAGGTCGGCAATATGGGCCTGCCGCCCAAGGTGTTGAAGAAGGGGATCACCGACATGATCCGCATTTCCGACGCCCGCATGTCCGGCACGGCCTATGGCACCGTCATCCTGCACACCGCGCCGGAAGCCGCCGAAGGCGGACCGCTGGCGCTGGTGCAGAACGGCGACACCATCACGGTCGACGTGCCGGCCCGCTCGATCACCCTCAACGTGTCGGAAGAAGAACTGGCGCAGCGCCGTGCGGCCTGGGTCAAGCCCGACATGCCGGTCGTCGGCGGCTATGGCAAGCTCTACATCGACACCGTCACCCAGGCGGACGAGGGCGCGGACCTCAACTTCCTGGTCGGCAAGCGCGGCAGCGAGATCCCGCTGAACCGCGACAGCCATTGAACGGCGCGAGCTGCACAATCGACAGCATCGGACTGGAAGCCCTTCGCAATCCGATGCTCTGAATGACGACCAGGCCTGTCCGCTTCGCGCGGACAGGCTTTTTTCGTTTGCTTGAGGATCGCGCGGACCATTCCCACTTTTGCGCGACATGCTGTAGAATTGCCTTTGATCAGGAGGCTTTCATGAAATCGGTCGGAGCTGAAGAACTTGGGCCATTTGCGCAGACGGTGCTCGATGAACTGGCGGGACTGAAGCTGCCCTTCATCATGACGCGTCATGGGCAGCCTGTGGCGATCGTCTCGCCGCTGTCTCAGGTCGCCTCAGGTGGCGAGATCCTGGGTGCTCTTAAAGGCAGCGTCCTGTCTTACACCGATGCGCTTTCCCCTGTCGGGGAGCCCGGCGACTGGGACAGCCTTTCTTGATCCTGCTCGACACCCATGTGTTGATCTGGGCGCTTGAGGATGACCGGCGTCTGGCGGGCGATGCGCGGGAGCGGCTGCGACAGTCGGCCCAACTGGCCGTATCGGCAATCTCCATTTGGGAAATTGCCATGCTTGTCGAGCGCAGGCGGCTCGTTCTCACGCAGGATCTGGAGGCATGGGTCGCGAAAGTGCTCTCCATTCCGCAGCTGCTTCTCATCCCTATCGACCCGGCGATCGCTATCGATAGCGTCCGCTTGCGGCCGCCGTTTCATCCTGATCCCGCCGATCGCCTTATCGTCGCCACCGCGCGTTTCCTGCGGGCTCCGCTTATGACCGCCGATCGCGCAATTCTGGCCTATGCGGATGCGGGGCATGTGGATGTGATCGCGGCGGAATAGGAGATCGGACTGCCCGAGGTCTTCAGTCCGATGCGCCATTCCCCTCGCCGTGCAGGCCAAACACCTCTTTGGCTGCAAACAGGCCGTTGAGCGCCGCCGGAAAGCCGGCATAGACGGACATCTGCATCAGGATCTCGACGATCTCGTCCCGGGTGAGGCCGACATTGAGGCCGGCGGCGATGTGGACTTTCAGCTGTGGCGTCGCATGTCCCAGCGCGCAGAGCGCGGCGATGGTGGCGATTTCGCGGTCACGCAGCGACAGGCCCGGGCGGGTGTAGATGTCGCCAAAGGGAAATTCCAGGAGATAGGTGGCGAAGTCGGGCGCGATGTCCTTGAGCGCGGTCACCACCTTTTCACCGGCTTCCCCGTCAATGGCCTCAAGCGCCGCTTGTCCGCGCGCGCGCCGGCTCGTCTCGTTTGTCTGGTTCATCATCGGCCTCTGTCCTTTCCTCCGCCGCGCGATAGCCGGCGATCTTGCTGTCGAGGACGGTCAGGCAGGCGGAAAGCTCTTCGAGCCGGGCATGCACCCGCGTGCGATGGGCCTCGAGCAGAAGGCGGCGGTCCCGGCCGGTCTTTGGGCCCTGCTCGCGCAGGGAGGCGTAGAGCAGCATGTCGCGGATCGGCATGCCGGTCTCCTTCAGCCGGCCGAGAAAGGCGATCCAGGTCAGGATCGAAGCATCGTAATCGCGTCGTCTGCCGTTGTCCCTGTCGGCAAAGGGCAGGAGCCCGATACGCTCATAGTAGCGGATCGTATGGGCCGTCAGGCCCGAACGCCGCGCCAGTTCGCCGATCTTCATGGACTGTCTGTTCCTGCCTTTGCCGCCGCGCCGGGATTGTGGCCGCCACGCTTTCGAGATGTTGAGGCGAAAGGCCGGACCGTTTCGTGCATTCTGTTTCCAGCAATCACGCTTGCCGCCTTGGTCCCTGCTCCCTGTCGAATTGCGCCTGTCCCCTGTCCGTCCGGGGTGACAGACGGGAAGCTACGAGTTCGAGTGCACTCTCAGTCAAGCGCATTTCGGAAAATAAATTGCCCTCCCGCTGCCGTCAGGGGCAAGGGGAGGGCGCGGGTCTTCCGGTTTGTTCGAGGATGGTTGCCTCTCGCCGCCTATCAGCTCTGGCTCTGCCACTGGCCGCTGTCGGACACCGTAAGCGAGACCGTCAGCGTCTCGCTGCCGGCGCCCTGCACGAGGCCGGAGATGGGTGCGGCATCCATATAGTCCAGGCCGGTGGCGACGCGCACATAGCGCGCATCCGGGCAGAGATTGTTGGCCGCGTCGAAGCCGACCCAGCCGAGACCTTTCAGGTACATTTCCGCCCAGGCATGGCTGGCCGCCTGCTGCGCGCCGCTCTCGGTCAGCAGATAGCCGGAGACGTAGCGCGCGGGGATGGCGAGCGCGCGGGCGGCGGCGATCATCACATGGGCATGGTCCTGACAGACGCCGCTGCGCTTTTCCAGCGCCTCGTCCGCCGAGGTGCAGATGCCGGTTTCGCCGGGCACGAAGGCGATGGTCTGGTGCACTGTTCCCATCAGCGCATGCATGGCGCTCAGGTCGCTGTCGCCCTGGACGACGGATTTGGCAAGATCGCGCACGGCCTTTGTGCGCTTGGTCAGCGCCGTGTCGCGCAGGAACAGCCAGAGTGGCATGAAGGACTGGTGGGGACCGAAGACGCCGGCACGGTCCTCTGTCTCCACCTCGCCGCTGGCGACGATGCGGATGGCATCGCGTTCGCCCTCGATGCTCATCAGCTCGACCCGGTTGCCGAAATGATCGTCATAGCTGACCTGCTGCGCGCCGCCCTCCACGGTCGTGCTCCAGGACAGGACCGTCTGGCCCACGGTGGTGACCGGCGTCAGCCGCAGGCGCTGCAAGGCGTAGGAGACCGGCGTGCCATAGGCATATTCGGTGATGTGGCTGATTGTCAGGCGCATGGACCCTCTCCATCCCGAGGCACGAAACCGGCCGCAAAAGGCCGGTGCGAACGCGCCGGAAAAACATGTCTGGCGCGGTGGAAGGACAGCGCCGCCGCAGCGGGCGGAGCCTTCCCTTGCGCCCCTGATCCCCGCCATTGCCGCAGGGCAGGGGCGGAATTGCCCTAGAGCGTCGGCCTGAAAATCAGACGCAGTCTGACGCTCTAGAATTTTGTTTTTGCATCGGACTTTTCCGAAAACCGGTTCCCATTTTTCGGTCCGATGCTTTAGGGGCGCGCACGCAGGCCGTTCTGCGCGGTTGCTCCCTTCGGGGGCTGTCTTGACTCGCAGACCCGGTGCGGGCGGCCGGCAGGACGGGCCACCCGCGCCGCGTCATCGATCAGACGAAGCGGTAACCCTGCGAGATCTCCTGGCTCAGCTGGTTGTTCTGGCCGATGAAGTCCTCGATATATTCGTGCAGGCCCTGGTCCATCACATCCTTGATCGAGTGGTCCTGCAGCGACTTCATCGTCCGCTCCGCCGTTTCATGGGCCGCATGACGGTCGCCATAATCGCGCTGGAGATGCTCGAGATTGTTGACGATCTGCTCGTAGCAATAGGCCAGCGACCGCGGCATGCGGCCGTTGAGGATGAGGAAGTCGGCAATATTGGCGGCCTTATACTCACCCTCATAGACCCAGCCATAGGCGCGATGGGCCGAGACCGAGCGCAGGATCGATTCCCACTGCACGTTGTCGACCGAGGTGCCGACCTGGGTAACGGCCGGCAGGAGGACGTAATACTTCACGTCGAGGATGCGCGCCGTATTGTCCGCCCGCTCGATGAAGGTGCCGATGCGGGAGAAATTGAAGATGTCGTTGCGCAGCATCGAGCCGTGAAAGGCGCCACGGATCAACCCCGTCTTGCGCTTCACCGCATCGATGGCCTCGGGCAGGTCGGCTGGTTTCAGCCGCTTGGCCAGCAGGGTCTTCAGGTCCAGCCAGCATTCGTTGACGGCTTCCCAGGTCTCCCGCGTCAGCGCGGTGCGCACCATGCGCGCATTGTGGCGTGCCGTGTCGATGCAGGACAGCACGCTGGACGGGTTGGCCTTGTCGCGCATCAGGAAGTCGATGGCTTCGGCCGAGCTCTTTCCATAATGCTGTTCATAGACGTCGCCGACACCGGAGGTCTGCAGCACGCCGTCCCACAGGTCGCCGTTGAGATGGGAACGGGTCAGCGACATGCGCAGGCCGGCATCGACCAGACGCGCGCTGTTTTCGGCCCGCTCGATATAGCGGAACATCCAGTAAAGGCCGTAGGCGGTTCTTCCGAGAAGCATCGATCAGTCCTCCAGAACCCAGGTATCCTTGGTGCCGCCGCCTTGGCTGGAATTGACGACCAGCGAACCGGCCTTCAGCGCCACGCGGGTCAGTCCACCCGGAATGATCTGCACCTTGTCGGACACCAGCACATAGGGCCTGAGGTCCACATGCCGGGGGGCGATGCCCTTGTTGACCAGGATCGGCACGGTGGACAGCGACAGTGTCGGCTGGGCGATGTAATTGCCCGGCCGCGCCTTGAGCTTTTCGGCAAAGAGCGCGCGCTCCTTGCGCGTTGCCGTCGGCCCGACCAGCATGCCGTAGCCGCCGGAGCCGTGCACTTCCTTGATCACGAGATCGGCCAGGTTCTCCATCACATATTTCAGGCTGTCCGGCTCGGAACAGCGCCAGGTCGGCACGTTTTCGAGCAGCGCCTTGCGGCCGGTATAGAATTCGACGATCTCCGGCATGTAGGAATAGATCGCCTTGTCGTCGCAGATGCCGGTGCCCGGCGCATTGGCGATCGTGATATTGCCCGCGCGATAGACATCCATGATGCCCGGCACGCCCAGAACCGATTCCGGCTTGAAGGTGAGGGGATCAAGGAAATCATCGTCTACGCGGCGGTAGAGCACGTCGATCTGGGTCCAGCCGCGCGTGGTGCGCATCTTCACCCGGCCGTCGATGACGCGCAGGTCGGAGCCTTCCACCAGCTCCACGCCCATCTGGTCGGCGAGGAAGGCGTGCTCGTAATAGGCGGAATTGAAGATGCCGGGGGTGAGGACGGCGATGCGCGGCTTGCCTTGGCAGCCCGGAGGTGCCAGCGAAGCGAGGCTCTGGCGCAGGAGATAGGGGTAGTTCTCCACCGGCTGCACCCGGTTCTCATGGAAGAGGTCCGGGAACATCTGCATCATGGTTTCGCGGTTTTCCAGCATATAGCTGACGCCGGAGGGCGTGCGGGCATTGTCTTCCAGAACGTAGAACTGGTCTTCGCCGGTGCGCACGATATCCGTGCCGACAATATGGGTATAGACCCCGCCCGGCGGGCGCATGCCCACCATCTGCGGCAGAAAGGCGTCGTTGCGCTCGATCAGCTCGCGCGGCAGGCGGCCGGCCTTGATGATTTCCTGCTTGTGATAGATGTCATCGAGAAAGGCGTTGAGCGCGATCACCCGCTGCTCGATCCCCTGCGCCAGGCGGCGCCACTCGCTGGCGGCGATGATCCGGGGGATCAGATCGAAGGGAATGAGCTTTTCGGAGGAATCGGCATGGCCGTAGACGGCGAAGGTGATGCCGGTCTTGCGAAAGATGTTCTCCGCCTCTTTCGACTTGGCGATCAGGCGGCTTCTGTCCTGGCTCTCGAACCAGCTATTATACGTCTTGTAGGGCAGACGCGGCTCGTTGTCCGCCGTCATCATTTCATCAAAGGCCAATGGCGCCATCCCCTCGTTTGCCGTCGACCTGTCAACCTCGTCCGGCGTGCGGATATGCTCCCGCTTGGGTCCGGCGAAACGCCTCCACGAACCGGAACACATATCCTGCCGAAGGGCAGTCCTGCGCATGCCGCCCTGACGCTGGCGCCAGTGCGGGGTCTCCGGCCGTGATCGAAGCGTCTTTGGTTCGACAGGCACTGTTCAAGCATTTGAGTACAACATCTGCTGCATTGCAAGAAGCATGCGCTGCCGGAAATGAAAGAAAAAAAGCCAAGACAATCAAGGGGTGGCTGTGGAAAACCCGTAAAACGTTTAAAATGGCGAAATCTGCAATCGCCCTGTCGGACGCCCGTGCCGGGGCAGGCTGGTCGCGCCGGCGCGCAGGCCGGCCTGCCGGTTCCTATCAGTGCGACTTCGCATAAGGCTCAAGGAAATTGCTTTGACGTGGGCTGCCGCCGGATTGTACCGCAGGACGCGCCGCGCCGTCCTTGCGCGGCATCCTCCCGTCCTGTCCCTCTGCCCGATCGGAAACCGCCTTGCTTCTGGAGCGCCTCTCCCCCGCACTGTTCGTGGCTCTCTGGTCGACCGGCTGGGTCATGGCCAAATATGCCGATCTCTATGCCGATCCGCTCACCTTTCTCGTCATGCGCTACGGGCTGGCGGCGCTGATCTTCGCCGGCCTGTGCCGGGCCATGAAGGTGCCGCGCCTCGCGCGCCCCGGCGCCAGCCTGCACGCCGTGCTTTCCGGCATGTTCCTGCATGGCTTCTATCTCGGCGCGGTCTGGTGGGCGATCGGCCAGGGCGTGCCCGCCGCGATTTCCGGCATTATCGCCGGCCTCCAGCCTTTGATGACGGCGCTCGCCGCCCCCGCCATGACAGGCGAACGCCTGAGCGGGCTGCAGCGCCTCGGCCTCGTCTTCGGCTTCTGCGGAATCGCGCTTGCCGTGCTGCCGAAGGCGCTCGCTGGCGGGGCGCTGGGCGCGGCGGCCGTGCCGCTCTTTCCCGTCCTCGTCAATATCACGGGCATGGCCTCGGTAAGCTTCGGCACGCTCTACCAGAAGCGCTTCCTGCAGGAGGGGGATCTCCGGCGCATCGCCTGCCTGCAATATATCGGCGCGCTGATCGTCACCATTCCCGCGGCTCTGATGCTGGAAGATCTGCGCGTCATCTGGAGTTTTGAACTCTTCGCAGCCCTCGGCTGGGCGGTGCTGGCGCTTTCCGTCGGCGCTATCGGCCTGCTGCTCTACCTCATCCGCCGCGGCCAGGTCTCCCGCGCCGCCTCGCTGATCTACCTCGTCCCGCCGCTGGCGGCCTTCGAGGCCTATCTCATGTTCGGCGAACCGCTGACGGCGCCGATGATCGCCGGGACGGCGATCGCGGTCGCGGGGGTGTATTTGACGAACCGGAAGGGGCGGGTGGGGGTGGAGGTGTGAGTCGTTGGTGCTGATATTAGGGGGAGGTATTCCTATGTGCTCATAATGTCGAGCTGAACGAATTGATGGATTTGAGCCGCAGAGATGTTCGGTGATTGATTAATATGCAAGCATCGTGAATTTTTTTCAGGAAAGCATACTCAGTGTTAAGGCCTGTTGACAGACGTCAGGCTGGGGCAAGGTTTGTTGCCGAGGGTCTCCTTGTTTGACAGGAGGCTTTGATGGTTC
>NZ_MKIO01000037.1 GCF_001938945.1 Xaviernesmea rhizosphaerae
ACCATCAAAGCCTCCTGTCAAACAAGGAGACCCTCGGCAACAAACCTTGCCCCAGCCTGACGTCTGTCAACAGACCTTAGCCTGCCAGCCGCAAGCTGACACTCATTCCGCCCCTCTGGGATGGGCCGTGGTCGTCTAAGCTACACCACGTCCTGGGATGCGATCGATTACCAAGCTCAAGCTTGTAAAGCGCCAGATGTACGACCAGGGAAAAAAATCGGGTGCATTCAGGCGCGCGTCATCGGCGTCAGATAGGCCTCTGACCACCAAAATTGTGTGAGAGCCGGAATTCGACGCCGATTGACACACTGAGCGACTGAATCCGTCGATAGCGCCCTATTCATCCATCAGGAACAGGCGGTAGCGGCTGCGTTCGGCTCCGGTGAGGAAGAGGTCGTCGGCGCAGCGGTTGGCCTTGATGGCGTGCCAGCGGCCATTGTTCTTTTCCAGCAACGCCTCCAGCACGGCCGTTTCCGGGTCCTGTTCGCATTCACCCCAAAGCGCAGGATCGATCGGCCTTCCATCTAGTTTTCGACGCACAGCGCCGCGAAAGTAGGCGGTCTCCCCGTCGCTTCGTAACCGCCCGACGACGAAGACGATCGGGGTCCGGCGGTTGAGGTCGGCATTGGCCTCCCTGACCGCGTCGAGAATGGCCTTTCGCTCCGGATCACCCTTGGCAACCTCGCGAATGCCCGCGCGCTGCGCCGCGGGCAGCCGCGTGAAATGCGGCGGGTGGAGGATCTCGGCGATGTCCTCGTCCGCCCAATAGGTCCATTGACCGCATGCCGCGGGGTCGTAGCTCCCCCTGCTGTCGAGATCGATCCAGCCGTCGACCGGGTCGCGAACGAAGTTGACCTGCATATCCGCCGGTTCGGCAGAGTCCCGGCACAGCCTGCGCCGGTTCGGCGTGGCGATCTGGAAGGTGATGAAGGCATTGTGCGCGCCCGCTTCGTCCTTCCCGTAGAGCGTATCGACAACGTGGATTTCCGTCTCCGGTGGCGGCGGCAGACGGCGAAAGAGGATCGAAAGAAGCGCCTGGGCACAGGGCCGGACATCGCGCGCCTCAGCCGGGCGGGCGAAGGCGGAGGCCGGGAAGGCCGCCGGACAGGCTTCCGGCTGGACCGCCGCTGCCGCTGTGGGAATGGCGAGACAGCCGAGGAGCAGGAGCAGCAGGGTGCCGACATGTCGGATCGTCATCGATCGCCCTCCGGTGGCGTGGGTGGTTTCCAGGTCATGGCCGGCAGCCAGGCGAGCAGCATGGCCAGCCCTAGTGCCGCGAAAGCAGAAAAGGCGAACGCCACGGGCGCAAGCAGCGGTAGCGCTCCGTGAATGCTGCCCTTGAGAAAGAGCGGACCGAGGACGACGAGCCCAGCAAGGCCGCCGAGACCGGAGGCAACGGCCAAACGTGCCGCTCCGCTCCAGCCAAGTCGCGCCAGTCTCCGGTCGAGCCGACCGCAAAGAAAGGCGGGCGCGGCCCCGAGCAGATAGGCGGGAGCGAGAAGACTGGCGATCAGTCGCAGGCTGAGATCGGCGCCGAACATGGCGAAGACGAGCGCGCCGGTGAACGGAGGTACGACAAGCGCCAGAAAAGCGGCATGGAACGGCATTAGCCGCGCTGTGCTCGCTGACTGTCCGCCAATGAGCTCGTACTTCGTGTCGCTCACGGAAGGGGAATCGTGACGCCGTCATAGACGTTCGCCACCTTCGTGCCGGCCTTCAGCGCCGTTTCCAGAAGGGGAAGACCAGTTGCGTCGTCGAGCACGACCGTGATTGTCTCGCCGGGGGCGTTTCCGCTCATCTTTGCAGGCGTGAAGTCATAAGCCGTGCCGGAGACGCCCTCGACGGCGCGCGGGCCGATCCGCCGGCACTCGGTCACCGTCTCCGGCGACGGTGTACCCTTCTTCATCACCGAACGCGTCGCCGCATTCAGCTCAACCTTTCCCCAGCTGTCCTTGGCGCCGACACGGCTGTAAAGCGCGTCCGGCGTCAGGACCATCTCCACCGGATCGGCCATGCCAGGCGTCGTGATCGTCCGCTTGATCGCCGGCTTCTGGAACATGGCGGCATAGGCATCGTAGATCGGCTGGCAGTCCGATGCGGCCCTGGAGGGGGCCGCGGCCAGGAGGAAACAGGTCAAGGAAGCGGTCGTTCTAGGCAGAGATCTCATGCGGTCATTGCCTTCTTCTCGGGGTCAAGGATCGTCATTTGCCCACCCCCATGCCCGGCATGCCGAGGCCGAGGCAGAAGGTGTTGCTGCGTTTCGCGCGCCAAACGCAGGCTTCGCCGCCGCCATATTCCGCCGCGAAGCCGGCGGCAAAGATGCCGTCGCCATCCGGGTTGCGGGCGACGACCGTGCCGCCTTCGGATTTGCCGCTCTTGGAAATGGTCGCGACAGGATTGCCCGCCTGGTTATAGGCGACCGCAGCACGTTCCTTGCCGACCAGAGCGGCCGCCGGCGAGCCGTCCGCCGCAAAAACCTGGGCCAGACCCGACCCGTCGGCCTCGGCCGAGATCCAGGCTACCGTCTGGCCACCGCTGCCGACGGCGACGAGGCCGGCATTGTTCTTGGCCGGATTGGCGCCGGCGGACATCACCTGTTCGCCTGCCTCGTTGAAGAGGCGAAGGGCTACGCCCTTCCCGGGCACAGTCCCGAGCGAAGCGGCGGGCTTCTCCCCGTCGCTCAATTTCAGTCCGAAGAGATCCTCGTCCGCTGCGAGATCGGTGTGCTTCTCGCCCGATGTCAGATGCAGACCGGCCTTGTCGCTGGCGATCACATAGGCGCTGGTCTTAGCTTCCGCGCTCTGGACCTGCAGCATGCCGCCGCTCGCGCCGATGCTCGCCGCAAAGCCGCCATCCGGGCTGATCGCTGAAATCGACCCGCCGTTGCCGACAAAGCCGATATGGATCAGGCCCTCCCCGGTCGCGCCCTGAAACAGGCTGTTGCCGTACGCATCGACCTGGAAGAGCGTCTTGCCGCCGGCGCTGACCACCTTGAAGGGGGCCTTGTGCTCGCCTTTCATCAAGGCATCCACCTTGGCTTCGACGGCATCCATCCGACGCATCAGGTCTTCGACGCGGCCGACGAGGAGCTGCAGCTCGTCGGGCGACATCGGCGGCAGAGCGCCACCCAGCCCGCTCGATTTACCTCCGCCGGCCCTGCGCTCTGGATCGACCTTGTCGATCCAGAAGTTGAGTTCGGCAAGCGTCGCGTCCATGAACCGGACCATGTCATCGGCAGAGAAAACCTTGATCGTTCCACCGGGGACCTTGGGATCCGCAACCTCGGTCGGGGCAAGCTGCACATCCAGCTTGTTATGCCAGTAGGTCGCGATCGCGGCTTGGTCTGGTGGAAGTTCGCCGGAGCCAAGCTTCGACTCTGCAAGGACAGCAGGGGCGTAGAAAACGCAGAGCAGCAGCTGCAGGCCCCAGAGAGCACGACCGAGTTTGTAAGTCGACAAAGCCTTCATTTGAGATCAATACTCCTCTCGACGCTTTCACCTGTCTTTAGGTCTATATCAGTAGTTCCCTTCCGCCCCTGCTCGTCGGCGGCATCGACCCGGTAGCGTCCCACAGGCAGGATCGCTGCATAGCTTCGCGGCGTGCCCACCTGGACGATCGGTTTTTCCTCGAAGCCGCCCTCGGTCTTGGCCGCAAAAATCGACAGAAGGACATTGGCTGGCGGCGCGGCGCCAGGCGCCGGCTGAGCCGAAATCGTCAGTCGGCCGGCGGCAAGGTCGAGGCGCTCACGCAGCTTTGCACCGGGCGCCAGCGTCAGATGACGCGTGGCGCTTGCCGCACCCGAGACCAGCGTGACCTCCCACTCGCCCGGCGTCAGGACCAGCGAGGGGGCCGCCTCCAGTTTTCCTTCAAGGGCCGGGCCCGCTTGCGCACCCCCGATCAGCTTGACCGGCCGCACGGTCCAGGCCGCGTCGCGCCAGTCGGTGAAGGCGGGTGCGCCCGGTCCGAGGCTGCCTTGCAGCGCGAGCGCGGCGGAGGGCAGATCGAGCTGGACAATTTTCGTCTCTCCTGCCTCCGCCGTGACGGCCTGTTCGATGACCGCGCCAGCAATCGCAAGCCGGGCCATATAGGCGCCGGCCGAAACGAGGAAGGTCGGCCGCGCCACCGCCTCCGCCGTCAGAGGCTTTGTGTCCGCCTGTCCGGCCAGCGTCCAGGAGAGGCCCGTTCCCGTCTTGATCGGCGTCTTCTCTCCGGGCAAGGCGGCCTCCAGGGTTACCTTGCCCAGCCGAAGGTCGAGCACGCTCTCGACCGTCTTGCCCTCGACCACGTCGATCTCGGCGGTCGCCGAAAAGCCGCCCAGCGATACCGTCGGCGCATAGCGACCGGGCGCGAGCATGGCTTCGGGGGCAAGGACGCCCTCCAGCGTCGCGAGAGCCTGTCCCGCTTTCGGCGCCAGCGTCCAGACCGGGTCGCCCTTCAGGTCAGTGTCGGCCAGCGACAGTCCTTGGGCCGCGACGATCGACAGACGGACGAGGCCGGCCTTCAGCGGGATCTCGTGGCGCTCATCGGGCTGCCCCGCGACCGTCAGCGGCGTTTGAGCGTCGATATTGCTGCCTGCAAGGCGCAGCCTATAGCGACCGGGCGCGAGGCTTGGGGTCACCTGCGTCCCCTTGCCGGAATAGACGGTCTCGCCCTTGTCGCTTGCGACCGTGAACGTGACCGGGCCGGGAACCGCCCGGCCGTCGATCACGGCCTTGAGCGTCACGGGCTTGGGCATCGGCGGTGGCGGCGAAGCCGGCTTCGTCTCCACCGGGCTTGGTTTTTCCGAAGGGTTGCCAATGGGCGCCGGCGGCGGTTCGGCCAGAGTCCTCAATGCGTGCTCCAGGCCATTGGCATTTTTGGTCTCGATCGCCTGCCCGCCACCGCGTTCGGCGATGCAGGCGAGGCCCTTCATCTCGCCCTCCGAAAGACCGAATCCAACGACGTGGATCACCACACCAGCCCGCGCCTCTTTGAGCGACTCGGCCACAGCGCAGGGATCCTCATGGCAGGTTTCCAGCCCGTCGCTGACCAGCATGATCGTGCCGCCGCTCTCGGGAAGAAGGCCTGCCGCATGGCGCAGTGCGCCGGAGAGCGGCGTCTTGCCCCTGGCGCGAAGCGGCTTGAGCGCCTCGCGTATGGCCTTGACGTCGACGGGGCCGAGGTCCCTCACCGTCTCGATATCGCCGCAATCATTCTTGCGGCGATGGCCATAGGCAACGAGGCCGACCTGGCGATCGACCGGAAAGAGCGACAGCGTGTCGAGGAGAATGCGCCGGGCGGCGTCCAGCCGTGTCTCCTTGCCGAGGGCCGCCGCCATGCTCCCGGAGGCGTCGAGAACGATGATGACCGGATCGCGGCTCGCGGGCAGAACCGTTCGCTCGGCGGCGGCTCCGCTCGGGGCGAAGCCGCCGAGGAGACAGGCGAGGCCGAGCATCAGGCAGTGCATCGCCAGCCTCGACAAGGCGATCCGTGCCGCACATGTCCATTGGTGATGCGCTTGCATAAGACGTTCCCCCGCCGGCCGGCCGGATCATCATGAACCGGCGACGCGCGCTGCCTTTGCTAGCACCGCACGAGCAGGCATCGCGTGTCGATTCCGCCAGAATGGGCTCCGGAATCTGTCAATCGAGGGAAGATTTGCGGGGCAGAGGCCGGAGATCGCTCGGGTGCAGGCCGTACTGATCGCGGAATGCGTCGTAGAAGGCGGAAACGCTGTGAAAACCGCAATCGAAAGCGATCGACAGGACCTTGCGCGGGGGATGCGACGTCTGGCGCAATAGTCTCGCTGCCAACTCGACCCGCGCCTTGCGAATGGTGCGCGCCGGTGTCGTCTGTTTTCGCGCGAAGATCTGGCGGACGGAGGAAACCGACAGTCCGAGATGGCGGGCGATGTCGGCGTCCCCCAGCGTCGGATCGGCGAGGTGGCGGTGGATATATCGTATCGCCCTGTTGAAGCGGACGTCGGTGACGGCCTCCCCGCTCATGACCTTGTCTTTGCCTGTCCCATTCGCACCCAGGGCTACGGCAGCAAGATCGCAGAGCTGATCACCGACGAGATCCGCGAGCGTGGCATCGGGCAGCCCGCTTAAGGATAGGAAGCTGCGCGCATGTCCTGAAAAAAGCGAAAGAGCAGGATTGTCGCCTGGAAGGACGCGGGTTGTCAGCGCGTCCCGGTCGGCAAGCATCGCGCTCAGCTTGGCGCGGGGCAGAGCCACGGCCATCACCTCCCCCGCCCGATCCGCCTGCGCGTGAAGGGGGACGTCGGTGGTGTGGAGAATGGCATTGCCGGGCAGCGCCACGCAATCGACGCCGTTTTGCCGATAATACAGGGCCTGCCCCGACAAAGCGAAGGACAGGATCACCAGATCGAGCCCATCCTGGTTGGCCGACATGTCGAAGCGGAGCACCCCGCCCTGGAACCGCGTTGCGCAGGCGTCGAGCACGGAGATATTCGAAAAGCTGCTGTCGCCGGTCTGCGCCATTCGCTCATGGAGGACATAGCGATGGCCGATCAGCCTGCCATAGGCTTCATAAAGTTCGCCGACGGCGAACGCATCGTCGCAAGCCATGGCTGAGGGACCACGCAACGGAAGTGTCATGCGATCACCGCCCCGTTCTCGGCTCGCTGGGAGCTGCCCGTCGATACTAGCGAATTCCTGAAAATAAGGAATGACGATTATGAGGCGGAGTGGTTTCTCATCATTGGGCAAGGGCCGGCGGCTGCCTTAGGAGAACGACTGCTTCGCCGCCATTTCAGCGTGGTTCGGCCAATCTCAGCGCAGCATCATGCCGACGCCGGGCAGTGTGACGTTGAGCATGTCCGGCCGGATCCGGGCGTGCGGATTTCCCGTACCCCGCTCTTGCCGAGAGTAACCCGCGTCATATCCGAGCCTGCGCGCCAGTTCGAATAATGTGTGGGACTAACAGCGTGAAGCGTGCGGTCAGAATTTCAAAGTCCAACCAACTCAATTCAACCCCACCATTGGCGCCGAAGGCTGACCCCCGTCCCACCAAAGAAACGGCAGATTGATCGGCGTGTTGACCTGTAGCAACCGGGGCCAGGCTTCCACGCCGAAAGGGTCAAAATTGCTCAATCACAACGGATGTCCTGAGATGTGGCGTCTGCAAAATGTCAGGGTCATGCTCTTCGATCGATTTCGGCAGGCGTGACCAATCGGCACTGGTTGCGACGAGTGTTGCTATGTCTGGCTCAGCTGCAGCGCCAACGAAAGATGACGAACGGCCATTCCACCGTTGCCTTGCATGCGGAAATAATTGCCGTCTCACCGATTATCAGCAATCCGCCTGAATGCGCCGACACCGCTTCTGGATCTGATGTGTGACCCTTTCCAGAACCCGAGCCGGATCGCCCGCAAGGTCAGCAACCTGCGAAGCCACATCCGCGCATCGCGCGGCGACAAGCTCGGCTAAGTCGGCAACGCGCCTGACCGTCGATGCTCTGCTCAACCCGATGTCGGCGGCAAGCGCCTGCCAGTCGGCTTTCTGCAGATCCGCAGCGCTGATCCGGCCTGCAATCCCCTGAGGCAGGCTCTGGTCGACGGCAGGATAGACAGCAGCGCACATCAGGTCATAGAGCGGCGCCATCTTCGCGGACCCACCCGCACCGATCAGGATCGAATAGTTCTTCGCGTGCGAATCCGAGTTGCAAATGAGCACGTTGAGGATGACTGCATCGAGGAGTGTCATGCGCTCTGCAGGCGAAGCCAGGTCGCTGACGGCTTGGAACATCATTTTCAGGGTCACGCCCTGCCCGGTCGAGGAGCACTCGTATTTTTGCGACGGGAAATGTCCGGTTAGCTGGCAAAGATCTTCCTGGTGAAGCCGGCGAATTTCGTTTTGCGGATCGGTGAAGCGGTCATATCGCTTCACCAGAAGATAGCGGCGTCGGTCAGCCACGCAGATGGTCGCCTCAGCACCCTCAAGACCACAGGCGCGCGCAAGGGCGAGACAGAACGCTTCGTTCTCGACGCTCCCTGCGAGCCGCCTTGAATCAGGCTTCAGAATGTGGGTGAAGGGTGTCCCATCGACAGGGATCGATATCGCACCATTCTCTCCGACGAAGACCGGCAGCTTCTCCTGGACGCCCGCGAGAGACATCGAGACCCCGCGCTCCCCGACCAGGAAGGGCTTTGCCGGAAGCTCATCCAGAATGCGCTCCAGCGCCGCGGCATCCGGCAAGGGCTGGAGATTGACACCCGGTCGACGTGGCTACCGATCGACAAGGCGCCGGCTGTGTCGCGCCCGATATGGCCGAGGAGGCCGACGATGTCCTGTAGATGGTCGTCATCGGCCGTCGCCGAAGGTGGGCAGGAACCCAAGGTCGTCTTCCGGGGCGTCCGTGACGGACTGAGCCGCCTTGAGGTCACCGATCTCCAGTCCAACGGTGCGCGCCACGATCAGCGACTTCTCAAGCTGGCAACTCGGCTTCCCGGACTCAAGATCCACAATGAAACGCTCACCCGTACCGGAGCGCGCCGCAAGCTCGGTCTGTGTCCAGCGCCGACCGCCTTGCGCTTTTCGCGGATCGCGGCGCCGAAATCGCGTGCAGACCTGAACATGGATCGTCTCCCGTGAGCGCTTACCGTACAGGAAGATTTACTGCCGATCAACGCCGTCCTTACCGTACGGGAAGCCCTCGAAATCAAGCTTCGAGTTCATACCGATCGGGAAGTTTTCCCGTGTGGGAATGCCTCGGATTGACGGTCCTTGAGCCCGCGGTATCGCCTGTGGTATACCTCGGGATATCGCAATTTCGCCAATGAGAGCGGCAGGTTGGAGAAAGTCCAGCTTTCTCAGGTATCGCGGGCTTAATTGGCGGAAAGTCTCCCCTCTCCGCCAAATTTTTATGAAATTTCAATTGCATAAAAGACACACATGCCTGAATGTGGGTGTTGCTCGTTGTGATCTGTGGATCACAATCAGCATAGGGCCACAGTGACGGCGCCCCCTGCGCGGAATCTATGGCTTAATCCAATCCGATTGTTAGATTCTCTGAGTAATGTGAGCTTGCCGGGATAATCCTTGGCAGCCTTTCAGGGGCATCCTACGCGTGATCTTCAATACCCACTGGAGATCACATGGCAACGATCCGCAAACTCAGAGGCCGCTGGCAAGCTCAGGTCCGTCGCGCAGGCATGAAGCCCCGCTGCAAGTCGTTCGACACAAAGCAGGAAGCCGAGAAGTGGGCGCGCGAGCTCGAGGCCCAGGTCGACCGCTTCGGTGCTGCGCCTGACACGCGCATCCTCGAAAGCACGACGCTCCTCAAGCGCTATAGGATCGAGGTTTCGCCGACGAAACGCGGCGCCACCCAGGAGATCCAGCGGATCGATGTGCTCAAGCGTCACGACATCGCTCATCGCACAATGATCGGGCTCTCGCCTCAGGACATATCGTCGTTCCGGGACGAGCGCCTGCGCTCGGTTGCCCCCTCGACAACCGTTTGGGAGCTGGCAATCCTGAGCCACGTTATCGAAGTCGCGATCCGGGACTGGGGCTGCCGCTCGCGAAGAATGTGGTGAAGCTGGTTCGCCGTCAGGTGATCCGCATCAAGCCGAAGTCCGGTGGAGAGAGCAACGGGCGACGCGAGGTCTTCCACTCTCTCCGCAGCGGCAACATCCAGGACATGCGCGAATCGGGATCGATCCGCGCGAACGCCGTGTCCAGGCAGGGCACAGCGCCGGGGTCGATGAGCACGACCTCTACGGTTTCGACGTCGCGACCGAGAAGGAGGCGCGCAAGCTCAAAGCCCTGCCGCTCGATCCAGAGATCGACTATTCGATCTTCGAGGGATTGGACTTCGAGGCGATCGCTAAGCGAAGGCGGAAAGCAGGTCCGTCAGAGCGGAAATGATTTCCGCCCTGGGTGTTCTGGCATAGGTCTTGCCGACTGGCGGCTTTGCGCCCTCATATCGCCCCTTGGGCATGTTCTGTCGTTGGCCCGAAACCTGTTAGTCCGCTCGCCTTGCCTGCAAAGCGCCAATAGAAGTCCTGCTCGCATCACGAGTCACTCGGTCCGAAACCGCAGAGCGTTCATGATTAGCAGGAACGCTGCCGAGTTCTGGCGTCGGCTGGGATAGTAGAGGTAGTAGCCTGTGAACAACGGGCACCAATCATCGAGAACCTGGATGAGTTCGCCATTGGCGATCTGACGTTCCACGAGGTTTTCCGGAACGTAGGCGATGCCGTAGCCCGCCATGGCCGCTTCGACCTGGACGATCGAGCTGTTCAGGATGATCTGGCCATCGACGCGGACGCGGAGTTCGCGGCCGTCCTTCTCGAACTCCCATGCATAGAGACCACCTGATCGAGATTGCCGGGTGTTGATGCATACGTGCTCCACCAAGTCCTGCGGAACTCTGGGAACGGGGCGGTTCGCGAAATAGGAGGGTGCACCGACCGCAACGAGCCGCCAATCCGGACCAATGCGCACGGCAATCATGTCCTTGTCGAGGCTCTCCCCCAACCGGACGCCCGCATCGAAGCGTTCTTCGACAATGTCCCGGAACCCGTTGTCGATGTTGAGCTCAAGCTTGATATCCGGATACTCCAGAAGAAGCGGTCGCACCTTCGGCCAAAGGACAGTCTCCAGCGCATGGTCCGAAAGAGTGATCCTGACCGCCCCGGCAGGCTTGTCGCGGGCCGACATCAGGTCTTCCAGTTCGCCGTCAAGTTCACGAAGTCGCGGGACGAAGGCTTTGAGCAATCGGTCCCCGGCGTCCGTCGGTGACACACTCCGCGTGGTCCTCGTCAGCAATCTGACACCCAATCGCGCTTCCAACTGCTTGATCGTATGACTCAGCGTGGACTGTGATGTCCCCAGTTTTGCGGCAGCCTTGGTGAAACTCCGTTCCTCGGCGACTGCTATGAAAGACAACATGTCGTTGAGGTCCTGCCGCTCCAACAGCCAGCTCCTATTCATACTCTCGGTCGATAAGTCCTTTCGGATTATGGCATCTTATCCTTGGAATGGCCACCGCGTATGTTCCTCTTCTAACGAAGCAAGTATGAGGAAGACGCGAACCAATGGCATTGACCTGCGATCAACAGCCAGTCCGCCTAGCAGGACCCTGGGGTGCGGTCTTTTCGATGGCTCTGGCCGCGTTTGTGCTCATCGCCTCGGAGTTCATGCCTGTGAGCTTGCTTCCGCTCGTGGCTCACGATCTGGCAATAACCGAGGGACAAACCGGACAAGCGATCTCGGTCTCCGGCGTTTTCGCCGTGATCACCAGCTTGGTGGTGGCGCACCTTACCCGCCGGATCGACCGTCGCCTCGTCGCCAGCGGCTTCACATCCCTGCTTGTGGTGTCCGGCACGATCGTGGCTTTCGCGCCGAATTATCCTGTGCTCATGATTGGTCGGGTCTTGCTCGGTATCGCGATCGGTGGCTTCTGGTCGATGTCAACCTCGATCGTCATGCGCCTGGTCGCGGAGAACGAGGTCCCAAAAGCGCTCGCCTGGATCAACGGCGGCAACGCACTGGCCGCCACGATCTCCGCGCCGCTCGGCAGTCTGCTGGGTGCCTATGTCGGCTGGCGCAGCGCATTTTTCCTGGTCGTTCCCATCGCGTTGCTGGCGCTTGTCTGGCAGTGGATCAGCCTGCCGCCAATGCCGCCTCGGGATCAGAAGTCCCGCGGCAACGTGCTGCGACTTCTCGCCCGCCGTCAGGTCCTTCTGGGCATGGCTTCGACTATGCTCCTGTTCATGGGCCAGTTCGCACTGTTCACCTATCTGCGACCCTATCTCGAAACCGCGGGCGGCTTCTCTATCGAAGCCATCTCCCTCGTGCTTCTGCTCATGGGCCTTGCTGGCGTACTCGGCACGATCGCCATTGGCAGAGCCTTGCGGACACGCCTGTTCACGCTGCTGATAGGCATTCCAGCCGTCATGGCACTTCTTGCGATCGGTATGGCCGCACTCACCTCGGCGTCTCTGCTCGTGGCAGCATTGCTGGTTGCCTGGGGTTTCTTTGGCACCGCTGCGCAGGTGGGCTGGGGCACCTGGGTAAGCAAGCATATCTCCGATGACGCCGAGGCCGGCGGCGGGCTGAGCGTTGCCGTCATCCAGCTCGGCATCACGGCTGGAGCCGCGGGCGGTGGATATCTGTTCGACGCCGTCGGATGGCGGGGGCCGTTCGCTCTTGCAGCCATCATCTTGGCGGCTTCATCCATTGTCGCGCTTGCCGCCATGCGCAACGCCCGGAGGAACACCACATGACATCGCCTCGACTGCATCGCCGGACGGTGTTGGCCGGCAGCCTTGCCACCATCATCTTGCCGCCCTTGGCATTCGGCCAGCAGCGCCGCGACCCCGCCAATCAGGAGCCCACAGACATGAAAGTCCGCTTCAGCTTCGACAGGCACACCGTCAACGCGACCCTCTACGACAATCCCTCGGCACGGGACTTCGCATCGATGCTGCCGCTCGACCTCACGATCGAGGACTATTCCAACAACGAGAAGATCGCCTACCTGCCACGAAAATTGACGGAGGACGGAAGCGGTCCGTTCGGCAACGAGCGACCTGGCGACGTCTGTTATTATGCGCCTTGGGGTGACGTCATCCTGTTCTATGCACCCTATCGCTATTCCAGCGGCTTGATCCGCCTTGGGCGCGTCGACGGCGGGATCGAGCCGATGCTGACGCGTGGCACCTTTCCCCTGCGCATCGAACGCGCCGAATAATCGAAGGAAGGACACGATCATGCGTGCGACAGTTCTTTACAGCCCCGGCGATATCAGGTGCGTCGAAGTCGAAGACCCGAAGATCATCGAGCCGACGGACGCGATCATCAAGCTTTCGGCGTCCTGTATCTGCGGCTCCGATCTTTGGCCTTATAGCGGGCTCCAGCCCGTCAACCAGCCCGCCCATATGGGTCATGAGTATTGCGGTGTCGTCGTCGAGATCGGATCGGCCGTGTCGACGGTGAAGCCCGGCCAGTTCGTCGTCGGCTCTTTCGTGCTGTCTTGCGGTCAGTGCCTCAATTGCCTCGGTGGTTGGCCGTCGTCTTGCGTCGTCAGGCAGTTCATGTCCGGCGGGCAAGCGCCGATCGCGCGCATCCCGAATGCCGACGGTACGCTGGTGGCAACCGCCGAGATGCCGCCCGAAGACCTGATCCCAAGCCTGCTCGCCGCGTCAGATGTTCTGGGCACGGGTTGGTATGCCGCGGATGCCGCGCGTGTCCAGCCAGGCTGCACGGCCGTCGTCGTTGGCGATGGCGCGGTTGGCCTCATGGGTGTCCTCGCCGCCAAGCAGTTGGGGGCCGAGCGGATCATCGCAATGAGCCGGCACAAGTCCCGTCAGAACCTGGCGCTCGACTATGGCGCGACGCATATCGTCACCGAGCGTGGCGACGAAGGCGTCGCCAAGATTCGGGAACTGACGAAGGGCATCGGCGCTGACTCTGTGCTGGAATGCGTCGGCACGCAGGAATCCATGATGCAGGCGCTCAATGCGGCCCGGCCGGGCGGCTCGATAGGCTTTGTCGGCGTACCCCACGGTATGTCGCTTGAAGGGCAGATGCTGTTCTTCGCCCAGAAGAACCTGCTCGGCGGCCCGGCTCCCGTGCGCCGCTACCTGCCGCAGTTCTTCGACCTGATTCTGAGCCGCAAGATCGATCCCGGAAAGGTGTTCGACTTGGAACTTCCTTTGGAGGATGTCGCCGAAGGCTACAAGGCGATGGACGACCGCCGCGCGATCAAGACGCTGTTGCGCCTCTAGCGCCTTTCGGTAGCCAGCCGCAGGTTCGAGCCCGCCGGCTGCCGATTACGCCCAAGACCAGGATTGCCGATGTGGAAACCTCCCGTTTCCGCAACTGCGCCTTCGTGCCCGGATCAAACCATACACTGCAAGCACATATCATCAAGGAGAAGCACATATGACCGACCATAATGAAGCTCGCCGTACCTTCCTGAAACTAACCGGAGTCGGCGTCGCAGCACTGGGCGTCGCAAGCGCTGCCGCGGCGCCCGCTTTCGCTCAGGGCAGTGCTGACTGGGACAAGACATTTCCCAGGAGCGAAGTCGTCGACCACGAGAAGATCACGTTCAAGAACCGTTACGGCATCACCCTGTCGGGCGATCTCTACCTCCCGAAGAACCGCGGTGGCCGGGGCCTTCCCGCAATCGTTATCGGCGGCCCCTTTGGCGCGGTCAAGGAGCAATCCTCCGGTCTCTACGCGCAGACGATGGCCGAACGCGGCTTCATCACGCTCGCCTTCGACGCGTCCTTTACAGGCGAAAGCGGCGGTGAGCCGCGCAACGTCGCCTCGCCTGATATCAACACAGAAGACTTCAGCGCAGCGGTCGACTACATCGGCCTGCGCCCCGAGGTCGATCGTGAGCGCATCGGTGTCATCGGCATCTGCGGCTGGGGCGGCATGGCTTTGAACGCCGTCGCCGTCGACAAGCGCGTCAAGGCCGTCGTTGCCAGTACGATGTACGACATGACCCGCGTGATGTCGAAGGGCTACAATGACAGCGTCACGTTGGAACAGCGCACCCAGGCGCTGGAACAGATGAGCCGTCAGCGCTGGATCGACGCGGAAAAGGGTAGCCCCGCCTATCAGCCTGCCTACAACGCCACTGTCTCTGCAGACTCTCCGCAGTTCATGATCGACTATCACGACTATTACAGCACGCCGCGCGGATACCATAAGCGCGCCGTCAACTCCCGTAACGCTTGGACGCAGACAACACCGCTGTCGTTCATGAACATGCCGATCCTGTCCTATATCGCAGAGATTTCCCCGCGTCCGGTTCTCTTCGTTCACGGCGAGAAGGCTCACTCGCTCTACTTCGCCAAGACGGCCTTCGAAGCGGCGGCCGAGCCGAAGGAACTGATAGTCATTCCAGGCGCAAGCCACGTCGATCTCTACGACAGGACGGATGTCATTCCGTTTGACAAGCTCACACAGTTCTTCAACCAACATCTGGCGGTTTGATGCAAACCGAGCCGGCCACCGTTCGGGCGGTCGGCTCGGTTCCACAAAGGAGATTCGACATGGATATTATTTCCCTCGGCAGCCAGGCGTCCGGCAAAGGTCCGTCGGACTGGTTCACGGGTTCGGTGAGGATCGACCCGCTGTTCGCCGCCAACGAAGCAAGGCGCAGTGCCGCTGCGACGGTCACATTCGAGCCTGGCGCTCGAACCGCTTGGCACACGCATCCGCTGGGCCAGACCCTCGTCGTCGTGAGCGGATTGGGACGCGTGCAGCGCGAAGGTGGGCCGATCCAGGAAATCCGCCCCGGCGATGTCGTGTGGTTCGAGCCTGGCGAAAAACATTGGCACGGCGCGGGGCCAACAACGGCGATGAGCCACATTGCGATCCAGGAACATCTAGACGGAAAGGTCGTGGACTGGATGGAGCACGTTACTCAGGAGCAATACGAAGGCTGAAGGATCGACTTGGCTCCGAGACAGCAGTCCGTCCGTTTCCGGATGACGATGTGGATTTCAAGAAAGGACAAATAGAATGAAGAGCATGAGATCACGCCTCGCTAGGCTTCCCCATGCTTTGCACCGAGTTACGACAAGCGCCCTTTTCGCTAAGGCGTCTACGAAACTCGGGGCTATTCATTTTTCAATTGGGCAAAGTGCCATTTCTTTCCGAAACATGCCGTGCCACTTGAGCGGTCATTGGATAACTTTGCTCTGGTTTCGCGCTTTCGGATCGCGCTCTCAGCTACAGCATGCGGCCTGATTCGGGATTCTGGAAATATGCTTTAAGATATTGTTTCTCAATGTTTTTTCCTGAAGCCGCGACACGCATTCAGGAGACATCTTCGAAAAGGCGCGGAACCTCTCCCATTATTGCCGGGCGGCTAGGACGGCGCGGATCATGGCGGCGCGGCGGCTGACGCCCATTTTTGCGAAGATCGCTTGGAGATGTTTCTTGACGGTGTTGGGGGAGATGTCGAGGGTAAGCGCCATCTCCGCGACCGTATGGGTCTGGACGGCGGCGTGCAGCACCCGGACTTCTCCCGGCGTCAGTCCGTAAAGGACGGCACAGGCCTCGATGCCGGAGGAGGGCACAGCCTCTGCCCTGCGGATAAACAGCGCCGCCCGTGCCGATCGACCAACCTGCTCGAAGGCCGTCTTCGTCGAGGAATTCGGCTCGAGCAGCATCAGATAAGCGATCCAGTCCGTTCCCTCCGCATCCGTCATTTTGATAAGCGCGGGATAGGTGTGCAGCAGCACCTCGCGCTCCGCCACATCGCCGGCGAGCGCATCGCGAAGCAGGCGCTGGGCTGCGGGATCCACAAGTCCAAGTCCCTGCACACCTTCGCGCACCACATCCCCGCGGGCGAGAAGCGTTTGCGCGCTCTGGTTCGTCCATGTCGCCACGCCGTCTGGCCCGAGGATGAAGACAGCCGCCTCGACCTGGTTCAGCGCCGATTCCAGCGAGCGCACGCGCTTTTCCTGCCTGCCAATTTCCCGGCGAATGAGGGCCGCACGCTGGATATGCGGCGCCAGCCGCCTCAAACGGATACGAAGGCGTTCATCCACCAGCCCATACTGATCGCCTGTAATGACCGTGAAAGCTGCCGCACTGGCTTCGTAACGCTGGATGTTGAAGATCGCCGCGTCAAAGAAGCCTTGCGGTGCGGCCCATTCCCGGAAGAAGCGGCTGGTTTGAAAGGCGTCATGCGCCACCAACTGGCTGCTTGCGAAGACTTCACCGGGCTTGATGAAGATCGAGGCGGGATAGGTGGGGTTGAGCGTGACGAATTTTTCCCGATACAGGCGGATGAATTCCGGATCGATCCCCCAGGAATAGACCGTCTCACCGATCCCGTTGCTGGCATCGCGCCAGTAGATACGCGAGGCCTGTCCGCCCGTATAAACGCAGATCATCTGCAGGGTCTGCGGCCAGAGGGTCTCGTCCAGCACCGTCTCGTAAATCGAGCCGATCACGTCGGATAGCCCGTCCAGTTCCGCCTGCGACTGCCTCATTCTCACACCCTGCTTCGATGCCCGACGCTACTTTAGCGATTCAATCGTCGCAAAATCCATCGAAATTGGCGGCCCTACCCGAACAGGTGATGCGTGGCCCGGTTGGCCATGTCGATATGCTGCGCGGGTGCTGGCGGGGGATGCCTTGATGATGAGGACTGTCTGAGCGTCGGCGCCGCAGTGACATCAACGCAGGGGGCATTCCTCTCGGATTTTCGGGCGGGCGCGTGGGCATGCTGATCTCAAACGTCTCCTGTGAGGGGATTTCGCGCGACTTGGCCGGACGGCTGCCCTTTGCCGCGGAGCGTAACCGGAGACGATGGCATGGAGCCGTTCATGTCGGCCTGGGTTCTGGGTCTTTCGATCGCGTTACCCCTGGGGCCCGTCAGTCTGCAATGCGTGGAGCAAAGCCTGGCGCAGGGCGCACGCTCCGGGCTGGCAAGCGGCGCGGGTGCAGCAACGAGCCATTGCCTCCATGCCGCCGTCGCAGTGCTCGGAGCCAAGGCGATCGCTCTTCCTCTTGCAGCCATAAACGGCAGAGTGAATTTGGTTCTCGGGCTGGTTCTGACGCTTTTGGGCCTGCGCAGCCTGCTTCTTGCGCGCGTGGCTGCCGAACCCCGAGCCACGATCGGCAGCCGGGGGATCGCCTATTTGAAAGGCGCCGGTCTTGCCCTGAGCAATCCTGCTACGCCGCTAACCTATTTGACCTTTGCCGCCGCCACCGCGACCGCAACGGCGCGGACAACCGACATGGGCCTGCAACAGACAGCCTTTGTCTGCGGGGCAGGGCTTGGCGCTCTGTCATGCTACGCGACATTGATCGCACTGACGGCGCTCGTCGGCCGGCATCTGCCGCACTCTCTGTTCTCCCGGCTTCATCTCGTTTCCGGCCCCATCCTCATTGTGATGGGGCTGATGATGGCGGTGCGGTGATGCGGATATCGCCCCGGATGGACCCGATCAATCCTCAAACCAGCAATGCGGACCCGACAAACGGGACGCAACCACCCCTCTTGCGCCCTTGTCCCGATCCGTCGCGCGGCTGTCTCCGGCCCGCTTGCGGTCGCTGACGGTGCACACCCTACCAAGAAGGAGCCAAACCATGGCCGGAACCAATGATCTGACGGGCACTGTGACTCTGGTGACAGGCGCGCTCGGCGGCAGGGTTGGCAATGGGCGCAGCGACGACCCCGTCTTCTCGCCGGATGGCAAGAAGCTCGTCTTCGATTCCAGCGCCAACAATCTCGTGGCGGGCGATGCCGGCGGCCTGGACGTGTTCCTCAAGGATCTGACGACGGGCACGATCACGCGCCTCTCGGTCGGTGTCGGCGGCACGCAGGCCGACGACAGCAGCTATCTGCCGGTGTTTTCGCCCGACGGCACCAAGGTCGCCTTCGTCTCGGTTGCCGGCAATCTCGTCCTCAATGACGGCAATGGGCTTTCTGATCTGTTTGTGGCCGATCTCGCGACCGGCGCGATCACCCGCGTCAGCCCGAATGCCGATCAGGGCGTCGCCAACAGCCGGCCATCGTTTTTCCCTGACGGCAACAAGCTGCTGTTTGAAACCGGCGATCCGCTGGTTGCCGGCGACACCAACCACGCCCGCGACATCTACGCCGTCGATCTGACGACCGGCGTGCTGACACGCCTTTCGACCGACGCCCATGGAAACCAGATCGATCAGGCCTCCACGGCGCCGGCGCTGTCCGGTGATGGGACGAAGCTGTTGTTCAGGACGAGCGCCGGTCTGGTCCCCGAAGACAGCAATAGCGGCTTCGACTTTTATGTGAAGGATCTGACCAGCGGCGCGCTCACGCTCGTCGGGCGCGCTGCAGACGGCACGGTCGCCAACTCTGCCAGCCTCGCCGCATCGATCTCGGCCGACGGCACCAAGATTGCCTTCTGGTCGCAGGCGACCAATCTGGTGGCGAACGACACCAACGGCCTCACCGATCTCTTCGTGAAGGATCTCGTGACCGGCGCGGTCACGCTGGTGACGCAGACGGCGGGCGGCGTTCAGGCCAACCGGTTCTCCAATCAGGACCTGACGACGGCCTTCTCGCCGGACGGCAACTTCCTGCTGTTCACATCGCTCGCCGGCAATCTCGTTCCCGGAGACAACAACAACAATTTCGACCTCTTCGTAAAGGATCTGCGCGACGGCACGATCACGCGCGTCTCGACCGCCGCCGATGGCACCCAGGCGAATTTCGGCGGGATGGAAGGGCGCTGGTCGCCGGATGGCCGATCGATCGTCTTCTATTCCGGCGCAACCAATCTCGTGTCGGGACCGGATGGCAATAACGGCCAGCTTTTCGTCAAGGACGTCTCGTCCCTCTATCCGGCGCCGGTCAACCACGCGCCGGTCGCCAATGCCGACAGCTTCACGGTCGTCAGTGGCACACCGCTGCAGATGGGCGGTGCCGGCGTGCTGGCGAACGATGTCGATATCGATGGCGATCCGCTGCATGCCGTGCTGCTCAGCGGCCCCGCCCATGGCGCGCTGAACCTCGATGCGAGCGGCGCTTTCACCTATACGGCCGAGACCGGCTTTCACGGCGCCGACAGTTTTACCTACAAGGCCAATGACGGCACCGCTGACAGCGCCTCCGCGACCGTCACGTTGCTGGTCGATCAGGCGCCGGTCTCGACCGGCGAGACCTACACGATGCGGCAGGACAAGGTCCTGACGGTCGCAGCATCGGCCGGCGTTCTGGCCAACGATACCGATGCCGATGGCGATCCGCTGACCGCCAGCCTGATCACCGGCCCGCAGCACGGCACCCTGTCGCTCGCGGCCAATGGCGGCTTCACCTATACGCCAACGGCCGGCTATCACGGCGCCGACAGCTTCACCTATCGGGCCAATGACGGCACCACCAACGGCAATGTCGCGACGGTGAACCTGCAGGTCTATTCGGATGCGGGCAAGGTGGTGCGCGTCTCGACCACATCGAGTGGCGGACAGATCACGGAAGCGATGGGGTCTCCGGTCTTCAGCGCAGATGAGGCGAGCGTCATCTTCGTTGCGCGCGACGATATCATAGGCGGGAACACGCGCGAGCGAGTCATCGTTCGCAAGAATCTTGCCACGGGTGCGGTCACGCCGCTCGTGTCTGGTTCAGATCTCGGGGGTGGCGGCGTCATTACCGGCTACAGTGCGGCGGTGTCGAGCGGAGACAATCTTATCGCCTTTGAAGCAGGGCTCCCGGATGGGACTGGCGCGCATCTCTATGTAAAAAATCTATCCACGAACGTTATTACAAAAATTTCCGATGATAGATCTTCGTCCAGCTCAATCTCCTTTTCACCCGACGGTACAAAGATAGCCTACTCAAACATAGTTATCTCAGACGCCGAAGTAATGGTTAAAAATCTGATTACCGGCAGCACGGATATCGTGTCTCGAAACATGAGGGGCACCGCCCAGAATAGTTCGGCTTTGGCCACTCCGGATGCAACGCCGCGGTTTTCGCCGGACGGCCGCTCAATCGCGTTTTATTCCTTTGACCCCCATATGGTCCCCGATGACACGAACGGTGGCGCAGACCTCTTCATCAAGAATTTGGCGACCGGCTTGCTGACACGGGTGACGACGAATAGCGACGGGACAGAGCTCTCGCTCGGGGGTTACCAAGTGCAGATGATCAACGGTCATCCCAACGTGGCCGGAAGTTCACACGGCAGCTACGCTTTCTCCCATGATGGACGGTACATTGCATTTCTTTCATCGTTTCCGTCACTCGACCCGGATCCGAAGAGCGGTCTCCAACAGGTATATCTGAAAAACCTGGCAACGGGCGAGTTACGGGTTTTATCGACGTCAGCGGATGGAACGCTGGCGGACGCGGACAGCGATTACGTGACGTTTTCGCCGGACGACCAGTATATCGCCTTCTCTTCTGAGGCCACCAATCTCGTCCCCGGCGGACGGCCCGACGCAGGTGCATCCCTGGACAAGGATTTCATCTATCTCAAGAACATCCAGTCCGGTGCTATTATGCAGATGATCGGTAGCGCCGACGGACAACCCGCGAATGTGGGCATCTCCTTCAATGACGCATTCGAATTTTCGAGCGACGGGTCGAAGCTTCTGTTCAGGTCGGCTGCCAACAATCTCGTACAAAACGACACCAACAACGCATCCGACATCTTCCTCAAGTCGATCCACTATCCCCCGACAGCCAACGAAGACAGATATTCACCGCCGTTAGGAAAGCCCCTGATCGTCTCCGCGCGGGAAGGTGTGCTGAAGAATGACGTGAGCCCGACCGGTGATCCGCTGACCGCGACGCTGGTGGCGGGCCCGGCGAAGGGCACGCTGGACCTCCACGCCGATGGCTCCTTCACCTACACGCCGCCGCCGGCATCCGGCGGGACGTTCTTTACCGGCACCGACACCTTCACCTATAAGGTCAATGACGGTACGGTCGACAGCAATATCGCGACGGTCAAGCTCCTGAACTACGCGGCCGGCTACTTTTCCGGCCTGTCCGTGGGTGGCGGAGGTGGCAGATCCACCGGCGACCCGCATCTTCTGACATTTGACGGACGGCCTTACGATTTCCAGGCGGCGGGTGAATTCACGCTCGTCAAGGGGCCTGACTTCGAGATCCAGGTGCGCCAGTCAGCCCTGGGGAGCGGCAACGCTTCCGTCAATACGGCGGTTGCCATGTCTGTCGATGGCGTCGCCGTGTCGCTCTATGCCGGCAGTGCCCATCCGCTCCTGATCGGCGGTGTCGCGACCGACCTCGGCGATGGCGATTCGCTTCAGGTCGGCAATGGCAGCATTGCCCGCAGTGGCTCGGCCTATGTGGTGACGAATGGCAATGGCGACGGCTTTTACGCAGCGCTGGGCTCGAATGTCATCGAGGTTCAGCCGATGCTTGGCAGCTCCGGCCGCGCCATTTCCGGACTGCTCGGTAATGCCGACGGCAGCGCGAGCAATGATTTCCGTATGCGCGATGGCACCGATCTCGGCGAGACCGTTTCGAGCGCAACGCTCTATTCGACCTTCGCCGACAGCTGGCGGATCACCGATGCGACGAGCCTCTTCACCTATGGCGCGGGCGAGAGCACGGCGAGTTTCACGGACCGCTCCTTCCCGCATGCAATCGTCACGCTCGCCGATCTCGATCCCACGGTGCGTGCGGCTGCCGAGCAAACCGCCAGGAATGCCGGGCTGACGCCGGGCACGCTCACCTTCGACAATGCCGTGCTTGATGTCGCGCTGACAGGGAATGCGGAATTCGCGACCTCGGCCGCCGCGCTTCCCGTGCTGAAGCCCGATGCGCCACGTGTGGCGCTGGCCGCCGACACGGGCACATCGAGCGCCGATGGCCTCACGAAAAATGCCGCGCTCGCGATAACGCCCAGCGCCTCCGCCGACCGCCTGTCTGTGACCGTCGATGGTCACGCCGTCGCGACTTACGATCCCTCAGGCCTCTCGCAGGGAACGCACACCGTCAGCGTCACCGAGACGAATGCACTTGGCTATAGTTCGGACCCGACGACGGTGACCTTCACGCTCGATAGCCAGGCGCCGGACCTCCATGTCACCACAGGCGGCGGGCGCTCCGTCTCGTCGGATATCCTCGTCTCCGGCACGATCGGGGCAGCCGACATCGGCCGTCAGATTTCAATCTTCGACGAAACGCAGACACTGCTCGGAACGACGGTGGCGACTGCTGATGGCCACTGGAGCCTGACCGTCCAGGTGCCGCAGATGGGAGACCATCAACTGACAGCGACGGCCATGGACGTGGCCGGCAACACGGCCCAGGTCTCCTTCGCCATCACCCGCGCCAACGATCCCGGCAGCGGTCTCGGCGATGTCCACATGAGAACGTTCCAGGGTCTCTCCTATGATTTCCAGGCCGTCGGCCGCTTCACCATGGTGCGTTCCGTCGCGGCGTCAGATCCCTTCGACATCCAGATCGAGACGAAGAGCTGGGGTGATCTGGCCAGCGTCACCGACAAGATCGCCGCGCAGATCGGGGGAAATGCGGTTCGCTTCGAGCTTGACGGCTCGATCTGGATCAACGGCGCGGTTGATCGCAGCCTGTCATCGGACGGGCAGGTGCTTGGTCTGGACGGCGGTGCGATCACACGTCTTTCGGCAGAAAGCTACCGGGTCGATTGGAGCAGCGGCCAAAGCCTGAGCGTCACCAACCAGGGTGCCTGGTTCGATGAGGTGGCCTCGCTCGGTCCTTCGGACGGCCCCGGCTCCGTCGAGGGCCTGTTGGGTTCCAACACCAGCCGCGCCACCGATATCGCGCTTGCCGACGGCACCGTGCTCGAGCATCCCTCGGAGGCTGACCTTCTCGGACGCTATGCCGAAAGCTGGTCGCTTTCCGATGGCGGCTCCCTGCTCGAAGAGGGCGGTACCTTGCCGATCGCTTTTTCCAATCGTGGCCACGCCGATGCGCCCTTCAACGGCAAGTCGTCGATCGATCTGGCCAATTTCGTCGCCGAACGCACGACGCTCGCCTTTGAGGCAGACCGCTCCGGCGCCTTCGGCACGCTGACGGTCGCCAGCGGGCAGCAGCAGACGGCACTGATCCTGATGGGACAGTATGCGGCGACGAATTTCCACGCGGGCGACGACGGTCATGGCGGCGTGACCATCGACTATCAGACGCCACGACCGACGCTGCTTGGTTGAGACAGGGAGACACGCGCGCTCATGCTGTCCGAAAACGATCATGTCCCGGTCGAGGAGGCATCCGCGAACCCGGCGCAACGGGACGCGCCTCCGCCTGGCAAGCGGGACTTTCTGGCGCTCGTCTGGTGCCTGAACCTGCTCGGTCTGCCGGCCGATGCCGACCAGATGCTGCACGCCCACGGCGTTTCCGGTGCCGCCCGCGACGCTGATCTGCTGCGTGCGGCGCGGCGTTTTCCGGTCAAGGCAAAGGCGATAAGCTCGCGCTACGAGCGGCTGGCCGCCACGCCCATGCCGGCGCTGGCCGAGCTGACGGACGGCGGCTGGATCGTCATCGGCAAGGCTGACGCCGAGAAGGTGCTGGCGCTCGACCCGGCGAACGGCTCGCCCGAACTGATCGGGCGCCACGACTTCACGACACGGTGGAGCGGCAGGCTCATACTCGTGGCGCGGCGGGCGACGCGTCTGTCGCTCGACCGGCGCTTCGGCATCGGCTGGTTCGTCGCCGCCATGACCAAATACCGCCGGCCGCTGGTCGAAGTTCTCGTCGCCTCGCTGTTCATCCAGGTTTTCGGGCTGATCGCGCCGCTCTTCTTTCAGGTCGTCGTCGACAAGGTGCTGGTGCATCGCGGCCTCTCTACCCTCGACGTCCTGGCGGTGGGGCTCATCCTTGTGTCCCTCTTCGAAGTCCTGCTGACCGGCATTCGCAGCTGGCTTTTTGCCCATACGGCCAACCGTATCGACGTGGAACTTGGCGCGCGGCTCTTCCAGCACCTCGTGGCCTTGCCGATGGCCTATTTCAGCACGCGCCGCGTCGGTGACACCGTGGCGCGGCTGCGCGAGCTGGAGCAGATCCGCCAGTTCCTGACCTCATCGGCACTGACGCTGATCATCGACCTCTTCTTCGCGACGATCTTCATCGGCGTCCTCTACCTCTATTCGCCCTCGCTGACGGCGATCGTCGCAGCCTCCATTCCGCTCTACGTGCTGGTGTCCCTGGTCGCGAGCCCAATGCTCAAGCAGCGCATCGACGAGAAATTCCGGCGTGGCGCGGAGAACCAGTCCTTTCTGGTCGAAAGCATTGCCGGCATCGAAACGGTCAAGGCCATGGCGCTGGAGCCCGCCTTGCAGCGACGCTGGGAGGAAGGGCTTGCAGGCTATGTGACCGCCGCCTTCGGCGTCATCGGCGTCTCGACGTTTGCCCAGCAAGCGGTGCAGGCGATCTCCCGCATCGTCACCGTCGGTATCCTGTTTTTCGGTGCGCGTTCGGTCATCACCGGAGAGCTGACGATCGGCGAGCTTGTGGCCTTCAACATGATCGCCGGGCAAGTGGCCCAGCCCGTCCTCAGGCTTGCCCAGCTCTGGCAGGATTTCCAGCAGACCCGTGTCTCCATCGATCGCCTCGGCGATATTCTCAACACGCCCACGGAACCTGTGGCACAGCCAACATCGAGCCTGCCGCCGATCCGCGGCGCGATCCGCTTCGAGGCCGTTTCCTTCCGCTACCGGCTTGACGCCTCCGCCATTCTCTCGGATGTCTCGATCGACATCGCCGCTGGTGAGATCATCGGAATCGTCGGCACTTCCGGCTCGGGCAAATCGACCATCATCAAGCTCGTCCAGCGTCTTTTCGTACCCGAACGCGGCCGCGTGCTGATCGACGGCACGGATCTTGCGCTGGCCGACCCGGCCTGGCTGCGCCGGCAGATGGGTGTCGTTCTCCAGGAAAACGTGCTTTTCAATCGGGCAGTGCGCGAAAATATCGCCATTGCCGATCCCGCCATGGGCATGGATCAGGTCATCGCCGCTGCCCGGCTCGCCGGCGCCCATGACTTCATCCTTTCGCTGCCGGAGGGCTATGAGACGATGATCGGCGAACGCGGCGCGAGCCTGTCCGGCGGCCAGCGCCAACGCATCGCGATTGCCCGCGCCCTCGCCCTCAATCCCCGTATCCTCATTCTGGATGAAGCGACTTCGGCACTCGATTACGAAAGCGAGGCGGCGATCCAGGCCAATATGGCAGCCATCACGCGCGAGCGAACCGTGCTGATCGTCGCCCATCGGCTGTCCACCGTGCGCGCGGCCCACCGGATCGTGGTCATGGATGAAGGACGCATCGCCGAAAGCGGCACCCACGACCAGTTGATGCGGCTCAACCGTCGCTATGCAAGGCTCTGGCGCATCCAGTCCGAGGGGCCGGCGGCCGCAGCGCTTCGGCCCGTGGAGGCCAGACCATGACAACGCTTCCGCAGCGCTCCGCGACGGCCCAGATCATTGCACTTCCCCGCCGGGAAAAGGGGCTCGCTTCGGCCGAACGCGCCTTTCTGCCGGCCGCACTGGAAATCGTGGAAACGCCAGCCTCGCCAACACTGCGGGTCACCTCCGGCGTCATCTGCGCCATTTTCGTCGCCACCCTTGGCTGGGCCAGTATCGGCAAGGTCGATCTGATCGCGACCGCGCCGGGCAAGGTCGTGCCTGTCGGCCGCACCAAAGAGGTTCAGGCCTTCGAAGCCGGAACCGTGCGGCGCATTCTGGTGGATGACGGAACGCCGGTGAAGGCCGGCCAACCTCTCATCCTGATGGATGCCACGCTTGCCGGTGCCGACCGCGCGCGCTTTCGCGATGCGGCCATGCGCGCCGATCTCGACATTGCACGGCTTGCCGCCCTCGTCACGGCCCCGGCGCCCGGCATCGATCCCTTCGCCGGCGTCACGGCCGAGCCGGAAGCTATCGAGGCCGCGCGTGGCCGCTACAGCGCCGACAGGGCCGGCCGCGACGCGAAACTCGCCGCCGCCGACCGGGAAATTGCCGCGCGACGGTTGGATGCCGTCAGCTACGAAGCGGAGATCGCCAGAATCGACGCGCAGGCGCCGCTTGCCCATGAGCGCACGACCATCCGCAAGAAGGCGTCGGACCAGGCTTTCGGCTCGCGGATCGACTATCTCAATGCGGCCCAGTCCGAGGCCGAACTCGTCAACCAGCGCCGGGTCATGCTCGAAAAACAGAAGGCTGCGGAAGCGGCGATGCAGGCGCAACTGGCGGATCTCGAACGCCTGCGCGCCGAAACGGAGCGTGACTGGCTGGCGGACCTGCAAAAAGCCATGCGCGAGCGATCCGAAGCCGCCAGCGAACTCGCCAAAGCCGAGCGCCGCAACCAATGGACCTCTGTCGTTTCGCCGGTCGATGGAACGGTCGCCGACCTGTCCATCCATACGGAGGGTGGCGTGGTCCAGGCGGGCGAGCAGCTTCTCAAGGTGGTGCCCTCATCAGACCATCTCACCATTGAGGCCGTGATCGAAAACCAGGATATCGGCTTTGTCCATCCGGGCGATCTCGCCGAGATCAAGGTCGATGCTTTTCCCTATACACGATATGGACTGCTCGCGGGGCGCGTCGCCCACATCGCCCGCGACGCGGATGCCGGTCCGGACGCGGCGCGGCAGCATGCCGTCTCAAGCCCGCGCGATGCGGCCGCAACCACAGAAGCGCTCCGCCGCTCCAGCGCGCTCGTCTATACAGCGCGAATAGATATAGACGACCCGACGCTGATGATTGACGGCGTCAAAACCCGCCTCGAGCCGGGCATGGCGGTGACGGTCGAAATCAAGACCGGTCAGCGCACCGTCCTCGACTACCTCCTCTCCCCCATCAGCCGCCACGCCCATGACGCGCTGCGGGAACGATGATGCTGGAGGCTGCCGCGTTCTCTATCGTCGGGCTCTGCTCGACATCCGGCGAGAGATAGAACCAGACGACACCAAGCTCTCGTGCCCTTTCCCGGCAGCCCTTGATCGCAGTGTGGCGCATGCGTTCGCTGTCGATTGGCGCCGTATCGATGACCATCATGACAGGGATCATCGCGCCGCCACGGGCAGAGACCTCATCGCGATGGGCGGCGAGTTTCTCGATATCGGCGATGATTTCGCCTGAACCCAGGCACAGGCCCTTGCGCTCGCTCGCCTTGACCTCGATCGCCGCGCGCATCGTCAGCAGCGTGCTGTCATGGCTGCGCCGGCGCCAATCGGCACCGACCTGCCGTGAAAACAGCACGAGATCCGGGATGGGTTCAAAGCCCCCGCGAAAGGCTTCGTGCTTGCGCAGATCAGCTTTCTGGAACAAGGGGGACACCGGATTGGCGATCCATTGTTTGACGTTCATGCCGAGCTGAGCGATCGGCACACCGGTGAGGCGCAGGCAATGATAGATCATGGCCTGATAGTGAAGCTCGCCGCCCAGAACCTTTCGGCAATCGGCGACGATCAAGGGCCATGCGGCGCCGATGGCGGCCATGGCCTCGGCCGGCGTTTCCAGCGACCGTTCTTCGGCGCTGGGGGCGCTTGTCATGCCTTCGCGCCCCGCCCGCGCCTCCCCTTCGGCGCGCTCTCCCGCTCGGCCCGGATGCGGGCGAGCAGGTGTTCGGCGGGCTCGTCGTTTTCGTCCTGGGGCACCAGTTCGCCGCGGAAGGCCTTGGCCAGGATCGCCTCGTCCAGCCGGCCCACCAGCGCCAGCGCGCGCTTTGCCTCTTTCGCCAGCCGGTCGATCCTGGCGAAGGCGGATTCGATGCGGCGGACGATTTCGTGTTGTTCTTCAATATCTGGAATATCAAACTTATATTGCTCAAGCTGCTTTGTATGAACGTGCTGAATCAGGCTACCTGAATTCATTCCGTTATCCACGAAGCTCCGGAAGCGGGGGCTCTTGAGAGCGAACAGGCAGAACTTTGGGATCATGTTTCGAGGGCGAAATAGGCCAATTCGCTGGTTCAACATAAACTCATCCGACGCAGATGAAAGACAGGCTCTTGCCAGAAACTGGTCCTCGAGGCTCTGAGCCGTAAGATTAATAAGTATCGCCTCGCCTTTAACAAAATGCTTGGGGAATTTGACAGCGTAATTATTAGGGAGAAACCGCGAGTTTTTCGAACTCCAGAATACAACGCCTGATTCAGCTAGATTTCCGGGCCTCAAGAGCCTTACTCCAGACTCACAGTACTCGTCACTCGGGAATGCGCGCCCGTTTAAGGTCTCACCACAATCACGCCAAAATTCTAAGCGCCACGGCCAAATTGTCGCTGCAACTTTCCGCCACTCCCGCGTCAACTCCCCGCTGAACGCCTTGCTGAGCACAGCCTGCTTGTAGCGGGAGACGAGGGTTTCGATGCGGGCGAGTTCGGTGCGGGCGCGGGCGGATTTCGCGTTCAGCGCATCCAGCTTGGCCACGATGCGCTTTTGCTCGGCCAGGGGTGGGAGAGGTAGCCGAATGCTGCCGACGTCCCCTTTCCTGATAGAAGGAACGGTAGTTGCGACTGAAAAGGGTGCGAAATCGAGCGTTGTCAGAAAGCGATACAAGAACTTCGACTCAACTAGCCGCTGATGTGGTGTCACAGCCATACAATTGTTGTCTAGTACTGCCTCGACATCCAGCAAGACGCGGCGATTGAGCTTTAGCGCTTCACCGATTTTTGCGAACGCGACCGAGCCTGCAGGGACAGTTCTCGCTTTGAGAGCAGGGAGGTCCGCACGACTTACGTAATTGCCGGCACTGCTAAGGGTGCCTCCATTTCGTTGATATGCCTGTGAAATGTCACGGACTTTGGCAAACGGCAACTCACCTGTGGCATTTCCCTGGAAACGGTCTGGAAAACCGAAGCCTGATGATATGTCTCCGACCTCGTCAACAGAGCTTTCAACCCACCCCTTCGGCAATTCAGTCATTCCGCCGCCTCCGGCAGCTCCGCCAAGACCTCATCCCCCAGCTCCGCCATCAGCGCCTCGATCTCCAGCGTCGCGGCCTGGAGATGGCCGAGGATGGCGGCGGCGATGTCGTCGGGTTCGGTGAGGCCTTCTTCCGCCTCTTCCTCCGCTTCGCGCAGCCAGGCGATGTCGAGATTGTCGCCGCGGGCGGCGATGGCTTCGCGGGTGAACGGGCGCCAGCGGCCGGCCTCGCCTTCATCCGGCCCGCGCTCGGCGCCGTAAGGGCTCGCGCCGAAGGCTTTCTCGAAGCCCTCGAAATGGGCCGGGGTCAGCGGCGTCGTCTTGCCGAATTTCGGCATCTGGGCGCGCAGGTCGTAGATCCAGACGGCTTTGGTGTTGCCGGTATCGGTCTTGCCCCGTGTCAGGAACAGGACGTTGGTCTTGACGCCTTGCGCATAGAAGATGCCGGTCGGCAGGCGCAGGATGGTGTGGAGATCGCACCGCTCCATCATCATCCGGCGCAGTTCCTTCCCGCGCCCGTCTTCAAACAGCACATTGTCGGGCACGACGATGGCCGCGCGGCCGCCGGGCTCAAGCGCGCGGATGCAATGTTCGACAAAGGGAAGCTGGTAGGAGGAGACCGTCTTGGTGACCGACAGATCGTCGCGCGTCGGCGTGCCGCCGGCCGGGCCGAAGGGCGGGTTCGTCAGGATCAGGTCGGCGCGGCCAAGCTTGGTGCCCTTGTCGGAGAGCGTATCGCCGAGATCGACATGGTCGCCCTCGATGTCGTGCAGATAGAGGTTCATCAGCAGCAGGCGCAGCGTGCCCGGCACGTTTTCCATGCCGTGAATGGCGCGGCGCTTCTGAAACGCCTGTTCCTTCTCGCCCAGCGCCAGATAATCGTCCGTGCGCGCTTTCATAGAGCGGTCGGCGGCGATCAGGAAGCCGCCGGTGCCGGCCGCCGGGTCCTGGATCACCTCGCCGGGCTGCGGCTGCATCAGGCGGACCAGAAGCTCGATCAGCACGCGCGGGGTGAAATATTGCCCGGCGCCGCGCTTGGTCTCCTCCGCGTTCTTCTGCAGCAGCCCCTCATAGAGATCGCCGAACTGATCGCGATCCTCGGAGAACCAGTCGAGCTCGTCGATGGCGGTAACCAGCGTCGTCAGATTCTGCGGCTCGCGCAGGAAGGTGGAGGCATTGTCGAAGATCTTCTGCACCATGTCAGGCAGGGGCCGCGCATCGGCATAGCGCTTGCGCTCCTCCGGGCCGGCATCGTCACCGGGGGCTGGGATGAGCTCGTCGTCCTTCCCAAGGCGGGTGGCAGAGGAGCCGAGGGCGAGCAGGACGGTACGATAGTGACCGAGCCTGTCAAAGGGGTTCTTGGCCACCAGATCCGCCCAGCGCATGCCCTTGGGCAGGCTGCCCGTCTCGCGGTTGCGCTCGGCCATCATCTTCAGAAACAAGAGATAGGTCAGCTCGGTGACATATTGCTGATAGGTGATGCCGTCCTTCCTGAGGACGGTGCAGAGGCGCCAGAGTTTCTGGACGATGGCATTGGCGTTCATGGCACTATTCTTTTCGGCTCAGGGCTCCTGATTGCGGTTGTAGCGATCAGCCGTCGATGGTCAACGCTCGCCTTGCGCGGTCAGGCGGCGGGCGGCGCCCAGATCGCCTCGTTGAAGGCATGCAGCACCTCGTCCAGCGCGCCGTCGAACTCCTGCGAAATGCGCTTGAAGCCGCCCTTGTCGGCAAAGGCGCCCTGGTCAAGCAGGGTGGGGTCCGCCACCGGCTTGTCCTTCAGGGCGCGGCCGATGCGGCGCAGCCATTCCTTCTGCTTTTGCGTCCAGGGGCGCGAGGCCTCGATCTTGAGGATCGCATTGTCGACACGGGTGGCATAGGGGATCAAGGGATCGCCGAGTGCGGCCTGGCGCACGAAGCCGATGATATGGGCGGCGATATCGGCATTGCGGGCGCGGCCGTAAGCCGCGCGCAGCATGGCTTCGGAATAGTTCTTCTCGTCCAGCAGGCCGGCGAGTTCGGAGAGTTCCTTGCGGGTGAGATCGCGCGGGCGCTGGGTGACGGCGATCAGCGCCGGCACCTGGTTCATGTTCTCGCGCACGAAACGCTCGAAGCCGGTGATGTAATCCTCCGGCGTCGTGTTCCTGCCGAAGATCTCCTCGATGCGCAGCAGCTCGTCCTCATGGGTGGAGATGACCACGCCATCGTTCCTGTCTAAGCGCAGCGGCCGGCGCTCAAGAAGCTCGACGGCGCGGGGATGGGCGGAAAGCCAGCCGGCAAGTTCGGCGCCGGAGCGGGTGGCGAGGTGCTGAAGCGCGCTTTCGGGGCTCTCGCCCGTGTGGCGCTCGAAGCTTTCGCGGGTCTCGGCATCCATGCGCTTCACCAGGCTGCGCATGCGCACGATCACCTGGGCGGCCACCCAGCTCTTGTCCTCCTGCGTCTCGGCCTTCTCCAGGTCGCTCACCAGCTGGCCAAGCGCAATATCCGGCTTGACGACGACGGGGCGCATGTCGCTCATCTCCTGCAGCTCGGCATAGAGATCGACGGCATCGAAGATGCGGAAATACTCCTTGTCGATGTCAGGGCAGAGCCGCGTGGCGCGGCCGATCATCTGGTCGTAGAGGATGCGGCTCTTGACCCGGCGCACGAAGACGAGATTGCAGATTTTGGGCACGTCGACGCCCGTGGTCAGCAGATCCACGGTGACGACATATTTCGGATAGGGATCGTTCTTGAACTTCAGGATCAGGTCATCGACCTTGTCGACCGCGCCGGTGATCTTCGTCACCATGCCATGCGGCACGTTTTCCTTGCCGTATTCGTCCTGCAACTCCTGGATAAGAAGCTGCACGAGATCGTTCGCATGGGCATCGCGAGCCGCGAAGATCAGCGTCTTGCCGGGCCTGGATGGCGGGATCTCGGTCGCGATCGCACGGCAGACGATGCGGTTGAAGGATTCGGAATAGACCCGCCTGTTGAAATCGGCGAGGTCATAATCGAGCGACACCTCATCCGGCAGTTCGAAGAGATCGATCTGCCCGGTCTTGCGGTCGATGATCTCGACCTCCTCGCCGCCGTCGAAATGGATGCCGGCTTCCGAAAGCGCCGTGGTGATGCGCCTGGGCGGCAGATGGTCGTTGAGATAGCCTTCGACCACGGCCTGGCGATAGCCATAGTGAAAGACCGGGTGGCCGAAGATCTCGCGGGTGTGCAGCGCGGGCGTCGCCGTCAGCGCCACCTTAACGGCGTCGAAGTAGTCGAGGATCTGCCGATAGGCCGACTGGTATTCATCGATGTTGCGGAAGCCAATGTCGGTCTCGCGCAGCTCCGCATCCAGCGTGTAGCCGCGATGGGCCTCGTCCACGATGATGCAGTCGAAGGTGCCGGGCGTCGGGCGCTTTGCCGGATCCGGCTCGTTCAGGATGCGGGCGATCAGCGACTGGACGGTCGCCACCTGCACCTGGTCCTCGTCCTCCGGCAGCTTCTGCTCCAGCCCGGCGACCTTGTAGATCTGGGCGAAGTTCAGCATGCCTTCGATCTCGGTGGTCTCCAGCGCGTCGCTGGTCTGCCGGCCCAGCGCCTTGCGGTCAACCAGGAAGAGGATGCGGCGGAAGCGCTTGTGTTTGAGCAGGCGATACATCAGGGCGATCGCCGTGCGGGTCTTGCCGGTGCCGGTCGCCATGGAAATCAGGATGTCACGCTGGCCGGCGGCCACGGCGTCCTCGATCGCGGCGATCGCCTCTTCCTGGTAGGGGCGCATGCGGCCCTTGCCGAAGCTTTCATCGGCCAGCCCTTGGGCGGCGCTACCGACATCGGTGGTCAGCTTGTCGATCAGGTCCTTGGGCGAAAACCAGCTGGTCATGGCGATGGCATGGTTCGTCTCGCGCCTGACGTCGCGATACCAGATGCCTGATTTCGTCAGCCATTGCCGAACATAGGGCCGCCCATTGGTGGCGAAGATGAAGGGCACGCGGAAGGGATCGTCGAGACCGTGCTTCCAGGGGCCATGGGGGTGGATCTCTTCCGGGGCGAGGGCGATCATGCGGGCATAGCGTTCGGCCTGCTGCAGGGAGGAGGGCACATCGACGCTTGCGCGCTTGGCCTCGATCACGCCGACGCAGGCCAGCCCCACGAACAGGGCGTAGTCGGCCCGCCCGCCCTCGCAGGGCCATTCCGCAATCGCCAGATTGCGCCCTTCCTCCGGCCGGGCGCCCTTGCGATGGGTGATGCGGTCGCTGTCGGCCTCCCAGCCGGCATCGGTGAGCTGGACATCGATCAGGCGCCGGGTCTGGCGCTCATCCAGCTCCAGCCGGCTCGCGGCCTCCAGACCGGCCTGCTTGAACTGCATCTGGATCTGTTCGGGCTGGGCCTCGGCCGCCTTCTGCAGCTCCGCCAGCTTTCGCGAAAGGGCCGCCTGGTTGGCCTCCATCGCCACAGCCGTCTGCTCCCAGGAAGCACTATCGGCCGTGGCCTGGGCGGCCAGCGCTTCCGCCGCGGCCCGGGCCCTGGCAAGCTCGTCGGCGGAGGCGCGCGCGGCGGCAAGCTGCGCCTCGGCCTCCCGCACCTGCGCACGCAGGGCCTCCAGTTCGCTCTTCGTCTCCCGGTCAATGTCGCCGGATGGCCTTGGCGGAACGAACGGCGCCGGCCTGAACCCCGGATCCCGCCCATAGCTGCGCCGATACCAGGTCGCCAGCGCATGGCAGAACTTCAGCGCGGCCAGCGCCTCGGCCGGCGATCCGGCCATGCTGTGGGCCGCATCGTTGCCGCGCTTGCGGATCGCGTGAAACACATCGGCGACCTCGCGCGGCAGGACCTGCTGTGTCGTGAGCCGGCGCAGGAGATCATGCGTCGTCTCGCGCGCTGCGGAATCATAGACCCCGGAGAGCGCGGCGATCTCCTTGACCATGTATTCGCCGAACTGGCGGCTCTTGATCAGCGAGGTGTTGGCGTCCTCGGCAAAGAAGCGCTCGGCCAGCGTGCCGAGGCGATACAGCTCAGGGCTGATCCCCTGCAGATGACCGAAATTGACCGACAATGCCCCACCCAGACGCTGATCGTGCGAAAGCGAACATGCCACACGACAGGCAAGCAGGCAAACTGCAGTTGCAACGGCAGCCGGCTGCTGCCCATCATGGCTCTGTCATTGCGCATTCCGACGCGCCGCCCGCCGATCATGACATCCGCGCGGACAAAATTTCCGTGGGAGCCGCGCGGCATCGGACCGAAAGGCACCTGTCGTCCTTTGGGGCAAAGACCGGGCGCCGGGCCCCTCACACAGGGACGGCCGGCGGCGCCATCTCGCGGATCAGCGCCCGCGCCGCGGCCATGTCGTCGGCAAGCGGGCGGTCGTCGGCATAGGGCGGGATCTGATCGCGCATCAGGGCATGCAGCGCCTGCGTGCCGGGCGCGCGCGGCGCGCGCTCAGCGAGGAGATCATGGGCCTGCGCGCCGGCCAGGAACTCGATGGCGAGGATCTGCTCGGCATTGTCGAGCACGGCATGGAGCTTGAGCGCGGCGGCGGTCGGGTGGGCGAGGAAATCCTCCTGCAGGCCGGAGGTGATGCCGCCATCGGTGGAGGCCGGCGCGGCAAGCCGGCGGTTCTCATTGGCGAGAGCGGCCGCGGTATATTGCGCGATCATGAAGCCGGACTGGCTGCCGGCATCGCTGGCGAGGAACGGCGGCAGGCCGCTGACCAGCGGATTGACCAGCCGGTCCAGCCGCCGCTCGCTCATGGCGGAGAGCTGGGCGAGCGCGATCGCCAGCCCATCGGCGCACAGCGCCAGAGCGGGCGCGACGGCATGGGCCTGGGAGGAGACGACCGGCGCCTCCGGCGACCCCGAGACGGCGGGATTGTCGGTGACGGAGGCAAGCTCGCGATCGACCGTCGCGGCCACCTGGTCGAAGAGATCGCGCGCTGCGCCATGGGCATGCGGGATTGACCGGAGGCTCAGCGCATCCTGCGTGCGCCGGCCGCAACTGGCAGCGATCAGGCCGCTGCCGGCCAGGCGCTGGCGCAGGGCGCGGCCGACCGTGGCGATGCCTCTGGACGGGCGCAACGCCAGAACCGCCTCGTCGAAGGCGGCCATCTGCGCACCGGCTGCCTCCAGCGTGAGGCAGGCGACGGCATCCGCCCAGTCGAGCAGATGGGCGGCGCGCGACAGCGCCAGGGCGAGAAGGCCGGTGGAGCAGGCGGTGCCGTTGACGAGGCTCAGCCCCTCCTTGGCGCCGGGCACCAGCGGCTTACGCCCGATCTCGGCCAGAGCGGCGCGGCCGGAGAAGCGTCGATCACCGCGCCTTGCCCAGCCGGCGCCGATCAGCACCAGCGCCGTATGGGCATTGTGGGTGAGATAGCCCGCCGAGCCGCCGGAAGGCACTTCGGGGATCATGTCATGGCTGAGAAGCGAAAGCAGGGTCTCGATGACGACGGGCCGGACACCGGAATGGCCATGGGCAAAATTGCCGATCTGCGCGGCGATGATCGCCCGAACGCTCTCGCGCGGCAGAAGCGGCCCGACGCCGCAGGCATGGCTGAAGAGAATATTGCGCGACAGCGCCGCCTGCGACGCACGATCGACCACAGTCTCCGACAGCGCGCCGACGCCGGTGGTGATGCCATAGGCGCGCACCCCCGTTTCCACCAGCCTGTCGACGATCTCCGCCGCATGGCCGATCCGCGCCCAGGTGGCATCGGACAAAGCGAGGTCCTCTCCTTTGGCGATGGCGGCGACATCCTGCCAGGTCAGGGAGCGGTCGAGCTGAAGGGTCATGCGGTCTTCCTTTCAGGCCTGGCCGAAATGGCCGATGAACTGGCGGAAAGCCGGCGAGGCACCGCTGCCGAACATGTCCTGCGGCGCGCCGGCGCTGTCCACCACACCCTCGCGCATGAAGACGACCCGGTTGGAGACGTTGCGGGCAAAGCTCATCTCATGGGTGACGACCAGCATGGTCATGCCTTCTTCCGCCAGCGCGCGCATCACGCGCAGCACTTCGCCCACCAGCTCGGGATCGAGCGCGGAGGTCGGCTCGTCGAACAGCATGGCCTTCGGCTTCATGGCGAGCGCGCGGGCAATCGCCGCGCGCTGCTGCTGGCCACCGGAGAGGTGGGCGGGATAGGCATGGCGCTTGTCGACGATGCCAACCTTTTCCAGAAGCGCTTCGGCCTCAGCAATGCATTCGGCGCGCGGGCGCTTCAGCACGTGAACGGGCCCTTCGATAACGTTCTGGAGAATGGTCATATGGGACCAGAGATTGAAGCTCTGGAACACCATGCCGAGTTCGGAGCGGATATGGTCCACCTGCTTCTGGCTGGCCGGCTGGTTGTGCCCGCCCTTCTTCACCATGCGGATCTCCTCGCCATCGACGAAGATCTCGCCCTCGGTGGCGATTTCCAGAAGGTTGATGCAGCGCAGGAAGGTGGACTTGCCGGAGCCGGAGGCGCCGAGCAGCGAGATGACATCGCCATCGCGCGCCTCCAGCGAGATGCCCTTGAGCACCTCATGCGTGCCGAAGCTCTTGCGGATGTTGCGAACGGACAGGCGGGGTGGGCCGGACATGGGAGGCTCCGAAGATCAGCGTGGAAGAGGGCCGGCTGCGGCGGACGGGGCACGGCGGTGCTTCGACAGGGCATATTCGAGCAGCGCCAGCGCCTGGAGAATGAGGAAGTTCAAGACGAGATAGATCAGCGCCGCACAGAGGAAGACCTCCATGGTGCGGTAGGTCTGCGAGATCAGCCGCTGGGCGACGCCGGTCACCTCCCAGACGGTGACGAGGCTTGCCAGTGCCGTCGATTTCATCATCAGCACGATCTCGGTGGAATAGGCCGGCAGTGCATGGCGGAAGGCAACAGGCGCCAGGATGCGCCGCACCAGGAGAAAGCCGGACATGCCGATCGCCCGCGCCGCCTCGATCTCGCGCGTCGGCACGGCGCGCAGGCCGGCGCGGAAGATTTCAGCCGAATAGCCGGCTGTGCACAGCGCCAGCGACAGCACCGCGCAGACCATCGGCTCACGCAGGAACGGCCAGAGAAACGAGTAGCGGATCACGCCGAACTGGCCGAGGCCGTAGAACACCAGAAACATCTGGATCAGCAGCGGCGAGCCGCGAAAGACGAAGATATATCCGCGGGCAAAGCCCGACAGCAGCGGATTGCCGCTGACGCGCATCCAGACGATCAGCAGCGCCAGCAGCCCGCCGAAGAAGACCGAAAGCGAGAACAGGAGAAGCGTGGTCGGAACGGCCTTGATCAGCGTGGCCATGGTCTGGGAGAGAAAGGCGATATCCATGGCTTACCCCCTGCCGATCATGGCGACGGACTGGCTGCGGTCGGCCTGGCGCTCGGCGCGCCGGAAGATCCGGTCCGACAGGCTGGTGAGGATCAGGTAGAGGCTGCCGCCGACGATGTAGAACAGGAAATATTGCCGGGTGGAGCCGGCCGCCACTTGGCTGGTGCGCATCAGCTCGGCAAGGCCGGTGACCGAGATCAGCGCGGAATCCTTCAGGCTCAGCTGCCAGACATTGCCCAGCCCGGGAATGGCGAAGCGGATGACCTGCGGCATGACGATGCGGCGCAGGCGCAGCCGGCGCGACATGCCGACGGCCAGCGCCGCCTCCAGCTCACCCGGCGCAATCGCGAGATAGGCGCCGCGATAGACCTCCGCCTGATAGGCCCCGGAAATGATGCCGACCGCCAGCGCCCCGGCGAGAAAGGAGGGCAGGCCGAGAAAGCCTTCATAGCCCAGCGCCTGGCCGATGGCCGTGACGGCGGAGCTGCCGCCGAAATAGATCAGATAGATGATCAGCAGCTCGGGCACGCCGCGAAACACGGTGGTGTAGGCATGGCCGATCGCGGCCAGCGGCAGGTTGCGCGAGAGCTTCATGGACGCCACAAGCGCGCCGAGGACGGCGCCGATGGCGAGCGCGGTCGCCGTGACCGCCAGCGTGATCAGCGCGCCCAGAAGCAGGAGCGCGCCCCATCCGCCGGGACCGAAGCCGAGGAGTTGCAGGCTTGTCATCATAGGTTCCCCGCATGGCGCTCTTTGCGGCGCCCTTCTGCCTGATCGCGCCCGATGGCGCCGGGCTTTCGCTCGGCACCACCCGGCATGGCATTGACAGGAAAGCGGCGCGGCCTCTTGCCGGCGCGCCGTCTTCCCGTGCGAAACCCGGCCGTCACCGTGGCCGGGCGCGGCAGGGCCGCGGCTCAGCGCGGGCTGACGTCGATCTTGAACCACTTCATGGACAGCGTCTTCACCGTGCCATCGGCAAGCGCCGACTTGATGGCCGCGTTGAACTTGTCGCGCAGATCGGTGTCGGCCTTGCGCAGGCCGAGGCCTTCGCCCTCGCCCCAGATCGAGCCGACGATTTCCGGACCGGTAAAGGCCAGCGTGTCATTGGCGGCGGCAAAGGCATTGTTGAAATAGACGGCGTCGTCGAAGCCGAGATCGATGCGGCCGTTCTGCAGGTCGAGGTCGCGATCCGCGCCGGTCTTGTATTCGCGGATCTCGGCAATATCGCCGAAATTGTCATAGATGAACTTGGCATAGACGGTGGCCGCCTGGATGCCGATGGTCTTGCCCTTGAAGGCCGCCTTCAGCGCCTCGATCTCCTTCACGCCGGTCTGGCCGGGCGTCATCTGGATGGTTTCGCCGGTGCCGGCGGCCTTGGCGAGCGGGCTGTCCTTGGCGGTGGCGAAGGCGGCGGGGGTGGCGGCGTAGGGAATGGTGAAGTCGATGATCTGCTTGCGCTCCTCGGTGATCGAGAGCGCATCCATGATCACGTCGAACTTGCCGGCATTCAGCGCCGGGATCATGCCGTCCCAGTCGGAAGCGACCAGCTTGCAGTCGAGCTTGGCGCGCTCGCAGAGCACCTTGGCAAGCTCCGGCTCGAAGCCGCCGAGCGATCCGTCGGCGTTGGTGAGATTCCAGGGCGCATAGGCGCCCTCCAGCGTGATGGTGACTGTCTTCCAGTCCTTGGCATGCGCGGCCGGTGCGGCGAGCATCGTCAAGGCGCAGACAGCGGAAAGAAGGTGTGCGCTGAGCTTCATCAAGCATTCTCCTCTGAAGATTGGGACATGGGCCCGTTGCGGGCCGCCTTCACCGGGCGCAGCTTTTTTGCCGCCGCCACGATGACCAGAACCAAGGCTCGAACGCACGGACGCTGAGCGAGCACCCCTGGGGGATGACCGTCCTGATCCTTGCCTCGAACGAACCGCCGATCTGCCGCCGGCTTGCCCGGTCACGCAGATCGCGCTTGACCGGGAGGTTGTATATGGCAGCATAGGGAATATGAGGGCTGACGCAAGAGGCAAAATCACTTAAGAGGCAATTTCAGGCGGTGCAAAAGGATTGGGCAATGAAACGTTCGGACGGACTCGGCCGGCAGGGAGCGAAGGGGGAGGCAACGCCGCTCTACAGGGGTGTGAAACAGGCCATTCTGGATCGCATCCACAGCGGCGAATGGCCGCCGCGCCACCGCGTGCCCTCGGAAAACGAGCTGGTGGCCGAGCTGGGCGTCAGCAAGATGACGGCCAATCGCGCGCTGAGAGAGCTCGCCAGCGAGGGCGAACTGGTGCGCATCCAGGGCGTCGGCTCCTTCGTGGCGGAGCGCAAGGGCTATTCCGCCCTGTTCGAGGTGCGCAGCATTGCCGAGGAAATCGCCGAACGCGGCCATGTTCACGAGGCCGCCGTGGTGGTTCTGGCCCAGGAAACCGCCTCTCCGGAGGTGGCGGACGCGCTGGAGCTCGAGATCGGCGCGCCGGTCTTCCACTCTCTGATCGTCCACAGCGAAAACGGCGTGCCGGTGCAGGTGGAGGACCGCTTCGTCTGCCCCGAGGCCGCGCCCGCCTATCTGGAGCAGGACTTCACCCGGATCACGCCCAATGCCTATCTGACCGCCGCAGCCCCCCTCTCCGGCTCGGAGCATGTGGTGGAGGCAGCCATGCCGCAGCCCTGGGAATGCAAGCTTCTTACCATTCTGCGCACCGAACCCTGCCTGATGATCCGCCGGCGAACCTGGTCGGCCAATCAGGTCGTCTCGCTGGCGCGGCTGATCTATCCGGGCAATCGTTACCGGCTGGAGGCGCGCAATGGCCGGATGTTCGAGGAACAGCCGCGCTAACTTGTATATGGGACTTGGCACGTGCTTGACGGAGAGACGGGACAATCGCGTTGGCCCGGGACCGCAACCAGCGCAATCCCGCGTCGAAGGCCCCGATCAAACGGCGAGCAGGCTTCTCAGCGCGATCGGGCCTTACTCCCGGATCTCGATGCCGGCCTCATGCGCCGCGGCGATGAAGGCGAGCCGTGCGGCTTCCGCTGATGCCTTGCCCTTCATCGCGGCCTCCAGCGTCTGCAGCGCACTGTCCAGCGCCTTGCCCTCTTCCAGGGGCCAGTCCTCGATCAGCGCCCAGGAGGCTTCCTGGATGTTTCGGATGGTGGTGACGGTGCCGGGCTCGCCCAGCGCCAGGGAAACGGGCTTGTTCCAGTCCTTGCTCAAGCGGATGGCCTCCTGATGTTCATGTCCCTCCCGTAGCGCCAATCATCTGATATGGCGAGGCGGGACATGCGTTTTCGCAGGCCGATACGACCAGCCCACCGTCGGCAGCGGTGTCGGCCGCGAGCGCGATCCTCAGCCCTTGGCGGACGGACGGCCGGCGCGCCGCGCGGCGATGGCTTCGAGCAGCATGAAACCCTCGTTCAGCAGAATGGCCAGCGCCGCAACGACCAGGCCACCCTGCAGCACGAAGGCGGTGTTGCCCGTCAGCAGGCCGGAGATGATCACCTCGCCGAGCGTGGAGGCGGCCACCGTCGAGCCGATCGTGGCGGTTGCCAGGGCGATGACGGCCGAAAGGCGGATGCCGGAGAGGATCAGCGGCAGGGCCAGCGGCAGTTCCACTTTCATCAGCCGCTGGGTCTCGGTCATACCGCAGGCCGTGGCCGCCTCCCGTGCTTCGGGGGCCAGTTCCGTCAGCCCGGTCAGCGTCGTCTCGAAGATCGGCAGGAGACCATAGAGGAACAGGGCGACCAGCGTCGGCACCGGGCCGAAGCCGAAGATCGGCACGGTGAGCGCCAGAACCGCAACGGGCGGGAAGGTCTGGCCAATATTGGCGACCGCCCGGGCCAGCGGCAGGAAGGAGAGACCCGCCAGCCGCGTGGTCGCGATCGCCAGGCCGACAGCCGCGATCGTGGCTGCAAGCGTTCCCGCCGCTACCAGCGCCAGATGGTTCAGCGTCAGGAAGAGCAGAGGGGCCTGGGTGTAGATCGGCGCCGCGCCATTGCGGGTCAGCGGCGCGAAAAGCCCTGAAAAAGCCTCCGGCATGGCCAGAAAGGCCATCAGGCACACCAGAAGCAGAAGGGTCGGAAGACGGGCGGGCGTCACAGGGGCTGCAGGCGTCACTGGGGCCCCGCTCCCCGGCGCTCCAGTGCCGCCCGCGTCACACGGCCGATCACGCGGCCGTCTTTCGCCACCGGCAAGGCCTCGCGCCGCGACCAGAGACTTTCGGACAAGGCGGCGCGCATCGACATGTCGGCCGGAATGGCCGCGCCCGGCGCCTCGCCACTCTCGATCATCTCCTCCACCGTGGATAAGGAGAGGAGGTGGAAAGCCCGGTCGCCCGCGCCGAGCAGGCTGCGCACGAAATCGGTGGCGGGGGCCGCGACGATCGCATGCGGCACGTCATATTGCACCAGCCGCCCGGCATCCATCACGCCGATGCGCGTGCCGAGATGCAGGGCCTCGTCCATATCATGGGTCACCAGAATGATCGTCGTGCCATAGGCCTTCTGGATCGCCAGGAGATCCTCCTGCGCCTTTTCGCGAATGATCGGATCGAGCGCGCCGAAGGGCTCGTCCATCAGAAGCACGGGCGGCTCGGCGGCCAGCGCACGTGCCACGCCGATGCGCTGCTGCTGCCCGCCCGAGAGCTGATGCGGCATGCGGTCGCGAAACAGGGCGGGATCGAGGTGGAAGAGCGACAGGAGCTCGTCCACACGGGCCGATATGCGCTTGGCATCCCAGCCGAGCAGCGAAGGCACGGTGGCAATGTTCTCGGCCACGGTGCGATGGGGAAACAGGCCATGGCCCTGAATGGCATAGCCGATGCCGCGGCGAAGCGCATGCGCCGGCAGGGTGCGGTTGTCCCGCCCGCCGATCAGGATGCGTCCTGAGGAGGGCTCCACCAGCCGGTTGACCATGCGCAGAAGGGTGGTCTTACCCGAGCCCGAGGTGCCGACGATCACGGCGATCTCGCCTGTCCCAACCCGCAGGGAAACATCCGCCACGGCGGGCCTGTCGCCATAGAGGCGGCTGACGCTGTCGAAGTCTATCATCGGGTCTCCTGTCGGCGGCTGAGGTCGATCAGGGCGTCGAAGACGATGCCGGCCGCAAAGGCCATGGCGACGGTCGGAAGGGCGCCGAGAAGGACGAGATCGGTGGCGGTCTGGCTGATGCCCTGGAACACGAACACGCCGAGCCCGCCGCCGCCGACAAGGCCGGCGATGACGGACAGGCCAATATTCTGCACAAGGACGATGCGCACGCCGGTGAGGATGACGGGCAGCGCCAGCGGCAGCTCGACGCGCAGAAGCTTCTGCCAGGCCGTCATGCCCATGGCATCGGCCGCCTCGCGCGTCCGCTCGGAAACCGCCTCGAAGCCGGCAATCGTCGAGCCGACGATCGGCAGCAGCGAATAGGCGAAGAGCGCGATGAAGGCGGGCGCCACGCCGATGCCGGCAATGCCGAGCGCTGCCGCGCCGGGCACATGCGCGCCGATCCAAGCAAGCGGGGCGATGAGCAGCCCGAACAGCGCCATGGAGGGAATGGTCTGCAACACATTCAGCGCGGCCAGCGCGGCCCGACGCAAGGTCGCAACGCGCCGCAGCAGCATGGCGAGCGGCACGCCGACCACGACGGCAGCCAGAAGCGAGAACACCGAGAGGCCGGCATGCACCCACAGCTCCCGCAGGAAGGCATCCGAACGGCTGGCATATTCGCGCAGCACCGACAGATCGCTCCAGAGACCGGAGGCAAGAAAGCCAGCCAGAACCCCGGCCGCCACCACGAGCGCGGCGATCCGGCCTGAAGGCGAAAGCCGCAGGCGCACCAGCGCATCGCCCGTGGCCAGGGACAGCGCGAACAGAGCAAGCCAGGCACCGGCGCCGGGCGCGACGCGCGCATAGGCACTGCCCGGCGGCAGGAGATGCGAGGCGCCGGAACCGACGGCCAGGCCGAGACCGACCAGCCCGGCAACGGCCGCAGCAAGCCGCAGCCGCGCATCGGCCCGCGAAATCAGGATGAGGACGACGAGCGCGGTTATGATCCCGCAGGCCATCGGCTGCAGGCCCGGCAGCGCCTCCCAGGCGAAGGCCCCTTGAGCCGGGGCGATGCGGTTCGGCCGCAAAAGCATCAGCGGCTGGAACAGGAATGCAATGGCCACGATCGCGGCAAGCGTCGCGCCCAAAGGGTCGATCAAGGCGCGTCGCGATGCGGCAAAGGCAGGCTCAGCCATCCTGGACCCAGTCCTTCCGGTCCATTTGTCCAAGCATGACGCCCCATCCCGCTAGAGCATCAGACTGAAAATCGCACGCAGTCCGATGCTCTAAGTTTTTGTTTTCGCATTGGATTTTTCCGAAAACCGGTTCCCACTTTTCGGTCCGATGCTCTAGGCGCGGGATACAGGCGGCAGGGCGCTGCCCGGCCACCATGGCCGTTCGATGAAGCCGGGCAGCCGCCATCACTTTGCCAGGCCGTTCTTGGCGAGGAAGTCGGCCGCGACGGCCGCCGCCGGCTCGCCGCCGACCTGCACCCGCCCGTTCAGGCCCTGAAGGGTCTTGAGATCGAGCTTTTCAAAGATCGGCTTCAGGATCTCGGCGATCTCTGGATGCTCCTTCAGCACGGCTTCGCGGATGATCGGTGCGGGGCGATAGACCGGCTGCACGCCCTTGTCATCCTCCATCACGACAAGGCCCGCCTCGCCAATGCCGCCATCCGTGCCATAGACCATTGCGGCATTGGCGCCGGACGTGCCCTGCGCGGCAGCCGCGATCGTCGCCGCCGTGTCGCCGCCGGAGAGGGTGATGAGCTGGTCGGGTTTCAGCTGGAAGCCATAGGTCGTCTGGAAGGCCGGCAAAGCGGAAGGAGAGGTGATAAATTCGGAAGACGCGACGAGCTTCACCGCGCCGCCGCCCTGAACATATTTGCCAAAGTCGCTGAGCGTCTTCAGCGAGGCGCCATCGGCCACCGCCTGCTTCAGCGCGATAGCCCAGGTGTTGTTGGCCGAGGCCGGCTCCAGCCAGACGATCTTGTTGGCCGCATAGTCCAGCTCCTTTGCCTTCTCATAGCCGGCCTGCGCCTCCTTCCAGACCGGCGACGCGGCCTCGTTGAAGAAGAAGGCGGCATTGCCGGTATATTCGGGATAGATGTCGATCTGCCCCTGCAGCAGCGCCTCGCGCACGATCGGCGTCGCCCCGAGCTGGATCTTGTCGCTGACGGCGATGCCCCTGGACTTCAGCGCCTGGAGAATGATGTTGCCGAGAACCCCGCCTTCGGTGTCGATCTTGGAGGAGACGACGACATCGGCATAGGCGGGCGCGCTGGCAAGAACCAGGGCGGCCAGGGCTGTGAGCAGGCTTTTCTTCATCGGCTTGTCCTTTCTGGACATCAGCGGGTTTGCATCATGACGCCGGCTAAGAAGACCGGACGGCAGGTCGAAAACGGTGTCGAAAGGAAGGGCGCCGCGTCGAAAGGAAGGCATCCGCGCGGCCGGTTTTTCGCCCATACGTTCGGCAGGCCGAACCCGATCTCAATCACCTGACCTGCGAAGATAGGGGAGCATCGCCGCGGAAGAAGATGGGCTGCGCCATCGCGCTGAAGGTCGCAGCCGGATTTTAGCCCTGCGCGCTTGGCCGATCACCGCGCATAGCGCGCCCAGGCAAGGCCGGACGTACCACGGGCGCGGTCAGGCGCCAAAAGCGAAGGCGCCGCTTTGGGGACAAAGCCGGCGATCTGGGGGAACAATCGGCGCGCGGCCGGGGTTGGATCGCATCGATGCGATGGAGGACCAGCAATGCCTGCCAAATCGAAAGCACAGCAGATGGCAGCCGGGGCCGCCTTGTCGGCCAAACGCGGCGAGCGGCCGATGCGCTCGCTCAAGGGCGCCTCGAAATCCATGGCCAAGTCGATGAGCGAAACCGAACTCAGCGACATGGCCTCGACCAAGCAGAAGGGCAAGCCGAAGCACGTCTCGCAAGAGCGCGCGGATTAAGCACGCCGCCTTTCAGCGTCTTTAATGCACCTCATGCAAAAGGCCCCGCCGGCAGGTTTGCCAACGGGGCCTCTTACTTAAACCGAGCTGCGATTACGGCGCGAAGTCATGAACCGGCTTTGCGGCGTCCGAAGCGGTCTGCACCACTGGCTGGCTTGCGGGCGTCACGGCGGCAAGCGTGATCTGCGGCGGCGTTGGCAGCTGCAGATGCTCGCTGGTATAGGCCCATTCCGCCTGAACCTTGGACGGATCGTCGTTGAGCTGCGTGCCGTAGCTGGGAACGATCTGGCGGATCTTGGCCTGCCATTCCGGCGTCTTCACCTTCGCGGCAAAGACCTTTTCCAGGACCTTCAGCATGATCGGCGCGGCGGTCGAGGCACCCGGCGATGCGCCCAGCAGGGCCGCAATGCTGCCATCCTTGGCGGCGACGATTTCGGTGCCGAGCTTCAGCACGCCGCCCTTGTCCTTGTCGCGCTTGATGATCTGCACGCGTTGGCCGGCCTGCCACAGGCGCCATTCATCCTTCTTGGCATTGGGGAAATATTCCCGCAGGGCCTGATAGCGGTCTTCGTCCGACATCATCAGTTGGCCGGCGAGATATTCGACCAGCGGATATTCGTCGATGCCGACGCTCATCATCGGCCAGGCATTGCTTGTCGTGGTCGAGGTCAGAAGGTCGAAATAGGAGCCTTCCTTGAGGAACTTGGTCGAGAAGGTGGCGAAGGGCCCGAAGAGGATGACGCGCTTGCCGCCGAGCACGCGCGTGTCCAGATGCGGCACCGACATGGGCGGCGAGCCGACCGAAGCCTTGCCATAGGCCTTGGCGAGATGCCGCATGGTGATGTCGGGATTCTCGTTGATCAGGAAGGAGCCGCCGACGGGGAAGCCTGCGTAATCATCGGCTTCCGGAATGCCGGACTTCTGCAGCAGGTGGATGGCGCCGCCGCCGGCACCGATGAACAGGAAGTTCGCGTCGATGCTCTCTTCGCGGCCGTCCTTCGTGTTGCGATGCGTCACGCGCCAGCTGCCATCGGCATTGCGGCTGATGTCATCGACTTCCGCATTGAGCTTCAGGTCGAACTTCGGCTGGCTCTGCAGCGAGGCGACGAACTGGCGGGTGATCTCGCCGAATTCCATGTCGGTGCCGAGCGGCGTCCAGGTCGCGGCGATCTTCTGGGAGGGATCGCGCCCTTCCATCATCAGGGGAACCCACTTGGCGATCGCGTCGGGATCGGTGGAGAAGTCCATGCCGGCAAAGAGCGGGCTGGCCTTCAGCGCCTGATAGCGCTTTTCGAGATAGGCAATATTCTCTTCACCCCAGACGAAGCTCATATGCGGCGTGTGGTTGATGAAGGAGCGCGGGTTCTTCAGCACCCCGTTGCGCACCTGCCAGCTCCAGAACTGGCGGGAAATCTGGAAGGCCTCGTTGATCTCGACGGCCTTGGAGATGTCGATCTCGCCATTGGCCTTTTCCGGCGTGTAGTTCAGCTCGGCCAGCGCCGAATGGCCGGTGCCGGCATTGTTCCAGCCGTTGGAGCTTTCCAGCGCCACGCCGTCCAGCCGTTCGAGCAGGGTGATGGACCAGGAAGGCTCGAGTTCGCGCAGCCAGACGCCGAGCGTCGCGCTCATGATGCCGCCGCCGATCAGCAGCACGTCGACCTTGCCGGTCGCGCCGGAGGCGCGGGCCGCACCGCTGGTCAGGGCCGCCGCGCCCAGGCCCGCCGCAGCGGAACCGACGAACTGGCGCCGGTTAATCTTCAGGCTATCGGATGCTGCGTTCAAGGGCGATGCGCGCCCGGTATCTTTGCTGGAGACCATGTCGTTTTCGCCCTTTTTCAGGAGATCGCTGAGCTTGCGGTGAAACAACCGCGCCGCGAGAAAAATCGAAAAATCTGATGTTTCAGTTAAATGCCCGACCACAGCGGCCGGGACTGCGACAGTATGAACCGCAGCGACATTTCGTCACTGAAGATGGCTTATTGACCGCCATTAGGGGAATCTGCGCACCTGCGCAAGCAAACGGCAGTAGCTGATCACGGTTTCGTGATCGTGACCTCGCAGCCATGCATTGCTGTCCTGCAATATGAACAAACCTGCAACGCAAAATGGCGCGTGCCGGATGGTCTTAGACGACCTCGGCCACGGCGGCAGCGCGCCGTGTCTTCTGCTCCCGGAAGAAGATGAACAGGCCGGAGACCACGATCAGCGCGGCACCGACGAGCGCATGGGTGCCGGGAATGTCGCCGAAGATCAGCCAGCCAAAGAGGATGGCCCAGAACAGCAGAGTATACTGCAGCGGCACGACCATCGCCGCATCGGCAAGCTTCAGCGAGCGGTTGACCAGGAGATGGGCGCTAAGGGCGACGATGCCCAAAAGGCCGAGCAGGCTGAGACTGACCGGCGTCAGCGGGCTCCAGGCCTCGGGAAACAGCGCCAGGCCGAGGCCTGCGGCAAGCAGCGCGCTCACCACCTGCCAGGTGACGAGCGTGAGATCAGGCGTCTCACGCAAGCGCCGCCCCAAAACCACCGCACCGCCATAGGCCAGGCTGCCGCCCAGCGCGACCAGAGCAGGCAGGGAGAAGGAGGCGCTCGAGGGATTGAGCGCGATCAGCACGCCGGAAAAGCCAATGAGAATGGCGATCCAGCGCCGCCAGCCGACCCGCTCCCCGAGCACCAGGGGCGAGGCGGCGGCGACATAGATCGGCACCGCCAGCCAATAGGTCATGGCATCGGCCAGCGGCATGAAGGCGACGCAATAATAGAAGGCGAGCGCATCGACCGAGAAGAACAGCGCCCGAAGCATGTTCAGCCCCGGCTGCGGAACGAGGACGAGGCTGCGCCAGCCGGCCCTCACCATGAACGGCGCCAGCACCAGGAGCGCCGCCACGCTGCGCACGGTCATCACCTGGAAGGCGGAGTGGCTAGCCGCCATCCATTTGCCCAGCACGTCGTTGAGCGAAAACATCAGCATGCCCGCGAGCATGAACAGGACACCAGCGCGGGCGGCGGAGACACCTTGCGGCATTGCGACGGTCTGCACGGCCATGAACGGGCTCCGGCTCTGGACGGCTGCACGAGAGCATCGACCGGAACGGGCTCCGGCAAATCCGTACGGCGGACGTCGCTTGGGACTCTCTTCTCTTATCGGCGTGAGCCCGCGCGGCAATGGCTTTCGGCCCGGCTTCTGCCGCCCATGGCCAGCGATGGTCTGACATGCAGACCTGGCCGGCGCGGCGGCTTGGCGAGCGCGAGAGCTGGAGAAACCGCTTTCTCAAGGCCTGACGACGTCAGCGAGCGGTGACAGATTCGCTTGGGCCGATCCAGTCGCCAAAAGCGATGGTCGCATCAAAGTTTGTGTGGTCACATACATGTCTAAAACACGACGGAACAGCCATGATTATGACGCGATCGGAGGTTTGGGACTTGACCTTCAACCCCGTCTTGCTATTTGCTCATCTATAGCTGCCGCCTTAAACGTCGTATTCTCCGCGCGCAGCGATAAACTTGGTGCCGGGCCCCTCTGGCGAGAGTTACGGCGCTCTCGTGATGTCGGTACCGCCAGCAATCAGCCGGCGGAATCTTGATCCAAGATGACACCCCAACTTCCGATCTCCGATCGGCGCGGCGTTTTGCCGTGCCGGATTTTCCTGTTTCGTGACCGTTGCGGCCCTATCCTTTCGGGCCTGACCTTCTGCGGGAGGGCGGCATGACCCAGCCTTCTTCGCACACCTCGACGCTGGGCTATTTCAAATGGTCCTTCATCGTCACCGCCATCGGCCTGGCGCTCGGCGCATGGCTCGGCTGGAACACCACGGGCACCGTGGGCGGCATGGCCTCCGTGTTCTTCATCTGCACCGTGCTCGCCGTGCTGGAAATCTCGCTCTCTTTCGATAATGCCATCGTCAATGCCAACAAGCTCAAGGATATGACGCCGGTCTGGCAGCAGCGCTTCCTGACCTGGGGCATCCTCATCGCCGTCTTCGGCATGCGTATCGTCTTCCCGCTGCTGATCGTGGTGATCGCCGCCGGCATCGGCCCGATCGACGCCGTTGTTCTGGCGGCCGCGCGGCCGGACGAATATGCCCGGATCATGAACGAGGCGCATCTGCCGATCGCTGCCTTCGGCGGCACCTTCCTGATGATGGTAGGCCTCAGCTACTTCTTCGATCCGGACAAGGACGTACACTGGATCGCGTTTCTGGAGCGCCGGCTTTCGGCCGCAGCGGCGATCAAGGGCATCGAGATTGCCTTCGTGCTGATCCTGATCCTCGGCTTCTCGCGGCTTCTGGAGGGAGCGGAAGCGACGCTGTTCGTGCACTCCGCGCTCTATGGTCTGGTCACCTTCCTGATCGTCGAGGTCATCGGCGGCCTGCTGGATGCCTCGCAAAAGACCATGAGCGAGGCGGCGAAGGGCGGCCTCGGTGCCTTCATCTATCTGGAAGTGCTGGATGCCAGCTTCTCTTTCGACGGCGTCATCGGCGCCTTCGCGCTGACGCAGAACCTCTTCGTCATCGCCATCGGTCTCGGCATCGGCGCCATGTATGTGCGCTCGATGACGATCATGCTGGTGGAAAAGGGCACGCTCGCCCATTACCGCTATCTGGAGCACGGCGCCTTCTACGCCATCCTGATCCTCTCGGTGATCATGTATGTGCAGACGCTGTTCCACATTCCCGAAGTCATCACCGGGCTGGGCGGCGCGGCGCTGATCGGCGTCTCGCTCTGGTCGTCGATCCGCTACAACCGGCAGCATGCCGGGGAAACGCTGACGGGACACGCGCCGGCCGGACATTCGGCATAAAGGCAGCGACCCACGGAGCGGACAGCAGAGGCCGGCGGAGCGATCCGTCGGCCTTTTTCATGCCGTGGCTTGGCTACCCGTCACGCCCCCGTGGGCAGGACGGCGGCCAGCGCCTGGAGAAGCTGCCGGTCGGTGAAGGGCTTGGACAGGATCGGCAGATGGCGGAAATCCTGCGGCAGGCTTTCCTGGGTGTAACCCGTGACGAACAGAACGGGGATGCCGCGCCCGGTCAGCATAGCGGCGAGCGCATCCACCGCTTCCCCCCGCAAATTGCCATCGAGCAGGACGGCATCGGCCACGCAGTCGCGTGCGATCGCCATGGCCGAGGCCATGTCGCTGGCGCTTCCGGCGAGATCGAAGCCGGCTTCCGCCAGCCGCTCCGCCAGATCGAGCGCCACGAGCGGCTCGTCCTCGATGATCAGGATCCGCCCCTTGCCGCCCGGCGCGTCGCTCTGCGAGGCAGCGCGCTGGAGGGTGGATTTCGGCACGGATGTCTGTGCGGCACCTGCATCGGCTGCGCCAAGAGCAGGAGCAGGAGCAGCCGATGCCTGCGCGCCCGCCGGGCCAGGCGCCACACCTGGTACCGTCGAGCCTGAGACCGTCAAGGATGACTGCGGCTGCTGTTGCTGCTGAGCCTGGACCGGTGCACCTGTGGTCTCCGCCGCCGATACGGGAGGCTCCTGCCTCTCCCTCAGCCTTCCCGGCGCGGGAAGAGGGCCTGCCGGGCCGAGAATGAGGCGCAGGCGCCAGGTCAGCCCGGTCTCGTCGCGCTGCATCTCGGCATCGCCGCCCTCCGCGCGCGCACTCTGCTGGATCAGCCGCGTGCCGAAGCCCTTGCGGGTGACCTCTGCCATCGCCGGGCCGCCCCGCTCCCGCCAGACGAGATCCAGTCGCTCGTCCGCCAGGGTCCAACCCAAGGTGATCTGCCCCTCGGGCACGGAATGGGCGCCATATTTGCCGGCATTGGTCGCCAGCTCATGCAGGATCATGGCCAGATGCAATGCCTGCTGCGGCTTGAGCTGGATTGCCGGCCCTTCTGCCAGGAAACGCGTGGGGTCGAGCGAGCCGAGGCTGAGCTGCTCGCGCAGAAGCTCCTCCAGGCTCGCTCCGCTCCAGCTCGTGGCGCTGAGAAGCGCATGCGCCTTGGAGAGCGACTGGATGCGCCCGGAAAAGGTCACGGCGAAGTCCTGGGGATCGGCGACATGGCGCAGCGTATGGCTGGCGATCGCCTGGACGGTGGCAAGCGTGTTCTTGACCCGGTGATTGAGCTCGCCCATCAGAAGCCGCTGGGTCTCTTCCGCCCGCCGCCGCTCGGTAATGTCGAGGATCTGCACACTGAGCGACAGGCGCGCCCATTCCTGGCTTCCCCCCTGCCCCAGCGCGGACAGATAGCACTCCGTGATCCGATCCGAACCATCGCGATGCGACAGCCTGATCTCGCAGACGGCGCGGCCATCGCCGGCTTCCCGCATCAGCCGCCCGGCCTCTTTCGCAAAATGCCCGGCCTCCTCATCGTCCATCCAGCCGATCTGGCCGAAAGAGCGGCCGACCACCTCGCGCGCCGTCCAGCCGAGAAGCCGCTCGGCCCCTTGCGACCAGGAGGTGACCGTCAGTTCGCGGTCGAAATCGACGAAGGCGAGCGGCGAATTGTTGGTATGGGCTCTCAGCTGCGCGAGCGCCCGGGCAAGCTGCTCGCTGTTTTCGGCGAGCGCCTGGCGCTGGCGGGCAAGATCGAAGAACACGCCGACCTTGCTCTTGAGAATGCCCGAGTCGATCGGCTTCTGCAGATAATCGACCGCGCCGGTTTCATAGCCACGGAAGCGCCGGCTCTCGTCGCTGGGCAGCGCGGTGACGAAGATGATGGGAATGGCGCGCGTGCGCTCGAGCCCGCGCATCAGCTCCGCCAGTTCAAAACCGTTCATCTCGGGCATCTGCACGTCGAGCAGCGCCAGCGCCACCTCATGCACCAGAAGAAGTTCAAGCGCCTCGGCGCCGGACCGGGCCTTGAGCACCGTCAGCCCGTCACGACGCAGCAAGGCCTCGAGCGCCGTCAGGTTCTCCTCGAGATCGTCGACAATCAGAAAGGTGATCGGCCTAGGCGACATGGTGGCGTCCCTCGTCGTCACGCGGCGCCAGTCGCTTGCGATAGATCTTCTCGCGCCCGGCAAACTCATTGAAATTGTCGTTGTGGCGCGAAAAAGCCAGGGTTTCCTGCAGTCCCAGCCCGAGAAAGCCACCACGCACCAGCGATTCGTCGAACAGGCCGATGGCGCGATCCTGCAGGGCGCGGTCGAAATAGATCAGAACATTACGGCAGGAAACCAGGTGCACCTCGGCAAAGACCTGATCGGCCACCAGATTGTGCTCGGAAAACACGGTCTGCGCCCGCAGCGTCTTGTCGAAGACGGCGGCGCCATAGGCGGCCGTGTAATAATCCGACAGCGAGGAGCGGCCGCCCGATGCACGATGATTGTCGGTGAAGAGCGCCATGCGGTCGAGCGCATAGATGCCCGCCTCGGCCTTGCGCAGCGCCTCGGGGTTGATATCCGTGGCATAGAAGATGGTGCGGCTGGCCAGCCCTTCCTCGCGGAAAAGGATGGCCATGGAATAAAGCTCCTCGCCCTCGCTGCAGCCGGCAATCCACACCTTCAGCGAGGGATAGGTTCTCAGATGCGGCAGCACCTCCTCGCGCAGGCGGCGGTAATAACCGGGATCGCGAAACAGCTCGCTGACCTGCACGGTCAGGAAATCCAGGAGCCTGGTCATCACGCCCGGCTGATGCAGCACGAGATGCTGGAGCATGGACAGGCTCGAACAGCCGAAATGCTGGCAGGCCTGATCCATACGCCGGATTATCGACGCCTGGGAATAGCCGCGAAAATCATAATGGCTGGCGCGGTAGATCGCTTCGAGGAGCAGGCTCAGCTCGATCTCCCGGGTCTTGGCCAGCTTTTCGATCATCAAGTCTTCGCTCATCGCGCCATCCACACCCGCACCAGCGAGAGCAGCTTGTCGACATCCAGCGGCTTGGTGACGTAATCATTGGCGCCCGCGGCCAGGCATTGCGCCTGATCCTGCGGCATGGCCTTGGCTGTCAGCATGATGATCGGCAGATGATTCAGCCGGAAGCGGCTGCGGATCTCGCGCGTGGCGGTCAGGCCGTCCATTTCCGGCATCATCACATCCATCAGCACGAGATCGAAGGGCACGGCACCCTTCTGCTCCAGCCCCGTCTCGATCGCCTTCAGGGCCTCCAGGCCATTGCGGGCAATGGTGACGCTGGCGCCATGGGTCTCGAAGATGCTGGTCAGCGCATAGACATTGCGTACATCGTCCTCGACCACCAGAATGTTGCGGCCCTCCACCGTCTCGTCGCGGTTGAGCGACTTGGCCAGCATCTCCTGCTGGCGGTCGGGAAGGGCGGAGACGACCTGATGCAGGAACAGGGTCACCTCGTCGAGGAGCCGCTCCGGCGACTTCGCCCCCTTGATGATGATCGACTTGGCATAGCGGCGCAGCCGGAGCTCGTCATCGGCCGACAGGTCGCGGCCGGTATACACGATGACAGGCGGGAAGGAGAGCGTGCCGTTTTCCTTGAGATGGTCGAGCACATCCAGGCCCGAGGCATCCGGCAGGGTGAGATCCAGCACCATGCAGTCGAAGCTTTCGCGCGTCAGCATGTCGATGCACTCGGCCGCCGTCTTCACACCGACCGTGGTGACACTGCGCGAGCCCAGGAGAAGCTGCACGCTTTCCAGCTGGGTCGCATCGTCCTCGACCACAAGCACCCGGCGCACCGGCTCCTGCAGATTGTTTTCGATGCCTTCGAGCGTCAGGGCCAGTTCATCGCGCTTGACCGGCTTGAGCGTATAGCCGGCAGCCCCCAGCGCGCGGGCTTTCAACGTATAGTCCGCGCCGGACACGACATGGACCGGGATATGGCGGGTGCGCAGATCGTGCTTCAGCCGGTCCAGCACGAACAGGCCGGTGTGATCGGGCAGGCCGATATCGAGAACGATGGCATGCGGCAGATATTGCCGGGCCATGATCACCCCGTCATCCGCCGTGCCGGCGACGATGCACTGGAAGCCGAGATCATGGGCGAGGTCGTAGAGAATCTCGGCGAAGGCCGGATCGTCCTCCACCGCCAGAAGCACGCGTTCGCCGGCGCGCAGCATTGCCCGGTCGTCGCGGATCGGCACGGGCCGGTGCGCCGGCGGCGTTTGTAACAAAGGCGGCTGTGCCAAAGGCTGAATCGGCGGCGTTCTCTCCGAGGAATGCGGGCCGACCGCAAGCACCGGCGCGATTTCGCCGCGGCTGACGGACGCGCCTTGCACAGGCTCGGACAGGCCGAGATCGGCATCGATCGGCAGCGTCAGCGTGAAGGTGGAGCCCTGGCCTTCCGCGCTCGACACGGCGATACGGCCGCCCAGCAGGGTGCCAAGCTCGCGCGAGATCGACAGGCCGAGGCCGGTGCCGCCATATTTGCGGCTGATCGTGCCATCGGCTTGGCGGAAAGGTTCGAAGATCGCCTTGAGATTGTCGGCCGAAATGCCGATGCCGCTGTCGCGCACGCTGAAGGACAAGGCGTCGTTCTCGCGCGCCACCGTCAGCGAGACTTCGCCCTTATGCGTGAATTTCAGCGCGTTGGAGAGGAAGTTCTTCAGCACCTGCTCCAGCCGCTGCGGATCGGTGACGATCGTCGGCGGTACTGTGGAATTGGCGAGGAGCTGCAGATCCAGCCCCTTCTGCACCGCCGAGGGCTCGAAAGTCCGCCGCAGCTTGTCGAGCAGGGTCGAAATGGCGACCGGCTGCATCTGCAGCTCGACCTGGCCGGCCTCGATCTTGGAAATATCGAGAATGTCGTTGATCAGCACCAGGAGATCATTGCCGGCCGCGCCGATGGTGCGGGCGAACTTCACCTGCTCCTCGGTCAGATTGCCGGATTTGTTTTCGGCGAGCAGCTGGGCAAGGATCAGCAGCGAATTGAGCGGCGTGCGCAGCTCATGCGACATGTTGGACAGGAATTCAGACTTGTAGCGGCTGCCCTGCTCGAGATCGCGCGCCTGACGCTCCAGCTCGGAGCGGGCGCGCGTCAGCTCGTCGCGCTGGGTCATCAGCTCGTGGGTCTGTGCCTCCAGCTCGGCATTGTTCTGCTCAAGCTCGGCCTGCTGATGTTCCAGACGCTGCTGGCTTTCCTGCAGGCTGCGGCTCTGGGCCTCCAGCTCGTCATTGGCCGCGCGCAGCTCGTCGCTCTGGGCGCGCAGCTCGTCGGCCTGCTGGCGCGTCTCTTCCAGGAGCCGGCGCAGCATGCCGCGATATTCGGCCGAGCGGATGGCAACGGCCATCTTGTCGGACAGCCGGCCGAGAAGCTCCTCCACCGGCCGGTCGATCGGCTTGAGAAAGCCGAGCTCGATCACCGCATGGACGGTGCCGTCCGCGGCGACCGGCGCGATCATCAGCCGGCGCGGCAGACTGCGCCCAAGCGCCGAGCCGATATAGAGGTAGTTTTCAGGAACGTCGCTGAGATCGATCAGCCGACCGTCACGCGCGACCTGGCCGATCAGCCCGTCGCCGGGCAGGATCTCCGCCGGCACCGGTGCATCCGAGGGCAGGCCAAAGGCGCCGAGGCGGGCAAAGCGTCCCTCGCGGTTAACGAAGATCGCGGCGCCCTGGGCTCCGAGATAATCTACCAGGAAGGTCAGCATATTGTCGGAAAGCTGCTCCACCGATTGCTCGCCCGACACACGGGCGGCCATGGCGACCTGTCCCTGGCGCACCCATTCCTGCTGGCGCACCTCCACCTTGTTGCGAATAAAAGAATAGCCGCTCGCGGCGATGATCCAGCAAATGATGATGCAGAGGCTACGGTTGAGCTGGGCAAGTTGCACAGATACGCCATCCGGCGCCAGGAACAGGCCTATGACGATCAGAACCGTGGAAACGGCCGCCAGGATCAGGGGCGTCGAGGCACGCGAGGTCAGGGATGAAAGGGCGATGGCCAGGACATAGACCAGCCAGTTCGCGGTTCCGAGCGGAAGAAGAATATCGGCCAGGAACGCAAACGCGACCATGACCACCAGAACAGCGTGAAGCCAGGGATCGAACCGGCCTTCGGAAATCGCCTTCATCAAATATAATGCTCCCAGCGGAGCGGCTGTTCATTCAATGCGCCCCTAATCGCCGGGGCGAGAGATAGGTTAGCCCGCCTGCCCGGTCCAGATCCGCCAGAAGGCAAAATTAACTTTTGGCGACAGATCGTCGTCAAGCGTACCGATCTTGTCATCAATTCGCGCGAAAGGGACAGATCGCCGAGGACGTCGAGGCAAAAAGACGAACGGGCACGAGACCCAAGGCCTCATGCCCGTTCCTGACCATCCCGCCTCAGCCAGCCGGCGTCAGCGTGACCGAGGTGCCGGTTGCGGCGAGGTTCAGGCCCAGCTGGCCGCCGATGCTGACGGTCTGCAGCTGGATCGACCCGGCGGTTCCGCCGACCAGCACATTGGCGCCGACGCCGGCAAACACCGTGACCTCGGCGGTTGCGCCCTGATAGAGACCGCCGAGCGAGCCGCGGTGATAGCCGGCGGTCGGTGCGAAGACCGCCCAGACGATCCGGCCCTGTGTGGTAAAGCCGAGATCGACGCCCATCTTGCGGATCGTGCCGGTATAGCGATCGGTGGTGCCGCGCGTGGAGGTGAAGACGCAATCGACGGACTTGGCCGAGCCGATCACATAGCCCACGCCGCCGCCGACATTGCAGCTCAGCATGCCGATCTTCACGCCATCGCGGCTGTCCGTATCCTGATAGGTCGGAGCGGCCTCGATCATATCGGCAGCGGAAACGGCATTTGCGCCGACGAGGGCGCCGGCCAGAGCCAGAACGGTGGTAAGCTTTTTACGCATGGTGTCCTCTTTCAACAATCGGGACAGAAATGATGAAGCCGGGCATTTCGTTCCCGACTCACATGTCAATCGGCTAAAACTGCGGCGATTGATGGATGCCGCAAGCGCATCGTGCCGGTGCCAGGGTGCATTTTCGACGTCCACAGTACTTGGCATCTGTTCGAGATCGCCAGACAGGGCGCAAGCCGTGCAGTGCCGTCCTGCCTTGCGGCCGGGACCGTCGAGAACGACCTCGACAGCAATTAGGCAGGAAAAGCCGGCAAACAAGATGGCGCCACGCCGGCACCGCATTGATCAGGCAAGGGCCGGCAGGAACGCGAGCGGAGCAGCGCCATGCTTGCCCTGTCGAAAGATCGGGCCAGAAGGCGAAACCCGGTTCGGGCCGATGCTCTGGTGCGATGCAATCAGGCCTGCTCTGTCGGATCCGCCTCACCCTGCGCCGGCTGGACAAGCCAGGCCGAGAGCGCGGCCACCAGGGCCAGCCGCAGGGCGGCGCCATGGCGCAGCGCGCGCTCGAGCGCCGGTCCTTCCGTAGAAAAGCCGAGGTGACGCGCAAGCGCGGCGGGCGACAGTTTCTCCTGTGTCATCTTCAGGGCGATGCGCTCGACAGTGGCCGGCAGCAGATAGCGGCCGGAGGCGATCGGCGGCGCCGAGGCCGCTTCGGGCAGATACCCCTTCTTCGACAGCCAGGTGAGAAACTGCCCGCGCGCGGCCTCATCCGCCTTGGTCCACGCCTTGCGCAGGCGGCGCGCGCCCTCGGCCATGGCTTGCGGATCCGGGACGCGCGCTGCTGCGGCGCCCTCGGACGCGGCCGGTTCGCCCGTCGTGGCGGCGGGTTGGGTTCCCTCACCGGCCCCGGGCGGCATCGGCGCGCTCAAGCGATCTGCGCTCTTCGTCTTCCTGGCCATTCGTGTCATCTTGTCTCCGCAGCATCACACTGGCTCTATAGCACAGCCAGGCGGGGCGGAAAGCGCAGCAGCGGTAGGCTCATGTTTTCGCATCATATTCCGACGGGGGAGCTTAAGTTTGTTGGCACGGCCGTCTTGACGGGCACCGGCGAAGCAGTCAGTTCTGCGGCCGCCTCGACAGCAGGTCGCCATGGGCTGCCCACCGCGTTCGGCTCATCTGCGCCGGGCGCACAAGCCCAGCACAAGCCTCTCTGTCTAGTTCTGGCTCGGCGTCGAATGATTCGACCTCAAGGAGACGACAGGATGTCGAACGAAAATCATATCTCGAGCGAGCCAAGCGAAGAGGCGATCGCGCTTTTTCTTGCCAATGACAATGGCGACGCTCTGACCGACCTTCTGGTCGCTGCCCTCGACGAGGCATTCGACGTGCTGAGAGACGCCAGCGGCACCCTGCACTGAGCACCAGGCGCACCCCGCCCCAGGGCGGATGCCCGAAGACACTGAAGCCTTTTCCTGACGCATAGGCCGGACAATCCTGTCCGGCGCCCGCGTCGGCAGCCCTCCCCCGCCTTCCTGCCTCCCACGACACGCCATAGGTTCCGTGCCACGGCACGCGGTCCAGCGCGGGACGGCCCCCCTCTCCTGTCCAAAACTTATGCGCGACCGCCCCAGCGCTTCGGCAAGCCGACGCGCACGGCATCCATTCGTCTCTTTTCGCTTACGGCGGCCCTGCCCTGACTGCATGGCAGCACTGTGCCCTTGTTCATTGTGACAACGCGCCGGGACGCCCATATTGTCCCTGTAAACGACAGATCAGGAGAAAGACGATGACCACCCCGAACAATGCACGCAAGGCAGGTTTCCTTGGCCGCGCCATCGCTGTGTTCGGCGCAGCATCGGCCGCTGCTGCAGCCGTCGAAAGCGGTCGCCGCCCCCGCGCCCAGGATCTCGGCACGCTCGGCATCGACCCGGCCGCATTCAACTCGGTCGGCCGCCGCTAACGCATGTCCTGCAAACGTGGTCACAGCTATTGCGATCACGACATGCAGCATGACACGTGACTGAGGCTCGGGCAGCGCATCCAAAGGATCGCGACGGGCTTTAAGTCACAAAGTCGCGCCCCTGGCCTGCCGGTGCCTACAGTCATCCGGCGGCATGCGAGACAGCCTCATGGGAGACAATCCTAGGGGCGAACCAGTCTGGAACGGAACACGAGCGCGGCGAAAGCTGCGCTTTTTTGTTGCCGAAAACCCGCCGGGAAGAGCCGACTTCTGTGGATCGGTCTGTGTGTGCGCCTTCCGCGCCATCAGGCATCTCTTCGCCGCCGCCCCCGGCTTGCGAGCAGCCCAGAAGCGCACGGCCCCAGCCAAGCGACCTTATGCCGCCAGAGGTGCGGCAGGTTTGGTCAGCGTGCTCAGCCAGTCGAGATAGCGGGCATAGGCGAAATGCAGCGCGATGCCGGCCATGACGAAGAGCGTTCCCCAGAGCGGATCGTGCCCCGTCACGAACATCAGCACCTGGCCGAGCATGGCGAGGATCGTTCCAAGAATGAAGATCGGCAGCGAGTGGCGGCCAACGCGCACCAGCGGATGGTCCATCGGCAGGCGCGCCCAGCCGCTGATCGAGGGGATCACGGCGCAGAGATAGCCAACCGCCAGCACATGCAGGAGGCGCGGTGCGGAGAGGAAGGTCTTGTCGAAGCCGGTCAGCACGGCCGGCAGGCCGAAGGACATGTCGTAGTGCCAGAGCGAGCCAGCAACCCAGAACAGGCTGATCAGCACATAGCCGCCCGCCAGTCCGATCAGCAGCGGATGGCGCGGCAGCGGTCGGCCCTGCTTTGTGCGCATCATGCAGACGATGCCGATGGCAAACAGGAACTGCCAGGAGAAGGGATTGAGGAACCAGTAGCCCTCATCCAGAAAATTGGCCGGCACGATGTGAAACAGGCCGGCCGACAGCCAGAGCGCACCTGAGACCGCCATCAGCAGGCCGGCGGAGATGTTGCGCAGCAGCAGCATGCCCGGCAGCACCAGGAGCACGATCGCATACATAGAGAGGATATTGTTGTAGCCGAGCTGGTGGCCGAGCAGCACCATGGCGACAATGCCCTGTTCGGTATGATCGACCAGCGGGCGAATGTTGATCTCGCCGACCAGCTCCTGCCGGCCGAAATAGAGCGCGCCCCCGGCAAAGATCGCCAGGGTGATGATGCTGGTCATGATATGCGCGACATATAGGGTAAAGGCGCGGCGCCAGATCTTGATGGCGGTGGCGATGCGCTTGCCGGGCACGAATTTCCGGCCATAGGCGAGACCGGCCGACAGACCGGAGATCAGCACGAAGGCCTCGGCCGAATCGGAGAAGCCGAAATTCTTCGAGGTCAGGTGTTCCAGATACTGGCCGGGAACGTGATTGATGAAGATCATGATCAGGCAGATCGCCCGGAAGACGTCCAGCCTGGTGTCGCGCGCCATCGGCACCGGCTGGGCCACTCTGGCCGGTGCTGCGGCGAAGGGCGCCGCCTGGCGCTCGGATGGCGGTGTGATCTGCAGCATGCTGGCGTTCCCTTGACCAGGCGCGAATGGTCCGATCAGGGACGGCCATCCAGCGCTTTGCGACTGCACCTGAAGACGAACATAGGCAGCCACCCGGCTTTGACAGCCTTCATTCTTCCCTTTTTCAAGGAAAAGAACGGCCTTTTCACGCACGTCCTCGTGAAGACATGCGTGAAGATGACGATCCGGGTCTGTTCATGATCAGCGTGCAGTCAGGGCGAACGGAGGCGCCGGCGGTGGGGCCGCCCGCGCCTCCGTTCGATTCGCCCTACAGCAAAAGGCCTTCCTGCGCGTTTTTTATGGCAGCATGGTCGAGCGTAACCTCAAACGCACCCTGCCCGTCGCGACGCACCTCGATGCGGCGCGCGCGGCCTTCGACCATCAGCGTGATGGCAAAGCCCTCCCAGTGATCGGGGATCGCCGGATCGACCACGAGCCTGCCGCCTTGGCGGGTGACGCCAAGGATGCCCTCGACCGCCGCACGGTAGAGCCAGGCGGCGGAGCCCGTATACCAGGTCCAGCCGCCACGCCCCGTCAGCGCGCCGTCGCCATAGATATCGGCGGCCACGACATAGGGCTCGACGCGGTAGAGATCGGCTGAGGGACGGTCCAGCGCGTGGTTGACCGGGTTCAGCATGGAGAAGGCCTTCCAGGCATCCTCGGATCGCTTCAGCCGGGCCAGCGCCAGCACGACCCAGGTGGCCGCATGCGTGTACTGGCCGCCATTCTCGCGCACGCCGGGCGGATAGGCCTTGATATAGCCGGGATCCTGCTCGGTGCCCGAAAGCGGCGGGGTGAAGAGGCGGATGATCTGGTGCTGTTCGTCGGCCAGATTGGCCAGAACCGCATCCATGGCCTCAGCCGCGCGGGCCGGATCGCCTTCGCCCGAGAGCACGCTCCAGGACTGGGCGATCGAGTCGATGCGGCATTCGTCGCTGTCGGCGGTGCCGAGCGGCGTGCCGTCATCATAGGTGCCGCGCCGGTAATAGGCGCCGTCCCAGCCGGCCTGTTCGAGCGAGGCCTTGAGGCTGTCGAGATGGGCGGACCAATGGCTTGCCCGCGCCTCGTCGCCACGCGACCTTGCAATGGCGATGAAGGGACGCAGCGTCGCGGCCAGGAACCAGCCGAGCCAGACGCTGGTGCCGCGACCTTCGATGCCGACGCGGTTCATGCCGTCGTTCCAGTCGCCGCCCAGGATCAGCGGCAGGCCGTTCTCGCCCGTGCGCTTGATGGCGAGGTCGAGCGCGATGGCGCAATGCTCGTAGAGGCTTGCGACCTCTTCCGAGACCTTCGGCTGGAAGAAGCGGTCATGCTGGCCGGGCTCGAGCGGATCACCTTCAATGAAGGGGATTTGCGCGTCGAGAATGTCGGTCGTGCCCGTCGCCGTGCAGAAGCTGTTGACGGCATAGCCGAGCCAGACCACGTCGTCCGAGATCAGCGTGCGCACGCCGGCACCCGTGCCCGGCAGCCACCAGTGCAGCACGTCGCCTTCCTTGAACTGCCGCGCGGCGGCATTGAGGATCTGCGCGCGCGCCAGCTCCGGCCGGTGGCCGATGAAGGCGAGCGTGTCCTGCAGCTGGTCGCGGAAGCCATAGGCGCCGCTGGCCTGGTAGAAGGCGGAGCGTGCCAGGATCCGGCAGCCGAGGCTCTGATAGGGCAGCCAGCGGTTAACCAGATTGTTGAAGGCCGCATCCGGCGTTTCCACCTGCACATGCGCGGTGAAATCCGCCCAGAAGCGCTTGGCCTGATCCAGGAGATCGTCAAAGGCCTCGCCCTTGACGGCTTCGAGATGGCCGAGCGCCTCGGCACGGTCGTCGCCGTCGCCGAGATAGAGGGTCAGCGCCTGGCGGGCGCCGGGTGCCAGCGTCAGGTCGATGGCGATCGCCGCGCAGGGATCGCCATCGATCGCCGTGGCGCCGGAAAGCTTGGCGCCATCGAGCACCGCCTGCGGCGCCTGGATCGCGCCGAAGCCGCCCAGGAATTCGCGACGGCTGGCCGTGTGGCTCGACGGAGTCTCGCTGGAGGCGAGGAAGGCGGTGCGCTGGCCGTAATCGATGCTGTAGGGATTGGCGGCCATGACCGCCCCGGACGCATCGTCATAATGCGGCACGATGAAGGGCGCGGTCTTGGCGCGGTTGTTGCCCAGCACCCATTCGGCATAGGCATAGGCGCGCAGACGGCGGGTCTCGCGGCCGTCATTGACGACGACGAGCTGCACCGCCTTGACCGGGCGGCTGGCATGGACGGTCTGGGTGACCTCGATCGTCAGCTCGTCCTGCCGGCTGGTGAAGACCGAATAGCCGAGGCCATGGCGGGTTTCAAACACCACATCCTGGCGGCGCGACAGGCTGGCATAGGGCGCATGCACCGAACCGCGATCGAGATCGCGCAGGAAGATCGCCTCGCCCGGCCGGTTGCCGACCACGTCGTTGCTCCAGGGGGTCAGCTGATAGTCGCGCGAATTGCGGCTCCAGCTGAAGGCGGCACCGTCGGCGGACACGTGGAAGCCGAAGCGCTCGTTGGAGATGACGTTGATCCACGGATGCGGCGTGGTTTCGCCACCCGTCAGCCGCGTCACATACTCCGCGCCATCGCGGGTAAAGCCGCCATAGCCGTTCCAGTAGTCGAGGTCTTCGCCCGAGACGGAAGCCGGCTTGCGCGAGAGATCGACCGGGGGCAGCGCCGCGAGCGGAAGGGGAGCATCCTCCTTGGCCACCACCGGCTTGGCATAGAGTGCCTCGGCTCGGGTGATCTGGTCGGAGATCTTGCCGTTGCGGGCATGGAAGACCGCGCGGGCCGCCGCCAGCAGCGCCGAATAGGTCGCCGGCTCCATCGTGTCGCGGCGCACCGCGAAGATGTGCTGACGCCCGCCATCGCCGATGGCGCGCATGCGCATCGCCTCGCACATGCCGTCGAGTGCATGCTGCGTGTCCTGCACATAGGACGAGGCGCGCTCGTTGAGGATGACGACGTCGACGATCACGCCGCGCGTGCGCAGGAATTCCTGGCCACGCAGCGCCTCGCGGGCGATGTTGAGGTCGATATCATCATTGATGCGCACCAGCACGATCGGGAAGTCGCCCGAAATTGCCAGCGGCCACAGCGCCGACTGCGGCCCCAGACCGCTTTCGACGAAAGCGGCGTCCGCCCGCAGATGCATATCCGGATAGACGAGATAGCGCGCCAGCATCTGGAAGCTTGCCGCCTCCTGCGAGGTGATGCCGACATGGCGCATCTGCACCTGGGCGCGCGTCCAAGCCTGGATCAGCTCCTGGTCGAAGCTCGCGGCATGGCGATAGCGTTCCACGGCGGCATCGAGCTCGGAGCGGCTCGGTGCGGCGATGGTCCACAGGATCACCTTGACCTTCTTGCCGGCCGGCACGCGCACGGTGCGGCGCAGGGCCATGACGGGATCGAGCGTGAAGCCATCCGTACCGGACAGTTTGACATCGCCATCGAAGGCGCGGGCCTCGGCGAGCGTGCGGCCGGGGCCGATGAAGCGGCGACGGTCGGTCTCGGCCTCGGTCTGGCGCGAGGCGCCGGCGCTGTCGGTGATCAGATGCGCCACCATCATGTCCGGCTCGTTGGCCGCGCGCTTGTTGCGCACCACGCGGATGACGTCGCCCTTCGGATCGATCTCCGTCTTCAAGAACATCTTGGAGAACAGCGGATGGGCGCTGTCGGTGTCATCCGTGGTCAGCACCGGCTCGGCATAGGAGGTCACCTCGATGAAGCGATCCTCGGTGCCGGTGTTGACCAGCGTCAGGCGGCGTCCTTCGGCATCGTGCTCGGTCGCGACGATGCATTCGACCTCGCTCGTCAGATCGCCGACGACCTTGATGAACTCCGCCTTGTCGTCGCCGAACTTGGTCGAGGCCTTCTCGCCCTCGGCGCGGCGCGGCTCGGCGGTGGCCGACCACCACTGGCCGGTCGCCGTGTCGCGCAGGAACAGGAAGGTGCCGGTGCGGTCCTCGACCGGATCAGGCTTCCAGCGCACAACCGTCTGGCCGTTCCAGCGCGAATAGCCCGCGCCCGTCGCCGTCAGCATGACGGAGTAATGGCCGTTCGACAGGAAAACGGTCTCGCGATCCTTGACCAGCGGATTGACGATGCTGCGAACCTCGGGCCGCAACAGGTCGGCCTGGCCCTTGCCGAGCGATTCCGGTTCGCGCTTGGCGTTCATGATCGGGATGTCGCGCGGCGCCTTTTCCTGCAGCAGGAGTTCGGCCGCTTCGATCACCGGATCGGCGTGGAACCACTCGCGCAGGCGGCCATTGAACACCACGTTCGCGACGGCTGCGATCGACATGCCATGATGGTGGGCATAGTAGTTGCGCACCACGGCGCAGGTCTTGCCCTCCGGCACGCGGGTCGGCGTGTAGTCCACTGCGTCATAATAGCCATACGGACCCAGCGCGCCAACGGCGCGCAGGCGCTTGAGGTTGGCGAGCGCCGCCTTCGGATCATACATCGAGGCGAGGATCGAGGCGTAGGGCGCGATGACGGCGTTCTGGCCAAGACCGCGCTTGAGGCCCAGCGTCGGCACACCGAAATTGGTGTACTGATAGGTCAGCTCATGGTCGCGGGCGTTGAAAGCCGCTTCCGAAATGCCCCAGGGCGTGCCGAGACGGCGGCCATGGTTCATCTGCTCGCGAACCACCAGATTGTTGGTCTGGTTGAGAATGCCACCATAGCGCTCCTGCATGACCAGCGGCGGCATCAGATATTCGAACATCGAGCCGGACCAGGAGACCAGCGCGCCGCGCGAGCCGATCGGCACGACAGGACGGCCGAGCTTGTACCAGTGCTCGGTCGGCAGGTCGCCCTTGGCAATGGCGAAGAGCGAGGTCAGGCGCGCTTCGGAGGCGAGCAGATCGTAGCAGGCTTCGTCGAGCTCGCCGGTCGCCACGCGATAGCCGATCGACAAGAGCCGGCGTTCCGGGCGGAACAGGAAGCTGAAGTCCATGGAGAAGGCGAGGTCGCGGGCGCGGTCGCGCAGCACCACCAGCCGTTCGCGCAGGGTCTCGATCGCCGAAAGGTCGAAGACGCCGTCAGCAATATGGGCCTCGCAGGTCTTCACCAGGAGATTGGCCCAGCGATTGATCTCGCCGCTCTTCTCGCTCTTGATCTCATGATTGAGATTGAGCGCCAGCTTCTCGATGTCGCGGGCGAGAACGGCCAGGTTGATCACGCGGATCGAGGCGAATTCCCGCTCGCGCTTGACGGCGTCGAGCGCGTTCTGGAAGCCGGAGATCCGTTCCTCCAGATGGCGGCGCAGCGGGCGCACGGTGCGCCGGTCATCCGGCAGATCGGCCAGGGTTTCCAGAAGGATGCCGGCAACGTCGCCGATGCCGTCGAGATTGCCCTGCACATGAGCGGACGGGGCTTCCGCCCAGTCGCGGCACATGGAGGAGACGGCGATCAGGTGGCCGGCGAGGTTGCCGCTGTCGACCGCCGAGATATAGCGCGGCTCCATTGGCGCCAGCGGATTGGTGGTGTACCAGTTGAACAGGTGACCGCGGAATTTCGGCATGGCGTCGAGCGTGCCGATGGTCTCTTCCAGACGGCGCACCGTCTCCTCAAAACCGATCCAGCCGAAATCGCGCGCCGACATGACCGAGAGCAGATAGACGCCGATATTGGTGGGCGAGGTGCGCTCTGCGAGAATCGGATGCGGAATTTCCTGGAAATTGTCCGGCGGCAGGAAGGACTGCTTTTCGGTGACGAACTCGTCGTAATAGCGCCAGGTGCGCCGGGCGATCAGGCGCAGCTCGGCCTTGCTCTCTTCCGAGACGACAAGCTGGTCCTCGGTCTCGGCCGACTGGCTGACGAGCCAGGCAATCGCGGGCGACAGCGCCCAGATCGCCACGAAGGGCAGGCCGATATAGGGCAGGCCGGTATCCGACACGGCGGCGATCAGCACGGAGACGGCGGCGATGACGGGCGCGGTCCACATGCTGCGGTAATAGTCGGCGACCGAGCCGCTGGACGAACTCTGCACCTGGGCGGCCGTGCGCCATTCTAGCATCAGCTTGCGGCTGACGAAGGTGCGGTAGATCGCGCGCACGATCGCATCCGCCATCATCGCCGCGCCATGGGCGATGAAGACGATGCGCAGCGCGACCTGGGCATTGGCCGCGCGCACTTCCGAGAGCACAGCATGGAGATGGGCGCGGGCGACGATGTCGTTGCGCCGTGGCAGGATGCTGTTGAAGAGCGAAAGCGTCGGCGCCACGAAGAGCGAGAAGATCAGCACGATCTGCCAGATCAGCGCGTCCGTCGGCTCCATATAGTACCAGCCCATGACCGAGGCGATGACCCAGGCGATCGGGATCAGCGAGCGGCGCAGGTTGTCATACATCTTCCAGCGGCCGAGCATGGACAGGCCGTTGGAGGGATCGACGATATAGGGCAGCAGCTGCCAGTCGCCGCGCGTCCAGCGATGCTGGCGCGACATTTCGACTTCGTAGCGGATCGGGAAATCCTCAACCAGCTCGACATCGCTCACCAGGGCGCAACGCGCCAGCGAGCCTTCGAGAAGGTCGTGGCTGAGCACCGCGTTCTCGTCGATCTTGCCGCGGATCGCCGATTCGAAGGCGTCGACATGGTAGAGGCCCTTGCCCGTGAAGGTGCCTTCGCCGGCAATGTCCTGATAAACGTCGGAGACGGTGAAGACGTAGGGGTCGATGCCGCGATTGGCCGAGAAGATGCGCTGGAAGGCCGAGGCCTCGCTGCCCGTCGTCAGCGAAGGGGTGACGCGCGGCTGCAGGATCGAATAGCCCGAGGTGATCGCGCCGGTCTTCGGATCGATAACTGGGCGGTTGATCGGATGGTAGAGCTTGCCGACGAGCTTGGTCACCGCATCGCGCATCAGGCGCGTATCGGCATCCAGCGTCATCACATACTGGACGTTTTCAGGAACGATGTCGGCACCGGCGAGGAAGGTGGTGTCGCGGTCGCCGCGCAGGAGCAGGTTCAGCTCGTGCAGCTTGCCGCGCTTGCGCTCCCAGCCCATCCAGCAGCCTTCGCCCTCATTATAGAGCCGGCGGCGATGCAACAGGAAGAAGCGCTGGCGCCCGTCATGGGCATAGCGCGCGGAAAGCGCGGCGATTTCCTGCTTGGCATGGTCGAGAATGTCGAGGTCATGCGCCGTCTGCTCGACCTGGCTGTCGGCCCAGTCGCTCAAAAGCGCGAAAGAGATCTCGCCCTTGGGATTGGCGAGATAGTGGACCTCGAGATTGCGCACCAGCTCGTCGACATGGTCGCGCTTGGAGATCAGGCAGGGCACGACGACGAGCGTGCGCGCCTCCGGCGGAATGCCCTCCAGGAATTCATAGCCCGAGAGCCGGGTCGGCGTGACGAACAGCGTCACCACGGTGTTGAACAGGCCCATCGCGCCTTCCGAGGCCGGAAGCGCGAAGAGCAGCAGCATGATCAGCTTGGCGCCATCGGGAATGTCCATCGGGCTGACAAAGCCATAGACAAGCACCATGGCGAGAACCGTCAAGATCAGGTTCGGCCCGGCAATCGCCAGCCAGTTCAGGCTGCGGGCGAAGCGGATGCACTTCTGCAGCGGCGAGGGGTCGTAGCCGATCGCCTCTTCGAGCACATTCTTGCGGCTGCCGACGAGCAGTTCGCCGACATTCGGCTCGTGCTTGAGCGTGCCGGCCTCGTAAGCCAGCTTTTCCTCGCGCACGATCCTCAGCGCCGTCTGCGTCACCTCCAGCTCTGAGGCGGAGGCGCGCTTGGCCAGCTTCTCGATCGTGGTGCGGTACTTGTTGCGCGAGCCGAAATCGAGCGCGGTGTAATCGGCGCCGTCGCGCAGCGCCTCGTCCACCTTGCTGACGCTTTCGAACCAGACGGCCCAGTCGGTGTCGTCGATCTTGCGCAGCGAGCGGATGATGTTGCTCATCGTCGCATTGCCGGAGGCGAGCCGGTTCTGCTCGGCGGCGATCGCATCCTCGATATGGCTGTTGCGCTTGTCGAGCAGGTCCTCCAGCCAGGTCATGACCACGCCTTCGCTGGCCGACCCGTCCCTCAGACGGTAGAGCAGCTGCGCGACGAAGGTATTGTCGGCGGCGAGCGCCTCGAAATCGGCAAGCAGCACCTTGACCTTTTCCGGGTCGCCGGCGCGCTCGATCTGGTCGGCCACGTCATTGGCCTTGTTGCGCATGGCGCGCGAGCGCTCGACGCGGATGGCGATGCGGCGCAGGTTCTCGATCAGGATGAAGCGGACGATCGAGGGCAGCGCCCAGAGCTCGCCGATCTTCAGCGCGCTGTGCTTCTGGAAGCCCTCCACCATGGCCGTTAGCGTGTCCTGCGTCACGGTGGAATGGGTGTGGGCGACATAGAGCCAGCCCAGCGCCATGATGCGCGGGATGGTCGTGCCGGCCACCGGCACCGTCGGCAGCTCGCGATAGAAGCGGCGGGGGAAGTCGCGCCGCACCTCCTGGATCGCCTCCTCAACGATATAGTGGTTGTCGAGCAGCCATTCCGCCGCCGGCGTGATCGACGCGCCGGCTTCGACATCGGCCGCGGTGATCTTGTAGACGCGGAAGATCTCGTTCTCGTTCTCGCGGTGGCGGGCGCGGAACTCGAAGGGGAAGAAGCCGGCCAGCGGCGGCGCCCCGTTGCGCGCCAGCGTTTCGCCCAGCGTCCTTAATTCCTCGGTCGACAGATAGGTCGAGCGGATGGAATCGTTGTAATCGACCGGGAGAGGTTGCGCGTCTCGCGCGGCAGTCTGCGGGGTATTAAGGGCCATGGGTGCGGGTTCTAGCGTCCGAACGAGAGGTTGGCGGGTCCGGCAAGGGCCGGGTCTAGCGGTCTGACCGAAACAGATGGGGCCCATCTGTTTCGAAAAGTCAGCCCACAAGCTATGGGTCTGGTAGGGCGATTTACCCTGACAGATGAGGACCATCTGTCAGGGTAAATCACACCACGGGGTCATGCCCTGCCTGCGCCGGCCTCCGGCTGCGGCCACGAAGGGCCGCAGGACAGAGGGTCCGACGCGACGAAAGGCCTGGGCCAGGCAACCAGCGCGGGATGCGCCGGCGCCCCGCCCACCCGCTCGGCCCGTCTTCGGCCTTGCGGGCTTCGGCATCCCGTCTGCACTGTCGGCGCGAATGGCTGACTAGCGGCGCAGATAGGGGCGAGGAATTCGTATTCAAGCGAAGATCGATGTTGTTCTACTGCATAATCCCGGAAACCGGAAGGTGCGTCTCCATAAAATTACATAGTGAATTCAACATTCTAAAGCGCTCTTCCAGGGGGTTTGGAGCCAATTTTCATCTCCTCTCGAGCGCAGGCGGATCATCATGGCCCCTCCCCTAGCGTCCTGCCCCTAGCTTCACGGTTGCGTGAGCTGGATGCCACCCGCTCGCGGCGCCTTTATGGCAAGCTGCGGAATTCACAGGCGCATTTCAATCGGGACATTTCGGGGGGGGGGGACGCGGCGGCGGGCTCGATGATACGGCCGATCCTCATGGCTACGCCGCGCCGCTGGCCGGACTGATCTGTGTGGCGATCCAGGCGCAGAAGGCCTGGGCCGGTCCGTTGCCGGTCTTCCCCTCGGGCACGACGAGATAATAGTCGTTTTCCGTGCGCATCGGCCGCTCGAAGACCACCTCCAGCGCGCCGCTCGCCAGTTCCTGCTCGATCAGGTAGCGCGGAACCAGGGCAAAGCCGAGACCGGCCACGGCCGCCTCGATCACCATGGAGAACTGGTCGAAGCGGTTGCCGCGATAGGCGCCGCCGGTCTCCGCGCCGTTCCCCTCGAGCCATTCGGCCCAGAGCTTCGGCCGGGTGGCGAGCTGGAGCAGCGGCCCGCGCGCAAGATCGGCGGGAGCCTGCGGCCGCCCGAGAGAAAAGCGCGAGGGCGCAGCCACCGGCAGGATGATCTCGCTGCACAGATAGATGCAATGGGCATGGGCCCAGACCGGCTGGCCATAATGAATGGCGAGATCGAAGCTCTCCTCGGCGAAATCGAAAGGCTGGGAGCGCGAGGCGACGCTGAGCGTGACGCCGGGATGGCGGGCGAGAAAATCCGGCAGGCGCGGCGTCAGCCAGCGGCTGCCGAAGGTCGGCAGCGTGGCGAGCGCCAGCGCCCCTTCGGCCTGGGCCGAGCCCATGGCCTTGAGCATCAGCGCTTCCGACTGGTTGAGAAGCCGGCGGACCTCCGGCAAAAGCTTGGCCCCGCCCTCCGACAGCACCACGCGCTGGCGCACCCGCTGGAACAGCAGCGTGCCGATCTGGTTTTCCAGATCCTTGATCTGGCGGCTGACCGCGCTCTGCGTCAGGCTGAGCTCGGCCGCGGCCTGGGTGAAGCTGCCATGGCGCGCCGCGCATTCGAAGGCCTGCAGCGTGGCGATGTCGGGAACCAGGCGCCGGCTCAACTTCATTCCATCCTCGCATGACGATAGTCGGATCCATTGCAAGCGGTGCGGTCTTTCCGAGGATATGATACGTTTTCAGAATGACCGGCTCGCCAAGCCCTCTTTAGCGCCAATTACGCCGGACCGAAATCGGTCATCGGCGAGAAAGACCGGGACAGGCCCGGCGAACGGGACATGGCGGCCGTCACAAGATCGGCAATGCCCGCCGATCAACACCACAAGACGCCCGAGGGAGGGAACATCATGACACATGCCGTTTCGACCACGAAGGATCTCGTCAGCAGCGACTTTATCCGCAGCGCCTTCTCGCGCGCCATGTCCGCCATGTACAAGACGGAAGTGCCGGCCTATGGCACGCTGATGACGCTGGTGGCTGATGTGAACGCGGAGACGCTTGCCGCCCGGCCGGAGCTTGCCGCCCAGCTTTCCGAGACCGACACGCTGGAGCGCATTTCCGAGGAGCGCCACGGCGCCATCCGCCTGGGCACGCCGCAGGAGCTGGCCACCATGCGCCGGCTGTTTGCCGTGATGGGCATGATGCCGGTGGGCTATTACGACCTGTCGACCGCAGGCGTGCCGGTGCATTCCACCGCTTTCCGCCCGGTGGGCGATGCCGCGCTGAAGCGCAATCCCTTCCGCGTTTTCACCTCGCTCCTGCGCCTCGACCTGATCGCCGATCCGGCCCTGCGCGCCGAGGCCGAGGCGGTGCTGTCCAAGCGCCAGATCTTCACGCCCGGCGTGCTCTCGCTGATCGAGACCGCCGAGCGCGAAGGCGGCCTGACCGAGGCCGAAGCGGACCGCTTCGTCACCGAAGCGCTGGAAACCTTCCGCTGGCATGACCGCGCCATCGTCAGCCCCGCGCTGTACAAGCGCCTGCACGGCGCCCATCGCCTGATCGCCGACGTCGTCTCCTTCAAGGGGCCACACATCAACCACCTGACGCCGCGCACGCTCGACATCGACCGCGTGCAGGCCTTGATGCCCGAGCGCGGCATCGCGCCCAAGGCCGTGGTGGAAGGTCCGCCGACCCGCGCCTGTCCGATCCTGCTGCGCCAGACCTCGTTCAAGGCGCTGGAGGAGCCGGTCTCCTTCGAGGCGGAGGACGGACGCTGGGTGCCCGGTTCGCACACCGCCCGCTTCGGCGAGATCGAGCAGCGAGGCCTGGCGCTGACGCCCAAGGGCCGGGCGCTCTACGACCAGCTGCTCGATCGCTCCCGCGCCATCGTCCGCCCGGCCGCGGACGGCTCCAATGCCGGCGAATACGAAGCGGCGCTCAAGCAGGCCTTCACCGATTTCCCCGATGATTGGGAAGCAATCCGCAAGGCCGGGCTCGGCTACTTCGCCTATCGCCTGACGCCGAAAGGCCGCGCCGGTGTTCCTGTGACGGGCGAACTCGAAAGCCTCATTGCCAGCGGCCACATCGTTGCCGATCCGATCGTCTACGAAGACTTCCTGCCGGTGAGCGCCGCCGGGATCTTCCAGTCCAATCTCGGCGACGATGCCGCCCAGGACTTCGTCGCGAGCCCAAACCAGGTGATGTTCGAGCGCGATCTCGGCGCATCCGTGCTCAACGAGTTCGACCATTATGCCGCGATCGAACAGGCTTCGATCGATGCCTGCCTCGCCGCGCTTGCCGGTGCCCGCGCGGCGGAATGAGCGGCGCAGTGACAAGACGATAAAGGCGGGCGGTCGCCCCCTCATCTGCCTGCCGCTCGATACGCAGTGGGAAAGGCGCTTGAGGCACTGTTCTCCTCTCCCCACCGGGAAGAGGGCAGGGTGAGGGGGCTTAACCGCGTTGCCTTGTCCTTTGAAAAAGCCGCAGCATGCGCCCCATGAACCCTCCGCCGACAGACGCGATCTGGCCCGGCGGCATCCATCCTCTTCAGGCCGGCACCGCCTTCGAGCCGGCCACCTCTTCAAGGAGATCCCGATGAACATCGCGACCAATCCGCTCGACCTTAAAAGCGAAACCGTCGCCCTTCTTGCCGCCCTCGGCGTCGATGCCGCGGCCTTTACCCGCGGCGACATGGCCTCGCGCACGCCTGTCACCGGCGAAGTGATCGCCCAGCTGCCGACCGACAGCGCCGAGGAGGCCAAGGCCAAGATCGATGCGGCCGACGCCGCCTTCCGCGCCTGGCGCCAGGTGCCGGCCCCGCGTCGTGGCGAGCTGGTGCGCCTGCTCGGCGAAGAGCTGCGCGCCCATAAGGCCGATCTCGGCCGGCTGGTCTCAATCGAAGCCGGCAAGATCCCGTCGGAAGGCCTGGGCGAAGTGCAGGAGATGATCGACATCTGCGATTTCGCCGTCGGTCTCTCCCGCCAGCTTTACGGCCTGACGATCGCCACCGAGCGCCCCGGCCACCGGATGATGGAAAGCTGGCACCCGCTCGGTGTCGTCGGCATCATCTCCGCCTTCAACTTCCCCGTCGCCGTCTGGTCGTGGAATGCGGCGCTGGCCTTGGTCTGCGGCGACAGCGTCGTCTGGAAGCCGTCGGAAAAGACCCCGCTGACCGCGCTCGCCTGCCAGGCGATCCTCGCGCGCGCCATCGCCCGCTTCGGCAAGGATGCGCCGGAAGGCCTGTCCCAGGTGCTGATCGGCGGGCGCGAGATCGGCGAGGTGCTGGTCGATCATCCCAAGGTGCCGCTTGTCTCGGCCACCGGCTCCACCCGCATGGGCCGCGAGGTCGGTCCTCGTCTCGCCAAGCGCTTCGCCCGTGCCGTTCTCGAACTCGGCGGCAACAATGGCGGCATCGTCTGCCCCTCGGCCGATCTCGACATGGCGCTGCGCGCCATCGCCTTCGGCGCCATGGGCACGGCCGGCCAGCGCTGCACCACGCTGCGCCGCCTCTTCGTGCATGAAAGCGTCTACGACCAGCTCGTGCCGCGGCTGAAGAAGGCCTATGAGAGCGTGTCGGTCGGCAATCCGCTGACCTCGTCGGCCCTCGTCGGCCCGCTGATCGACAAACAGGCTTACGACGCCATGCAGAAGGCGCTTGAAGAGGCAAAATCCGGCACCAGCGGCGGCAGCGGCAGCGTTGTCGGCGGCACCCGCGTCGATACCGGCGCACCGGATGCCTATTATGTCCGCCCCGCGCTGGTCGAAATGCCCGCCCAGACCGGCCCTGTGCTGGAAGAGACCTTCGCGCCGATCCTCTATGTGATGAAATACAGCGATTTCGACGCAGCGCTCGCCGATCACAATGCGGTGGCTGCCGGCCTCTCCTCCTCGATCTTCACGCTGAACATGCAGGAGGCCGAGCGCTTCCTGGCGGCGGACGGCTCGGATTGCGGCATTGCCAACGTCAATATCGGCACTTCGGGCGCCGAGATCGGCGGGGCCTTCGGCGGCGAGAAGGAAACCGGCGGCGGCCGCGAATCCGGCTCGGATTCCTGGAAGGCCTATATGCGCCGCGCCACCAACACCATCAACTATTCGAAGGCCCTGCCTCTGGCACAGGGCGTGTCCTTCGATATCGAATGATCCGCAACAGGCCGCCCGCGTACTTCGCGCGGGCGGCCATTCATGCTATGACACAGCCTTCGAACCTGGGATGCCTGTCATGGCCGAAATCGCGCCGAAGCTGATCGCCCTTCCCCCTGACCTCGCCGAGCGGGTCGAGGCGAAATTGCGCTCGGGGCGCTATGACACGGAAGAGTCCGTGCTCCGGGAAAGCCTGTCGGCGCTTGATGAACGCGACGATGCAATGGAAGCCTGGCTTCGCGACGAGGTCGCGCCGGCTTACGATGCTGCCATGGCCGATCCTGGCCGCGCTGTCGGCCTTGATGCGGTTCGCGACCGTCTTCACGCTCACATCGGAACCATCCTCTCCAAAAGCCGGCAATGAACCGGCCTGTCCTCTTCAGCCCCGAAGCCATTACCGATCTTTCGGACTTTCTTGACTATCTCGTTCCCCTTGCAGGCGAAGCGATCGCGCGCCGTACGGTGGACAGGTTGATCAATCATTGCCGGGAGTCTTCCCTGTTTCCCGAGCGCGGGCAGGCCTATGACGACATTCGCCCGGGTCTGCGGATCGTCGGGTATCGGCGGCGTGCTTCGATTGCCTTCGTGGTCATGACAGATCGAATCATGATCCTGCGGATCTTCATCGGCGGCCGGCAAATCCGCCTGGATGGTCTTTGAGAGGTCCCCGCCATTGGCCTTGCCGGCATTTGCTGTTATCCGGACAGGATGACGAAGCCCGGGGACGGGCGACACCCGTGCGAGGAGAGGCCATGCTGGCCGGGCTGAAGCCATCGACCGACATCGTGGAGCGGCGCGACGCCCAGCGCTTCGAGCCGGCACATTCCGACTATTATCGCGGCCGCCCGGGCCGGCCGCTGAAGCTTATGCTGCAGGCGCGCCATGATTTCCTGTCGATCTGGCGCGAGAGCGATTACCGCGACAAGGTCTCCTCCATGACGCTGTTCGGCCGCCAGCTGGTGGTCGTCAATTCGCCCGAGGCGATCCGCACTGTCGTGGCCAAGCGCCATGAGAACTTCGAGCGCAAGACGCCGCAGATGCGCCGCGCGCTGGAATTCCTGCTCGGAGATGGCCTGTTCATTTCCGATGGCGAGACCTGGAAGCAGCGCCGTCCCCTCGTCAACGACATCGTTCACAAGAACCGCCTGCCCTTCTTCGGCAGGATCATGGAGCAGACGACGGGCGAACTGGTGCGCCGCTGGGAGAGCTTAGCCGATGGCGCCTCGGTCAACGTGCTCTTCGAGATGGCGGGGCTGACGGCGGAGATCATCGCCCGCAGCGTCTTCGGCCGCGATCTGGGCGAGGATGCGGCCAATGCGGTGAGCGAGGGGTTCGAAAGCTACCAGTCGCTGATCGACAGCATCAATATCGGCTATTTCCTCGGCTTCGACGAGGGCCTGCCGGTGCTGCGCACGCCGAAGCTGCGCCGCTCGGTCAAGCGCATCCACACGATCATCGACAAGGTGGTGGAGGATCATCTGGCCGGGCGCGGCGATCATGATTCGATGATCGAGCTCCTGGTGCGACGCCAGCAGCGCTCGCCCGAACTCAAGCTCGACGTGGTGGCGCTGCGCAACGAGGCGGCAACCATCTTCATGGCCGGCCATGAGACAACGGCGGCAACGCTCACCTGGGCCTGGTATCTGCTTTCCCGCGCGCCCTGGGTGGAGGCGCGGCTGCATGAAGAAATTGAGCGGGTCTGCGGCGACCGCCCACCCCGCTTCGAGGATCTCGACGATCTCGTCTGGTGCAAGGCGGTGATCGAAGAGACGCTGCGGCTCTATCCGCCCGTGCCGATCCTCGCGCGGCAGGCCAAGGAGGCCGACCGGATCGGCGAGATTGACGTCAAGCCGGCTTCGCTGATCCTGATCGTGCCCTGGCTGCTCCACCGCACGGAAGCCTTCTTTCCCGAGGCGCATCTGTTCAAGCCCGAGCGGTTCCTGCCCGGCCAGAAGCCGATCCCCTATTCCTATATTCCCTTCGCCAGTGGACCGCGCGTCTGCCCCGGCCTGCAGTTCGGCCTGAACGAGGCGGTGCTGTGCCTGGCCATCCTCACCCAGCGTTTTCGCCTGCGCGTGCCCGAGGAGCATAAGGTGGAGCCGCAATGCCGGCTGACACTGCGCCCACGCGGCGGCATTCCTGTTACGCTGCACCGGCGCTGAGGCGGATATGGCCACAGAGCCGAAGAGAGAACGACAGCCGAAGAGAGAGATCCGCAAGCGCGCCTGGATCTGGCGCCCGCCGGATGCCGTTCCCCTAGCCGATCTCTGGTCCGGCGAGGCCGGCAAAAGGCGCGCGGCGCGGCGCGTCTGGATCGCCGACAGCCTGCAGGACGGCTTCGACATTCTCCTGTTCTACGCCATGCGCGCTTTGCCCGTCGCTGGCTGCTCCGGCCTTGGCGCGCGTCTCGGCCGCTTCTCCCTGCCGCGCTTTCACAAGACGGCGGTGGCGCGGCTGACTGCCAATCTCGAAAGGCTGCTGCCGGAGGCAAAGGCGGAAATGCGCGCCGCGCTGATGCGGCGCAACTGGGAGAACCAGGGTCGGCTGATGACGGAATTTTCCGTGGTCCACCGCATCGCCCGCGACCCCGAGCGCCTGCGCATCGAGGGCGGCGAACATGCGCAGGCCGCGGCAGGCCTGGGGCCCGTGATCTTCATGGGCCTGCATCTGGGCAATTGGGAGCTGATCTGGCCGGCCCTCGTCGGCTTCGACCTTCACCCCGCCCTGAATTATGCGCCACCACGTTCCCGCGCGCGCCACTGGATCGCCCGCCGCACTCGGCGCCAGGCGGGCATCGACCTGCTGCCGCCGGGCATGAGCGCCGTGCGCCCGGCGCTGAAGCGGCTGCAGGCGGGCGGCCAGGTGATCATCTTCTGCGACGAGGGCTTGCATGGAAAGATCCGCGGCCCCTTCCTCGGCCGACCGGCCCATCTCGACGGCAATCTCGCTCTGGTCGCGCGGCTGGCACGGCTGACGGGTGCCGCGATCTGTCCGGTCTGGACCGTGCGCGACGAAAAGGACCCTACCCGCTTCGCCCTAACGATCCGGCCAGCGCTCACGCTCGATCCGGGCGCGGCCGACATGGACCAGCTGACCGCCGATGTCATCCGGCTGAATGCCGAGATCGAGCCGGTGATCCGGGCGCATCTCGATCAATGGTATTTTCTCGACAGCGCCTTGTGACCTTAGAGCATCAGACTGAAAATCATACGCAGTCCGATTCTCTAAACTTTTGTTTTTGCATCGGATTTTCCGAAAGCCGGTTCCCACTTTTCGGTCCGATGCTCTAGACCGACGGCCGATCAGCCGAGGCCGGCAAGCGGCAGCAGCGCACGCGCGGTAAAGGGCGCACCGGGCGCGGGCTCCACAAACAGGCCGACTGTCTTGACCGTAAGCGGCCTGCCTATGAATCCGGCAAAGCATTCCTCGGCGGCGGCCTGCAGCGCCGGCTGTTCCGCTTCCGGCACGCGGCCCGACAGCGTCATGTGAAAGCGGAAATCCTCGAAGACATAAGGATAGCCCCAGTCCATCAGGGCAAGGCGCTGGCGTTCGCTCAGCGTTTCCGGCTTGCGTCTGGCGATATCGGCCTCGCTCAAGGCTGCACGAAACGGCTCGAAGTGGCGCACGGCGGCCGCGCCGAGATCCTGCAGCGGCGCGCAGGGTTCAGCGGAGACCAGCGCGAGGAAACTGCCGATCCGCGTCAGCGCCAGTTCGGGAATGTCAAAAGCCGGCTGCGTCCCGGCAAAGCGCTCGAAGGCGTCGAGGAGCGCGGTCTCGCTTGCATCGTCCTTCAGCGCGAAGGGCGCCTTCAGGGTGGCGTGAAAGCCGTAGCGGCGGGGATCGGCCGTCAGATCGAAAAAGCGCTCGCGGTCGAGACCCGGCACCGCAGGCTGCTCCAGGACTGCGCCGGAAAAGGCATCGCGCCCCAGCCAGCGCGCGGCGGCGAGCGTCAGCGGATCATCGGCGGGAGGCGTGAAATAGAGGGCATAGCGCATGGGCGTCTCGCAGCAGGGGCCGGAATGCGCGACCAAGCCAAAACCCGGCCGCGGGGTTGCGGCAAAGCCATGACATGCACAAAGGCCGGCGCGCAAGGGTCTTGGCCGGCCTTATGGCTGCGCGCCACCATCCTGCGAAAAGCGAGGGAGAATCCGGCAAAGAAACGCCGGATCCGGTCCTGACGGCCGCGCCAGGGGCCATGACGGCCCCGGCGCTGGCCTTGGGAAAGGCCTCAGGCGGCGTAGGCCTTGGCCATTTCGGCCAGACGCTTGGCGCGGATCTTGGAGGCATTGCCGGCGGTGCCGAACGCGATGAAGCGCTCCTTGCAGACCTCGGTCATCAGCGCGACGGCCGGCTTCAGATAGTTGCGCGGATCGAAATTGTCCGGCTTTTCCTTGAAGCTCTTGCGGATCGTGCCGGTCATGGCCAGACGCAGGTCGGTGTCGATGTTGACCTTGCGAACGCCGAGCGGGATGGCCTTCTGGATTTCCGAAACCGGAACGCCCCAGGTCTGCTTCATATCGCCGCCATAGGTGGTGAACAGATCCTGCAGGTCCTGCGGAACGGACGAGGAGCCGTGCATGACCAGGTGGGTGTTCGGCAGCTTGGCATTGATCTTGGCGATCGTGTCGATCGACAGGATGTCGCCGTCGGGAGCGCGGGTGAACTTGTAGGCGCCATGGCTGGTGCCGATGGCAACCGCCAGCGCGTCGACGCCGGTCTTGGTGACGAAGTCGAAGGCCTGCTCCGGATCGGTCAGCAGTTCCTCGCGCGTGAGCTTGCCTTCGAAGCCGTGGCCGTCTTCCTTGTCGCCAGCGCCGGTCTCGAGATTGCCGAGACATCCCAGTTCGCCTTCGACGGAAACGCCGGCGGCATGGGCGATCTTCACGACTTCGGCCGTCACATCGACATTGTACTCATAGGTGGAGACGGTCTTGCCGTCGGCGAGCAGCGAGCCGTCCATCATCACCGAGGTGAAGCCGTTGGTGATCGCCGAGATGCAGGTCGAGGGCTGGTCGCCATGGTCGAGATGCAGGCAGACCGGGATATGCGGATATTCTTCCGCCGCACCGAGGATGAGATGGCGCAGGAAACCGTCGCCGGCATAGGCGCGCGCGCCGCGGCTGGCCTGGAGGATGACGGGCGAATCGGTCGCGTCGGCGGCGCGCATCACCGCCTGAACATATTCGAGATTGTTTACATTGAATGCAGGAAGGGCGTAGTTTTCCGTCGCCGCGTGATCGAGCAATTGCCGCAGGGTAATCAAGGCCATAGGATCTGTCCTCCAAAGGAGTTGAAAATCGGTTGGAAATCCGTCGCGTCAGCCGCTCGACGACGCGTAGGCGGCCACTATTAAAGCATGATGACCGCTTGGCAATCCGGGTCGAAAGACTTGTTTTTGCGGCACAAAATCAAGGTAAAAACGTTTCGGGCGTCAAAGCGCCCAATTCAAACGATATAAAACGGGAGATCTTTTGATGACGTCCAGCATCACGACACTGAGGGCGCTTCTCGCAGCCACAATTTTTTTTGCAGCTGCTCCCTCTTGGGCTGAAAATGTACTTTATCGCGGCAATGCGGGAGAGCCGACGACCCTCGATCAGCATCACACCTCCATCAATATCGAGGAATTCATCCTCAAGGATCTCTATGAGGGCCTGACCCTTTATGATGCCAAGGGCGTGATCGTTCCCGGCGCCGCCGAGAGCTGGACGCTGTCGAAGGACGGCCTGACCTACACCTTCAAGATTCGCGAAAATGCCAAATGGTCGGATGGCTCGCCTGTCACCGCGGAAGACTTCGTCTTCTCGTTCCGCCGTGCGGAAGACCCCAAGACCGCCGCCGCCTATGCCAATATCCTCTATCCGATCAAGAATGCGGAGAAGGTCAACAAGGGCGAGCTGCCGATCGACCAGCTGGGCGCACGCGCCATCGACGCCAAGACGCTGGAGCTGACCGTGGAGCGCCCGACGCCCTTCTTCCTGGAGCTCCTGGCGCATCAGACGGCGCTGCCGCTGTCCAAGGCCAGCGTCGAGAAGAATGGCGCCGATTTCGTCAAGCCCGGCGTGCTGGTCTCCAACGGCGCCTTCAAGCTGGCCGAGCATGTGGCCAACGACCATCTGACGCTGGTGAAGAACCCGGAACATTGGGACGCGGCCAACACCAAGCTCGACAAGGTGATCTTCTATCCGCTGGAAGACCAGGCCGCCGCCGTGCGCCGCTATGAGGCGGGTGAGCTGCATGTGGACTATAATTTCTCCGCAGACCAGCTGCCGCGCCTGCGCCAGCAGTTTGGCGGGGAGGTGCATGTCTCGCCGGCTCTGGCGACCTATTACTACACCTTCGACACCCGCTCCGAACCGATGAACGACGTGCGCGTGCGCCGCGCGCTGTCCATGGCGGTCGACCGTGACTTCCTGGCCAACGAGATCTACAAGGGCGCCCAGCAGCCGCTCTACAGCTGGATCCCGCCGGGAATCGCCAGCTACGGCACGCCGGAGAAGGCCGACTTCGCCGACAAGGGCCAGCTCGACCGCGAGGACGAAGCGCTGAAGCTGATGAAGGAGGCCGGCTATGGCGAGGGTGGCAAGCCGCTGACGCTGGAAATCCGCTACAACACCAACCCCAATCACGAGCGCGTCGCCACCGCCATCGCCGATATGTGGAAGACCACCTTCGGCGCCCAGGTCAGCCTCGTCAACCTCGACGTCTCCTCGCATTATTCCTACCTGCAGCAGGACGGCAAATACTCCGCAGCCCGCGCCGGCTGGACGGCCGACTATGCCGATGCCGAGAACTTCCTGTCGCTGAACATCTCCACCAACAAGACGTTCAACTATGCGCATTGGAAGAACGCGGATTACGATGCCCTGATGGCGAAATCCTATGACGAGCAGAACCCGGAGGCCCGGCAGAAGCTTTTGCACCAGGCCGAGGCGATCCTGATGAAGGAGCAGCCGGTTGCGCCCTTCCTCGTCAACAACGATCTGTGGCTCGTCTCCAAGAAGGTGCAGGGCTGGTACGACAATGCCAACAACCAGCATCTGAGCCGCTTCCTGAGCGTCAGCAACTAAGCACGGACAAAGCGGTTGCCCTTGTCGGCCGCATCTCGCCTGGCGTGAGACCGCCGGGCGGGATGCGGCTCTCAGGGCGGCCGCGTTTGCAAACTCTCACAGGACAGGACACAGGGATTTCGCCCTTTCGCGCCCCCTCGCCCGGCTTCCGACACCTTCTCTCCGTTGGGCTGAAGGTGGCCTGAAGGATCGGATGAGGGTGGTTTGCCAAGCAGATCGACTGTGCCCTGTCCTGTTCCTCCCCGTGCAGAAGAGCGCTGGACGCTCTCAAGCCTCAGGAACAGGACATGATCTCCTTCATCCTTCGCCGACTGGCGAGTGCGGTGCCGACCTTGTTCATCGTCGTCACCATCTCCTTCTTCATGATGCGGTTCGCCCCTGGCGGTCCGTTCAATCTGGAGCGGCCGCTGCCGCCGCAGACCATGGAGAACCTCAACCGGGCCTATGGCCTCGACCTGCCGCTCTGGGAGCAATATCTGCGCTATCTCAGCAATGTCGTGCATGGCGATTTCGGCCCCAGCTATGTCTATCGCGACAATACGGTCGACCAGCTGATCGCCATGGGCCTGCCCTATTCGATCAAGCTTGGCCTGCTGGCGCTGCTTCTGGCGCTGATCGGCGGCGTTGCTGCCGGCACCTATGCGGCGCTGCGCCAGAACAGCCTCACCGATCTACTCGTCATGTCGGTCTCCACCGTGGGCGTCACCGTGCCGAATTTCGTCGTCGGCCCTGTCTTGACGCTGGTCTTCGCCGTCATCCTCGCATGGCTTCCCGCCGGCGGCTGGGGCGATGGCTCGCTGCGCTTCCTCATCCTGCCGATGATCGCGCTCGCCCTGCCGCAGCTGGCCGTCTTCGCGCGGCTGATGCGCGGGGCGATGATCGAGGCGCTGCATGCCGATCACATCCGCACGGCGCGCGCCTATGGCCTGCCGGCGCGCACCGTCATCGTCACCCATGCGATGCGCGCGGCGCTGCTGCCGATCGTCTCCTATCTGGCGCCCTGCGCGGCCGGCCTGCTCACCGGCTCGGCGGTGATCGAATCGATCTTCTCCATTCCCGGCGTCGGCCGCTATTTCGTCATCGGCGCCATCAACCGCGACTATACGCTGGTGATGGGAACGGTGGTTCTGATCGCGATCTTCGTCATCGTCTTCAATCTGGTCGTGGATCTGCTCTATGGCCTGCTCGATCCGAGGGTGCGCCATGAGTGATCTCGCCCAGATGCCTGTCCTTGCCCCGCACGCCCCGGAAACGCGCGGCCGCAGCCTATTCGCGCTGGCCATGCGCCGCTTCCGGCGCAACCGCGCCGCCATTGCCGGCTGCGTCGTGCTGGCGCTGGTGGCGCTGTTCTCCTTTGTTGGCCCGCTGTTTTCCAGCCACAGCTATGACGAGGTCTTCCCCTCCTACGTCTCGATCGCCCCGAGCCTCGAGCCCCGGCCAGGCGCCGACACGCTGCAAGGCGCCATGGAAAACGCGGTCCAGCGCGCGCGCCTGCGGCTGGATGCCTTCCAGGTCGAAGGCCGCAGCTTCACCGCCACGCTTGCCGCCGACCAGCCGATCGATCCGCGCGCCACGCGCTATATCGACCGGGCCAACGAGTTCGACGACACGGTGGTCAAAGAGACGCTGGAGGACGGCCGCAAGCTCGTGGTCGAGGGCCGGGTGACGCGGGAATATTTCCCCTTCGGCACCGATTCCAACGGCCGCGATCTCTTGGTGCGGGTCATGCTGGGCGGGCAGATCTCGATCGCCGTCGGCTTTCTGGCGAGCCTCGTCTCGCTGGGCATCGGCGTCGTCTACGGCGCCACGGCCGGCTATGTCGGCGGGCGCCTCGACAATGTGATGATGCGCTTCGTCGAAATCCTCTATTCGCTGCCCTTCGTCTTCCTGGTGGTGCTTCTGGTCGTGTTCTTCGGCCGCTCCTTCATCCTGATCTTCCTCGTCATCGGCGCGGTGGAATGGCTCGACATGGCCCGCATCGTGCGCGGCCAGACGCTGGCGCTGAAACGGCGCGAATTCGTAGGCGCGGCCGAATCGCTCGGCCTGTCGGACTGGCAGATCATCCGCCGGCACATCATCCCCAACACGATCGGCCCCGTGGTCGTCTTCGTCACCGTGATCGTGCCCAAGGTGATCCTGCTCGAAAGCTTCCTCTCCTTCCTCGGCCTCGGCGTTCAGGCGCCGCTGACGAGCTGGGGCGCGCTGATCGCCGAGGGCGCCAACAACATCCAGTCCGCGCCCTGGCTCTTGATCTTCCCATCGGCCTTCTTCGTGGTGACGCTGTTCGCGCTGAACTTCGTCGGCGATGGCCTGCGCGATGCGCTCGACCCGAGGGACCGCTGAGATGACAGCACGCACGAACATGAAAAGCAGGACTGCGCAGGCGGCGACGGCAACGGGTGAGACGATCCTGGCCGTGCGCCAGCTCAAGGTCGTCTTCGACACGCCTGATGGTGCGGTGGAGGCTGTCAAGGGCGTCGATCTCGACGTCAGGGCCGGCGAGACGCTGGCCGTGGTCGGCGAATCCGGCTCCGGCAAGAGCCAGACCATGATGGCGATCATGGGCCTGCTGGCCGCCAATGGCCGGGCAAGCGGCTCCGCACTTTATCGCGACAGGGAAATGGTCGGGCTGCCGATCAAGGATCTCAACACGATCCGCGGCGACAAGATCACCATGATCTTCCAGGAGCCGATGACCTCGCTCGATCCGCTCTACCCGATCGGCCGGCAGATCGCCGAGCCAATCCGCCACCATCGCGGCGGCACGGCGGCGGACGCCCGCGCCCGGGTGCTGGAGCTGCTCGAACTGGTCGGCATTCCCGAGCCGGCGCGGCGCATCGACAGCTATCCGCACGAGCTCTCCGGCGGCCAGCGCCAGCGCGCCATGATCGCCATGGCGCTTGCCAACGAGCCCGACATCCTCATCGCCGACGAGCCGACCACCGCGCTCGACGTGACGATCCAGGCGCAGATCCTCACCCTCCTGCAATCGCTGCAGAAGCGCTTCGGCATGGCCGTGGTGCTGATCACCCATGATCTGGGCGTGGTGCGCCATGTGGCGGACCGGGTGGTGGTGATGCGCCGGGGCGAGGTGGTGGAGACCGGAACCACACGCGCGGTATTCGACGCGCCCAAGGCGGATTATACCCGCATGCTGATCGATGCCGAGCCAAGCGGCGAGAAGGCGCCGCCTGCGCTGGACGCGCCGGTGATCCTTCAAGGCCGCAAGGTGCGCGTCGATTACAAGATCGCTGGCGGCTTCCTGAAGAAGTCCGGCCTCTTCACCGCCGTTCACGGCGCCGACATCCACCTGCGCCAGGGGCAGACCATCGGCCTCGTCGGAGAATCCGGCTCAGGAAAGTCGACGCTTGGCCGGGCGCTGCTGAAGCTCACCCCCTCTTCCGGCCGGGTGCTGTTCGACGGGCGCGACATTTCCGGCTTCGACCGCAAGGCCATGCGGCCGCTGCGGCGCGATATGCAGCTGGTGTTCCAGGACCCGTTCGGCTCGCTCTCGCCGCGCCAGACCGTGGGCGAGATCATCACCGAGGGGCTCTATGTTCACGAGCCGCAGCTCTCCAAGGCTGAGCGCGATGCCCGCGCCGTGGCGGCGCTGCAGGAGGTCGGGCTGGATCCCACCGCGCGCAACCGCTATCCGCATGAATTTTCCGGCGGCCAGCGGCAGCGCATCGCCATTGCCCGCGCGATCATCCTCAAGCCGCGCCTGGTCGTGCTCGACGAGCCGACCTCGGCGCTCGACCGCTCGGTGCAGGGGCAGGTGATCGAGCTGTTGCGCGGGCTTCAGGCCAGCCACGGCCTCTCCTATCTCTTCATCAGCCATGATCTGTCGGTCATCCGGGCCATGTCCGACTATGTCATCGTCATGCAGGGTGGGCAGATCGTGGAAGAGGGCGAGACGGCGGCGCTGTTCTCCAACCCGCGCGAGGCCTATACCCGGGCTCTGCTCAGCGCCGCCTATTCGCGCTGAGCCGATCGGCGCGCAGGGCTTGAACGCCTTGCGCGCCGCAAGACGAGGGGACGGATCGGGAGGAGGTCCGCCCCTTCAGAAGCATAGGGCGCGGTGAACGCCCATCATGAGGCATGGTCCCGGCCGGCGCGCGCTGCCCGGCCATGCGGCAGGAACACATAGGAGGCACGGCCGGCGATCCGCTCTCGCCTGACGTGACGGAGGAGAATCATGACCGACACACCGCTCTACACCCATCACGATCCGCGCTTTGCCGATCTGATCCAGTCCCATGCCCTGCCGGACCTGCTCTATTCCGGCTGCCGCTGGGCCGAAGGCCCGGTCTGGTTCGCCGACCAGAACCTGCTCCTGTGGAGCGACATTCCCAACAATCGGATGCTGCGCTTTTCGCCCGAAGCCGACGGGCTTGGCAGCGTCTCCGTCTTTCGCGGGCCATCGAACTACGCCAATGGCCACACGCGCGACCGGGAAGGCCGGCTGGTGTCCTGCGAGCACGGCCTGCGCCGGGTGACCCGCACCGAGATCGACGGCACCATCACCGTTCTGGCCGATCGCTTCGACGGCAAGCCGCTGAACTCGCCGAATGACGTGGTGGTCTCCTCCGACGGTGCGGTCTGGTTCACCGATCCCGTTTACGGCATCCTGAGCGATTACGAGGGCTACAAATCCGAGATCGAGCAGGCGCGCAACCGCGTCTACCGCATCGATCCCAGAAGCGGCGCGGTCGAGGCGGTTTGCGAGGATTTCGAGCAGCCCAACGGGCTGGCCTTTTCCCCTGATGAAAGCCGGCTCTATATCGTCGACAGCGGCAGTCCGCGCCATATCCGCATGTTCGACGTGCAGGAGGGGCGCCGCCTGTCCGGCGGTTCGGTCTTTTACCCGCTCGACGCCGAACACGGACCGGATGGGCTGCGGGTGGACGCGGCGGGACATGTCTGGGCGGCTGCGGGCAAGGGCGTTCAGGTCTTCGCGCCCGATGGCACGTCGCTCGGGCGCATCGCCTTTCCGCAACGAGTGTCGAATCTGGCTTTTGGCGGGCCGCGCCGCAACCGGCTGTTCGTCACCGCCACCCAGTCGCTGCACGCGATCTATGTCGCGGCCAATGGCGCGCTGAGGCCTTAGAGCATCGGACCGAAAAGTGGGAACCGGTTTTCGGAAAAATCCGATGCAAAAACAAAAATCTAGAGCATCGCACTGAGTGCTATTCTTCAGTCCGATGCTCTAAGGCAAGGGTAGAGGGGCCGGGATTGACGGCCCCTNCGGTTTTCGGAAAAATCCGATGCAAAAACAAAAATCTAGAGCATCGCACTGAGTGCTATTCTTCAGTCCGATGCTCTAAGGCAAGGGTAGAGGGGCCGGGATTGACGGCCCCTCGTCTGACACTGTTTCACGGGAAACAGCCTGCACCGCGACACAGAGCAGGCTGATCGAAACGCTTCAGGCGTCTTCCGAACCGACCTCGGCCTTGTCGGCGGAGGCGGCGTTGAGCTGACCGTATTTTTCCGGCCCGATCGTGTTCAGCAGCTGCAGCTGGGTTTCGAGGAAGTCGATATGGCCTTCCTCGTCGATCAGCAGTTCTTCGAACAGCTTCATCGTGACGTAGTCGCCAGCCTCATGACAGATGTCGCGGGAGGTCTTGTAGGATGCGCGGGCGTCATATTCGCCGGCGAGATCGGCCTCGAGAACTTCCTTGACGTTCTGGCCGATGCGCAGCGGAGCGACGGTCTGCAAATTCGGATGGCCATCGAGGAAGATGATGCGCGCGATCAGCTTGTCGGCGTGCTGCATTTCCTCGATCGATTCGGCCCGTTCCTTCTTGGCCAGGAGCGTATAGCCCCAATCCTCGAGCAGGCGGAAATGCAACCAATACTGGTTTACCGCACCAAGCTCGAGATGAAGCGCCTCGTTAAGCCGCTCGATGACTCTTGTGTCGCCTTTCAAGATCTGCCCTCCTATTATCTTCATGAAACTGTTTTAGGCGGGCCATAAATACCGATTTTTCCTCCTCAGTCGAGGGGTGTTCGGCATGATACCGTTCCGTCGTGCGAACGATGATGTCCACCACGTTCGGAAAACAGCCGCAGCACCTGCCGCGTTTTTGCATGAAATGATAGACTTTTGCGGGAACGATCAGCTGCCAACAGTCTTCATTCAGAAGATCGATGATCGCCTGTTCGATGTCGCGTTCGCTAATGAAATTACAGCTGCATACCAACATGGCTTCGCCTGCAAACAAGGGCCGGTAACGGCGTCGGTTCGCCAACGATATTTCAAAAGAGGAGAGTGATTGTCAAGAAAAATCCAGGTGAGTTGCGGGCCCCTGCGGCGCTTGCGAAAGATCACTCTTACAAATCTCCTCAATGAAAGTTGCGCCCCTTGGGCATGACGGCTGCGGCGGCGCCTGCGGCCAGACGGCGCTCCATCGCCGCCCGTTCGGCCGCGATCGCGGCGCGCTTGTCGCGCGGATCGCCGGAGCCCGACAGGGTTTCGTCCGCGCGCGGACTGACACCGAAGCGGCGCGCCTGAGTCTGGAGCAGGCCGAGCATCGGCGTCAGATCCTCCAGATGGCGGGCGACGAGATGGATGACCTCGTTCTGGCGCTGCAGGCGGCCGGAGACCTGCACCAGGCGCGCGCCGATCACCTCGCGGCGATAGCGGCCATAGACATCGGTCCAGACGATGACATTTGCGCTGCCCGTTTCGTCTTCCACCGTCATGAAGATCACGCCCCTGGCCGAGCCCGGCCGCTGGCGCACCAGCACCAGCCCGGCGATGGTGACATCGGAGCCATGCGCCAGCTCGGCCAGGCGTTGGGCCGGCACAGCCCCCCTGTCGCGCAGCTGCTGGCGCAGGAAAGCGACGGGATGGGCTTTCAGCGACAGCTGCAGGGCGCGGTAATCCTCGATCACCTCCTCGCCCGGCGTCATATCAGGCAGAGTGACCGGCGGCTCGCGCAGGAGCTCAGCAAAGGCATCCGGCTCCTCGGGGCCCTCCGCCTTCGCGGCTGCCTCCCCCTGTTCAGTCCGGGCGTGCGCGTGCCGATCCCCGGTCGCTGTCGCATCGGTCTTCACCGCCTGCGCAAAGAGCGGCAGGGCGTCGACAGGCCCTTCGCGCTCCAGCCCGCGCACGGCCCAGAGCGCCTCGCGCCGCGTGAGGCCCATGGAGGCGAAGGCATCGGCATCGGCAAGCCGTTCGAGCTCGGCAGGCGCCAGCCGCGTGCGTAGCCAGAGATCGCGCACCGTGCGGTAGGGCGTCGTCCTGCGATCAAGCAGCACGTCCATCCGCTCCTGCGCCACACCCTTGACCTGATGAAAGCCGAGGCGGACGGCATGGCGGGTCCGGATGACGCGCCACATCGACTGATGGCGCGGATGCAGCCGCTCTCCCCGCCAGTCTCCCTCCTCGAGCACCGTCTCCCAGTCGGAATGGTTGACGTCGACAGGGCGCACCTCCACCCCATGCTCGTGCGCATCGCGCACCAGCTGCGCCGGGGCATAGAAGCCCATGGGCTGGGAATTCAAGAGTGCCGCCAGGAAGACATCGGGATAATAGGCCTTCACCCAGCAGGAGGCATAGACCAGCAGCGCGAAGGAAGCGGCATGGCTTTCGGGAAAGCCATATTCGCCGAAGCCCTCGATCTGGCTGAAGCAGCGCGCGGCGAAATCGGCATCATAACCGTTGCGCACCATGCCCTCGATCATCTCCTCGCGAAAACCCGCCACCTCGCCAGAGCGCTTGAAGGTGGCCATGGAGCGGCGCAGCCGGTCGGCCTTTTCCGGGCTGAAGCCGGCGGCATCGATGGCGATCTGCATCGCCTGCTCCTGAAACAGGGGAATGCCGAGCGTGCGCTCCAGCGCATCCTTCAGTTTTTCATATTCATAGGTGATCGCCTCACCCCGGTTCACCATCTCGCGCCGCTTGAGATAGGGATGCACCATATTGCCCTGGATCGGCCCGGGACGGACGATCGCCACTTCGATGACGAGGTCGTAGAGTTCGCGCGGGCGCAGGCGCGGCAGCATGCTCATCTGCGCCCGGCTCTCGATCTGGAACACGCCGATCGTATCGGCCCGGCAGATCATGTCATAGACATCGTCCTGCGCGTCCAGACACAGGCTGGCGAGGGAAAGATGCCTTTGATAGCGCGCCTCCAGCAGGCGGAAGGCCTTGGCCATGCAGGTGAGCATGCCGAGCGCGAGGATGTCGATCTTGAACAGGCGCACCTGGTCGAGGTCGTCCTTGTCCCATTCGATCATGATGCGATCAGGCATGGTCGTGTTCATCACGGGCACGATCTCGTCCAGCCGGTCGCGGGTGATGACGAAGCCGCCGACATGCTGGGTGAGATGACGCGGAAAGCCGGCCAGCATGGCGGCATGGCGCAGCACCGCGCGGATTGCCGGATCCTCCGCATTAAGCCCGGCCAGCCTTGCATCGCCGGCCTTGAGCGCCTCCGTCCACCAGCCGCCGACGGCGTTGGACAAGGCGGTCTGGATGTCGGCCGGCAGGCCGAAGGCCTTGGCCACCTCGCGGCCCGCCGAGCGCGCGCGATAGCTCGTCACCGCCGCCGTCAGGCCGGCATGGTTGCGGCCATAGCGGTCATAGATCGCCTGGATCACCTCCTCGCGCCGGGCATGCTCGAAATCGACGTCGATATCCGGCGGCTCGTCACGCGCGGTCGAGACGAAGCGCTCGAACAGGAGCGAGCGCTCCTCCGGATTGACCTCGGTGATCCCCAGGCAGAAGCAGACCGTGGAATTGGCGGCCGAGCCCCGCCCCTGGCACAAGATGCCAAGTTCGTGGCGCGCATGATGGACGATGCCGTGGACCGTGAGGAAATAACCCTCATATTTGAGGCTCTTGATCAGCTGAAGCTCATGGTGGATCTGTCGCTTTGTCTTGTCCGAAGCGCCCTTTGGGTACCGCCTGGAAACCCCCTCCCAGGTCAGCCGTTCCAGGGTCTGAAACAGCGTCTCGCCGGGCTGGCTCTCGTCGGGATAATTATGGGAGATCTCGTCCAGCGAGAACGTAAGCCGGCTGAAGAAACGGGCGGCATTGTCCACGGCCACGCGATGGGCGCGCAGGAGACGGGCCATTTCCCGCCCGTCCTTCAGGCAGCGCTCGGCATGGGCGGCGAGGCGAAATCCGGCCTGCATCACCGGAACACCCTCGCGAATGGCCGTGACGACATCGGCGAGCGAGCGACGATCGGCATGATGGTAGAGCGGCTGGTTGGTGGCGATCAGCGGCACGCCGGCCTGGTCGGCCAGCGCTGACAGCCAGGCGAAGCGGAAGCCATCCTCGCCGTCATGGCAGGGCGACAGCGCCAGATGCACCTGCCCGGGAAAGCGCTGGCCGAGCCGGCGCAGAAGCCCCTCAAGCCGGACCGCAGGCGCCATAGGGATTTGACCGGCAGCAGCCGGAGCATCGCCCTGCGCAGGGCATGGCGTGGCAGGGACGGCGTCTTCCGTCGCGCCATGATGGAATCCGGCATCCGGCAGCACGGCCAGCATCAGTCCCTCCCCCCATTGCAGGAGATCGGCCTCGTCGAGCAGGCAGCTGCCTTTATGCGCCCGCAGATTGCCCTGGCTCAGGAGCCGGCAGAGGCGGCCCCAGGCCGGGCGATCGGTGGCAAAGGCGAGAATGTCGGGCGTGCCGTCGCGAAAGACCAGCCGGGCGCCGGGGCGAAAGACGAAATCTTCAGGCAGGACGACATCCCGCCGCGCCTTGGCAAGCCGCTCGGCCCGACGCCGCTCGGCCTCCTCATCCTCCGTCCCGACACCGCCGGCCTCCCCTTCATCCGTGTCGGATAAAGATTCGGACTCCGGCAAAGAAGCACCGGCTTCGGCCCCGCGCCCATGCTCTCGCGCCGCGGAAGCGCCTTCACTGGCCAGGAAGGTAAGCGCCTCCTTTCGCCGCCGGGCGAAGGCCTTCACATGCGCATGGGCCCGCACCACGCCTGCCACGCTGTTGCGATCGGCAAGGCCGAGGCCGGCAAGGCCCATGCGCGCCGCCTGCTCCACCATTTCCTCCGGCGAGGAGGCGCCTTCGAGAAAGGAGAAATTGCTGCGCGCGCCGATCTCGACAAAGGCGAGCGTGGAGCGCTGAATGCTCTCGGACAGGCTGTCAGGGCGCGGCGGCCGGCGCGCACGGCCCTCGAGACGCGCGACATTGGCGCCAAGGCGTTCAGCCGGCCGGGACGCGCCTTCGCCGCTCTCATCGCGCGGGCTCATGCGAAGAAGCCGTGCATGTACCAGCGCGGCAGGTGGGCGGCATCGTAAAAGCCGTCGCGGAAGATCCAGAAGCGATAGCCCTCCTCGTCCTCCACCCGGAAATAATCGCGCGTGGCCGCCCCCTGCCCGTCGCGCCACCATTCGGGGGCAATGCGCTCCGGCCCTTCGGCATGGCGCACCTGATGGCGCAGCCGGCGCCAGCGAAAGGCGGCGGGCGGTCCATCCGGCACCTCGGCCGCGAAGGCCTCCATCAGCTCGGGCGGATCGAGCAGCCGGATCGGCCGGCGATGGGGCCGGGCAAAGACCGGAGACAGGGTCTGGCCTGCGGCCCGCCCCTGCGCCGGCGCCAGCAGCGCGCGGGCAGCCGGCAGGGTCTCGACGGCGCGCTCGGGCAGATGGCTCTCGCGATGGGTGCCGACCAGCAGAAAATGATCGCCGAAGCGGGCGGCGATGGAATCGAGAAAGGCGCCGAGCGACAGTTCCCCGGCCTCCGCCTCCCCCGACGCTCCCTGAAGCCGGCCCTGCTCCGTCTTGTAAGGGCCGTCATGCAGCACGTTCAGCCTGACGATCTCGAAACCGAAGCCGGCATCGAGAACGGTCTGCGGATTGGCAAGCCGGGCGGAAAACAGGGCGGCGATGCGCGCCGGGCTGCGCAGGGGCGCGGACGTGCCGGCACTGAGCCGGAGCACGATGCCATCGACGCGGAACAGCACGAGTTCGAACAGCCGCCCGCCCGTGCCCCGCTCTTCGAGCTGTGGCAGGAAGGCTTCGGCGAGCGGCGCGAGCAGCGACAGGATCGCCTCGACCGTGTCGATCGGCGTCAGCAGCCGCCGCTCGGCCGAAACGGGCGCCACGGGCCGGCGCGGCGAGATCGGCTCGCCCTGCGCGCCCAGCGCCTGATCGAGCCGACGCAGGAGATCCGGGCCAAATCGGCGCACGAGCGGCGCGCGCGGCGCATCCAGAAGCGCCTCTATCTGGCGCAGGCCGAGCTTGTGGAGCGCCGTAACCACGCCGGCCTCCAGCCGCAGCGCGGCGACCGGAAGCGGCGCCAGGGCCGCCCGCCCCCCTCCTGGCGCGATCACGCCGCCGGGGCCGAAACGCGCCACGGCACCGGCCAGCGCGGCGCTGTCGGCAATCGCCGCCTTGGCATGCAAGCCGAGCGCGCCGATTTCCCGGAGAACCTGCGCGAGAAGGGACGCCTCCCCGCCGAAGAGATGGGCGCAGCCGGTAATGTCCAGCAGCAGCCCGTCCGGTCGATCGCAGGCGACCAGCGGCGTATAGCGGTCGCACCAGTCGGCCAGCTGCTCGAGCCATTGGCGGTCGGCCGCCGCATCTTCCTGCCGCACATCGAGACCGGGAAACAGCGCGCGTGCCTCGGCCAGAGGCTGGCCCAGGCGTAAGCCCCGCGCAGCGGCACTGGGTGACAGGCCGGTGAGCGCCATGGCATTGCCGCGCTGGCCGGCGCAGACCAGCAGGGTCTCGCCTTCGCCCGCCTCCTGCTGGCCCTGACAGGCGCCGGCCCCCTTGCCGGCCCCCGCATTCTTTGCCGCAGGCCCGCCCTGCCCCGCGCCGGCCGCCGCGCCTTGTCCGGCATCAGCCATGGCTGATCCGGCCCGCCTGTCGCGGCGGCGCAGCCGGTCGGTGGCCAGATGCGGCAGGAACAGCGCCAGAATGCGCTGGGCGTGCAAGGGCGGCATCGTCAGCAGAGGCGACGGGCAGGAACTGGCAGGCATGGGGGTTCCACTCCAGGAGGAAGGTCAAGGGGGCGGGAAGGCGGCTCTTTTCAAGCGTCACGCGGAAAACGGGATTGCCGAGGCTGCCGGCCAGCGGCGTGCCATCCGGCAGACGGCGTGCCTGCGCCGGGGCGGCCGCCACCTGCAGGCGCAGCGCCGTGCTGCCCGCCTCCTCCGCCCCGCTGAGGCGCAGAAGCAGGAGCGGACGGCCGGCAGCCTTGGCGCGCAGGCTGAGGCGGCGGCTTTCCGTCAGGCCGAATCCCTTGGGATTGCCGGCAATTTCCAGAATGGTGGCGCAGAAAAGCCCGCTCTGCAGCGCCGCCTCGGCGGCAAACAACGCCTCCTCCAGCCGGCGCGGCCGGGCCTCGATCAGCGCTGCGGACGGCAGGCCGAACCCTTCCAGCCCGATCCCATAGGGCCGGCCATCCTCCCGGCTGCAGAAACGGTCGGAAATCCACAGGACCAGCGGCTGGCCAGCCCGGCGGGGTGAAGCTTGCGGACCTTCTGCGGGATTTCCAGAGGCATGCCGGGCCCGCAGGCAGGCCGAAAGCGCCAAAGCCAGCCCGCTGGCCGCGCCGGCATCGCGATGGCTCTCGGCGCGGATCTCGCTGATCGCCTGGAGCGGCAGACCGCCTTCGAGCGCCTGATCCAGCGCCGGAATCCGCAAGGCAAGCCGGTCGGGGACAGGAGTATAATCCTGTGCGCCGACCGGTGCATCCGTCTCTTCGGCGTCCAGACAGGCCTTGAGCGCTTCGGCGCGGGCCTGCGCTACCAGCGCCGGCGCCGCGTGGCCTTCCAGTTTGGCGATCTGTTCGCGCAGCGCAAAAAGCCGCTCGCGCGCCATGGTCGTCTGCACCATGACGGTCACTCCCGCTGGATTTCGTTCCTGTTATGTTCGAATTGATTCCAGAGGATGGCGGAAGAGTCAACGCCGGAAATTATGACTTTATTCCTGACGCAACCTATCCACAAGCCGGAATCGCGCAGGCCGCGAACAGTCTGCAGCCCCTATACTCAGAGAGTGCAGAAACAGGCGCCGGGCGAGACAATGATGAAGAACAGGTGACGGCGCCGGTCTCAGATGGGGGCAAATTTCGCGAACTCTCGTCAAGAGCGTGAAAACCGCTATATAGAGACAACAAGGAGTGTCCATGGCCCGTATCGACCAGACAGACGACTGGCGTGACCGTCACGCACCGACGATCAGCGCATTTGAATCGCTGACGATGGAGGCCTATGGCCATTTGCCGGACGAATTCCGCGCGCTGGCGCAGGACCTGATCATCGAGATCGAGGATTTTCCCAGCGAAGACGTCTTTGAGGACATGGCGCTGGAAACGCCGTTCGATCTGCTCGGCCTGTTTGAAGGCCGCGGCATCGGCGAGCGCTTCACGCTGGAAACCGGGCAATTGCCCAACAAGATCATCCTCTACCGCCGCCCGATCCTCGACTATTGGGCCGAGAATGACGAGACGCTCGGCGACATCATCACCCATGTGCTGATCCACGAGATCGGCCACCATTTCGGCCTGTCCGACGACGATATGGAGCGCATCGAGGCCAGCGTGGAGCATGTGGGCGGCTAAAGCATAATCCGATCGGCGTGAAACGAAGATCGATCAGATTATGCTTCACATAAAAGGCTTTAGAGGCGCCGATCTCATTCAATCAGACCGGATAGCGCCTGGACTGCCGCTCTCCGGTCTTGCCGCGCGGCGGGGCCTTCCCCCCGCACGCCTTGTCCTGCTTACTGCTCGGACAGCTTGATCTCGGGGTCATACTCCTTGCCCTCGACCTCCTTCACCACGGCCTGGCCGCATTGCATATGCTGCGTGTCGGCATTGAAGGCATAGGTCGGCGAGCCGTAGAGTTCCCAGCCCTTGTTGAGCGCCGCCGTCACCTTGTGGCAGAAGCTGGCATCGTCGGGGGCTGTCAGGAAGCGGTAGAGCTTCATCGGTGTCTCCTGTTTCGGGTCCGATCCCGCCGGACGCTTTTCCTTGGCCTGAGCTTATATCGTCGTGCCGTCTCGGGCGGCAAGGTGCGCGGCGCGCGCCACCAGCCGCTCGGCCTGCGCCAGGTGGAGAAGCTCCACCATCTCGCCATCAAGCCGGATCACCCCCTTGCCCGCCTGATCGGGCTCAGCGAAGGCGGCGATGATCGCCCGGGCGCGGGCAAGATCGGCCGGATCGATACCGAAGGCCGCATTGGCCGGAGCGATCTGGGCGGGATGGATCAGCATCTTCCCGTCAAAGCCCATGGCGCGCGCCTGGCGGCATTCCTCGGCAAAGCCCGCGCCATCCGAAATCGTGTTGAACACCGCATCGATCGCATCGAGCCCGAAGGCGCGGGCGGCGAGCAGCACCTGCATCAGATAGGGCACCAGATAGGGCCGGCCCGGCTGCGGCAGCACGCCGGTGGCCTTGGCCAGATCGTTGAGCCCGGGCACGAGGCAATCCAGCCGGCCGCCGCTGGTGCGGCCCGCTGCCGCGATCGCCGCGACGTTGAGAAGGCCGCGCGGCGTCTCGATCATCGCCCAGAGCCGCACCGTCGCGGGCACATCGGCCTCTTCGAGGTGATCGGCCACCTGCTGCACATCGCCTGGATTTTCCACCTTGGGCAGAAGAATGGCGTCGGGCGCGAAAGGCAGCACCGCCTCGAGATCGGCGAGGCCGAGATTGGCCGGCCCCTGCTCGCGCGCGGAAAGCGCGTTGATGCGCACGATCCGTTCGACCGGATCCTTCCCCATATGCCTGTCTAGCCCCGCATGCCTGTCCGGCGAAAGCGCGTCGAGATGCGCCACCAGCGCGGCCCGCGCGGCGGCCTTGTTCTCGGGCGCCACGGCGTCTTCGAGGTCATAGATCACGGCGTCGCAGGCAAGGCTCGCCAGCTTGGCCAGCGCCCGTGGATTGTCGGCCGGAACGGTCAGAACGGACCGACGCACACGGGCCGGATGACGATTTGTTGAAGAGTCCATACTCTGTTGATGCCCGGCTTTCGCCACTTTCGCAAGCGAGACGAGGAGGCATCGGCCGGGGTCGTTGTGCTTGCGTCGCATCGGTCGCGTTCCCATATGAGGGGACGAAGAGGATCCCGCTTTTCGGGGTCTCGTTCAGATCAAGGACCTGTTGATGCAAAGCCTTCGCTCCATCGCCCTTTCGGCCATCGGCCTTCTCCTGGTGCTGGCTGCTTTCGTGTTCACCGCCTCGCTCGGTCTCATCCTGGCGGGTCTCGTCTCTCTGGCCATGATCGGCTCGGCGCTGTCGGCCCGTTTCTCGGCCAAGCCCGCACCGGTGCGTGCCCGCTCCAATTCTTACAGCGCCCAGGCCGCGAGCAACCGCGATGCCGCTCGCAATTCCGGCCGCGAACCGCGCATCTGGAACGATGGCCGCGGCACGATCATCGACCTCTGAGACAGGCAGGCTCGGGCCGCGCGACAGAGGCGGCGCGTGCCCTGCGCTGCACAGGGAAAATCTCCTTCATTTTTCCGTCATTTTCGGCTAAAGCGACGCCGAAAGGGTGCTTCACACATCCGGACCGGGTCCTGCTTCGGCGGGGCCCAAGAGGGGCTCAAGGCAGCGATCGGGGCGGAGACGTCTCCGGCGTGGCTGGCAGACCCGTCCGGATCACTTGACGCCCGCCGTCTCACTGTCTGGAACGAGAGCCGCATCATGGACAAGTTCGTCAAGCTTACCGGCGTCGCCGCCCCCCTGCCCGTCGTCAATGTCGACACCGACATGATCATCCCCAAGGACTATCTGAAGACGATCAAGCGCACCGGCCTCGGCACGGGGCTTTTCGCCGAAGCACGCTACAAGGAAGACGGCAGCGAGAACGCCGATTTCGTCTTGAACAAGCCGGCCTATCGCAATGCGCAGATCCTCGTGGCCGGCGACAATTTCGGCTGCGGCTCCTCGCGCGAGCATGCCCCCTGGGCGCTGCTCGACTTCGGCATCCGCTGCGTGATCTCCACCTCGTTTGCCGACATCTTCTACAACAACTGCTTCAAGAACGGCATCCTGCCGGTCGTGGTCAGCCCTGAGGACCTCGACAAGCTGATGGACGATGCCTCGCGCGGCTCCAACGCCGTTCTCTCCGTCGATCTCGAGGCCCAGGAAATCACCGGCCCCGATGGCGGCAAGATCAGCTTCGAGATCGACGCCTTCAAGCGCCACTGCCTGCTGAACGGCCTCGACGACATCGGCCTGACGCTGGAAAAGCGCGACGACATCGACAGCTTCGAAAAGGCCAATGCCGCCGCCCGCCCCTGGGCTGCCTGATCCACGAGAACATCGGTCCGAAAAGTGGGAACCGGTTTTCGGATAAATCCGATGCGGAAACGAAAGCCTAGAGCAGCGAACTGCGTACGATTTTCAGTCCGATGCTCTGGGATCGACGAGATGCTGAACGAGACAGGCCGGGCTCCTTGCCCGGCTTTTCTTTTGCCTGCGGCACGCGCCCTTCTCTCCTTGCTTGAAACGCTCGCCCCCCGCGTCTAAGAAGCCGCAGCTTGTTTTTCCGCGGAGGGTTTCATGACAACGCGCAATCTCTTCCTCTTGCCCGGCGACGGCATCGGCCCGGAGGCCATGGCCGAAGTGCGCAAGATCATCGCCTATATGAACGAGGAGATGGCGGCCGGCTTCACCACGGACGAGGGTCTGGTCGGCGGCGCGGCCTATGATGCGCATGGCGCTGCGATCTCCGAAGCCGACATGGCCAAGGCGCTGGCGGCCGACGCCGTGCTCTTCGGCGCCGTCGGCGGCCCGAAGTGGGACAGCGTGGCCTATGAGGTCCGCCCGGAAGCCGGGCTCCTGCGTCTGCGCAAGGATCTGGAGCTGTTCGCCAATTTGCGCCCGGCCATCTGCTATCCGGCGCTCGCCAATGCCTCCTCGCTCAAGCCCGAGCTGGTCGAAGGCCTCGACATCCTGATCGTGCGCGAGCTGACCGGCGGCGTCTATTTCGGCGAGCCGAAGACCATCACCGATCTCGGCAACGGCCAGAAGCGCGCCATCGACACCCAGGTCTATGACACCTATGAGATCGAGCGCATCTCCTCGGTCGCCTTCGAGCTGGCCCGCACCCGCCAGAACCGTGTCTGCTCGATGGAAAAGCGCAACGTCATGAAGTCGGGCGTGCTCTGGAACCAGGTCGTCACCGAGACGCACAAGGCCAAGTTCGCCGATGTGAAGCTCGACCACATGCTGGCCGATGCCGGCGGCATGCAGCTGGTGCGCGCGCCCAAGCAGTTCGACGTGATCGTCACCGACAATCTCTTCGGCGACATGCTCTCCGACGTCGCCGCCATGCTGACCGGCTCGCTCGGCATGCTGCCGTCGGCCTCGCTCGGCGCGCCGGACGCCAAGACCGGCAAGCGCAAGGCGCTCTACGAGCCCGTCCATGGCTCGGCCCCCGACATTGCCGGTCAGGGGCTGGCAAATCCGATCGCCATGATCGCCTCCTTCGCCATGTGCCTGCGCTATTCCTTCAACATGGTGGCCGAATCCGACCGCCTGGAAAAGGCGATCGCCAACGTGCTCGACAAGGGCATCCGCACCGGCGACATCATGGCCGAAGGCTGCCGCAAGGTCGGCACGACCGAGATGGGCGACGCGATCCTCGCCGAATTCAAGGCCCTTTCGGCCTGATCGCCGGGCGGGACCATCGAACCGACCATCCTTTCGCATGACAAACGGCGCCGCGCGGCCCTCGCGCGGCGCCGTTTTCCGCTTTTGGGCCACGCCACCCGATCACGGGCCGCTCATATGGTTTCCGGCTGATCGCTTCGCGAACCGGAAACAAGAACCAACGAAAATCTCTGGCCGGAGGGCCAGATTTTCGTTGGACGGAATACGGTTTCCGGTCTGATCAACCGGAAACCGTATCACATCGCGCTTTGCGGTTTGAACCCGCGGCGCAGATGCCTATCTCCAGCGGAAGCTTGAACAGAGATCGTGAACATCGAGAAGGGATTGGCGTGGCGGATCGCAGCATGGGCACAGAAAAGGGCAGGGCCGAAACCAGTGTCAGCGAGAAATCGCGCAGGGTCCCTCTCTGGACCAAGCTGCGCCGCCGCTACGAGGCGCGCCGCACCCTGCACCGCCGTGTGCCCTGGCGCGGTTTCACCCTTTCGGCGCTGAACCTGATCGCCATCGCCTTCTTCGTGCTCGACACGCCGCTCGGCCAGGCGGCCAAATCCCTGCCGCCGCCGTTGATAGGCTTTGCCGGCAATGTCACCGATATCGGCAAGCTCGCCTATATCCTCGCGGCCGTCACTACGGTGCTGATCAGCCTGTTTCTCATGGGGCGGCGGCTTTCGGGCGTGCGCCGCCGTTTCCGCATGGCCTATCTCGGCCAGATGACGCTCTACGCGGCGCTCTCGGTGCTCGTTTCCAGCATCGTCGTTCACCTGCTCAAATATGCGATTGGCCGCTCAAGGCCCCTGCTGTTCGAGGAGGACGGGGTCCTGAGCGTCCACCCCTTCAGCGGCGACTTCCTGCATGAGAGCTTCCCATCCGGCCATTCCGCCCATATCGGCGCCCTGTTCATGGCACTGGCGCTGCTCTTTCCGCGCTTCCGCCTGGTGTTCATCGGCCTCGGCCTCTGGCTGGGGGCGACGCGCATCATCCTTGGCGTGCATTTTCCGAGCGATGTCGTCGCCGGGCTGGCGCTCGGCGCTTGGCTCGCCTTTGCGGTGTCGATCCTGTTCGCCCGTTTCGGCCTGGTCTTCTCCGTCGACCGAAACGGCTGGCCGATGCCGCGCCTGAACCGGGTCGTGTAGATTACCCGCCAAAACGCGGCAAAAATGGCACATGCGCATATTTTCATATAATGGCAGCGACAATGACGCGTGCCTGTTACAAAGCTCGGGCAAAGGCGAGGATGACGAGTTCTTTTCGCCGGGCCGCCCATGCACACCTTCTGGACATCGCTTTGCGCCCGCTGGTGCCGACAGACGACATCGATGCGCCTGCGCTGGAAGCCCTGTCTGTTTGTCGCGGTCAACATCGTCCTCATCGCCGCCCTTCTGTTCGACCGGCCGCAGGCCACCGACGGCCTGCCGCAGGGTGTGCGCCGGCTCGGCGCCTTCTTCTCGGGCTTCGGCGATTCCAGCTGGTCGATCATCGGCGCCTTCGTTCTCCTGATGCAGGGCAGGGTGGGCTACCGGTTGCTGCGCGCGCCGCGGGCCCGCGCCGTCGCCCTCAGGATCAGCTGGCTCGGCGCCTATCTGCTGATGACGGTCGTGGTCTCGGGCCTGGCCGCCAACCTCCTCAAGCGGGCGATCGGTCGTGCCCGGCCAAGCCTGTTCGCCGAGCATGGCGCTGCCTTTTTCCAGCCCTTTGCCGGCCATTCCGTCTTTGAAAGCTTTCCCTCGGGCCATGCCACCACCATCGGCGCGCTCTGCATGGCCGGCGCGCTGATCCTGCCGCGCGCGCGCCTTTTCTTCGCCATGGCTGCGCTGTGGTTGGGCTTGAGCCGGGTCATGGTCGGTGCGCATTATCCGAGCGATGTGGTGGCCGGCCTGATCTTTGGCGGCTGGAGCGCGCTGGCCTTCGCGCTTCTCTTTGCCCGCAGCGGCAGGGTCTTCGACATTTCGGCGCAGGGATGGCCGGTCTTGCGGCCGCTGAAGTGCCCGGCCCCGCTTAGGAAGACAGGGGAAACGCAAAAGCCCGGCCTCGCTGGGAGACCGGGCCTGGCTCAAGCGGCAGCGGCGGAGAGCGAACCTCTCCTTGCCGGGGCGGAAGGCGCACGCCCGATGGCGCTGGCCACCGGGCGGCTATCGATCATTCGATCGCGTTGATGTTGCGGTCCTTGGTCTCCGGCAGGAACAGCATGCCGATGACGAGCGTGATGCCGGCAAAGACGATCGGGTACCACAGGCCGTAATAGATATCGCCCTTGGCCGCGCTCATGGCGAAGGCGGTGGCCGGCAGCAGGCCGCCGAACCAGCCATTGCCGATGTGGTAGGGCAGGGACATGCCGGTATAGCGGATCCGCGTCGGGAACAGCTCGACCAGAAGCGCTGCGATCGGGCCGTAGACCATGGTCACATAGATCACCAGAACGGTCAGCACGGCGATGATCACCGCCCAGTTCACGCGCTGCGGATCGGCCACCATGGTGAAGCTGCCGCCGCCCGCCACCGTATAGACCGGCATGCCGGTCACGCCCGCGGCCTCATCCGCCGTCATCAGCTTGGCATCGACCAACTGCTGGCCCGTCATCGTGGCATGTTCGCCGGCGCGCACGGCCGCCGCATTCAGCCCCAGCTCGGGATTGGCGGCGATGAAGCCATCCAGCTTGGCATCGGGCACCTTGGCGGCACTGCGCTGCAGCGGATAGCCGGCATCGTGCAGGGCCACATTTACCTGCTTTTCAAAGGCGGCGGTGCGGGCCTTGGCGTCGGCGCCGGCGGCGATGACGTCGAAGCTCTGGATCGTGGCGCCGCCGATCGACACGGTGGCCGGCTGGCCAGCCGGGCCGGCAACCACATCATAAGGCACGGAGTTCTTGGTCAGGAAGGCCGTCGCCACATCGCAGGAGGTGGTGAACTTGGCCGTGCCCGTGGGGTTGAACTGGAACTTGCAGTCGGCCGGATCGGCCGTCACCGTCGCCCGGCTGGAGGCCTGCGCCTCGGCCAGCGCCGGATTGCCGGCCCAGGTCAGCGTCTTGAACAGCGGGAAATAGGTCAGCATGGCAAGCAGCAGCCCGGCCATGATGATCGGCTTACGGCCGATCCTGTCCGACAGCCAGCCGAACAGCACAAAGAAGCCGGTGCCGAGCAGGAGTGCGGCCGCAACCATCAGATTGGCCGACTGGCTGTCCACCTTCAGAATGCTCTGCAGGAAGAACAGGGCGTAGAACTGGCCGGTGTACCAGACCACGGCCTGGCCGACGACGGCGCCGAAGAGCGCCAGCAGCGCCACCTTGGCATTGCGCCACTGGCCAAAGGCCTCCGTTAACGGCGCCTTGGACACGGTGCCCTCGGCCTTCATCTTCTGGAAGGCGGGCGACTCGTTCATCTTCACGCGGATCCAGACCGAGACGCCGAGAAGCGCGACCGAGACCAGGAAGGGAATGCGCCAGCCCCAGGCCGCGAAAGCTTCCTTGCCGACGATCAGCTGCACGCCGAGAATGACCAGCAGCGACAGGAACAGCCCGAGCGTCGCCGTGGTCTGGATCCAGGCCGTGAAATAGCCGCGTCTTCCATGGGGCGCATGTTCGGCCACATAGGTCGCCGCCCCGCCATATTCGCCGCCCAGCGCCAGGCCCTGCAGCATGCGCAGCACCAGGAGCAGGATCGGCGCGGCAATGCCGATCGAGGCCGCGCCCGGAAGGACGCCCACCGTGAAGGTGGAAATGCCCATGATCAGGATGGTCACCAGGAAGGTATATTTGCGCCCGACGAGATCGCCGAGCCGGCCGAAGACCAGGGCGCCGAAGGGGCGCACCAGGAAGCCGGCGGCAAAGGCGAGCAGGGCGAAGATGTTGCGCGTGGTCTCGGGATAGGCGCTGAAGAAGGTGGCGCCGATATAGACGGCCAGAGAGCCGTAAAGATAGAAATCGTACCATTCGAAAACGGTGCCGAGCGAAGAGGCGAAGATGACCTTCCTCTCTTCGGCGGTCATCGGAGCAGCTTTCGCGCCGCTCACCGATGTAACATTGGCCATTTCCTTGTCCTCCACAATAAACGGCAGGTGGTCTCGCAGCACACCGGATGAAAGCAGCCCTCCTTGCCCATTTCATCGACGTCTGCGCCAGGATGAACTGTGCCAGATTGCCGCGCAGGCGATAGCGATGCTTTGGGCGTATGACTTTGGTATAAGGACCCGTGGAGGAGGGAACGGCGTCCGGCAGAGCGGCGCGACTGAAATCCCTTGACATCAAGGGCTTTTGCCCGCACACGAGAACCCGAAAACGGGAAGGCACCCATGCGTCACCGCATTCCAGCATCGATCGCTTCATCCCGCGCTTCTTGCGCGGGCGCGATGATGCCGTGCCATCCGCTTTTCACGATCAAGGCCAAAACGACGACGAAAACCGTCTGACGTCTCCTGGCCACCCGCTCTCTCCCCGGCATGGCTCGGGGACAAGAAGCCCCGCGACGATGGTCAGGCGGGTTTCCCCTCGAAAAGCCCTTGGGAGAGACGAGAAAGAGAGCAGGACAATGGGTTACAAGATCGCCGTGGCAGGCGCGACCGGCAATGTCGGCCGCGAAATGCTCAACATCCTTTCCGAACGCGGCTTCCCGGCCGACGAAGTCGTGGCGCTCGCCTCGGCCCGCTCGCATGGGACCGAAGTGTCCTTCGGCGACAAGACGCTGAAGGTGAAGAACCTCGAAAATTACGACTTCTCCGATACGGACATCTGCCTGATGTCTGCCGGCGGCGCCGTGTCGCTGAAGTGGTCGCCGAAGATCGGCGCGCAGGGCTGTGTCGTTATCGACAATTCCTCGGCCTGGCGCTACGACGCCGACGTGCCGCTGATCGTGCCGGAGGTCAATCCGGACGCCATTTCCGGCTTCACCAAGCGCAACATCATCGCCAATCCCAATTGCTCGACCGCCCAGCTGGTGGTCGCGCTGAAGCCGCTGCATGATGTCGCCCGCATCAAGCGCGTCGTCATCTCCACCTACCAGTCGGTCTCCGGCGCCGGCAAGGATGGCATGGACGAGCTCTTCAACCAGACCCGCGCCGTCTTCGTCGCCGATCCGATCGAGAGCAAGAAGTTCACCAAGCGCATCGCCTTCAACGTCATTCCGCACATCGACGTCTTCATGGAGGACGGCTACACCAAGGAAGAGTGGAAGGTTCTGGCCGAAACCAAGAAGATGCTGGACCCGAAGATCAAGGTGACCTGCACGGCCGTGCGCGTTCCCGTCTTCATCGGCCATTCGGAATCGGTCAACATCGAGTTTGAAAGCGAAATGACGGCCGAGCGGGCGCGCGAGATCCTGCGCGATGCGCCGGGCTGCCTCGTCGTCGACAAGCATGAGAATGGCGGCTACGTCACGCCTTATGAAAGCGCCGGCGAAGACGCCACCTACATCTCGCGCATTCGTGAAGACGCAACCGTCGAACACGGGCTGAATATCTGGGTGGTTTCTGACAATTTGCGCAAGGGCGCGGCCCTGAACGCGGTTCAGATCGCCGAGCTTCTGGTCGCCCGCGGCCTGATCAAGGCAAAGCAGGCCGCCTGACGCCATCCTTCGTACCCATGCCGGCGACAAAGCAGGGCAGGGATGCGAGGCGCAGAGGTGGAAAATGGAACGCGGGGGACCTCCCCCGCGTTGTTGTGCCGGTCTTTCGTTGGCAAGGCGATACTGACGAACAGCCGCGTTACGGCAAATCCGGTCGAACATGTAGATTGACAGCGAGGAAACAGGGCTTGATGCAGACGATTAAGGGCTGGGCGACGAAACTGGCGGCGGTGGCCGCCGTGGCACTTCTGCCATCGGTCGCAGCCGCGCAGCAATGCGGAAACACCGCCGCAGGCTTCGATGCCTGGGTGCAGAATTTCAAGGCCCAGGCCAGCGGCCGCTTCAGCCCCTCGCTTCTCGATCAGGCCTTCGCCAATGTCACCTACAACAAGGCGACCATCCGCGCCGACCGCGGGCAGAAGAGCTTCAAGCTCTCGCTTGACGAGTTCATGGAAAAGCGCGGCGCAAACACAATCATTTCCCGCGGCAAGAAGATGAAGGCGCAGAATGCGGCGCTGTTCTCATCGATCGAGCAGCGCTTCGGCGTGCCCGCCGGCCCGGTCATTGCGATCTGGGGCATGGAAACCGGCTTCGGCAACTTTATGGGCAATGAGCACACGCTCTCGGCTGTCTCCACGCTTGCCTATGACTGCCGCCGCTCGGACTATTTCCTGGAACAGCTGAATGCGGCGCTGACGCTGGTTCAGCGCGGCGATCTCAGCCCGAATGCCCGTGGCGCTGCCCATGGAGAAATTGGCCAGACGCAGTTCCTGCCGCTCAATGTCATCAAATACGGCGTGGACGGCGATGGCAACGGTCATGTCGACATGGTCCGCTCGCGCGCCGACGCCCTGGCATCGACCGCCAACTTCCTGCGCGGCCATGGCTGGCGGGCAGGCGCCGGCTATCAGCCGGGCGAGCCGAATTTCGCTGCGATCCAGGGCTGGAACGCCGCCAGCGTCTATCAGCAAGCCATTGCCAAGATGGGCGCCGCCATCGACGGCCGCTGATCTCGTACTGCAGAAAGCAACGAAAAAGGCCGCGCATCGCACCGATGCGCGGCCTTTTTGTTTCTGTCACCAGGTTGGATTACATGCCCGGGCGGGTGAAATCGCCGGTTTCGCCGTTCATGATCCAGAGTTCGCCGGTGGAAATATCGAACCAGGCGCCATGGACGCTTAGCGTTCCGGCCTGCTCGCGGTCGCGGATATAGGGGAAGGTGCGCAGATTGGCGATCGAGTTGCGGATCGACACACGCTCCAGCGCCCGCTGGCGCTCCGCAGCCGTCAGGATCGAATTGCTGGCGATCTGTTCGGCGGCAGGCTTGAGCAGGCTCATCCAGCGGCCGATGAAATCCCCTTCCGACAAGGGCTCAGCCTCGGGATCGAGCGCGGCCTTGATGCCGCCACAGCGGCCATGGCCCATGACGACGATATTGCTGACCTGCAGGGCCTGAACCGCGAATTCCAGCGCGGCGGAGGTGGAGTGGTACTGGCCGTCCGGCTCGTAGGGCGGCACCATATTGGCGACATTGCGCACCACGAAAAGCTCGCCCGGCCCGCAGTCGAAGATGGTTTCCGGCGCCGCGCGCGAATCGCAACAGGCAACGATCAGCGTCTGCGGCGACTGCCCGGTTTCGGCCAGCACCTTGTAGCGCTGCTGCTGCTCCGAATAGCGCCCGGTCATGAAGTTGCGATAGCCGTCCAGAAGATTGGCGGGAAATCGATGCATACGCCCTCATTCTCCTCTTGCGCCGGCGGAAGCGGTTCTCCTCGCCGAATGGGATGGACCCGCGCACTGACAAGGGTGCGGTCGCGGGCGTCATGCCAAATAAGATCGTGTAAACGAGGAAGGGGCCGAGGCGCAAGACTGCCTGCTGCAGCGCACAAGACCGCGCCTGCCAAAGACGGCGATCGGGCAGATCGCTGCTCGGGCAGCAGGCCCTATCGCCGCGGCGCCTGTGCGGGGTGAAACAGGCGGCGCATCTGCACCATGGCCATGGGGGTGACCAGGCTGGCGCTGTCCTGCGTCAGCGTCATCTCGTCCGCGCCACGGCTGGCCGAGCGGGCAACGATCTCGAACAGGCTTGCGGTCGCCAGATGCAGGGCGCGCTCCTCGTCGAGCCCTTCCAGAAGCCGGGCGAGAAAAAGCGCCGAAAGAAGATCGCCCGTGCCCTTGGGCGCGCGCTCCACCAGCCTATGCTCCGCCAGCAGCGCATTGCGGCCGGAGAGGTAGAGATTGCCGGTGCTGCCGGTGATCATCGGAAAGGCCGAGGTGACCAGCACCCGCTTCGGCCCCAGCGTCAGCGCCGCGTCGAGCAGATGGTTGTTGTCTCCAAGGCTCGCTCCGGTCAGCCAGGAGAGTTCGAAGCGATTGGGCGTCGCCAGCCCCGCCAGCGGGATCAGCCGGTCGCGGATCGCCACCGCCGTCGCTTCGGGCACATAGAGGCCCTGCTCGTCGCCGATCACGGGATCGCAGGCATAGATCAGATCCGGATTGCGGGCCGAAAGGCTGGTAACCAGATCCGCCACGGCCTCGGCATGCTCGGCCATGCCGAGATAGCCCGAAAGCACGGCCGTCACCTCGCCGGCCCAGGGCGCGGCCATCAGATCCTCGATCATCCGGGCGAAGGTCTCGGCGGGAACCGGCATGCGCGTGGAGGGGCCATGGCCCGGATGCCAGGGCAGCACGATGGTCGGCAGAGCCCAGACAGGATGGCCAAGCTTTTCCAGTCCGAACACGGCCGCCCTGTTGCCGACAGCCCCGCGCACCACATGGCTCGATAGGACGATGACCGCGCCCTTTTGCGCTTCCGACATGCTGGCACACCCCTTGAACGCTGCCATCCGGCAAAACCCGCCGCATGCATGGCGCGTCGGTCACGCTCCTGTCAACCGAAGGCGTCAAAAAGGCCTGCAAGCAAGGCGGCTCCGCCGGGCCGAAAGGTGCCGAAGAGACGCGATCGAGGCTCGAAAGCGGAAAACCGACCGAGAAATCCCGAAAAAATCTGCCTGAGAGCCTTCAGCTGACCCTCTTTTGCGGCAAATCTGTCAAAAACGCGCAGCCTACTCGAATTCTAAGGAATCTGCGCTACGGTCATCACATAACGGGGCGGCGGGTGCACGCCCAGGCCTGGGAGGACGATCTTGAGCACGAAGCAGGAATGGACGATCGACACGGACAGTGCGGGCAAGGCGAGGGCGGATCTGGATCCCGCACTGCTCTTTGCCCATGCGAGCCAGGACGATCTCGAGGCCTATGACGGTGCGATGCGCAGCGAGACGGCGGCCATCGCCGCCGCCGAAATCGCCGCCTATCTGCAGGACGGGCAGGACGGCGCACGCATCCAGGTGATCCATTCCGACCGGATCGCGCCGGAAGGACAGCCGATCTCGGTGCTGGCGGTGACTGAACGCAACATGCCCTTCCTCTATGATTCCGTCATGGGCGAGGTCACAGGCCATTACCGTGACATGCTGCTCGCCATCCATCCGATCTTCGACATAGACGGACAGGGCAGGCCGCAGGCTTTCGATCCCGAGACATCCGCCGATCCCGCACGCCGCCTCAGCCATATCCAGCTGCACCTGCCGCGCCTCGGCGCTGAGGAAGCCGAGACGCTGAAGGCGCAGGTGGCCAAGGTGCTCGCTCAGGTTCATCTCGCCGTGGGCGACTGGCAGGCGATGATCGAGCGCCTCGACGACGCCATAAGCGCGCTGAAGGCCAATGCGCCGGCCAAGCGCAAGGCTGACCGCAAGGAAGCGCTCGCCTTCCTCAAATGGCTGCGCGACGACAATTTCACCTTTCTCGGCATGCGCGAATATGGCTATTCGGGCGAGGGCGAGACGGCCGTTCTGGAGCGCGGCACCGGCCATGGGCTCGGCATTCTCTCCGACCCGGAAGTGCGCGTTCTCCGGCTCGGCCATGATGCCGTGGTCACCACACCGGAAATTCTCGCCTTCCTGCAGGGCCCCGACTTCCTGATCGTCACCAAGGCGAACGTCAAATCAGTCGTCCATCGCCGCACCTACATGGACTATATCGGCATCAAGCGTTTCGATGCCGAGGGCAGGGTGATCGGCGAGCTGCGGATCGTCGGCCTGTTCGCCTCCTCCGCCTATACGCTGCCGGCCGCCACCATTCCACTCCTGCGGATGAAGGTGGAGCACGTGGTCGAGCATTTCGGCTTCGACCCGGAAAGCCATTCCGGCAAGATGCTGCTGAACACGCTGGAATCCTATCCGCGCGACGATCTCTTCCAGATCGACACCGATCTCCTGCAATCCTTCTGCGCCCAGATCAACGAATTGTCGGACCGGCCGCGCGTGCGCGTGCTGGTGCGCGCCGACCGGTTCGACCGCTTCGTCTCGGTGCTCGTCTATGTCCCGCGCGAACAATATGATTCGCAGGTGCGCGAGGAGATCGGCCTCTATCTCAAGACGGTCTATGACGGGCGCGTCTCGGCCTTCTATCCCGGCTTTCCGGCCGGCGGTCTCGCCCGCGTCCACTTCATCATCGGCCGCTCCGGCGGCAAGACGCCGAGCGTGCCGCAGCGCCAGCTGGAAGAGGCCATACGCGACATCGTCACCCGGTGGACCGACCGGCTGGAGCGGCTGACGCGACAGGCCCAGGTGAAGCTGGAGGCGGGTGACGCCTATCAGGCCACCTTCACGCCGGAAGAGGCCTTCGCCGACCTGCCCGCCATCCGCGCGGTCTCGCCACAAGACCCGATCCGCATCGCCTTCTACCAGCGCTCCAACAAGGAAAGCCATTTCCTCGAGCTGAAGATCTTCCACGCCGCCGTTCCGGTTCCGCTCTCCAAGCGCGTGCCGCTTCTGGAAAATCTCGGCTTCTCCGTGATCAGCGAGCAGACGCACGAGCTTGCCGTCACCGACGGGCAGGGGTTGCGCGTGGTCATCGTCCATGACATGGAGCTGACCCACCGCGACGGCATGGCGCTCGATCTCGCCAAGGCCGGCCAGCGGCTGGAAGAGGCCTTCCTCGCCGCCTGGAACGGTCTGGTGGAAGACGACGCCTATAACCGCCTCGTGCTGCTCGCCGGGCTGACCGCGCGGGAGGTGACGATCCTCAGGGCCTATGCCCGCTATCTGCGCCAGGCCGGCATCACCTATTCGCAGGGCTACATCGCCGAGACGCTGAACAAATATGCGCCGCTCGCCGCCGACATCGCCCGGCTGTTCCTCGCCCGCATGAACCCGCAGGCCGACCCTGCCGCCCGCGAGGAGGAAACGGCCACCCGGCTTGCCGCGCTGGAAGAGGGGCTGAACGCCGTGCCGAGCCTCGACGAGGACCAGATCCTTCGCCGGCATGTCAATGCCGTGCTCGCCACGCTGCGCACCAACTATTTCCAGGAGGACGCCGCCGGAAAGCCGCCGGCCATGCTGGCGATGAAGCTCGATCCGAAGCTTCTCGACGGCCTGCCGGAACCACGCCCCTTCCGCGAGATCTTCGTCTATGGCACCGAGGTGGAAGGCGTGCATCTGCGCTTCGGCAAGGTGGCGCGTGGCGGACTGCGCTGGTCCGACCGCGCGCAGGATTACCGCACCGAGGTGCTGGGCCTGGTGAAGGCGCAGCAGGTCAAGAATGCGGTGATCGTACCCGTCGGCGCCAAAGGCGGCTTCTATCCCAAGCAATTGCCCGCCGGCGGCAGCCGCGACGCCGTCTTTTCCGCCGGAACGGCCGCCTACAAGACCTATATCCGCACGCTCCTGTCGATCACCGACAACATCATCGACCAGACCGTGGTGCCGCCGGCCAACACGCTGCGGCTGGATGAAGACGATCCCTATTTCGTCGTCGCCGCCGACAAGGGCACGGCCACCTTCTCCGACACCGCCAATGGTCTGGCGCAGGAAGCCGGCTTCTGGCTGGACGATGCTTTCGCCTCGGGTGGCTCGGCCGGCTATGACCACAAGAAGATGGGCATCACCGCGCGCGGCGCCTGGGAAACGGTCAAACGCCATTTCCGCGAGATGGACATCGACATCCAGACCACGCCCTTCACCGTGGCCGGCGTCGGCGACATGTCGGGCGACGTCTTCGGCAATGGCATGCTGCTTTCGCGCCAGATCCGCCTGGTCGCCGCCTTCGACCATCGCGACATCTTCATCGATCCTTCTCCGGATACCGAGACCGCCTTTGTCGAGCGCGAGCGGCTCTTCGCCCTGCCGCGCTCGAGCTGGCAGGATTACGACCGCAGCCTGCTTTCTCCAGGCGGCATGATCATCTCGCGCGCGGAGAAGTCGGTGCATCTGACGCCGGAGGCGGCCGAGCGGCTGGGCCTTGCCACGCACGTGGCAACGCCTGCGCAGATCATGACGGCGATCCTCAAATCCCCGGTCGATCTTCTCTGGTTCGGTGGCATCGGCACCTATATCCGCGCGGCGAGCGAAAGCGATGCCGAAGTCGGCGACAAGGCCAATGATGCGATCCGCATCGTCGCCGAGGACGTTGGCGCCAAGGTGATCGGCGAGGGCGCCAATCTCGGCGTCACCCAGCGCGGCCGCATCGCTTATGCGCTGAAAGGCGGACGCTGCAATTCTGACGCGATCGACAATTCGGCCGGGGTGAATTCCTCCGACGTTGAGGTCAACATCAAGATCGCGCTGGCCCCGGCCATGAAGGACGGCCGCCTGCCGCGCGAGGAACGCAACGTGCTGCTCGCCTCCATGACAGACGAGGTCGCCCATCTGGTGCTGCGCAACAACTATCTGCAGTCGCTGGCGATCTCGCTGGTGGAGCGCCAGGGCGCGGCCAACCGGACGCCGCTCTCCCGCCTGATGAGCCGCTTCGAGGCGATCGGCCGGCTGAACCGCAAGGTGGAGGCGCTGCCGACCGATGCGGCCTTGAGCGAACGCTACCAGTCAGGCAAGGCGCTGACCCGGCCGGAAATCGGCGTGCTGCTCTCCTATTCCAAGATCGTTCTGTTCGACGACGTGCTCGACAGCGACCTGCCGGACGATCCCTATTTCCGCGAAACCTTGCTCGGCTACTTCCCCTCGACGATGCATGAAGGCCATGAGGGCGACATTCTCGCCCATCCGCTGAAACGGGAGATCATCGCCACCGTTGTCGTCAACGAGGTGATCAACCGCGGCGGCCCGGCCTTCGTCACCGCGCTGGTGGACCGCACCGGCGTCCTGCCCTCCGACGTGGTCAAGGCGGCGATCCTCGCGCGCGACGGCTTCGATCTCGGTGCGCTCTATGCCCGGATCGACGCGCTCGACAACAGGATCGGCGGCGCCCTCCAGAACAGCCTCTATGATGATGTCGGCCGGATCTTCGCGGTCGTCACCGAGCGCGCCCTGCGCACGCGGATCGTCGCCGGTCCGCTGGGTGCGGCGGTCGCGCGGCTGTCGCAGGCGCTCGGCGAGCTCAAGGCGGTGCTGACCGACAGCATCTCCGACGAGGCACTCGCCTTTGCCCGCAGCAGGGCCGAGGCGCTGACGGCCGACGGCGCGCCAGCCGATCTCGCCGAGGCCATCGCCACGCTGCTGCCGATGACGCTGCTGCCGGATATCCTGCAGATCGCCGACGACACCGGCGTATCGCTAACGCGCACGGCGCAGAGCTACTTCGCCGTCACCGAGCGGCTGAAGGTCGGCGCGCTGCTGGTCGCCGCAGACCGGGTGGTCGTCACCGATCCCTATGAAGCCATGGCGCTCTCGCGCGCCATCGGCGATCTGGCCCAGGCCCGACGGGCGATCACCATCGCCGCGCTGACGGCGCACAAGGACGAGGAGGATCCGGTGGCCGCCTGGCAGGAGCATGCGCGCGAGCGCGTCCAGCGGGTGATCGGCGAGCTTTCCACCCTGACGGAAAAGGGCGAGGCAACGCTTGCCAAGCTCACCGTCGCCGCCGGCCTGCTCGGCGATCTCGTGCGTCTCTCGGCCTGAGGCACAAGCTCTGAACCACAGGCGCTGAACGAGGGCCTTTGATTGAGAAAGGGCGCCGGCCTTCGCCGGCGTCCCATTGCCAGCGGGCGCCAGCCGTGTCCTATTCCCTGATACGGGACGACCATCCTTTGGTCGGATCCGGACGGGGCAGGGAGCGGATACGTGACGGAACAGGAAAGCGGAAAGAGCACGGCGCCGAGCCGTGCGGCGATCTGGGGCTGGATGCTGTTCGACTGTGCAGCCCAGCCCTTCTTCACCGTCGTCACCACCTTCATCTTCGGCCCCTATTTCGTCGCGCGGCTCGCTGCGGACCCGCAAGCAGGGCAGGCCTGGTGGAGCCTGATGCTGACCATCACCGGCATCGTCATTGCCGTGCTCTCGCCCATTCTTGGCGCCCTGGCGGACCAGACCGGCGGGCGCAAGCGCTGGATCGGCGCGCTCGCGCTGGTCAAGATCGTCAGCCTGTTCGGTCTCTGGTTCGCCGCCCCCGGCAGCGGGCTGATGCTCGGCTTCGTCTGCATGATCTTCGCCACGCTGGCGGCGGAGTTCTCCATCGTCTTCAACGATGCGATGATGCCGCGCCTGGTGCCGCCGGCCGAGGTCGGGCGCGTCTCCAATCTCGCCTGGGGCATCGGCTATCTCGGCGGCATGGTGGTGCTGATCGTGGTGATCCTGTTCCTCGCCGGCAATCCCGCGACCGGCAGGACGCTGATCGGCATTGAACCCCTTTTCGGCCTGGATGCTGCCAAGGGGGAGGATGCGCGCATCACCGGGCCGATCGCTGCCCTGTGGTATGCGCTCTTCATCCTGCCGATGTTCCTCTTCACGCCCGATCCGCGCATCCGCGGCCACCGGGCGGGCGCGGCGATCCGCAACGGCTTGTCGGAGCTGAAACAGACCATCCTCAGCCTGCGCAACCGTCCGGGGCTGACGCGCTTTCTCGTTGCGCGCATGCTGTTTCAGGATGGGGTGAACGGCCTGATCGCGCTGGGCGGCGCCTTCGCCGCCGGCATGTTCGGCTGGGGCACGACGGAGCTCGGCCTGTTCGGCATCATTCTCAACGTCGTGGCCATCGGCGGCTGCCTGGCTGCCGGACGGCTCGACCGGATGGTCGGCGCCAAGCGTCTGGTGGTGGCGAGCCTCATCTGCCTCGTCATCGCCACGCTTGGCATCGTCGGCACCGGCCCGGGCTTTACTGCCTACGAGCTGATGCCGCTTTCCACCGACGACCTCGGCGGCCTGTTCGGCACGGCGGCGGAGAAGGCCTATATCCTCTATGGCCTGCTGATCGGGCTGGCCTTCGGTCCGGTGCAGGCTTCTGCGCGGGCCTATCTCGCCCGATCCGTGTCACCACAGGAAGCCGGCCGGATCTTCGGCCTCTATGCGCTGACAGGCCGCGCCACCTCGTTCCTCGCCCCGGCAGCGGTTGGTCTTGTCACCGTCGCCACAGGCTCGGCGCGTCTCGGCATGGCAACGCTGATCCTCTTCCTCGTCGCCGGGCTCATTCTCCTGGCGACCACGCCCTATCCGGCGGAAAGGGTGAAGGATGGGGAAGGGACGGTGGTGTAGGAATCCGGCTTAAGAAGTGGCTGCTCTATCTGCCTGATGGCAGACCGAAATGTTTCCCGTGAAACATTTCATCAAAGCCAGGGCGCCGCAGCGAGCGGCGCCCTGGCTGAGCCGTTAGTGGCGGAAGTGGCGCATGCCGGTGAACACCATCGCCACGCCGTTCTCGTCGGCCGCGGCGATCACCTCGGCGTCCCGCATCGAGCCGCCGGGCTGGATCACGGCCGTAGCGCCGGCGGCGATCGCCGAGAGCAGGCCGTCGGCAAAGGGCAGGAAGGCTTCCGATGCTACTGCGGACCCGATGGTCATCGGCTTGTCGAGACCCAGCGCCTTGGCCGCCTCCTCCGCCTTGATCGCGGCGATGCGCGCCGAATCGACGCGGCTCATCTGGCCGGCGCCGATGCCGACGGTCTGGCCGTCCTTGGCATAGACCACGGCATTGGACTTCACATGCTTGGCCACCTTGAAGGCGAACTTCATGTCTGCCAGCTCCCGCTCGCTTGGCGCGCGCTTGGTGACGACCTTGAGCTCGAGATCCTCGACCATGCCATTGTCGCGCGTCTGCACCAGCAATCCGCCTGAGACCGTCTTGGCCGTCAGGCCCGGCGTTTTCGGGTCGGGCAGGGTGCCGGTCACCAGCAGGCGCAGGTTCGGCTTGCGGGCGATCACCGCCTTGGCGGCTTCGCTGACGGCGGGGGCAATGATCACCTCGGTGAAGAGCTTCACCGCCTCTTCGGCCGTCGCCTCGTCCAGCTCGCCGTTGAAAGCGAGGATGCCGCCGAAAGCGGAGGTGGAGTCACAGGCGAGCGCCCGCTGATAAGCTTCCAGCAGCGTCGGTGCGGTGGCGACGCCACAGGGATTGGCGTGCTTGATGATGGCGCAGGCGGGGAGGCCGGTCTGGAATTCCGAGACCAGCTCGAAGGCGGCGTCGGTGTCGTTGATGTTGTTGTAGGAGAGGTGCTTGCCCTGCAGGAGCGTGGCCGTGGCCACGCCGGGGCGCTGCTCGCCGGTCAGATAGAATCCGGCTTTCTGATGCGGATTTTCGCCATAGCGCAGCTCCTGGGCGAGCGTGCCGCCGATCGTCCGGTTCGTGGGCATGGGCAGATCCAGCACTTCGGCAAACCAGCCGGAGATCGCCGTATCATAGGCCGCGGTGCGGGCATAGGCCTTGGCGGCCATGGCGCGGCGGAAGGCGAAGCTGGTTTCGCCTGATGCCGCGAGCTCTTCCGTCAGCGCGGCGTAATCGGCCGGATCGGTGATGACGGTGACATAGGCATGATTCTTGGCGGATGCGCGGATCATGGCCGGGCCGCCAATGTCGATGTTCTCGACCGTCGTCGGATAGTCCTCGCCCTTAGCCCGAACCTCCTCGAAGGGGTAGAGATTGATGACGGCGAGGTCGATGCCGGAAATGCCGTGCTCGGCCATGGCCGCCTGATGCTCGGCATCATCGCGGATCGACAGGAGGCCGCCATGCACCTTGGGATGCAGCGTCTTCACCCGACCGTCCATGATTTCCGGGAAGCCGGTGATTTCCGAGACGTCGGTCACGGCCAGCCCGGCATCGCTCAGCGCCTTGTGCGTGCCGCCGGTGGACAGAAGCCGGATGGACTTTGCCGCCAGCGCGCGGGCAAGCTCGACAATGCCGCTCTTGTCGGAGACGGAGAGCAAAGCGGTCTTGACCTGGACACGGTCAGGGGCGGGGATCTTCTTGGAAGCGACGGCCATAAGGGCTCCTTGGCGATGGGGCCGGAGCATGGCGGGCCTGATCCGGCGGCGGATGGAGCATGTCCCGCCGAAACGCAAGGTAGCGGCATGGGAGCATGCGGGAAGAGCTGAGACGCCAGACGCCCCTCATCCCGTCAGGACAAGGCAGGGCGGCGGCCCGGAAGCCGGCCTCTAGCACAGGCTTTGATCAGAGGGAACCAGAGGCACGGGTTCCGGAACGATCCAGCGCTCCCCGCGTGCGCGGGCGCCCCTCTCAGACGTCGCGCTCGAGGGTCCACTGAATTTCTGCAAGCTCGGAGAGCGCGAAGGTCAGCGTCAGCTGCTGCGACGGGCGCACGCCCGAGGGATCGGCGAAGAACACGTCTTCCTCGATCTCGACGGGAAGATCGACACAGGAGAAGATCCAGCAATCGCCATCGGGTGCCACCAGCGCCACCTCGTGATCGCCCTGGCGTTCGAGCCGGATCGCCGGATGAACATGGAACCGGGCCACGGCCATATGCGGGCAATCAGGCCCGGGCGCTGCGCCGCGCCGGCCGAGGAAGCGATCCCGGCCACGCAGCAGCGTGCCGGCCGAGTGCAGCGCCAGATCGCGCTCATGCTTCAGGCCGAACAGCTTGTAATAGCCGTCATGCACGGCCACCACGCTGTCCGCACCGCCGGATGTCTGCTCGCGCCGGCTATCGACATGGGTCAGACCCCCAGTCACGATCGGCCCGAGAAAGGCCGAGCGGGACAGCCGGGCCGAGGACTGATCGTCCAGCGTGACGGTGGAATGGGCGGCGGTCGAGCGCGCCATCTGGCGATAGCGTTCGCCGGCAAAGGACGGTGCGCCGGAATTGATGATGAAGCGATGCTGGCCGGAGGACAGCTCGAAGGACAGGCAGCCGGCATGGGCCGTGCGCGACAAAGCCGGGCTTAGCGGCGTGCCCACATCCATGATGACGACCACATCCTCAAAGGACAGCCGCTCGTAGCGTCCGTTCGGCAGCGCCTTGAACGGTGCCCCGCCGGTCTCGTCATAGCGCAGCACCGACATCAGCTCGTTGGCAAGCGTGGCCGTGGCGCCATTGAACAGGGCAAGCTCGCCTCCACGATGGCGGAAGAAGCGCAGGGCCGGATACATCCGGTCGATGCAGGGGATCAGCCGGGCCGGCACGTCATGGCCGAGATTGACATAGGTCTGGCGCAGCGGCAGCAGATCGAACAGGAGATCCATGGCGCTGCGCGGATTGCGCGAGCAATGGCTGCCATCGGGCAGAATCTGCCGGTCGAGTTCATGGTCGAGCTGGCGCGCCGCCTTGCGGATCGCCGCCGGCGAGGCCGGCATGGCGATCGACGCCATGGCGAGCGCGATGCGCACCCGCAGCCGCGCCTGGCCCTCAGGAGCGGTATCGGCGATATGGCGCAGGAACCGCAGCTGGAAGGAGAGGCTTTTCAGGAAGCGGCGGTAGAAATTGCGCTCGGCATTCTTGAGGATGACAGGGGAATGCGAGAGCCAGGCAATGACGCGGCGGGCAATGGTTTCCGGCTCCCAGGAGGGGCTGCCGGCAAAGCGGCGGCCATGGGTGCGGAACCAGTCGTTGAAGATCTCGCGCAGCGCCGCATAGTCCTCTTCTTCCGTCAGCGTGCGCATGTGGCGCACCCAGCCGAAGGAGTGCAGCGAAACGGCGAAGGCGCGCGAGGGCAGGTCGATCTCGAAGGGCGAACGCCCCTCCGTTTCCAGAACCCGGCCGGCGAGCGGAAAACGGCCCTCGAGAATTTCCTGGGCCGCATAGGGATCGACCACGCGCAGATCGGTCGGCGCCACGATCAGCCTGTCCGGCGCGGGACCCGAAAAGCGCAGAACCGTGCGCCGCCCCAGCAGAAGGCGGTGGCTTACACGCCGCCATGCTTCATGCGTATAGAGATAGAGCAGGCGCCGCCGATCGGTCGAGGACGGTGAGGAAATCTGGACATCTCCCGCTCAAGGCCCCCCGCCGCCTGAGGCAAATCAGGCAGGCAAAGGACATCGCGAATCACTGGAAAACTTCACGGAAGGTTTACCCGATGCGCAGGCAAAGCCCTACTCCTGATTTTGGCGCTGGCCGGCGTAACGGGGGATAACCTGCTGCTTCGAGCGGGGCAGGACGAGGCTGCCACATGCCGCCGCGTTCCGTGCCGCCCCATCAGCAAAAGCATAGCACGGCAAAGATGCCCTTTACACAGGCCGGCGCAGGCGGGCGGCGTAGAACCCGTCCAACCCGCCGGCATAGCCATCTTCGGGCGCGATCATGGCCGGCGTGGTGCGCATGTCGCCGAGCGGCGTCACGGCATCTTCCAGGCCCGGCCAGTCCGAGGGCGACAGCGGCACCCGTTCGGCCAAACCTTCCTCGACCAGTCTCGCCACCATATTCTCGCCCTCGCGCGGATCGAGCGAGCAATTGGAGAAGACGACGATCCCGCCCGGCCGCACCAGGGTCAGCGCATGGCGCAGCAGGCGCTCCTGCACCAGAGCCAGCTTGTCGATCTCATCGGGGCTCTTGGTCCAGAGCACATCGGGATGGCGGCGAATGGTTCCGGTAGACGAGCAGGGCGCATCGAGCAGCGCGGCGTCGAACAGCGTTTCGGCGGTAAACGCCTCCATATTGGTCAGCCGCGTTTCGGCACTCAGCCCCAGACGGTCGAGATTGCCCTGCAGCCGCTTCAGCCGATTGGCGGACTGATCGAGCGCGGTCACGTCGGCACCGGCCAGGATCAGCTGCGCGGTCTTGCCGCCGGGCGCGGCACAGAGATCGATGATGCGCTGGCCCTTCAGATCGGCGCCGAACAGGCGCGCCGGCAATGCCGCGGCCGCATCCTGCACCCACCATGCGCCTTCGGCATAGCCTGGCAGATCGGTGATCGCGCCGGAAACGTTGCGCAGCCGAATCGATCCCGTCGGCAGAAGACGGCCATCGAGCCTCTGGGCCCAGTCCTCGGCCTGATCCTTGACGGTGAGGTCGATCGCTGCGGGCGAGAGAACACTTTCGCCGATCTGGCGTGCCAGCTCGAGCCCATAGGCCTCTCCTAGCCGGGCATCGAACCAGGTGGGGAAGGTGGAGCGCCCCTCGACCTGCGACAGCAGGCTGTCCTTCTCACGCGAGAGACGGCGCAGCACCGCATTGACCAGCGCCGCGAAGCGGCGGTTGCGCGGGTCGGCCTGCGCCTGCTCCACCGCCAGATCGACAGCGGAATGATCTGGAACGTCGAGATAGAGGATCTGAGCCGATGCCGTCACCAGCAGATGCTGAAGCGCGCGGGCGCCTTCCGGCAGCGGCGTCTTCATCAGGCTGTTCAGCAGAAACTCGATGCGCGGCAGGAAGCGCAAGGAGGTGGTGATGATGGCGCGGACGAGGCCGCGATCCTCATCGCTCAGATCGCGGTAGATCGGGCTGCCGGTCACGGGGTCGAGCAGCCCGTCCAGCGAAGTCTGCTTGTCGATCACGGCGCCGAACAGGCGGGCGGCGGCCTGCCGCGCCGCCAGACCCGGTTTTGCCGCCGCCTTGGCTTTGCCCTTGTCGGGGGATCGTTTCGAGGGCGAATCGGTGCGGCGGCGATCGTTCATCGGTTCCAGGGGCCTCTCGGGGGACGGTTGGGGCTGTGCGACGAGCCCGTTGAAGGAACGGACCGGCCAGCGCGAAAGCCGGCCCTAGCAGCCTGCGTCCGTCCCGTCGAGGCAAATCCGCCAAAACCTGGCTCGGACGCCATTTGCTGCAGCGCCGCGATGCGGTTTTCGGTGTTGGGGTGGGTGGAGAAGAGATTGTCCATCCGCTCGCCGGAGAGGGGATTGATGATGAACATATGCGCCGTCGCCGGATTGCGCTCCGCCTGCCAGTTGGGCACCTGATGCGCATAGCCGGAAATCTTGGCGAGCGCTGAGGCGAGCGCCAGCGGCTGGCCGCAGATCTCGGCACCGCGCCGGTCGGCGGAATATTCGCGCGTGCGGCTGATCGCCATTTGCACCAGCATGGCCGCCAGCGGCGCCACGATCATAGCCACGATCGTGCCGACCACTCCGATCGGATTGTTGTTCTCTCTGTTCCCGCCGAAGAAGAACGCGAAATTGCCGAGCATGGAGATGGCCCCGGCGAGCGTTGCCGTAAGCGTCATGGTTAGCGTGTCGCAGTTCTGCACATGGGCCAGCTCATGCGCCATCACGCCCGCGACCTCTTCATGGGTCAAGGCGTTGAGCAGCCCGGTTGAAGCCGCCACAGCGGCATTCTGCGGATTGCGGCCGGTGGCGAAGGCATTCGGCTGCGGGCTGTCGATCACATAGACGCGCGGCATCGGCAGGCCGGCACGTTCGGCCAGCTGCGCGACGATGCCGTAATATTCCGGGGCCGTGCGGGCATCGACCTCCTGCGCATTGTACATGCGCAGCACCATCTTGTCGGAGTTCCAGTAGGAAAACAGGTTCATGCCGGCGGCCACGAGGAAGGCGATCATCATGCCGCCCCGCCCACCGATCAGAAGGCCGACGCCCATGAAGAGTGCCGTCATCACGGCCAGAAGCATGGCGGTCCGCATGATGTTCATGGCTGATGTCACTCCCGATGTTTCACGTGAATCCTCGTCGGGGCAATGGCGCGCGACCATGCGCTCTTCATTCCCCTGCGTCCTGGGCTTATATGTGGGATGGGATCGCGCGGCTTCAACGCTTTTGAGCGGTAGGGCTTGCGTTGCAGAACAGGTGTCGCCCGGCATGGCAAAAGTCTGGGTGAGGAAGAGAAGGAGTTCTCCCATGGAGGATGAGAAGAAGGTGCTGTCGCCGGCCGCGCAGCGCGCACTGGAAGAGGTAGAGGCCCGCCGCCGCGCCGCCCAGCCGCAGGAGCAGCCCAAGGAAATCGGCGGGCGGGGCGGCGAGGATCCGGCCCGGTTCGGAGATTGGGAAATCAACGGCCGCGCAATCGACTTTTGAGCGTCGATGCGCGGCAACAGCGGCAAGACAGGTGCGACGCACGCTCCAGGGCCGCTCTTTCGCGCAGACGGCACCCCGTCCTCCGGCATGCTCGGACTTGATCAAAGTATCCAGGGCTCGGCACGAGCGGTGAGATAGATGCTCGCCTCAAAGGCGAGGACGGCCGCGCGTGGAAATCTAGCCTTATCATCCCTCAGCAGGGCAGCCGGTGTAGAATTCACACTGTCGAAAAGGCAGACGGACCGAAAACGCCAATCCGGTCCGAACCAAATCGGCCTTCTCCTCGATCCGTTCTGCCCGGCTCATCACCGGGCAGACCACAAAGCGTGGGAGGCTCAGCCTCCAGGCTCATCAGCCCGCCGAGCCTTAAGACGCGGCCTTCATCTGCCGGTTCTGGCGGTTGTCGATCAGATCGTCGACAACGGCGGGGTCCGCCAGCGTCGAGATGTCGCCAAGCGCGCCGAAATCGTCCTCTGCGATCTTGCGCAGGATGCGGCGCATGATCTTGCCGGAGCGGGTCTTGGGCAGGCCGGGCGCGAACTGGATCTTGTCGGGCGAGGCGATCGGGCCGATCTCCTTGCGCACATGGGCGATCAGCTCCTTGCGCAGTTCCTCCGAGCCCTTCTGCCCGGCCATCAGCGTGACATAGCAATAGATGCCCTGGCCCTTTATGTCGTGCGAATAGCCGACGACGGCGGCTTCCGAGACCGCATCATGGCTGACGAGCGCGGATTCGATTTCCGCCGTGCCCATGCGGTGGCCCGAGACATTGAGCACGTCATCGACGCGGCCGGTGATCCAGTAATAGCCGTCCTCATCCCGCCGGCAGCCGTCGCCGGTGAAATACTTGCCCTTGTAGGTCGAGAAGTATGTCTGGATGAAGCGCTCGTGGTCGCCATAGACCGTGCGCATCTGGGCCGGCCAGCTGTCGGAAATCACCAGATTGCCATCCGCCGCGCCGCTGAGCACCTTGCCCTCGGCATCGACCAGTTCGGGCTTGATGCCGAAGAAGGGCAGGGTGGCTGAGCCCGGCTTCAGCGCCGTGGCGCCGGGCAGCGGCGTGATCATATGGCCGCCGGTTTCCGTCTGCCACCAGGTGTCGATGACGGGGCAGCGGCCATCGCCCACCACGTTGTAATACCACTCCCACGCTTCCGGATTGATCGGCTCGCCGACCGTGCCGAGAATGCGCAGGCTGGCGCGCGAGGAGCGCTTGACGAATTCGTCGCCTGCGCCCATCAGCGAGCGGATCGCCGTCGGCGCGGTGTAGAAGATATTGACCTTGTGCTTGTCCACCACTTCCCAGAAGCGGCCCTGATCGGGGAAGTTCGGCACGCCCTCGAACATCAGCGTCGTCGCGCCATTGGCCAGCGGCCCGTAGACGATGTAGGAATGGCCCGTGACCCAGCCGACATCGGCCGTGCACCAGTAGATATCGCCTGGGCGATAGTCGAACACATATTGGTGCGTCATCGAGGTATAGACCAGATAGCCGCCCGTGGTGTGCAGAACACCCTTCGGCTTGCCGGTCGAACCCGAGGTGTAGAGGATGAACAGCGGGTCTTCCGCCTTCATCTTCACCGGCGGGCACTCGGCCTTCACCCCGGCCATTTCCTGATGATACCAATGGTCGCGGCCCGGGGCCCAGCCGACCTTGCCGCCGGTGCGGCGCACCACGAGAACGCTCTTCACGCCGACATGCTGGCGCGCGGCGATATGGATCGCCGTGTCGACATTCTCCTTCAGCGGGATCGGCTTGCCGCCGCGTACACCCTCATCGCAGGTGATGACGAAGGAGGACTGGCAGTCGACGATGCGCCCGGCCAGCGCTTCGGGCGAAAAGCCACCGAAGACGACGGAATGGACGGCGCCGATGCGGGCGCAGGCCAGCATGGCATAGGCCGCCTCGGGGATCATCGGCATGTAGATGGTGACGCGGTCGCCCTTCTTGACGCCATGCTTCTTCATGACGTTGGCGAGCCGGCAGACATTTTCGTAAAGCTCGTTATAGGTGACCTTCTTGTCGATATAGGGGTTGTCCCCCTCGAAGATGATCGCCACCTGGTTGCCGCGCGTCTTCAGATGCCGGTCGATGCAGTTGTAGGAGGCGTTGGTCAGCCCGTCCTCGAACCATTTGATCGAGACCTTGCCGGTAAAGGAGGTGTTCTTCACCTTGGTATAGGGCTTGAACCAGTCGATGCGCATGCCGTGCTTGTCCCAGAAGCGATCCGGGTTCTCGATGCTCTCGCGATACCACTTCTGATAGGTCTCTGCGTCAATCTGCGCTTGTCCGCGGGTGGATTTGGCCACCGGATAGGTCTTAACCGACATATGCTGCCTCCCAGGCTCTTGCCGCGGAGCCTCCCAGCTCCGTTCTGGAATCATAGATAACACCAATGATTCCGTCGGCAATTAGACAAAAGATCAGCCATCGCAGAAGAATTGCAATTCTGCGACAAGGCGCGTATAGAGGCGTCCAATTCCCGGAAATTCCCAGTGGTACCCCCCACCTCCCGCGACACCGGCGCGGACGGACAGAAGGACTATATCCATGGCTCAACAGCTGCTGATGCCGAAGGCAACCGCCGTCTGGCTTGTTGACAACACCGCTTTGTCGTTCGACCAGATTGCCCAGTTCTGCAAGCTTCATCCGCTGGAAGTCAAAGCGATCGCCGATGGCGAATCCGCGCAGGGCATCAAGGGGCTGGATCCGATCGCCACCGGCCAGCTCTCGCGCGACGAGATCGTGCGCGCCGAAAAGAATCCGGCCTACAAGCTGAAGCTTTCCGAGCCGAAGGTACGCGTGCCCGAATCCAAGCGCCGCGGCCCGCGCTACACCCCGGTTTCCAAGCGTCAGGACCGGCCGAACGCCATTCTCTGGCTGGTGCGCAACCATCCGGAACTGAAGGACGCGCAGATCTCCCGTCTCGTCGGCACCACCAAGTCGACCATCGAGCAGATCCGCGATCGCAGCCACTGGAATTCCGCCAATCTGACGGCGATGGACCCGGTAACGCTCGGCCTGTGCTCGCAGATCGATCTCGATCTCGAAGTCGAACGCGCCGCCAAGAACCGGCCGCTGCCGACCGCCGCCGAACTCGGCGCCACGCTCGAAGCCGCGCAGGAAACCGAAAAGCTCGGCTTCAGCTATGAGCGCGAGGAAGAGAAGGAAATGGACGCCGACGCCGTCTTCGCCAAGCTGAAGTCGCTGAAGTCCACCCACACCGAGGAGGAAGACGAGGACTATTGATCCTCTTCCTGCCTGCGACGAAAGACCAGGCCGGCGCCTTTCAAAGGCAGCCGGCCTTTTTCATGCCGTGACGGCGGGATCGCCTGACGCGGCGACAGATCCGGCCGGCAACCTCACCGGCTGCCGAAGATCGCCGATCCCACCCGCACGCTGGTGGCGCCGAAGGCAACCGCCGTCTCGAAATCGCCGGACATGCCCATGGACAGCTTCGAGAGACCGCAGGCGCGCGCGAGCTTGTCCAAGAGGGCGAAATGCGGGCCGGGATTTTCGTCCGCCGGCGGAATGCACATCAGACCCTCGACAGGAAGCCCGATCTCTTCGCGGCAGAGGCGTATAAAGTCCTCGGTCTCCTCGGGCGCAATGCCGGCCTTTTGCGGCTCGAGCCCTGTATTGACCTGAACATAGGTGCGCACCGGCCGGCCCTGGCGGCCGATCTCCTCCGCCACCGCCTTGGCGATCTTCGGCCGGTCGATCGTCTGGATCACGTCAAACAGCGCCACGGCATCGGCCGCCTTGTTGGATTGCAGCGGGCCGATCAGATGCAGCTCGATGCCGTCGGTCTCGGCCTGCAGCGCCGGCCATTTGCCCTGCGCCTCCTGCACCCGGTTTTCCCCGAACACGCGCTGGCCGCAGGCAATCACCGGCCGAATGGCCTCGGCGTCGAAGGTCTTGGACACCGCCACAAGGGACACGCTGCCGGCCGGGCGGCCGGCCGCCTGCTCGGCGCGCGCAATCTTTTCGCGGACATCCCTGAGATTGTCTTCCACGCCCATGGCCTGCTCCCCTGTTCCGACTGTGCGCCGCATGGCGCCTTGACCCGTTGCTTAGCGGCGCCGGCGCCCGCTGCCAAGGGTGCCGCCCGGCAAAGCCTCGGCGCAAACGGGCGCAAAACTTGACGCTTGCACCGTTTCATGATGAAGGTTCGGCCACGATTTTGGGCGCGTCGATGCGCTTTCACCCCTTCTCCTCAGCACATTCTCAAGAAAAACGCATGGCCACCGAACGCTACAATCATCGTGATGCCGAGCCCCGCTGGCAGGCGACCTGGGACGAACAGCAGGTCTTCAAGACAGACAATGCCGACCCGCGCGAGAAATACTACGTGCTGGAAATGTTCCCCTACCCCTCGGGGCGGGTGCATATGGGCCATGTGCGCAACTACACCATGGGCGATGTCGTTGCCCGCTACAAGCGCGCCCGCGGCTATAACGTGCTGCACCCCATGGGCTGGGACGCCTTCGGCATGCCGGCAGAAAATGCGGCGATGGAGCGCGGTGTCCATCCCGCCAGCTGGACCTATCAGAACATCGCCTCAATGAAGGCGCAGCTGAAGCGCATGGGTCTGTCGCTCGACTGGTCGCGCGAATTCGCCACCTGCGATGTCGCCTATTACGCCCAGCAGCAGGCCCTGTTCCTCGATTTCCTGGAAAAGGGGCTGGTCTATCGCAAGCAGTCCAAGGTCAACTGGGACCCTGTCGACAACACGGTGCTCGCCAACGAGCAGGTGGTGGACGGGCGCGGCTGGCGCTCCGGCGCGCTGGTGGAACAGCGCGAGCTGACGCAATGGTTCTTCCGCATCACCGACTATGCCGAGGATCTGCTGTCGGCCCTTGATACGCTTGACCAGTGGCCGGAAAAGGTCCGGCTGATGCAGAAGAACTGGATCGGCCGCTCCGAAGGCCTGTCGATCCGCTGGCAGATCGTGCCGAGCCCGCTCAGCGGTGACGCGACTGAGGTCGAGGTCTACACCACCCGTCCCGACACGCTGTTCGGTGCCTCCTTCCTGGCGATCGCCGCGGACCATCCGCTGGCCCGGGCGCTCAGCGAGAAGAGCCCTGAGATCGACGCCTTCTGCGAGGAAACCCGCCGCTCCGGCACCTCGCTCGCCGCCCTTGAAACGGCCGAGAAGAAGGGCATCGATACCGGACTGAAGGTCCGCCACCCGCTGGACCCCTCCTGGGAACTGCCGGTCTGGATCGCCAATTTCGTGCTGATGGATTACGGCACGGGCGCGATCTTCGCCTGCCCCTCGGGCGACCAGCGCGACCTCGACTTCGCCCGCAAATATGATCTGCCGGTCGTTCCCGTGGTCATGCCGCGCGATGGGGATGCGGCGAGCTTCACCGTGGGCGACGAGGCCTATACCGGCGACGGCGTGATGATCAATTCGCGCTTCCTCAACGGCCTGTCAACGGACGAGGCCTTCACGCGCGTGGCCGAGACGCTGGAGAGCACCCAACTCGACGGCCGGCCGCAGGCCACCCGCAAGGTGAACTTTCGCCTGCGCGACTGGGGCATCTCGCGCCAGCGCTATTGGGGCTGCCCCATCCCGGTCATCCATTGCGCGGCTTGCGGCGTCGTGCCTGTGCCGAAGGCGGACCTGCCGGTCAAGCTTCCCGATGACGTGACGTTCGACCGCCCCGGCAATCCCCTCGACCATCATCCGACCTGGCGCCACGTGGCCTGCCCGCAATGCGGCGCGGATGCGCGGCGCGAAACGGACACGATGGACACCTTCGTCGATTCCTCCTGGTATTTCATGCGCTTCACCGCGCCCTGGGAGACGCAGCCGACCGAGCGCGCCGCCTGTGATCGCTGGATCCCGGTCGACCAGTATATTGGCGGCATCGAGCATGCCATTCTGCACCTGCTCTATTCGCGCTTCTTCACCCGCGCCATGCAGGCAACGGGCCATGCCGGCGTCAGCGAGCCCTTCAAGGGCCTGTTCACGCAGGGCATGGTGGTGCACGAGACCTACCGTCGCGATAATGGCGCCCATGGCGAATGGGTGTCTCCGGCCGAGATCCGCATCGAGGAAAAGGACGGCAAGCGCCGTGCGACCCTGATCGACGGTGGCGCGGAAGTGACCATCGGTTCGATCGAGAAAATGTCGAAGTCGAAGAAGAACGTCGTCGATCCCGACGACATCATCGACTCCTACGGCGCCGATACCGCCCGCTTCTTCGTTTTGTCCGACTCCCCGCCCGATCGCGACGTGATCTGGTCGGAAGCCGGCGTCGAAGGGGCGAACCGCTTCGTCCAGCGCGTCTGGCGCCTGATCTCGGAAGCCGAGTGGCTGGCCGCCACACCGGCCCGCCCGGCCTTCGAGGGGCCGGGTCTTGCTATTTCGCAGATCGCGCATAAGACGCTGAAGGCGATCCAGGGCGACTTCGATCACCTCGCCTTCAACAAGGCCGTGGCGCGCCTCTATGAGTTCGTCAATGCGCTGGCGGGTCCGCTGACGCAGTCGACCGCCGAGACCGACGAAGGCCTTCGCGCGGCGCTGAAGGATGCGGTGTCGATCCTCCTGCGCCTCATCGCGCCGATGACCCCGCATCTGGCCGAGGAGTGCTGGTCCGCCATCGGCGGCACCGGTCTCGTGGCCATGACCGATTGGCCGGCCTTCGAGCCGCGCCTCGTCATGGAAAACGAGGTGACGATGCCGGTGCAGATCAATGGCAAGAAGCGTGGCGATTTGACAATCGCCCGCGACGCGGACCAGACTGCCGTCGAACAGGCCGTGCTGGCCATGGACGTGGTTCAGGCCGCGCTCGAGGGCCGCACGCCGAAAAAGATCATCGTCGTGCCGCAGAGGATCGTAAATGTCGTTGTCTGATCTCGCGCCCCGGGCGCTGCGGGCGGGCCTTCTCGGTCTCGGACTGGCCGGCATGCTGCTGGCCTCCGGCTGCCAGGTGCGGCCGCTTTACGCCGATGGCGCCACCGGCATTCCGGGAACGGCGCTTGCGGCCATCGCCATCGAGCCGCCGAAGGACCGCGTCACGCAGGTGGTGCGCAACCGTCTGATCTTCCTCACCTCCGGCGGGGCAGGGCAGCCGGCGAACCCGGCCTATCATCTGGCGCTGACCGTCAAGAGCAACACAGAAGGCGTTCTCTACGACCAGCGCTCGAGCCGCGACACCAATTCGGACATGGCCACGGCCGGACGCGTGACGATCATGGTCGATTACAATCTCACCCGGATCTCCGATGGCAAGACGGTCGCGTCCGGTCACAGAACCGCCGTGGCGCTGGTGGACTTCTCGGTGCAGGAATTCGCCAAGCTGCGCGCCATTCGCGACGGCGAGGATCGGGCGGGCAAAGAGGTCGCCGAAGTCATCCGCGCCGATCTGGCAGCAGGCCTCGCCCGCGAACCTGCGCCGGCGGTCGCTCCCACCAAGGGCTGACGGGAACGAGCAGGGCGGCGGCGCCCTGCCCGCCATCATCCTCTGACCATTCGATGGCGCTTCAGCGCGGTGATGACGAGTCGACACAATACGAAGACCTGACGTGCGGACGCGACTCCGGGAGATCGCCACGCTCTTCAGAGCCTGCTGGCCGTTTTCAATGCAGACAGGATCCCATGGCCGAGCTGAAAGCCCATGAAGTCGACGGCGCGCTGCGGCGTGGCCTGCCGAGCCAGAAGCTCATCCTGATCTACGGCCCCGATCGCGGCCTGGTCTCTGAGCGGGCACAGACGCTCGCGCGCCTGAGCGGCGTCGCGCTGGACGATCCGTTTTCCGTGATCCGACTGGACGCCGGCGACCTGCAGGCCAAGCCCGGCCGGCTGATCGAGGAGGTCTCCTCCTTCGGCCTGTTCGGCGGAGAGAAGCTGGTGTGGCTGCGCGCCGGCGGCACGGAAAAGACCCTGCAGGATGAACTGGCGGAGCTGGTGAAGATGCCGACCTCGCCGACGCTGGTGCTGATCGAAGCCGGCGATCTGAAGAAGGGCACGGGCCTGCGCAAGATTGCCGAGACCAGTTCCGCCCTGCTTGCGCTGCCCTGCTATGCGGACGATGCCAAGGCCGTGCAGGCGCTGATCGATGACGAGCTCGCCCAGGCCGGACTGCGCATCACCCCTGATGCCCGCGCCCGCCTCGCCGAATCGCTTGGGGGAGACCGCATCGCCTCGCGCAACGAGCTGCGCAAGCTGGCGCTTTACGTTCAGGGCAAGCAGGAGATCGACGAGGACGACGTGATGGCGATCATTGGCGATGCCAGCGCCGTTTCCGTCGACGATGCCGTCGATGCCGTGCTGAAGGGCGATGTCGATGGGCTGGACCACGCACTGCGCAAGATCGCCGCCTCCAAGACGCCGCTTTTCCTGGTGCTGCAAGGCTGCCTCAAGCAGTTTCAGCAGATGGACGTGATGCGCGCGGAGATGGACGACAAGCGCTTGCCGGCAGGGCAGGTGATCGCGACGCTCGGCCGTGGCCTCCACTTCCGCCGCAAGCCGCTGATCGAGGCAGCTCTGAAAAACTGGACCGGCGCCAATCTTCGGCGCGAAGCCGAGCGGCTTCACAATGCGATCCTGCAGACGCGGGGACGCGCGGCGCTGGAAGAGCAGATCGCCATGCATACGCTGCTCGCCGTGACCGTCGCAGGCAGACGGCGCTGACAGCGCTCCCTGACTGCGGATGCGGCCTGCGTGAAGTCCTGTCGCGCAGAGGCTCCAAAGACATCCGGGCGCACGTGTCAGCGCAGCAGAACGCTCGTCGACCGTCATTGCAATTTCGTACGAGATCCGGCTGATCGCATCGCGATATCTGCGACGCCTCGGCAGACGCGCGAAGTCCTCGTTTCGTCGTGCTCGCGCTGGTCCGAAGCATCGGCAAACGCCTGATATGTTTACACATCACGGATCTCGGCAGATCCTCGGGAAAAGCCCGGGGATGCCGTCGCGCGTGATGATGATCTCCGCCGGAAATCTCACGATTCGGACGTGATCCTCAGGATTTCGTATCACGCCTGGTCTGCGCCCGAAGTTTTTCAAAAATATCCGCGTAACGCTAGGCAATCTGACTGAAAAGCCGGCCCCGCCCGAACTCTAGCGCCGTTCGAGAATGCGGCAGAGATCCTCGAGCTGCTCCAGCGTTCTGTAGGAGATCTTCAGCTGCCCACCGCTGGCCTTGTGGCTCACGGAAACCTCCAGACCGAGGCTGTCTGACAGGGTGCGTTCCAGCGCCAGGGTATCGGCATCCTTGGCGGGTTTAAGCTGAGGGCGGCCGCCATTGGGATCGTTCTGCGCCTTGATGTCGTTCTGCGCCAGCTTTTCCGTGTCGCGCACCGACAGGCCCTTGGCGATGACCGCCTGGGCAAGCTTGATCGGATCGGAGGTCGGGATCAGTGCCCGGGCATGGCCAGCGGACAGCGTTCCCGAGGACAGCATGTCGCGAACCGGGTCCGGCAGCTTCAACAGACGAAGGCTGTTGGCGACGTGGCTGCGGCTCTTGCCAACGATTTCGCCCAGATCGTTCTGGGTATAGCCATGCTCGGCCATCAACTGCTCATAGCCCATCGCCTCTTCGACGGGATTGAGATCGGACCGTTGCACATTTTCGACGATCGCGATTTCAAGCGCGGTGCGGTCGTCGACGTCACGAATGATCACAGGGATTTCGATGAGGCCCGCCAGCTGCGCCGCGCGCCAGCGACGCTCGCCGGCGATGATCTCATAGCGATCCTCCGGCATGGTGCGGACCACGACCGGTTGGACAATGCCATGCTGGCGAACCGAGGCGGCCAGATCCTGCAGCTCCTGCTCGTCGAAGGTGCGACGGGGATTGCGCGGATTGCGCGAAATAAACTCGATCGGCACCTTGCGGTCGGCAGAGACGGTCGGTCGCTCCGCCGCCGCCGGAAGAGGCTGATCCATCTCGCCGATCAGCGCGGCCAGACCCCGGCCCAAACGACGACGCGACAGATCCTCACTCATTGCCCTTATCCTTTGCTTCGGTCAGTCTTTTATGACGCAATTTCATTACGGGATCGAATCGATCAGGCAGCAGCCTTGCGCTGGCGCTCGCGCTGAATCACCTCGGAGGCAAGCTGCAGATAGGCCTGGCTACCGGCGCATTTCAGATCATAAAGGATAGCCGGCTTGCCGTAGGAGGGCGCTTCGGAGACCCGGACATTGCGCGGGATCAGCGTCTGATAGACCTTTTCGCCGAGATGCGTGCGGACGTCGGTGACCACCTGCTGCGCCAGATTGTTGCGCGAATCGAACATGGTCAGGACGATGCCCTGAATATCCAAGGAGGGATTCACTGTGCGGCGGATCTGATCGACCGTTTCCAGCAGCTGGCTCAAGCCTTCCAGTGCGAAGAATTCGCACTGCAGCGGCACCAGGACGGAATGGGCAGCCGCCATGGCATTCATGGTCAGCAGGTTGAAGGAAGGCGGGCAGTCGACCAGCACATAAGAATAGCGCAGGGCATCCAGGCTCTGCAGCGCCTTGCGCAGACGGAAGACGCGGTCGGACTGCTGGGCGATTTCCATTTCCACGCCCAGAAGGTCCATGGTCGATGGAACGATCGAGAGATTGGGAACCGCCGTCGGCTGCACGATCTCTCCAACGCCATGGGTGCCGAGCATCAGCTCGAAGGAGGAGAGGGAACGATCGCGGCGCTGAATGCCGAGGCCGGTCGACGCATTGCCCTGCGGATCGAGATCGATGATCAGAACGGATTCACCGATCGCGGCCAGGGCAGTGGCCAGATTGATGGCCGTCGTCGTCTTGCCGACGCCGCCCTTCTGATTGGCGATGGTGATGATGCGGTTGAGCTTGGACATGTGTCTATCCTGTAATCCGCGGCAAAAGAGCGATACGCGACACTTCGAGTACGACCGAATCCGGTTCGATAACACTCTGATGCTTTACCAGATCGAATCCAAAGCGGCCACGGGCCTTCTCGACCTCCAGATCGAAATCCCGGCCTTTATGAAAGTAGGTGCGCAAATTTTCATTTGCGGCAGCCCAGGGCAGGCAGAATTCAAGCAATTGCGGGAGGTCGGCGAGCGCCCGCGCGGAGATGGCGTCACAAGACGGCACCAGCTTCGGTGCCTCTTCGATCCGAACCGGATGAACGGAGCCGCGGGCGCCCGTCTCCAGCAAGGCCACACGCAAAAAGGCAGCCTTCTTGTTGTTGCTCTCGATCAGATGAACCCAGCCCTCGGCCCGTTCCGCCAAGGCGATCGCGGTGATCACGCCGGGAAATCCACCGCCGGAGCCGAGGTCAACCCATTTCTGTGGCGCGGGATTGAGCGTGAAGATCTGCAGGCTGTCCGCGATATGCCGATCCCAGAGCTGGGGCAGGGTAGAGGGCGCCACCAGATTGATGGATTTTTGCCAACGCTGGAAAAGCTGCACGAAGTGATCCAATCGCTCCCGGGTTTCACGTGAAACACGCAGGCCGTTTATAAGAGCCAGAGGACTCGTCATTCTGGAATCGCTCTTTGTTTCGCCGGCGACTCGGATCGTTTCAGCACCGCCAGTAGCAGGGAAATTGCCGCAGGTGTCATTCCATCCACCTTCATCGCCTGAGCGATGTTCGCGGGTTTTGCTCGTTCCAGCTTCTGCTTCAGCTCGATCGACAGCCCGGGAAGCGCAGCATAGCTGAACTCGGCCGGAATGATCCGCTGCTCTTCGCGCTGAACCGTGTCAATGTCCAGCCTCTGCCGGTCCATATACACAGCATATTGGGCATCGATCTCAAGAATGTCCGTCAGCTTGCGCTCGACCGAGGCCATTTCAGGCCAAAGCCGCGCGATCGTCTGCCAGTCATAATGGGCGTAGGAGAGAAGGTCATAGGCGGAGCGTCGCTGGCCGTCCTGGTTGAGCTCAAGCCCGGCGCGGCGTGCTTCCGTCGGCGTCACGCTCAGCTCTTTCAACTGCGCGCGGCGCTCTTCAAACCGCTGATGCCACTGGGTAAACCGCTCCCGCCGTTCCGAGCCCACGCAGCCCAAGGCGATGGCTTCGGGCGTCAGCCGGAGATCGGCATTGTCGGCGCGCAGGGAAAGGCGATATTCGGCGCGTGAGGTGAACATGCGATAGGGCTCGCTGACGCCGCGGCTGGTGAGATCATCCAGCATCACGCCGATATAGGAGCTGGTTCGGCTGAAGATATAGGGGCTCTGCCCGCCAGCATGGCGCGCGGCATTGAGCCCAGCCGCCAGGCCTTGGGCCGCCGCCTCCTCATAGCCGGTGGTGCCGTTGATCTGACCAGCCAGAAACAGGCCGGGCAGCTTGCGCACAGCGAGTGCAGGCGTCAGCTCGCGGGGGTCGACATGATCATATTCGATTGCATAGCCCGGCTGCAAAATGCGAACCTGTTCCAGACCCGGAATGGTTCGGATGAAGGCATCCTGCACCTCGGCCGGGAGGCTGGTGGAAATGCCATTGGGGTAGACAGTGGGATCATCGAGCCCTTCCGGCTCCAGAAAGATCTGGTGGCCGTCGCGTTCGCCGAAGCGAACGATCTTGTCCTCGATCGATGGGCAGTAGCGTGGGCCGACACCTTCGATCTTGCCGGAATACATGGCGGACCGTCCGATATTTTCCTCGATGATCCGATGGGTGGCCTCGGTCGTGCGCGTCACCCCGCAATCGATCTGCGGCGTGGTGATCCGGTCGGTGAGGAAGGAGAAGGGCACGGGATCCTCATCCGCCGCCTGACGGCCGATCGACGCCCAGTCGATCGTCGTGCCATCAAGTCTCGCCGGCGTGCCGGTCTTCAGCCGACCGAGAGCCAAGCCCGCCCGGCGCAGCGTGTCGCTCAAGCCCAGAGAGGGTGCCTCGCCCATCCGGCCGGCCGGTGTGGTCTGGTCGCCGATGTGGATGACGCCGCGAAGAAAGGTGCCGCTGGTCAGGACGACGGCGCCCGCCGCGAGGTGCCGTCCATCGGCGAGGGTGACACCATCGACCTGTCCGTTGTTGGTTGTCAGGTCGAAAGCATCGCCTTCGACAACAGTGAGGTTGTCGATCGCGTCAATGGCGGCCTGCATGGCGAGGCGATAGAGCTTCCGGTCGGCCTGGGTCCGAGGCCCGCGGACAGCCGGACCCTTGCGTCGGTTGAGCAGGCGGAACTGGATCCCGGCCGCATCGGCAACGCGGCCCATCAGCCCGTCGAAGGCATCGACCTCGCGCACAAGATGGCCCTTGCCGAGCCCGCCAATGGCAGGATTGCACGACATGATGCCGATCGTGTCGCGGCGGTGCGTGATCAGGGCGACCTCAGCGCCAAGACGCGCGGCGGCGCTGGCCGCTTCGCAGCCGGCATGGCCGCCGCCGATCACGATGACATCAAAGCGCATGGTTGTTGATTCCCGATCAAGAATCGTTTCACGTGAAACGTAGAAAACGACTCGGCTGAGTTGAAAGAGGCTGTAGCGCTCGGTGCTGAGACGGTCACTTGCCGATGCAGAATTCTGAAAAGATCACATCCAACAGGTTTTCGACATCGATCCGGCCTGTCAGTCGGCCGAGGGCCTCCTGCGCCAGCCGCAAATGCTCCGCCTGGAGATCCAGGCCAAGCGGCGCTGCGGCCAGACCATCCTGCACATGCCCGGCACATTGACGCAGCAGATCCTGATGACGGCGGCGGGAGGGCAGGGCCAGAGCACCCGGCTGAAGCTGCGGCAGGCGCCGTTCGATCGCCTGGATCAGTGCGTCGAGCCCTTCGCCGGAGCGAGTCGAAATCAGCACCTCTGCTGCGCTTCTATCCCATAAAGCCGTGTCTTGATCAAGTTTGGTTCCGACAGCGACAACCCGGTCGTCGCGTATCAACTCCCGGTCGAAGCCTTGAGGATGATCGGCGAGAAGCAGGATCAGGTCAGCCTCCTCCATGGCGCTTCGGGCACGACGGATCCCCTCGCGCTCGACCCGATCCTCCGTCTCGCGCAGGCCTGCGGTGTCGAAGAGCTTCACCATGAATCCGGCTAAGGAAAGATCGACTTCGAGAATGTCGCGCGTCGTGCCCGCAATCTCGGTGACAATGGCGATCTCGCGTTTTGCCAGTGCATTGAGCAGGCTGGATTTCCCGGCATTGGGCGCACCGGCGATGACGATGCGAAAGCCGTCACGGATGATCGCCGCGGTCGCGGCACCAGCCAGATGGTGGTCGATTTCCAGCCCGAGGGCAGCCATGTCGGGCCAGATGCGGTCGGCGACCGAGCCCGGCACATCCTCCTCATCGGCAAAATCGAGCTCGGCTTCAATCATCGCGCGCGCATGGGTGAGGCGCCTGGCCCAGCCCTGGTAGATCTCCGACAGGCCACCGGCCGCATGTTCGCTGGCGAGACGGCGCTGCATCTCGGTTTCGGCCGCCAGAAGATCCGCAAGGCCTTCCACCTCAACGAGATCGAGCTTTCCTTGAGAAAAGGCGCGGCGGGAAAACTCGCCGGCATCGGCTGCGCGCAAGGTCGCGAAGCCGCCCAGACAATCGAGAACGGCGGTGACCACAGCCCGGCCGCCATGCAGATGCAGCTCGCCACAATCCTCGCCGGTGAAAGAGGCAGGGCCGGGGAAGAACAGCACCAGCCCCTGGTCGAGCCTCTCGCCCGAAGGGCGGCGAATGGTCCGAAGCGCGGCCCGGCGCGGTCGCGGCAGCGGCCCCGCCATGGCCGTCATCACATGGGCGGTCTCCGGTCCGCTCAGACGGATAACCGCAACGCCGGAGGGCAGGCCACCGGTCGACAGGGCGAAGATCGTCTCATGCATGGGCGCCGTCATGGCGTCATCCTCTTTAGAGCATCGGACCGAAAAGTGGGAACCGGTTTTCGGAAAAATCCGATGCAAAAACGAAAATCTAGGTCGGCGAACACAGGCTCTGCGCGATCCGCTGCGGCTATGGCTGCGACGGGAGGCAGCGCGCAGATGCCCAGAGCGCAGGCGCTGCATAAACGAAAAAGCCCGGCGACGCGATGGCGTTGCCGGGCTTTGATCGTGACGAGATGCTCTCAAGCTGCGCGCAGCGGAAGGGCGGGCCCGATCAGGTGTTCATCGAGTCGAAGAAGTCGCCATTGGTCTTGGTCTGCTTCAGCTTGTCGATCAGGAATTCGATCGCATCGGTTGTGCCCATCGGCGCCAGGATGCGGCGGAGCACGAAGATCTTCTGCAGGTCCTGGCGCGGAACCAGAAGGTCTTCCTTGCGGGTGCCGGACTTGAGGATGTCCATGGCCGGGAAGATGCGCTTGTCGGCCACCTTGCGATCCAGCACGATTTCCGAGTTGCCGGTGCCCTTGAACTCTTCGAAGATGACTTCGTCCATGCGGCTGCCGGTGTCGATCAGCGCGGTGGCGATGATGGTCAGCGAGCCGCCTTCCTCGATGTTGCGCGCTGCGCCGAAGAAGCGCTTGGGGCGCTGCAGCGCATTGGCGTCGACACCGCCGGTCAGCACCTTGCCGGAAGAGGGCACGACCGTGTTGTAGGCGCGGCCCAGACGGGTGATGGAATCGAGCAGGATGACGACATCGCGGCCATGCTCGACCAGCCGCTTGGCTTTCTCGATCACCATTTCGGCGACCTGCACGTGGCGTGTGGCCGGCTCGTCGAAGGTGGAGGAAATCACCTCGCCCTTCACCGAGCGCTGCATGTCGGTGACTTCTTCCGGACGCTCATCGATCAGGAGAACGATCAGATAGCATTCAGGATGGTTGGCGGTGATCGAATGGGCGATGTTCTGCAGGAGAACGGTCTTACCGGTGCGCGGCGGGGCGACGATCAGGCCGCGCTGGCCCTTGCCGAGCGGGGCGATGAGGTCGATCACGCGGGGCGAAAGATCCTTGGAGGTGGGAACCTCCAGCTCCATTTTGAAGCGCTCGTTCGGGTAGAGCGGCGTCAGATTGTCGAAATGGACCTTGTGGCGGATCTTCTCAGGATCCTCGAAATTGATCGTGTTGACCTTAAGAAGGGCGAAGTAGCGCTCGCCTTCCTTGGGCCCGCGGATCGGCCCTTCCACCGTGTCGCCGGTCTTCAGCGAGAAGCGGCGGATCTGCGAGGGCGAGATATAGATATCGTCAGGGCCCGGCAGATAATTGGCATTGGCCGAGCGCAGGAAGCCGAAACCGTCCTGCAGCACTTCGACCACCCCCTCGCCGATGATCTCCACATCCTGCGCTGCCAGCATCTTCAGGATGGCGAACATCAGCTCCTGCTTGCGCATGACGCTGGCATTCTCCACCGAAACCGACTCCGCAAAGGCCAGGAGATCGGTTGCCGTCTTGTTCTTTAGGTCTTGCAGCTTCATTTCAGCCATGAAGGGAATCACACTCGGAGGGAAAAAACAGAGAGATTGAAGGGTCGTGGCAGTCTGCTGCGCGGCGGCACCAGATCAGTCCGCTCGAACGTCACCACGTACAATCAAGAGAGGGGATAAGCGCAAAATAGCGGGTTCCAGGCCCCGCCGCAAGGGGGGCCGGGAAATTGTCCAGAGTGAGAGCGTCCGCGATCAGAACGGCTTTACCACGGCGAGAATGACGATGACGATCATCAGCACGGTCGGCAGCTCGTTCATCAGGCGCCAGTAGCGCGGGCTGCGGCGCGGGCCGTCCTTTGCGAGAAGCCGGACGGCATTGGCGAAATGCACATGAGCCAGCGTCAGCAGGATCACGGCGAGGATCTTGGCATGCAGCCAGCCGCCGGTGAAACCGTAGACCCGCCAGGCCAGATAGAGGCCGAGCACCCAGGTGATCATCATCGCCGGGTTCATGATCACCTTCAGGAGCCGCTGCTCCATCACCTTGAAGGTTTCCGACTGGGCGGAGCCCGGCGCGGCATCGCTGTGATAGATGAACAAGCGCGGCATGTAGAGCAGCCCCGCCATCCAGGAGATCACCGCGATGATGTGCAGCGCCTTGATCCAGGGATAGGCGACATCGACGGGGGCGGCGAACAGGCCGGCGATCAGCCCGATGAAGATCGCCAGCGCCAGCCCCGCACGAAGGCCGGCGCGCCGGCCGGCCGGCTTGCCTGTCTGCGCACCTGTGGAAGTCTGGGCGCCTGTGGGAGGGGGTGTGCGCTGCTCATCGCCGCTCATGCCGCACTCCCGCGCACCCGCTCGACCAGACGGGCGACAGTGGCAGGATCGGCCTGTGGCGTGATTCCGTGGCCCAGATTGAAGATCAGCGGTCCGGAGCCTAGCCCCTGCAGGATCGCGTCCACCCCTTCTTCCAGAGCAGCACCGCCCGCCACCACGCGCATCGGATCGAGATTGCCCTGCACGGGCCCGTCCTTCTGCAGCTCGCGGGCAAAGTCGAGCGGCACGGTCCAGTCGAGGCCGATGGCATCGGCGCCGGTCTTCTGCCGGTAGCGCTTCAGCATCAGACCCGCGCCTTTGGCGAAGGCGATGATGCGCGCCTGCGGCCGGCGGGCGCGAATGCTGTCGATCATCCGCTTGACGGGGCGAATGGCAAAGCGCTCGAATTCCGCCTCGCCCAGCACCCCGGCCCAGCTGTCAAAAATCTGCACCGCATCGGCCCCGGCATCGATCTGCGCCACCAGGTAATCGGCGGAGACGTCGGCCAGGAGATCGAGCAGACGGGCAAAGCTTTCGGGGTGCCGATAGGCGAAGAGCCGGGCAGGGGCCTGATCCGGCGTTCCATGTCCGGCGATCATATAGGTCGCCACGGTCCAGGGGGCGCCACTGAAGCCGAGCAGCGTGGTCTCGGCGGGCAGGCTGGCCCGGATGCGTCCGACGGCCTCCATGACCGGCGCAAGATGCGCCAGCACCGGTTCGGGATCGAGCGCGGCAATGCCGTCCTCGTCGATCGGATCCATGGCCGGTCCATGGCCTTCAAGGAAGCGGACATTGCGCTTCAGCCCATCGGGAATGACGAGGATGTCGGAGAACAGGATCGCCGCATCGAAGCCATAGCGGCGGATCGGCTGCAGCGTCACTTCCGTGGCCAGCTCCGGCGTATAACAGAGGTCGAGAAAGCTCCCCGCGACGGCCCGTGTGGTCCGATATTCCGGCAGGTAGCGTCCGGCCTGGCGCATCAGCCAGAGCGGCGGCGGTGAAACCGTCTGCCCCTCCAGAACCCGCATCAGCTTCCGTTCCGGATGGGTCACAGGGTTCTCCTTCAAACAAACCAAAACAGGATTCATAGGGTTTCTATTTCTAAGAGTCGGTGAGGATCAAGGATCAAAGCCTGTCCCCAGACAGACCCTTGTCGCCAAGGCCGCGGATCTACGCGGTGAGATGTTTCGCCCACAGCGGCCGGCAAGTGTCACACAAGCGGAAATTCCTCAGGCAGGCCAAAGGCTTGGCGCCAAAGAACCGCTGTGGGCAGGCTGTGGATAGCCTGCGGGCGGACGCGACGGACTGTCGCGGCTGCGAGTCTTATCAACAGGGCCGGCGAAACCTGCTCCTCGTCACTGTCAATTGTGCATAACTTTCCCTTTGTCCTCTTGCCTTCGCGCCCGCCCCGGTGTCAGGTCGCCGCTGTCCCGCTTTATCAACAGGCGCCGGAGAATAGCGTGGAGAACCGCAAGACCTACTTTCATCTCCACCTGATTTCGGACTCGACGGGGGAGACCTTGATCGCGGCGGGCCGGGCGGCCACCGCCCAGTTTCAGGCCTATCACGCGGTCGAGCACGTCTATCCGCTGATCCGGAACCGCAAGCAGCTGATGCAGGTGATCGAGTCGATCGATGGCGCGCCCGGCATCGTGCTGTTCACGATCGTCGACCGCGAGCTGGCGCAGCTGGTGACGAGCGAGTGCCAGCGGCTGGGCGTGCCCTGTGTGGCCGTGCTCGATCCGATCATCGACCTGTTCCAGTCCTATCTCGGCACCGCCTCGCGCCGGCGCTCGGGCGCGCAGCATGTGATGGATGCCGATTATTTCGCCCGCATCGATGCGCTGACCTTCACCATGGATCACGACGACGGCCAGCTGCCGGTGGATTTCAACGAGGCGGATGTGGTGCTGGTCGGCATCAGCCGCACCTCGAAGACGCCGACGAGCATCTATCTGGCCAACAGGGGCATCCGCACGGCCAATCTGCCGATCGTGCCTGGCGTGCCCTTGCCGGAGGGGCTGCTCGGCGCCACCCGGCCGCTGATCGTCGGGCTCGTCGCCACCACCGAGCGCATTGCCCAGGTCAGGCAGAACCGGGTGCTCGGCGCCACCACCGATTACCACGGCGCCGACTATATCGACCGCGCCGTGATCAATGAGGAGCTGCGCTATGCCCGCCAGCTCTGCGGGCGGCATGGCTGGCCGATCATCGACGTCACCCGCCGCTCGATCGAGGAGACCGCCGCCGCCATCGTTGCCCTGCGCCCGAGGCTGCGCTAAGCGGGCATGCCGTTCATCACTGTCCCCGTCCCGCCGTTGTTATCTCTGCGTGGGTGCGGATCGCAGATCATCCGGCTGCCGGCCTGCGCGCCGCCGCATCCGGTCCCGTCAGGAGCAACCGTCATGGCCGAGCCTCTTCTTCTTGCCTCCGCGAGCCCGTTCCGCCGCATGCTTCTCGAAAATGCCGGCCTGGCGATCGAATGGCTGGCGGCGAGGGTCGATGAGCGGGCGCTGGAAGCGCCGCTGGCGGCGGCAGGCATCGCGCCGGATATGCTCGCCCAGGCGCTGGCCGATGCCAAGGCACTGGAAGTGTCCGCCCGCCGCCCCGATGCGCTGGTGATCGGCGGTGACCAGACCCTGTCGCTGGGCGCACGCGTGTTTCACAAGCCGCGCAGCCGCGAGGAGGCGAAGGCCCATCTTCAGAATTTCTCCGGCAAGACCCATCTGCTCAACAGCGCGGTGACGCTGGCGCTGAACGGCGTCGTGGTCTGGCGCCATGTCAGCCAGGCGCGGATGAGCGTGCGACCGCTGTCCGAGGGCTTCATCGAGGGCTATCTCGACCGGGTCGGCGAAAGCGTTTACCTGAGTGTCGGCGCCTATCAGCTCGAAGGCCTGGGCATCCAGCTGTTCGAGGCGATCGACGGCGACTATTTCACCGTGCTTGGTCTGCCGCTTCTGCCGCTGCTCGCCGAACTGCGGAAACAGGGCAGGATCGATGTCTGATTCACGTGAAACATTTGTTAACCATGCCTTCGTCACCGGCTTCCCGGTCAGGCACTCCCGCTCGCCGCTGATCCACGGCCACTGGCTGAAGGCGCTGGGGATTTCCGGATCCTATCGCGCCGTCGAGGTGACGCCGGAGGCCTTCCCCGCCTTCATCGCTGCGCTCAAGGATGGCTCAAGCGGATTTGCCGGCGGCAATGTCACCATTCCGCATAAAGAGCTCGCCTTCGCGCTGGCCGACCGGCCCGACGACCTCTCGGAGGAACTGGGCGCGGCCAACACGCTCTGGCTGGAAGACGGCGCGCTGCGCGCCACCAACACCGACGGCGCCGGCTTCACCCGCAATCTGGACCAGCGCGCGCCCGGCTGGGCGGACTGTGACAGCGCCGTGGTGCTGGGCGCCGGAGGGGCGAGCCGCGCCGTTCTGCAAGCTCTGCGCGACAGAGGCATTGCCCGCATCCATGTGCTTAACCGCACGGTGGCCCGCGCGCAGGAACTGGCCGACCGCTTCGGCCCGGCCCTGAGCGCTCATCCGATGGAAGCCTATGACGAAGTGGCGCAGGGCGCCGGCCTGGTGGTCAACACCACCTCGCTCGGCATGGACGGTGCGCCGGTCCCGGATTTCGATTTCAGCCGGCTCGCGCCCGAGGCCATCGTCACCGACATCGTCTATGTACCGCTGATGACGCCTTTCCTCCAGCAGGCCGAGGCGCAAGGGCGTCGCACCGTCGACGGTCTCGGCATGCTGCTGCATCAGGCAGCGCCGGGCTTTGCCCGCTGGTTCGGCGCGATGCCCGAGGTGGATGAGCGGCTGCGCGATCTGGTCATCGCCGACATGGCGGCGCACTGAGATGGGCGCGACGGACGAGACCGGCAGCGCATCGCCTGCCCAGGCATCGGCTGCGAGGCCGCGGGTCCTGGGTCTCACCGGCTCGATCGGCATGGGCAAGTCGACCACGGCCGGCTTCTTCGCCGCACTCGGCGTTCCCGTGAACGATGCCGACGCCGTGGTCCATGCGCTTTATCGCGGCGAAGCGGTGGCGCCGGTCGAAGCCGCATTTCCCGGGGTGACGGCCGATGGTGTCGTCGACCGCGTGAAGCTGGCGCAGGTGCTGACGCGCGATCCCGCCGGCTTCAAGCGGCTGGAGGCGATCGTCCATCCGCTGGTGCGCGCCCGCGAGGCAGCCTTTCTCGCCGAGCACCGCGCGCTGGGAACGCCGCTCGTCGTCCTCGACATTCCGCTTCTCTTCGAGACCGGAGCGCAGGACCGCGTCGATCGGATCGTCGTCGTGACGTGCTCGCCGGAGATCCAGAGGGCACGGGTGCTGCAGCGACCGGGGATGACCGAGGAGAAATTCGCGCTGATCCTCGCGCGCCAGGTGCCGGATGCGGTAAAGCGGGAGGGCGCCGATTATATCATCGATACCGGCCTGGGGCTGGATGCGGCCCGCGCGGCCGTCGCCGCCATCGTCAAGGAGTGCGCTGATGCGTGAGATCATCTTCGATACCGAAACCACCGGGCTCGACAACAAGCTCGACCGCGTGATCGAAATCGGCGGGGTGGAACTCGACAATCATTTCCCGACCGGACGCACCTTTCACGTCTATATCAATCCCGGCGACCGCGCGGTGCACCCAGAAGCGCTGGCGGTGCACGGCATCACCGACGACTTCCTCAAGGACAAGCCGCGCTTCGAGGAGGTGGTCGAGCAATTGGTCGACTTCTTCGGCGATGCCCGCTGGGTGGCGCACAATGCCACCTTCGACATGGGCTTCATCAATGCCGAATTCGCTCGGCTCGGCCGCGCGCCTGTGCCGGCCGACAAGGTGCTGGACACGCTGGCGCTTGCCCGCCGCAAGCATCCCATGGGCCCGAATTCGCTCGATGCGCTCTGCCGGCGCTACGGCATCGACAATTCCCACCGCACCAAGCACGGGGCGCTGCTCGACTCCGAACTGCTGGCCGAAGTCTATATCGAGATGATCGGCGGCCGCCAGGCCGCGCTCGGTCTGGCGACGGCAGACCAGGGCAGGGCGGACCGGCAGGAGGATGGAGAGGTCGTGACGGTGGCGAGCCGGCGCCCGCGGCCCCTGCCGCCGCGGCTCAGCGAGGCCGAGCGTCTGGCCCATGCCGAACTCGTCGGCAAGCTCGGCGACAAGGCGATCTGGGCGCGCTACGAACCGCCCGGGACGTGATGCACCTGGCTTCGATCGCGAACCGCCCATGGAGCGCCTGGGCGAGGTCCGGCAGGCCCGCTGCGCTTGACGACGGGGCCGGTGAAGGATCATCCGCCAGAAGCGACCGATAAAAAAACGCCCGGGCTGGTGACCAGCGCCGGGCGTTTTGCCGTTCATCAGGGACGGATGTCCGATCAGTTGGTGTTGGCCGAGACCTGCGAACGAACCTTTTCCTCGGCCATGCGCTGGGTGAACATTTCGGCGAAGTCGATCGGGTCGATCATCAGCGGCGGGAAGCCGCCATTGCGCGTGGCGTCGGCAATGATCTGGCGGGCGAAGGGGAAGAGGAGGCGCGGGCACTCGATGAAGAGCAGCGGCAGCATGTGCTCCTGCGGGAAGCCGGTGACGCGGAACACGCCGCCATAGGCAAGCTCTGCGTTGAAGATCGTCCGGTCACCTTCGGTCGCCACGGCATTCAGCGTCAGGATGACGTCGAACTCCGTCTCCGACAGCGGATTGGCGTTGACATTGACGTTGATGTTGATCGACGGGGCCTTGTCGCGCGCCTGAAGCGAACGCGGTGCGCCGGGATTTTCGAACGAGAGATCCTTGACGTACTGGGCCAGGATGTTCAGCGAGGGGGACTGAGCAGCCCCGTTGCCATTCGTTTCGCTCATGATGTCTCTTCCCTTCAGGGTCTTTGGGTCAAGGCGCTCTAGCATCTCGCCCGGATGCTTACAACCCGGCGGTTTCCCGGCATTCCGGGCCGCCGCCAGCGCGCTCAGGGAAGCCGGCGGAAATCCTCGTCATCGGCTTTGCCGTCCTGCGGTTTCGGCCGGTCGGTCGAGAATTCGTCGGCGTCGAGATCGATGATCTGGGCATTGCGGCGGGCGCCACCCTCCGGCCGGGGCCCGCGCGTCGTCCGGGTGGTCACGATCACGATCCGGCGCGCCACCAGCTTCCAGGCCAGCGCGCGCACCGGCGGCAGGAACAGCAGGATGCCGAGAATGTCGGTGAGGAAGCCGGGCAGGATCAGGAGAAAGCCGGCGACCACGATCATGGCGGCATGCACCAGCTCGCGGCCCGCATCCTCGCCGTTTCGCGCGGCGGCGGCGATGCGCTTCAGCGCATCCAGGCCCTGATGCTTGAGGAGCAGCGCGCCTGACACGGCCGAGACCAGCACGAGCAGGAGCGTCCAGCCGACGCCGATATGGCGCCCGACATAGATGAAGGTGGCGATCTCCAGAAGCGGCAGGGCAAAGAGCGCGAGCGGCAGGAGGAGCAGTCGCATGAGCGGGCCTTTCGATAAAGTGATCGGATAGGCCCCTTCGTCATGAAGAGACCCGGGTGAGGGCCGGCATCAAGACGAGAGGACCATTTGAATGATACAGTCTGCCGGACTATATGGTTTCTCATCATCACGGCAAACAGCGGTATCGGATCGAAATGGGCTCTCTGGACTTCGTCACTTTGTTTTTCATGGTGGCTGCCGTCATCATTTTCATCCAGCTGCGCTCCGTGCTCGGCCGGCGCACCGGCAATGAAAAGCCTCCGGTCGATCCCTTTTCGCCCGCAGACGGCGATCGCCAGCCGCAGGCAACCGGCAAGGTGGTGCAGCTGCCGCGCCGCGATGGCGCGCCCGCGCCGGCAGAGGAGCGCTACAGGGCGGTCGATGCCTTCGCCCCCGCCGACAGCGAGATCAACGCCCAGCTGCGGCGCGTGGTGGATGCGGATCAGAGCTTCGATCCCAAGGAATTCGTCGCCGGCGCCCGCATGGCCTATGAAATGATTGTGATGGCCTTTGCTGAAGGTGACCGCAAGACGCTGAAGAGCCTCCTGTCGCGTGAGGTCTATGAGGGTTTCGACGCCGCGATCACCGAGCGCGAGCAGCGCGGCGAGACGGTCAAGTCCACCTTCGTCGGCATCGACAAGAGCGACATCGTCCAGGCCGAGATGCGCGGCAGCGAGGCCCAGCTGACGCTCAGCATCGTCAGCCATCTGATCTCGGCCACCTTCGACAAGGCCGGCACCGTGATCGATGGTGACGCGGAGGCGGTCTCCGAGGTCAAGGACCTGTGGACCTTCGCCCGCGACACGCGCTCGCGCGATCCCAACTGGAAGCTGATCGCCACTGAATCGGAAGGCTGATCCGTGTCTGGGGCCGCTGCGTCACAGGGCTTCACGCTCACACCACTGTCTTTCGCCGATCTGCCCGGATGGGGCGAGGACGATCCCCGGGCGGTTCTGGCCGCCATGGAGCGCTGCCGCCATCATATCGAGACGGTCAAGCCGCACCGCACCGGCGCCCTCGGTATTTCCAGCGCTGAGCTTCTGCCGGCCTTTCGCGCCGCTGCAAGCCTGGAAGCGGAGACGCCCGAAGCAGCGCGGCAATGGATCGAGGCGCAGTTCCGTCCCTTCTGCATTCGCCCCGAGGGTGCGGCGGATGGGTTCGTCACGGCTTTCTACGAACCTGTCGTGGCCGTATCAGCCACGCCGGATGAAGAGTTTCGCCATCCCTTCTATCGCCGTCCCGAAGATCTCGTCGATGTGACGGACGAGATCAGGCCGCATGGTTTCGACCCGGCTTTTGCCTTTGCTCTGGCGACGCCGGAGGGGCTCACCGAGCATCCCGATCGCGGCGCCATCGAGCGCGGCGCGCTTGCTGGGCGCGGCCTCGAAATCGCCTATGCTCGCTCCAAGGTCGATGTCTTCTTCGCCCATGTCCAGGGCGCTGCCCGGCTGCTCTATCCCGATGGCTCGATGCGCCGCATCACCTATGCCGCCAAGACCGGCCACCCCTTCTCGCCCATCGGCAAGCGGCTGATCGAGCGCGGCGAGATCGCGCCGGCCGAGATTTCCATGCAGGCGATCCGCGCCTGGCTGGAGAACCATCCGCAGGAAGCCGATGCGCTGATGTGGACCAACCGCTCCTTCATCTTCTTCCGCGAGGCGGCGGTGGACAATCCTGATCTCGGGCCGATCGCCGCTGCCAAGGTGGCGCTGGAGCCCGGCCGGTCGCTCGCGGTCGACCGGCTGATCCATACCTTCGGCACGCCCTTCTATATTGCCAGCGAGACGCTGACCCGGCTGGACGCGGGCCAGCCCTTCCGCCGGCTGATGCTGGCGCTCGACACCGGCTCGGCGATCATCGGCCCGGCCCGCGGCGATATCTTCACCGGCTCCGGCGATGAAGCGGGCGAGCTGGCCGGCGCGGTGCGCCATGCCGCCAGCTTCTTCCTGCTGATTCCTGTCGATGCCGCCGCGCGTTACGGCCATGGCCATGGCTAAGGACAAGACGCTCTCGCCCGAGGACCGCATTCTCTGGGGCAAGGTCGCCCGAACCACCCGTGCGCTTCCCGGGCGGATGGAACGGCTGAGCGTCGAGGAAGAGCTTTTTGCGCCGCCCCCGCCGCCGGCGAAAGAAGAGGTGAAGCCGCCAAAGCCGGCCAAGCCCGTTCCGGCGCCCGTGGAAAAGCCCGCGATGCGACAGGTGCAGAAGATCCATCATCCGCTGGAAAAGCCCGTACACCGCAAGTTGGCCCGCGGCCGGCTGAATATCGAAGCGCGCATCGATCTCCATGGCATGTTCCAGGGCGAGGCCTATGACCTGCTCCTCGGCTTCCTCACCCGCGCCCATCAGCATGGGCTGCGCCATGTCCTTGTCATCACCGGCAAGGGCACCTCCATGGGCAGCGACGGCGCCCTGAAGCGCATGGTGCCAATGTGGTTCTGCCTGCCGAGCTTTCGCGTCCTGATCTCCTCCTACGACAATGCCGCGCGCGGACATGGCGGCGAGGGCGCGCTCTATGTCCGTCTGGCGCGTAATCCCGGTCTGCCGCATCATGACGACGACCCCTTTCGGTGAGGCGATGCAGCGCCTGCGCCAGGCGCGCGGTGTCACGCAGAAGCAGATGGCGGCGGCCATCGGCGTCTCCGGCGCCTATCTCTCCGCACTCGAACGCGGCCAGCGCGGCGCGCCGAGCTTCGACCTCATTCAAAAGATCTCGGGCTATCTCCACGTCATCTGGGACGAGCAGGACCAGCTCTTCGAGGTCGCCTCGCTCTCCCATCCCAAGGTCACGCTCGACACGTCGGGCCTGCCGGCCGGGCACATGGCCTTCGCCAACCGTCTGGCCCAGGCGATCCGCACTCTGCCGCCGGATCTCATCGCCGAAATGGATGAGCTTTTGGAGAAAGCGCGCAATCCTGCTAAACAGCCCTAGAGTTTCCGTGCGACCTCTCTCGCGGGACGTCCCTTTGCGGCAAGCTATGGGCCGGAAAGGCGGAAATATCAGGTTTTCTGGGGACTTTCCCGTCGCTGCGTTTGGTGGACGGAGGGAGAGTTCTTATATTGACAGCATCGGACACGAGGTGATTCGGCAGCTTCTCCTTGAGCTTCCGTCGCCCCTCGGCCAGCCCCCGCATCGGCCGCGATGCGGTGAGACCGCTGGAACGTTTTGACCCTTCTGCCGCATCTTCCGCCTCGGGCCCGAGCGCGGCCATGCGGCGGGAGCCTTGGAAAGATCAGACATCCTCATGACCAATTCCCCGACCGCCGCTGCCAGCGCCGAATATGGCGCCGATTCCATCAAGGTTCTCAAAGGCCTTGACGCCGTCCGCAAGCGGCCCGGAATGTATATCGGCGACACCGATGACGGCTCCGGTCTGCACCACATGGTCTATGAGGTGGTCGACAATGCGATCGACGAGGCGCTGGCCGGCCATGCCGACCTCGTCACCGTCACGCTCAATCCCGATGGTTCCGTGACTGTGACTGACAATGGCCGCGGCATCCCTACCGATATCCATACGGGCGAAGGGGTCTCGGCCGCCGAGGTCATCATGACCCAGCTGCATGCCGGGGGTAAGTTCGACCAGAACTCCTACAAGGTCTCCGGCGGTCTGCACGGCGTCGGTGTCTCGGTCGTCAATGCGCTTTCGGTCTGGCTGAAGCTGCGCATCCGCCGCAATGGCAAGGTGCACGAGATCGCCTTCACCCATGGCGTGGCCGATGCGCCGCTGGCGGTAATCGGCGAATATGAGGGACGGTCGGGCACCGAGGTCACCTTCCTCGCCAGCTCCGAAACCTTCACGATGACCGAGTATGACTACAACACGCTCGAACATCGCCTGCGCGAGCTTGCCTTCCTGAATTCGGGTGTGCGAATCCGGCTCACGGATCGCCGCAAGCCCGATATCAAGGAGGAGGAGATGCTCTATGACGGGGGCCTGGAGGCCTTCGTGCGCTATCTCGACCGGGCCAAGAAGCCGCTCGTCGACAAGCCCGTGGCCATCCGTGCCGAGCGCGACGGCATCGCGGTGGAAGTGGCGATGTGGTGGAACGACAGCTACCACGAAAACGTGCTCTGCTTTACCAACAACATTCCCCAGCGCGACGGCGGCACGCATATGCAGGGCTTCCGCAGCGCGCTGACCCGGCAGCTTGTCTCCTATGCCGACAGCTCCGGGATCATGAAGAAGGAGAAGGTGACGCTGACCGGCGACGACTGCCGCGAAGGGCTCACCGCCGTACTGTCGGTAAAGGTTCCCGATCCGAAATTCTCCTCGCAGACGAAGGACAAGCTGGTCTCCTCGGAAGTGCGGCCCGTGGTGGAGAGCCTGGTCAGCGAAGCGCTGTCCATCTGGCTGGAGGAGCATCCCGCCGATGCCAAGACGCTGGTGGGCAAGGTGGTGGAAGCCGCCGCCGCCCGCGAGGCCGCCCGCAAGGCGCGCGAACTGACACGGCGCAAGGGCGCGCTCGACATTTCCTCGCTGCCCGGCAAGCTCGCCGATTGTTCGGAACGCGATCCGGCCAAGTCCGAGCTGTTCCTGGTCGAGGGTGACTCGGCAGGCGGCTCGGCCAAGCAGGGCCGCTCGCGCGAGAACCAGGCGATCCTGCCCCTGCGCGGCAAGATCCTCAACGTCGAGCGCGCGCGCTTCGACAAGATGCTCTCCAGTCAGGAGATCGGCACGCTGATCACCGCGCTCGGCACCTCGATCGGCAAGGACGAGTTCAATCCCGGCAAGCTGCGCTACCACAAGATCATCATCATGACGGATGCCGATGTCGACGGCGCCCATATCCGCACCCTGCTGCTCACCTTCTTCTTCCGGCAGATGCCGGAGCTGATCGAGCGCGGGCACCTCTACATCGCCCAGCCGCCGCTCTATAAGGTGACGCGCGGCAAGTCCTCGCAATATCTGAAGGACGAGAAGGCCTTCGAGGATTACCTGATCACCGTCGGCCTCGAAGACGCGGTTCTGGAACTCGGCACCGGCGAGGCGCGCGCCGCGCTGGATCTGCGCGAGATCATCAACGACGCGCTGCGCCTGCGGTCGCTGATCGACGGGCTGCATTCGCGCTATAACCGCGCCGTGGTCGAGCAGGCGGCCATTGCCGGCGCGCTCAACCCCGAAGTGCTGCGCGACGGCCCGCGCTCTGCCGCGGCCGCAGCGGAGGTTGCCGCGCGTCTCGACCGGATCGCCGAGGAGACCGAGCGCGGCTGGACAGGCACGGTCGCCGAGGACGGTGGCTTGCGCTTCGAGCGCATGGTGCGCGGCGTCAAGGACATCGCCGTTCTCGACATGGCGCTGATCGGCTCGCAGGATGCCCGCTATATCGACCAGACCAGCGCACGTCTGAAGGACATCTACGCCCATGTGCCCGTGCTCAAGCGGCGGGATGCCGCCGTGGAAATCACCGGGCCGCGCGCGCTGCTCGACGCGATCTTTGCCGTCGGGCGCAAGGGGCTGTCGATGCAGCGCTACAAGGGGCTGGGCGAGATGAATGCCGAGCAGCTTTGGGAAACCACGCTGGATCCGACGGTGCGCTCGCTCCTGCAGGTGCGCGTCAACGACGCCACCGATGCCGACGGCCTGTTTTCCCGGCTCATGGGCGACGAGGTCGAGCCGCGCCGCGACTTCATCCAGGAAAACGCGCTGACAGTGTCCAACCTCGATATCTGATCCTCTCCCTAATCGCGGAGACATTGCCTCGATCAAAAAAGCCCGCCGAACCGGAGATCCGGTTGGCGGGCTTTTTGATGTTCGGTTGTTAGTCGTCTGCCGGAATCCGGCTCATTACTGATCGATGAAAGTGCCCTCGAAGGCGATTTCCGAGAGAGGGCGGCGCGGGCTCGGGGTTTCGCGCGCCTGCAGGCCTTCCGGCAGGATCGACTTGTCGCCCTGGCGGCCGATGGCGGCGGCGGCCTCGACGCGGTAATCGTCTGTCAGGCCGAGGATCTCCTTGGCCTTGTCGAAGTGGATGCCGGTCATGCCATGGGCCTGGAAGCCGAGCCGCTCGGCCTGGTGCGCAATGGCCGACCAGGCCGCGCCGGTATCGAAGCTGTGGCTGTAGGAGGGCTTCTTCTCGTCCGAGCCGGGCGAAACCGAGACGGCCTTGGACACGAACAGGATCAGCGCCGAAGCGGTCTTGGCCCAGCTCTGGTTGAAGTCGTTGAGGATGGGGAAAAGCGTGTCCCAGGCCGGCGTGCCGCGACGGGCATAGACGAAGCGCCAGGGCTGCGCATTGAACGCGGAGGGCGCCCAGCGACCGGCCTCGAGAATGGTCAGAAGATCCTCGGCGCTGATCTCGGAGGAATCGAAGGCGCGGGGAGACCAGCGATTGAGGAAGCCGGCATCGATCGGGTGGTCGGCCTGGCGGGAATTGCTTGCAGTGCTCATCGGAACATTATCCTGAAAACGGTCTGTCATCGTCTGGCGAGCGTGCCTGCAAGGGCGCGTTCCGGCGAAACGCGCAGACGCAGGACCGGGCGCCCGGCCATCGACAGCTGCACCATGCCGTTGCAGCGCACAAACGGCAATGACACAAATGCGAGACGGATCGTCAATTTGCTCGCAACGATTCTCTGCCACTCTCCTCATGAGCGGGAAGGTGCTCCGGCCTGCTGCCGTTTTGCGCGCGCCGGGAGAGAGCGTGGCTGAGCCCACTGTCGGGGTCGGCGGGCGCTCGGCCGAGATGCGGAAAGATTGCCCGAGGCTGGCGTCCTGGAACCGGAGGCTCCCCGGTTTCGTTGCCAAGCCACGGCATCATGCTAAGGTGCCCGTCCGTGCGTCCGCCAGGGCCCGCGCGAGAGGAGACTGTGTCAAAGCCTGGCGCGAGAGGTAGCTGCATGTTTTATCAATGGTATGAAATGAATCATGCGGTCATGGCGCCATGGCGTGCGGCGACCGAAGCCATGCGCTTGGCCTATGCCAATCCGCTCAATCCCTTTTCCCAGACCTATATTGGCCGCACCGCATCCGCGGCCCTCGAAGTGTTCGAGCGGGCCACGCGGCGCTATGGCAAGCCGGAATTCGGCCTTGCCGAAACGCTGATCGACGGCAAGGCCGTGCCGGTCGCCGAACAGATCGTCTGGCGCAAGCCCTTCTGCAATCTGATCCATTTCGACCGGGCCGTGCCGAGAACCCGCGAGCGCGATCCGCGTCTTCTGATCGTGGCGCCGATGTCGGGCCACTATGCGACGCTGCTGCGCGGCACCGTGGAGGCGCTGCTGCCGCATGCGGATATCTACATCACCGACTGGATCGATGCGCGCATGGTGCCGCTCACCGAGGGCACCTTCGATCTCGACGACTATATCGATTACGTGATCCAGATGCTGCATCATCTGGGCCCGGACACCCATGTGATGGCCGTGTGCCAGCCGGCCGTGCCGGTTCTGGCGGCGGTGGCGCGGATGGAGGCGGAGGACGATCCGCTGTCGCCGGCCTCGATGACCCTGATGGGCGGGCCGATCGACACGCGGATCAACCCGACGGCGGTCAACCAGCTGGCCAAGGAAAAGCCGATCGAGTGGTTCCGCGACAATGTCGTCATGCCCGTGCCTTTCCCGCATCCGGGCTTCATGCGGCCGGTCTATCCCGGCTTCCTGCAGCTCTCGGGCTTCATGTCGATGAATCTCGATCGCCATATCCTGGCCCAGCGCGACTTCTTCGAGCATCTGGTCAAGCATGACGGCGACGCTGCCGAAAAGCATCGCGACTTCTATGACGAATATCTCGCGGTGATGGACCTGACGGCAGAGTTCTATCTGCAGACGGTGGAAACCGTGTTCATGCGTCATGCGCTGCCCAAGGGCGAGATGATGCATCGCGACAAGCCGGTAGACCTCACGGCGATCCGCAAGGTGGCGCTGCTGACGGTCGAGGGCGAGAACGACGACATTTCCGGCGTCGGTCAGACCAAGGCGGCGCAGACGCTCTGCATCAACATTCCCGACGAAATGCGCCAGCATTACATGCAGCCCGATGTCGGCCATTACGGCGTGTTCAACGGCTCGCGCTTCCGCCGCGAGATCGTGCCGCGCATCGCCGCCTTCCACCGCGCCCATGGCCGCAGCGGCAAGCCGGTGCGCCAGGTGATCGTCGGCGGCAAGACCGCCTGAGTTTGTCTAGGCCGGCCCGCGCATCGGGCCGGACAGGGCAAGGCGGCTTTCGGATCAAGCCGATGCGACACGACAGCCAGGGTCTCTGATCGATTTCCGGTCAGAGACCATCATAGGCCTGCCACAGAAACGCCAGAAAGACGCGGATCGCCAAAGGATCGATCCATCGAAATTGTCAAGCCGGATGAACGGTTTGCCGGATTTCAATGCGTGCTTTCTTGTGGAAGACTTCGTCCTTTCCCACATCGATGGGCGTGTAGGGCCCGGATCGGCAGCCCTTCTTTAACAAAGGACGCCTGAACATGAACCAATCTGCATTGATCCGTCCGGACTGGACGCCTGCGACCATTGCATTGATGGTCCTGGGCTTCATCGTCTTCTGGCCGCTCGGCCTCGCCATGCTCGCCTATATCCTGTTCGGCGAACGGCTGGGTGCCTTCAAGCGCAACGCCAACGAGACCGTCGACCGGACCTTCAGCTCTTTCCGTGGCTTCCCGGGATTTTCCGGCCGCGCACGCCCCGGCTTCGATACCGGCAATGTTGCCTTCGACGAATGGCGTGAGGCCGAACTCTCCCGCCTCGACGAGGAGCGCCGCCGCCTGAACGAGATGCGCGAAGAGTTCGAGACCTATGTCCGCGAACTGCGCCGCGCCAAGGATCAGGAAGACTTCGACCGCTTCATGCGCGAGCGCAAGTTCGGCAAGGGCGGCACGGTGGAAGGCTACACCGGCAGCTGATCCCCAGCTGTCACGCTTGCCTTGAAGCACTGACGCGCCGGCCGGCGTATCCGAAAGGATGCGCCGGCCTTTAGCTGTGCCCTCGCTGCCGCGCTCCACGATGGCGGGCTGATGGCGGGGCTGGGCGCGGCAGCCAAAATCCGCTAGAACGTGTCCATGCTTCCAGCCTTTCTCAAACCGCCGGTGACCAGGGCCTCCGCGCTGCAGCGCGAGGTCGAGGTGGATGGCCGCGTCCTGCCTTTGACGATCAATCCGTCGCTGCGCGCCACGCGGCTGACGCTGCGCATCGAGCCGGGTGGCCGTGCCCTGAAGCTGACCGTGCCCAAGGGTCTGCCGCAGCGTGAGGTGGATGCCTTCATCGAGCGCCATCGCGGCTGGCTTGCCTCGAAGCTCGCGCGCTTTTCCGGCGAGAGCGAACTGGTGGAAGGCGGAACGATCCCCTTGCGCGGCGTGGTTCACCGCATCGAACGCTCCGGCCGGCTGCGCGGCCTGCCGGAGGTGCTCGTGATCAACGAGGAGCCGGTCCTGCGCCTGTCGGGCGAGCCGGAGCATCTGCGCCGGCGGCTGGTGGAGTTTCTCAAGAAGGAAGCGCGCCTCGATCTGGAGCGGCTGGTGGCGGTTCATGCCGGGCGGATGGGCGGTACGGTCAAGTCGCTGACGCTGAAGGACACGCGCAGCCGCTGGGGCTCCTGTACCTCGGAAGGGGCGCTGAGCTTTTCCTGGCGCATCGTCATGGCGCCGCCGCATGTGATCGACTATCTCGCCGCCCATGAGGTGGCGCATCTGCGCGAGATGAACCACGGCCCCCAGTTCTGGGCGCTGTGCGAGATGCTCTGCCCGCGCACCGCGGAGGCCCGCCACTGGCTGAAGCGCAACGGCTCCATGCTGCACGCGATCGACTTCAGCTGAACCGGAGCTTCGCTTCGCGCGTACACGGGCAAAAGGCGTTCAACCTGCGGCCTCTTGGCGCTTTTTCTGCTTTTGTCTCGACATGGCCACGCTTTCATGCGACTTCGCAAGCTTATGAGCAACGACCGGTTCGACATCAAGATTTGCGGTTTGAAGACGGCCGAGGCCGCCGAGCGCGCGGTGGCGCGGGGCGCGACGCATATCGGCTTCATCTTCTTCGCCAAGAGCCCGCGCCATGTCACGGCCGAGGCCGCCAGGCCGGTGGCCGATGCCATTCGCGGCCGGGCGAAGATTGTCGCGGTGACGGTCGATGCCACGGATGCGGAGCTGGACACGATCGTATCAGGCCTTGCGCCCGACATGCTGCAGCTTCACGGGCGCGAAAGCCTGGAGCGGGTGGCGGCTGTCAAGGCACGCTATGGCCTTCAGGTGATCAAGGCGCTGTCGATCCGCGATGCGGCCGATCTGGATGCGGCGCTCGCCTATCGGGGCACGGCCGACCGGCTGCTGTTCGATGCAAAGCCGCCCAAGGGCTCGGAGCTGCCGGGCGGCAATGGCGTCTCCTTCGACTGGCGTCTTCTCGACGCGCTTGACGACGGCGTCGATTACATGCTTTCCGGGGGGCTTGACGCCGAGAATGTCGGTGTCGCCATCCGGTCCACGCGCACCCCGGCGATCGACGCCTCGTCGGGACTGGAAAGCGCACCGGGTGTGAAGGATCCCGCCCGGATCGAGGCTTTTTTCGATGCCGTCGCCGCCGCCCGCAGTCTTGCGCAGGCCCATCGGCAGACCGCAAATCAGGGAGCATGACGTGAACGAGACCCCGAAGCTGAATTCGTTCCGGTCCGGTCCGGATGAGGATGGCCGTTTCGGCATTTTCGGCGGCCGCTTCGTTGCCGAGACGCTGATGCCGTTGATCCTCGATCTGCAGGCGGAATGGGACAATGCCAAGACCGATCCGACCTTCAAGGCCGAGATGGACACGCTCGGCAAGCACTATATCGGCCGGCCGAGCCCGCTCTATTTCGCGGAGCGGCTGACAGAGCATCTGGGCGGCGCCAAGATCTATTTCAAGCGTGAGGAGCTGAACCACACCGGCTCCCACAAGATCAACAATTGCATCGGCCAGATCCTGCTGGCCAAGCGCATGGGCAAGACCCGGATCATCGCCGAGACGGGCGCCGGCCAGCACGGCGTGGCCACGGCCACGGTCTGTGCCCGCTTCGGCCTGCCCTGCGTGGTCTATATGGGCGCGACCGATGTCGCCCGTCAGTCGCCCAACGTCTTCCGCATGAAGCTGCTCGGCGCCGAGGTCAAGCCGGTGACGGCGGGCAACGGCACGCTGAAGGACGCCATGAACGAGGCGATGCGCGACTGGGTCACCAATGTCGATTCGACCTATTACCTGATCGGCACCGCCGCGGGCATGCATCCCTATCCGGAGATGGTGCGCGACTTCCAGTCGGTGATCGGCATCGAGGCGCGCGCCCAGATGCTGGAAGCCGAAGGGCGCCTGCCGGATCTGGTCATCGCCGCTGTCGGCGGCGGCTCCAATGCCATCGGCATCTTCCATCCCTTCCTCGATGACGAGAGCGTCAAGATCGTCGGCGTGGAAGCCGGCGGCAAGGGGCTGGAGGGTGATGAGCATTGCGCCTCCATCACCGCCGGCGCGCCCGGCGTGCTGCATGGCAACCGTACCTATCTGCTGCAGGACGGCGACGGCCAGATCAAGGAAGGCCATTCGATTTCGGCCGGCCTCGACTATCCCGGCATCGGGCCGGAGCACGCCTGGCTCGCCAATGTCGGCCGCGTCGAATACGTGCCGATCAAGGATGACGAGGCGCTGGAAGCCTTCCAGCTGCTGACGCGCCTCGAAGGTATCATTCCCGCGCTGGAGCCGAGCCATGCGCTGGCCGAAATCATCAAGCGCGCGCCCAAGATGGGCAAGGACGAGATCATCCTGATGAATCTCTCCGGCCGGGGCGACAAGGACATCTTCACCGTGGGCAAGATTCTCGGCATGGGGCAGGCAGGCGAATGACCGCACGTATGGACAAGAAATTCGCGGATCTCGCAAGCGAGGGCCGCCCGGCGCTCGTCACCTATATCATGGGCGGTGACCCGGATTTCGAAACGTCGCTCGCCATCATGAAGGCGTTGCCATCCGCCGGCTCCGACATCATCGAGCTCGGCATGCCCTTTTCCGATCCCATGGCCGACGGCCCGGCGATCCAGATGGCCGGCCAGCGCGCCCTGAAGGCGGGGCAGACGCTCGGCAAGACGCTGGAACTCGCCCGCCGCTTCCGTCAGGACGATCCCGACACCCCCATCGTGCTGATGGGCTATTACAATCCGATCTACATCTATGGCGTCGACCGCTTCCTCAAGGATGCAGTGGACGTCGGTCTCGACGGCCTGATCGTCGTCGACCTGCCACCGGAGATGGATGACGAGCTTTGCCTGCCGGCGCTCGAAGCCGGCATCAGCTTCATCCGCCTGGCGACGCCGACCACCGACGACCGCCGCCTGCCGAAGGTGCTCGAAAACACCTCCGGTTTCGTCTATTATGTCTCGATGAACGGCATTACCGGCTCCGCTCTGCCGGACCCGTCGCTCGTCGGCGCGGCTGTCCGGCGGATCAAGAGCCATACGAGCCTGCCGGTCTGCGTCGGCTTCGGCGTCAAGACGGAAGAGCATGCGCGCGCGATCGGCGCGGCCGCCGATGGCGTCGTCGTCGGCACGGCGATCGTCAACCAGATCGCGTCCAGCCTGACGGCCGAAGGCCATGCGACCGAGGCCACCGTGCCCGGTGTTGCGGCGCTGGTGCGCGGGCTTTCGGCCGGCACCAAGGCCGCGCGCCTTGCAGCGGCCGAATAAAGGCCCATTTTATTCGCCTGAGTGCAGCCCTGCGGCAGGTGGTTACCGCCCTGCCGCAGTGTCGAGAGCATCGGACCGAAAGGTGGGAACCGGTTTTCGGGTCCATCCGGTGCAGAAACCAAACCGAGGAGCAGCGGGCCGAGTCCGGTTTTCGTTCCGTTGCTCTATTGGAGTGTGTGCCCCATGAACTGGATCACCAATTACGTCCGCCCGAAGATCAACTCGATGCTCGGCCGTCGCGAGGTGCCTGAAAACCTCTGGATCAAATGCCCCGAAACCGGGGAGATGGTGTTCCATCGCGATCTCGAGGAAAACAAATGGGTCATCCCCGCCTCCGGCTTCCATATGAAGATGCCCGCCAAGGCGCGGCTGCGCGATCTGTTCGACGGCGGCCTCTATGAGAGCCTGCCGCAGCCGAAGGTGGCGCAGGATCCGCTTCGTTTCCGCGACTCCAAGAAATATGCCGACCGCCTGAAGGATGGCCGCACCAAGACCGAGCTGGAGGACACGATCGTCGCCGGCCTCGGCACGGTGCGCGGCGTCAAGCTCGTCGCCATCGTTCACGAGTTCAATTTCATGGCCGGCTCACTCGGCATCGCCGCCGGCGAGGCGATCATCAAGGCCTTCGAGCGTGCAATTGCCGAAGCCTGCCCCGTCGTCATGTTCCCCGCTTCCGGTGGCGCGCGCATGCAGGAAGGCATTCTCTCGCTGATGCAGCTGCCGCGCACCACTGTGGCCGTGGAAATGCTGAAAGAGGCCGGCCTGCCCTATATCGTCGTGCTGACCAACCCGACCACCGGCGGCGTCACGGCCTCCTATGCCATGCTGGGCGATGTGCACATGGCCGAGCCGGGCGCGCAAATCGGCTTTGCCGGCCAGCGCGTAATCGAGCAGACCATTCGCGAGAAGCTCCCGGAAGGCTTCCAGACCTCCGAATATCTCTATGAGCACGGCATGGTCGACATGGTGGTCAAGCGCCATGACATTCCCGATACGCTCGCACGTGTGCTGCGCATCCTGTTGAAGACGCCCGTCGTCAGCGAAGCGACAGACGATGTCGTCGTGGAAGACGAACTCTCCGCCGCTGCCGAGTAAACCGGCGCATCGGGCCGCAACAGGTTTCCGGCGCGATCCTGTCGTTTCCGGCCGGGGCGGCTGAAACTTGCCTGCCCCGTCCGCTCACGCAAAGAGGCTTGTCAATGACGACTGCCATCACGGTCAGCGAGGCCGGTGCCGAAATCGACAAGCTGATGGCGCTCCATCCCAAGGGCTTCGACCTGTCGCTGGGGCGAATCACCCGGCTTCTGGACCGGCTCGGTAATCCGCAGGATCGGCTGCCGCCCGTCATCCATGTCGCCGGCACCAATGGCAAGGGCTCCTTCACCGCTTTCGCCCGCGCGCTTCTCGAGGCCGAAGGGCTCGCGGTGCATGTTCACACCTCGCCGCATCTGGTCAACTGGCATGAGCGTTATCGGCTGGGCGTGAAGGGCGGGCGCGGTCGTCTGGCTGAGGATGCCGTTCTGGCAGACGCGATCCGCCGCGTGGCCGCTGCCAATGCCGGCGAGACCATCACCGTTTTCGAGATCCTCACCGCCGTCGCCTTCCTGCTCTTTGCAGAGCACCCGGCCGACGCGGTGGTGATGGAGGTCGGCCTTGGCGGGCGCTTCGATGCCACCAATGTCATCACCAGGCCGGCCGTCGCCGCGATCATGCCGATCTCGCTCGACCATCAGGCCTATCTCGGCGATCGGGTGGAACTGATCGCCGCCGAGAAGGCCGGCATTCTCAAGCGCGGCGTTCCGGCCGTGATCGGCTATCAGGAATTCGACGGCGCGCGCGAGGTCCTGACCGACACCGCCGCCCGCCTCGGCTGCCCTGTGTCGGTCTATGGCCAGGACTTCCTCGCCTATGAGGAATTCGGCCGGATGATCTATCAGGACGAAGACGGGCTGATCGACCTGCCGCTGCCGCGCCTGCCGGGCCGCCACCAGCTGGCCAATGCCGCCGCCGCCATCCGCGCCGTCAAGGCCGGCGGTTTCGCGCTGTCGGAGCAGGCGATCGAAACCGCCCTGCAACAGGTCGAATGGGCCGGCCGCCTCCAGCGCATGCCGCATGGTCCGCTGCTGAACCTGGCGCCTGCAGGCGCCGAGGTCTGGCTCGACGGTGGGCATAATCCCGGAGCGGGCCAAGTGATCGCCGAGACCATGGTCAGCTTCGAGGAGCGCGATCCACGCCCGCTGGTCCTGATCGTCGGCATGATCAACACCAAGGAGCCGGTCGGCTATTTCCGCGCCTTTGCCGGTCTCGCCGAAAAGGTCTTCACCGTGCCGGTTCCGGCTTCCGATGCCGGGCTCGATCCCGTGGCGCTGGCCGGCGACGCCGCCGATGCCGGCTGCAAGGCCGAGCCCTGCGGCTCGGTCGCCGAAGCGCTCACCACTGTGGCCGCCCTCTTCAAGACCGCGCCCCAGCCGCCGCGCATCATGATAGGCGGCTCGCTCTACCTGGTCGGCGCCGTGCTCGGCGAAAACGGCACGCCGCCGCGGTAGGATTTCGTTCCGCTCACTTTGAGGAAAAAAATAGGCGCCCCACGGTCCCGTGGAGCGCCTTTTTTTGTGTCTGCGACGATGTCGTCGGTGCGACTTACGCCGTGGCGGAATTGATCCAGGAGCTCAGCGCGTTCTTCGGGGCGGCACCGACCTTGATGTCGGCGACTTCGCCGGCCTTGAACAAGGCGAGCGTCGGGATCGAGCGCACGCCGTACTGGGCGGCCAGCTCGGGGTTCGCGTCGATGTTCAGCTTGGCGACCTTGACCTTGCCCTTGAGTTCGTCGGCGATCTCTTCCAGCGAGGGGGCGATCATCTTGCAGGGACCGCACCATTCAGCCCAGAAATCGACAACGACGGGTTCGGCGGCGTTGAGCACTTCGGCCTGGAAATTCGCACTGTTGACTTCGACTGTGGCCATCGTGGCTCTCCTTGCGTTTGTCTTCGAGCATTAAAGTGAGGCGGCATCCCGCGCTTTTCAAGACGCAGCGCGCCGACTGCCTGCGGGGATGGTCTGCGCTGTCTTTACGCCTGTCGGGAAAGCGCGTCGAGAGCCTCGTCGAGCTCTGCCTCGTCAAGCCGGAAGACAGCCGGCCCCTCGGTATAGACCAGCAGGCAGCGGAAGGCGTGGTGGGGATAGAGCGGCGCCAGAACGGCGCGGTAAAGGGCGAGCTGTGCCCGATGCACCGGATCGATGAAGGCGGCCTCGTTCGGCACGACGCGATTGGTCTTGAAATCGGCCAGCGTGACGACACCCTCTTCCACCGCGATCCGGTCGATCCTGCCCGACACCGCGACCGAACGGCTGCCGAGCGTCAGCGTGCCCATGACAGAGACTTCCGCCCGGCCTTTCGGTGAAAACAGCAGCGCCAGCTCCGGCAGACGCGTCAGCCTGAGCACATCCGCCACCAGCGCCCGCCGGCGCGTTTCCGGCCAATGCGGCACGGCGCGGGAGAGATAGCGCATGCCGGCGGGCTCCCGCTCGTCTTCCGCCATGCCGGGAAGCACCTGCAGGAAGCGGTGGAGCAGGGCGCCGCGCAGCAGCGAGGGCACCGGCGCCTTGCGCGAGAAGATCGAGTTGGCGATCAGGCCGGAGCGATCCTGCTCCTCGATCACCGCGCCGGTGCCGGAAGGGCTCAAGGGGCGCGGCAGGCGGGGGAAGGGCGGCAGCGGCGTCTTCAGGGCCGGCGGCAGGGTCTTTTTCGGACCTGTCGGCTCTTTTGCCACAGGCAGGGCGGCGGCGGCCGGCTGGTCGGGCGGCGTGGCATGCCAGCGCAGGCCTTCCCAGTCCATGTCGCCTGCCGAGAAACTCGCCGGCACCGCGCGGCCGGCCGGGTCGGCGGACAGGCCAGCCGTGACCATGGCGTGCCAGCTGTCCGGGTTCGGCCGCTTGCCCTGATAGCCGCAGACGACGAGACGATCGGCCGCCCGGGTCATGCCGACATAGAGCAGCCGGCGATATTCCTCCTCGGCCGCTCCCTTGAGCCGCGCCATGTCCGCCTCGACCAGACTGTTTCCGGCGCTCTTCGGCGCCTTCCAGACGGGCAGGACGGCATCCTCGGCGCCTGCTGGATCGCGCATCAGCCGGAAGGCGGGAACATGCTGATTGGAAAAGGCCTGCCCGCCGCTGTCGACCAGGAAGACCACGGGCGCTTCGAGCCCCTTGGCTGCGTGCACAGTCATGATGCGCACCTCGTCGCGCTCCTTGTCCTGCTCGCGCTTGACCGTCGGCGCCTCGGTCTCCAGGCTGGCGATGAAGGCCTGCAGGCCGGGCAGGCTGTTCTTCTCGTGGTCCAGTGCGAAGGTCAGGAATTCATCGAGCACATCGCCCACCTCGCTGCCGAGCCGGGCGAGAAAAGCGGCGCGGCCGCCATCATGAGCGAGCACGCGGGCGTAGAAGTCATGCACGGAGAGCCGGCCCAGCATTGCCTGCCAGTTTTCCAGACGCCGGCGGGCGCTGTGGACGGCTTTGGGGGCGTTCTCTCCGGCCTCCCGCATCGCCGCCCAGAGGCAGGCGCCTTGCGGACGCCTGGCGGCCAGCGCCATCAGGTCGTCTTCGCCGAGGTTCAGCAGCGGGCTCTTCAGGATCGCCGCAAGCGAGAGATCGTCCTCCGGCATCAGCAGGAAGCGCCCGAGCGCCACGAGATCCTGGATGGCGATATGGCGGGTCAACACGAGACGGTCGGCGCCGGCCACGGGAATGTCGCGCCGCGCCTTCAAGGCCCGGGTCAGCGCCCCGACAAAGGCATCGCGCTTTCGCACGAGAACGATGACGTCCCCGGGGCGCATCGGCCGGGCCACGCCCTTCTCGATCACGGTCGCCTTGCCGATCTCGGCTTCGAGCACAGCGGCGATGCGGCGCGCCAGCACATTGGCCGGCGCATCCTCGGGCGTGGCGTCGAAGGCGGCGGTCCAGTCATCAAGGTCCGGTTCCGGCGCCGGCACGATCGGCTCCCAGACCTCGACGATGCCGGCCTGGCCGGAGCGGTTGGAGGCATGCACCACCGGCTCGCCCCGGGCGCTGAGGCCGCGCGCATGGTTGGGATCGGCAAAGACGGCATCGACGGCGGAGAGAACGTCCTCGGTCGAGCGGAAGGAGAGCTGCAGGCGGATGGCGCTGAAATCCTGCCCGCTACCTTCCACGCGCCGGGCCGCCGCCTCGCTTTCGCCGGCAAACTGTTCGGGGCGCGCGCCCTGGAAGGAATAGATCGACTGCTTCTCGTCGCCCACGGCAAAGAGCGTGCGGTGCAGGCTGCGGGCGGAGTGGCCGGAGAAGAAATCCCCCGTCAGCGCGCGGATGATGGTCCATTGCACCGGGCTCGTATCCTGCGCCTCGTCGACCAGCACATGGTCGATGCCGCGGTCGAGCTTGTAATGCACCCAGGCCGAAACGCGGTCGCGGGTGAGCAGATGGGCGGCACGGCGGATCAGGTCGTCGAAATCGAGCTGGCTGCGGCTTTTCTTCAACGCCTCGTAATCGCGGTTCAGCCGGTCGGCGAGCGTCAGCGCCGCTTCGCTCGCCTCCACCATGGTGAGCCGGTTCAGCCGGTCGAGCGTGGCCAGAAGATGGTCGCGGGCGGCAAGCACGGCCGGTTCCAGCTCCGGCGCGGCCTTCGTCATCTTGGCGGTGAAGAAGGTGCTGTCGGCCAGCGGCTTGCCGGTCGAGGCGCTGAGGAACAGGGGTTTCAGCGCCTGTAGCCGGCCCAGCGGATCCTCGATCCGGGCGGCGGCCGCAAGCCCCTCGGCAAAGGCGCCGGCCTTGGCCCCGCCGGCCGAGCGGGCAAGCGCGATATAGGCCTCCAGCGTCGCGCCCGACAAAGTGGGAAATGGCCAGAGGCCGGCGACGATCGTCTCCGCCGTCTCCTGCGGCCCGAGCGCGAAGCTGCGGCGCAGGCGCAGGCCGGGGCCGCCCTCCGCCTGCGTGCCCTGCAGAAAGCCCTGCACCTCGGCGCGGGCGGCCACCAGCTCCGAGAGGAGCTTGTCCAGCCCGGTATCGTCGGCCAGCTCCAGAACGGTGGCGAAGGCATCGGCGAGCGCCGGGTCGTAGCGGCTGGCGGCGGCGTTGAGCAGCAGCCGTCGGGCATCCGTCATCAGCACGGCGGCCGCGCGGTCATCCAGAACGGAGAAGTGGCCGGCGACATTGGCTTCCAGCGGAAACTGGTGCAAGAGCGCCTCGCAAAAGGCGTGGATGGTCTGGATCTTCAGGCCGCCGGGCGTCTCCAGCGCGCGGGCAAAGAGCCGGCGGGCCTCCTCCAGCTGCTGCCGGCTCGGCGCGCCGCCTTCCAGCGCGGCGATCTCGGCGGCGAGCGTCGCCTCGTCCAGCGTGACCCAGCGGGCCAGCCGCTCGAAGACGCGGTTGGACATTTCGGCCGCCGCCGCCTTGGTATAGGTCAGGCAGAGAATGGCCGAGGGGCGCGCACCCGACAAGAGCAGGCGGATGACGCGCTGGGTCAGCACATGGGTTTTGCCGGAGCCGGCATTGGCCATCACCCAGGCCGAGCGCCTGGGATCGGAGGCTTCCTTCTGCTTTTCCGTGGTCCAGCTGCGCCAGCCCTCGCTCGAAGGCTCGCGCGGGCCGTAATCCTCGCTCTGAATGCTCAGCTCATCCATTCTCGCCCTCCGCGGCTTCCGCGGTCGCCCATTCGGCCACGCGGGCGAGATGATCATATTCGCCGCCGTAATCGCGCTCCTTCTGCACGATGACGCGCGAGACGAAGCCGCGTCTGCCGGAGAGAAGGGCGGCAAGCAGGCCGGTCAGCTGCAGCACGGCCTCGTCGGCCAGTTCGGCGGCGCTCTTGCGCTCGTCCGATCCGCGCCCGCTGCCGCGCTCATTGTTGACCGTATCGACCTCGAACCGGTCGCCGGGCTTCAGGCGAACATAGAGCAGGTCGGTCGTTTCGCGCCGGTCCACGCCCTTGAAGGCGCCGCGCTTGAGCGCCGCCGCCTCCAGCGGCAATTGCGGATCGAGCAGCGCGCGCGCCTCCTTCGGCGAGGGATTGGAGCCTGTCTTGTAGTCAACGATGACGGCTGCGCCGTCCTTCAGAATGTCGATCCGGTCGGCGATGCCGGTCAGCCGCAGCTGACCGACGCCGAGCGGCAGGCTGGCCGGCACTTCCAGATGCGAGCGGAGGATTTCGCCATGGCGGGCGATTTCCCATTGCAGAAAGGCCTCGGCCACGCCGTGAAAGCGCGGCCGCCAGATCACGTCGATATGAGAAGGCAGCCGGGCGGCGTCGAAGGCCTCCTCGACGATCTCGGCCAGACGCCGGCGCGCTTCAGGGCTCGATGGCACGAGATCGGCGCGTACGAAGCGCTCGACGATGGCGTGGTAAAGCGTGCCGCGCATGGCAGCACCTGGATCGGCGTTGAAATCATCGAGCGGCGCAAGCCGCAGGACGCGCCGGGCATAGACGGCATAGGGGTCGCGGCGAAGGCGGGTGACCTCGCTGAAGGAATATTTCGTCGGCTGCAGCTCCGGGTCCGGACGCGGCTGCGGGCGCGGCGCCAGCGGCTGGCTCGGGCGCTCGTCCAGCTGGTGGCCATATTCGATAAAATCATGCCCGCGGGCGCGCATGGCATCGCTCAGCGGCTTGCCGAGAACGGCGGCCAGGCGCTGCAGCCAGCGAGAGGCGACCGTCGGCGCGCTGCCCTTGCGCAGCGCGCGGGAGAGCACGAGACGGCGGGTGCCGCAGGCCATCTGAAAATCATGGGCCAGCTGGCCGATCCGTCGCTCGGGCGGCTCCAGCCCGATGCCGGTCTTCATCGCCCGCGACAGGAAGGGATCGTTGGCGGTCTGTCCCGGCCACACACCCTCGTTCATGCCGCCGAGCACGATCAGGTCGACGCTTTGCAGCCGTGCCTCCAGGGCGCCGAAGACGAAGACGCGCGGATGGCGCATGGCGCGCGGCTTGATCGCCTCGCCCGCCATCAGCGCCTCCATCGCATCCGCCCATTGCCCGCCGGTGGCCTCGATCTGTCCGTCGGTCTCGATCACGGCGGTGAGCAGGCGCGACAGCGTTTCGCCGGCTTCGCTGTCCCAAAGCTCCGCCAGATTGCCCTCCGCATCGGCGGCCACGGCTTCCAGCGCCTCGCCGGTGGCGCGCGCCCAGTCGGCAAGCGTCGGTTCCGCCTCCTCCGTGTCGGTGAGCGCCAGAAGCGGGGCGGCGGAAAGCGTGATCGCTTCCGCCAGCGTGCGCGCCTCTTCCACCGCCTCCGGCGTCAGCGCCGCGCGCCATTCCGGCACGTGCCGCTCGTCCGCCACCTCCGCCAGGCGCTGCGTCATCAGCGCGGTCAGATTGTCCAGCCGCGTGGCCTGCGTGCCGCCGCGCAAAGCTAGACGCTCGAGCAGCCGGCCGGCTAAGGCGAGACGATCCGGTGCCGCGGGGTCCTGTCGCATGGCGTCGCGCATCTGGCCGAACCGGGCCAGCGGATGCTTGATCAGCGCGGCAATGGCCACGGGATCGCCGGGCTTCAGCGCCGCATCGAGCAGAAGCCGGGCCAGCGTGCCCGCCGGCGTGGCGGACAGCGGCGTGCCGGCCGTGTCGTCGGCCTCGATGCCGAAGCGCATCAGCTCGGCGCAGACCCGGGCGGCCAGATCACGGTCCGGCGTGATTAGCGCCGCCTGGCAGCTGTCGCTCGCCTCCAGCGACAGGCGCATGGCGACCGCGATGGCAGTAGCCTCCTCGCGCTCATTGGTGGCCTCGATCAGGGCGACATCGGTAAAGGCTTGGTCGAGCAGGGCAGCATCGCCTTCCGGCGCCTCGCCCCAGGCGCTGGTCTTCTCCACCGGCAGCAGCGCGCGCGAGACGGTGGCGGCGCGCAAGGCGAGATCGGGCTCCACCATGCCAAGCAGGCGCACCTCCTCGCGCGTCCGCTCCAGCCGTTCCAGAAGGCGGAAGAGGCCATATTGCGGGTGGCTGCGCGTGGCGGGATTGGCGAGGGGCCCGCTGAGCGCACCCTCTGGTGCTACGGCCGTCCATTCCGCTTCAGACATGACCGTATCGAGACCCGGCAGGACGATGGCGCCCTCGGGCAGATCCCGGATGGCGGCGATCAGCCGGGCCGTGGACGGGATGGAGCCGGTGGAACCGGCGACGATCACGGGGCCCGAGACCTTGCCGGCGCGCAGCCGTGCGGTTTCAAAATCGATCACCGCATTGCGGTGGCGGGCGGGCGAGGACACGCCGAGTTCCTCCAGCCGCGCCGGCCAGAAATGGCGGGCAATGTCGAGGAACTCCAGCGTCAGCTGCCACCACTCGGCGAAGGTCTCGGCATCGAGCGTCTTCAGCGCCTCCCAGTCCAGCTCTTCTGTTTCGACAGAATCGATGATCGCCGAGAGGTCGCGCGCCAGCCAGATCGCATCGGCCGGGCTTGCCGGCGCGATCAGCGCGCTCTCGCCGTGAACGTCGCGCACCACCTGCGGCAGGCGGTTGCGCCAGGCCAGGATCAGCCGGGCCAGCTCGATCAGCCGGCCGGTGGAGACGATCGGCGGGGCGAGGTCGAGGGTGGCAGGGCTTTCCTGGTCGAAATAGCCGCTGTCATCCTCCGTCTCGCCGAGCGGCCGCACGACCGGGAGGATGGCGGATTGCCCGCCAAGGCGATCGACGAATTCCGAGCGCAGGACGCGGGCGGCACGCCGTGTGGGAACGAAGATGGTGACATCGGCCAGAGAGAGCGGGTCGGCCGGATCATAGCGGAAGTCCGGCACCAGATCGCCCGCGCAAAGCGCATCCACCAGCGTGCCGAGAAAGGGCGCGCCGGGGGGGATGGTGAGGATGTTCTGCCGGGGCTGAGCCACCCGATCCGGGACCTTTCCTGAGAGCATCGGACCGAAAAGTGGGAATCGGTTTTCGGAACAATCCGATGCAAAAACAAGAGTCTAGAGCATAATCCGACCGGAGTGAAACGGCGATCGATAGGATTATGCTTCGAATAAAAGAGCTTGAGACGCGCCGTCTTTCGGCGCAGCCTTCAGCGCCTTTCAGGACGCGGCAGGACCGCATCGCCGCAAAAGGGCTTCCCGTCTCAGATAGCACCGGCTGACCGTCTTGTGAGCCCCGGCCCGGCGTTTTCCTTAGATTCCCGCCGGCGTTTCGGTTCCAGCCACGGCAGCGCCCGCGCAGCGGGCGATGGTCGCCTCCGCCTCGGCGATCGCCTCCGGCGTTCCCACGGTGATCCATTCGCCAGACATGACCAGGCCGAAGAGCCGGCCGCTGTCGATCACCCGGTCGAAAATCACATTGAGGTTGAAGGCACCCTCCGGCGCATCGTCGAACAGAGCGCGGCGCAGGACGAAGGCGCCGGCATAGACCACGCCTGCGCCCAGATCCTCGCGATAGCGCACCAGACGGCCATCCGGCAGGAGGGAGAAATCATTGCGGCCATTGTGCCCGGTGGTGCGCGCGAGCGGCACCACCAGCATGGCCATATCCATTGCCTGCGCATCGAAGAAGGCGGATAGCCGGCTCAGGTTCGAGGGTTCGTGTGGATCCTCGCCCACCCAGAAGAGATCGGCATTCATGACCATGACCAGCGGATCGCTCAGCAGGCGCAGGCCCTTTGCCAGCCCGCCGCCGGAGTTCATCAGGCCCTCGCGCTCATCGGAGATGCGGATGGCGGGAGCTGCGCGCGCGGCCAGATGCGCCTCCATCCGGTCGGCGAAATGATGGACATTGACCACCGCCGTCTCGATGCCGGCCTCGACCAGGAGGTCGAGAACATGATCGATCATCGGCCGGCCTGAGATCGGCACCAGCGGCTTGGGCATGGTCTCTGTGATCGGCCGGAGCCGCGTGCCGAGTCCAGCGGCCAGAACCATGGCGGAGCGGATGGGCGGGTGGAGCGCGGGGTCGCGAGCGAGCGGCGTTGCAGGTACCGGGGCAGGGGAAAGCGGGGGCATCGGCCGCATCACGCCTTTTCGTCTGAGAGGGGCAGCCCGGCCTTGCGGCACCAGTCCGCCAGGGGTTCGAGCGCGGGATGGGCGAGCGCCTCGCGCAGATAGGCCATGGTGCGCGGCATGTGCTGCATATAGCCGGGCTTGCCGTCGCGCACCTTCAGCCGCACCCAGATGCCCACCAGCTTGCAATTGCGCTGCGCGGCCATGAGGTGGAAATCGCGCAGGAAACGCTCCCTATCGAATCCAGCATCCTGCCCGCGCGCTGCCAGATAGGTCTCGATCATTTCGGCCCTGAGCGCCGGCGGGATCGTTACCCGGGCATCCTGGGCCAAAGCTGCGAGATCATAGGCCGTGGGGCCGATCATCGCGTCCTGGAAGTCGATCAGGCCGACGCGCGCGACGTCCTCGCGCTCCGCCTGCCAGAGAATATTGGGCGAATGAAAGTCGCGCAGAAGCAGATGGCGCTCGCCATCGGCGAGCCGGTCGATCAGCCCGTTCCAGATCGCCTCGTAGTCCGCACGCTCCGCCTCGGTCGCCGGCGTGCCGCGCACCTCCGGCAGGTACCAGTCGATCAGCAGGCTGGTCTCGATCGCCATGGCGGTTCGGTCGAAATCCGGCACGGTGTGAACCAGGCCCGGCGCCACCGGCAAGTCGCGCGGCGGCTGCAGGCGGTGGAGCCGCGCTAAAAGCGCGGCCGAAGCGAGATAGCGTTCGGCAATCGGTTGCGCGGACGCATCGATTACGCCCTCCCTGCCGAGATCCTCCAGCAGCAGAAGGCCTGCCTCCAGATCCTGCGCGAGGATGGCGGGCGCGGTGAAACCCGCGTCGCGCAGCCAGTGGTCGATGGCGACGAAGGGGGTGACGTCCTCGGCGATATGGGCGAGTTCCGGATAGGTCTTGCCGTCGCGCACCACCGCCCCGCGCGGCCGGCGCGGCGCGTCCATGAGGATCAGATCGGGCAGGATCAGGTCGGCATCGCCTCGGCGAAGGATGCGTTCATAGGCGCGCACCGAGGCATCGCCGGTCAGGAAGCGGCGCGTGGCCTTCGGCCAGCCGGCCCTGTCCAGAAAGGCGCGGATGTCCAGGCTGCGGCCGATCCGGTCCAGGGCCGATTGCGGACCGGAGAAACGGGCCAGCCGGCCTTGGCCCTCATGGGTGAGCGTCAGGGTGATGCGGCTTACGGGCAGCTCGGCGCTCGCGCGGTCCGGCCATTCCACCAGGCAGATGCCCTCCGACAGTGCCTCGTCGAAGCCGAGTTCCTCCAGCTCGCTGCCGTCAGCCAGACGATAGAGATCGAAATGGGCAACCGGAATCCGGCTGTCATAGGTCTGGACCAGCGTGAAGGTCGGGCTCGGCACCTCGAGATCCGGCGCTTCGGCAAGCGCGCGGATGAGCGCGCGTGACAGCGTGGTCTTGCCGGCGCCGAGATCGCCCGACAGCGCCAGACAGTCGCCTGTCACAAGCGCGCGGGCGAGGTCCTCGCCCAGCATCGCGGTGGCCTCGGCATCGGGAAGCTGGATGTCCATGCGGTGCTTACTCCGCCGCGATCTGGCGCAGTTCGCCCGCCGGGAGCCGGCAGGTCACTTCGGTGCCCTCGGCCTCGCCGGAGCGTATGGCGACGCTGCCGCGATGGAGCGTGACGAAGCTCTCGACGATCGACAGGCCCAGCCCCGCGCCGCCATGGCTGCCATGGCTCTCGAAGCGGTTGAACACGCTGGCGATGACCTCGGGCGGAATGCCCGGCCCCTTGTCCTTGACCGAGAAGACGAAATCCGTGCCCTCGCGCCGGCAGGCCAGAGCGATGGTGCTGCCCTCCGGCGCCACCTTGGCGGCATTGGCGATCAGCTTGATGAAGATCTGCTTCAGCCGCTGGTGATCGGCGACGAAGCGGCCGAGCGTCTCCGGCGCCTCGATGGTCAGCGACACGCCGCTTTCCTGCAGCCGGTCGGCCATGTGCAGCGCCACCTCGTCGAGAAACTCGCCGAGATCGATCTCGGAGAGATCCAGCTCGACAATGCCGGCATCGACGGTGGCGAGGTCGAGAATATCGTTGACGATGGTCAGAAGCAGCGAGGAGGAGGTGGCGATGTGATCGACATATTCGGCCTGGCGCGGCGTCAGCGTGCCGAAAGCCGGGGTCTTCAGGAGGTCGGCGAAGCCGATGATGTTGGTCAGCGGCGAGCGCAGCTCGTAGGAGACGTGCTGGACGAAGTCGTTCTTCAGCGCATCCGCCATCTGCAGCGCCTCGTTCTTCTCCTTCAGCGCGCGCTCCACGCGCACGCTGTCGGTGATGTTGACGAAGGTCAGCATGGTCTGGGCATTGGGCAGGGGGATGACGGCGAAGTCGAGGATCAGCCCGGTGCGCAACTCCAGAATGCCGCGATAGGACGGGCGCTCATCGTCGAAGCTGGTGATCAGCTGGGCGAAGCGCTTCCATCCATCGGCCATGTCATAGGAGGCGGCGCAGGCCTGCTCGATCGCCTTGATGTGCGTGCCGGGCTGTACCTGCGTCTCCGTCACGCCCCAGAGCGCGCGGAAGGCAGGGTTCGACAGGCGGATGCGGCCATCCGGCCCGAAGACCGAGACGCCCTCGGCCAGATGGTCGATGGTCTCGCCCTGGACATGGACCAGCGTGTTGTAGCGGGTTTCCAGATCGACGCGCTCGGTCAGGTTCTCGAACACCCAGGTGGCGCCGCCCTGCGGCCTTGCCGTGGCCACCACGCGCAAGGTCTGGCCGTTGGGCAGGTGCCAGAGGTCGGTCTGGGTGTCGATCGCCTGGTAGACGGAGAGGGCGTTCTCCTTCCACTGGCGCCAGTTGAGCTGTTCGGGCAGCTTGCCGCGCTCGCGCAGCCGGTCGAGGATCTCGCCATTGTCCGGCTTGCGCATCAGCGTCGCCGTGTCGAGATCCCACAGGCGCTGGAAGGCCTGGTTGTAGAATTCCAGCCGCTGCGCCCCGTCGAAGATGGCGACCGGCGTGGTCAGCTGGTCGAGCGTCTCGGCATGGCTCTTGAGCGTGCGCGCCAGTTCCTCGCGCACGCTTTCGATCGAGGAGACATCGATGGCGAGGCCGGCGGAGCCCTGCGTCGTCTTGGCGTCGATCACCTCGAACACCCGGCGATTGCCATGGACCACGGCCGACAGCGTGTCGCGGAAGGGCACGTCATAGGTGGCGCCGGCGCGGATCTTCTCGCGCGTCAGCGTCGGCAGGAATTCGCGGCCCTCGGCAATCGCCTCGGCCGAGGTGCGCGCCTCGACCGCGCTGCGATAGGCCTCGTTGACCCAGCTAAGCTTGCCGTCGGTGCCGCGCTGCCAGACCGGCAGATCGGTGGCGTCGAGAAGGGCATGCAGACCCTGCAGCGCCGTGCGCAGCCGGTCGCGCTCCAGCCGGGCCTCGGCCAGTTCCGCTCTCAGGTTCGACAGGGCAACGAAGCGCACGAAGGCGCGCCCGCCGGAGACGCGGCCCTGCACCTCGACGATTTCGCCGCGCAGCGTGTCGACGATCAGGTCGAAGCTCTCGGCGCGCGAGCGCAAGGCCTCGATCGCGTGATCGAGCGCTGCGGCCGAATGCGCCTTGATCCAGCGCCCGAAGGCGAGAAAGTCGCGGTCGTCGGCCGGGGCGCCGGTCTCGGCCGGCAGCTGGCCTAAGAATTCCGGCCGTTCGCGCGGGCTTTCCCAGACGACGATGCGGCGATCCTTCTCCGACAGCAGCGCCTGCAGCCGGGCCACGCGCTGGTTGGCGTCGGCGATCATTGCCGTCAGGTCGCGGTTTTCCGCCTCGCTGCGGGCGCGCTGGCGGCTGAGCCAGACCATGGAAATGGTGGCGGCCGCGCCGGCGCCGGCCAGAAGCGCCAGCGAGATCACTTCGCTCGAATGAAACAGTCCGCCACTGAAGCCATCGGCGGCAAGGGCGTGTCCGCCGCTGGCCGCGAAGCAGGCGCCGGCCCAAAGCCGCGCCAGCAAGGCCGTCCTGCGGCCCGGTCTCCTGGAGATCTCGTCTCGTGTCATCCGCCTGCCTGTTCCATCTGCCGGGCCGCCCGCTCGAGGCGCGCTGCCGCCGCATGGTGCTTACGGCATCTCCACGCCCCGTCCGCCAACGGAGCGTGAACCGCCCAATCCAAAGAAAGACGCCGCAAAGCCTCATGCCGCCCTTCGGAGGGAGCGGACATGGATGCGGCGCGCATCGCAATGGCTGTCATGCCGGGACATGCCGCCATCATGGCGCAACCGTCCCCGGTCAGATCCGCCCCTGTCGGCTCCGGCCCGATCGCCGGAAGCCTGCCTGCCCTCTGTGCCGAGAGCATGGCGGGAGCGAAGCATTGCATCCCCTTGCTTAGGCGCCGGGGCTTGCGCCGACCCTGCGGAGTGCGCCTCTGCTTGCGTGCCGGCGGGCAACGAAAAAGGCCGCGCAGCGTCTCCGCTGCACGGCCTTCATGGGTCAAGTCGCTGAAAGCGCTCAGGCTTTCGCCATCGCTGGCGTCAAGATCAGTAGCGGTAATGCTCGGCCTTGAACGGGCCCTGCGCCGACACGCCGATATAGTCGGCCTGTTCGGGGCGCAGCTCGGTCAGCTTGGCGCCGAGCTTGGCCAGATGCAGGCGGGCGACCTTTTCATCGAGATGCTTCGGCAGAACATAGACGTCGTTCTTGTATTCGCCGGGCTTGGTGAACAGTTCGATCTGGCCGAGCACCTGGTTGGTGAAGGAGGCCGACATGACGAAGGACGGATGGCCCGTGGCATTGCCGAGGTTCAGCAGGCGGCCCTGCGAGAGCAGGATCATCCGGTTGCCGCCGGGGAACTCGACCATGTCGACCTGCGGCTTGATATTGGTCCACTTCAGGTTGCGCAGCGATGCGACCTGGATCTCGTTGTCGAAGTGGCCGATATTGCCGACGATCGCCATGTCCTTCATCTGGCGCATATGCTCCAGGCGGATGACGTCGCGGTTGCCCGTGGTGGTGATGAAGATGTCGGCCGAGGAGACGACGTCTTCCAGCTGAACCACCTCGAAGCCGTCCATGGCGGCCTGCAGCGCGCAGATCGGATCGATTTCGGTGACCTTGACGCGGGCGCCGGCGCCCTGCAGCGAGGCGGCCGAACCCTTGCCGACGTCGCCATAGCCGCAGACGACGGCGACCTTGCCGGCCATCATCACGTCGGTGCCGCGGCGGATGCCGTCGACGAGCGATTCCTTGCAGCCATACTTGTTGTCGAACTTCGACTTGGTGACGCTGTCGTTGACGTTGATCGCCGGGAAGGGCAGGAGGCCCTTCTTCGACAGTTCATAGAGGCGGTGAACGCCGGTCGTGGTCTCTTCGGTCACGCCCTGGATCGCGTCGCGCTGCTTGGTGAACCAGCCCGGCGACGCTTCAAGCCGCTTCTTGATCTGCGCGAACAGGATCTCTTCCTCTTCCGAACCGGGGGTCGACAGCACGTCTTCGCCGGCCTCGGCGCGGGCGCCGAGCAGGATGTACATGGTGGCGTCGCCGCCATCATCAAGGATCATGTTGGACAGGCCGCCATCGGCCCACTGGAAGATCTGGTCGGTATAGGTCCAGTACTCTTCCAGCGTCTCGCCCTTGACGGCATAGACCGGCACGCCCGAGGCGGCGATCGCAGCGGCGGCGTGGTCCTGGGTGGAATAGATGTTGCACGAGGCCCAGCGCACATCGGCGCCGAGTGCCACCAGCGTCTCGATCAGAACGGCGGTCTGGATCGTCATATGCAGCGAGCCGGAGATGCGCGCACCCTTCAGCGGCTTCGTCGCGCCGAATTCTTCGCGGCAGGCCATCAGGCCCGGCATTTCGGTTTCGGCAATGGCGATTTCCTTGCGGCCGAAATCCGCCAGGCCGATATCGGCCACCAGATAGTCGTGGGTCGTGCTCATGTCAGGGCGTCTCCAGCTTGAGGCAGCGGCCAAGGCCCCGAAGGCCCCGTCGGCGCTGCGAAAACTCTGTCTGCGGCACGCTGATGGGCGCGCGGCTCGGAAAGCCAGCCCGCCCTTCTTCAGGCGGCATGGCATGCCAGGGGGAGAGCGGCATGCGCCGTTCCCCTGATCATGACAGGTGATCTAACAGGATTCCGTCCTGCGGGCAATGGACATATAAAGACGTCTTTATGTCTTTATATGGTTCACATTTCCTCGCCAAAGCGATCGGCGACCAGGGCCTCGAGCGCGGCGAGGGCGGCTTCCGCCTCCTCGCCCGTCGCGCTGACCTGGATCGTGCAGCCGGTGCTGGCGGCCAGCATCATCAGCCCCATGATTGACAGGCCGCCCACGGTCATGCCGTCCTTGGAGACATGCACCTCGGCATTGAAGGTCTCGACGGTTTGGACGAATTTCGCGGAAGCGCGGGCATGGAGGCCGCGCTTGTTGACGATGAGAAGGTCGCGGGTCAGCGTCATCAAGGCTCGTTCTGTGGTTATTTTCCGCTCAGCACGCGGCTTGCGACATTGATATATTTCCGCCCGGCTTCCGAGGCCTCGAGCAGCGCCTTGTCCATCGTGCTCTCTGCGCGCACGCCCGCCAGCTTGATCAGCATCGGCAGGTTGACGCCGGCGATCACCTCCACGGTGCCGCTCTGCATCACCGATATGGCGAGGTTCGAGGGCGTTCCGCCGAACATATCGGTCAGAATGATGACGCCATTGCCGGCATCGGCCGCCATCACGGCCTCCAGAATATCCTGGCGCCGCTGGTCCATATCGTCCTCTGGACCGATGCAAACCGTTTCAATGGACTTTTGCGGACCGACGACATGCTCGAGCGCATGCCGAAACTCCTCTGCCAGCTTGCCATGCGTGACAAGCACAAGTCCGATCATGATGTCTTTGCTCCACCTGCGCGACGACCGCCTTTGAGAAGAGCAGCCGGATAGCGCAATGCTGATATTTCGTCCACCGCCGGGGCGGCCATCTTGGCAAGGAAAAGGCGAAGTGCAAGCGAAATTCCGCATCGCAGTGATCGACCGGTGCATCCTCGCCGCTATTTTCCGCAGGTTTGTCCCAAGGTTGCGGCAATCAGCGGCTTCAGCCTCACAAGAGGATCGATGCCGTCCCCATAGGGAAGGCGGATCAGTGGAAGGCTCAATCCCGCCGCAAGTTCCGCCCGTTCGTCTGGCGGCGCGATCCGCTCCTCCAGACCGAACGCCACCTGGCCGAGCGCGACGGGACGCACGGCGATCTCCACCACGGCGGCCGGCACGCTTTGAACGGGGACGATGCCGCTGCCGCGAATTTCGGCAAGACTGCCTATCACGGGCGGCCGTCGGGCGACGATCACATCGCCATGCGCTTCGATCAAGACCTGGTCATCGCCGATCAGCGCGGCAAACAGCCCGGCGCGCCGGGCGCTTTCAATGGTGGCCAGCGCCAGGATGGTCTTGCCGCTGCCGGCCGGACCGACGAAGAGCAGGCCCTGCGTGCCCAGCACGATGCCCGTGGCGTGCACCGGCCGTGCCTCGGCCCGATGTTCACGCTCGGGCTCACGCATTCGTCTCGGCCGGCAGCGCCAGGGTGAAGCGGGCGCCGGTGATGCGACCCTCGGCGTCCTTCATGTTGTCCGCCTTCAGCGTGCCTTTGTGTGCTTCTGCGATCTGGCGCGAGATCGACAGGCCGAGGCCGGAATTCTGGCCGAAATCCTCGCCCTCCGGCCGGTCGGTGTAGAAGCGCTCGAAAATCCGGTCGATATCCTCGGCCTGGATGCCCGGCCCATTGTCTTCCACCTGAACGATGCAGCGGTTCTTGCGCCGTGTCAGCCGCACGAGAATGCGTCCGCCGTCCTCCGGCACGAAGGAGCGGGCATTCTCGATCAGGTTGGTGATGATCTGACCGATCCTGAGTTCGTAGCCCGAGACCAGGAAGCTGGTGCGCGGATCCTTCCGGTCGACGACGAAATTGAGCTGCACCGTCTTCTTCTTGCTGCGGATCTGGCGGGAGATGTCGACGAGGCTGGCCAGCAGCGTTTCGAGATCGACCGTGCTGGCATCGCTGCGGGCGAGCTCGGCATCGAGCCGCGAGGCATCGGAAATATCGCTGATCAGCCGGTCGAGCCGGCGCACATCGTGCTGGATGATGTCGAGAAGCCGCTGCTTGCTCTCCTCGCTGCGCGCCAGCGGCAGGGTCTCGACCGCGCTGCGCAGCGAGGTCAGCGGGTTCTTCAGCTCGTGGCTGACATCGGCGGCGAAGCTCTCGATCGCGTCGATCCGGTCGTAGAGCGCCCGGGTCATGTCGCGCAGCGCGATCGACAAATTGCCGATCTCGTCCTGGCGCGAGGAGAAGTCGGGGATCTCCTGCCGCTCCTTCGCCCCGCCGCGGCGCACGCGGATCGCCGCCGCCGAGAGGCGGCGCAGCGGATTGGCGATGGTGGAGGACAGGAGCAGCGACAGGATGACATTGACCAGCGCCGCGACGCCGAAGACGCGGATGATCGCGAGGCGCTCGGCATGGACGATCTTGTCGATATCGCCGGCCTGGGTGGACAGAAGCAGCACGCCGAGCACGGCGCGGAAGCGCTGCACCGGCACGGCCACCGAGACAATCAGCTCGCCCTTTTCGGTGACGCGCACCACTGCGCCGCGCACGCCCGTCAGTGCATTGACCACTTCGGGATAGATCGAGCCGTTGCCGCCGGGGGGCTCCTTGTAGAGCGAGAGATTGCCGGGCTGCAGCAGCCGGTTGAACCAGCCGTTCACCCGGTCGGTGAAGCTGGTCTCATCCGGGGTGATCGAGGGCAGATCGAAGCGCAGCACCTGGCCGCCGGTGTAGAGATGGCGCGAGTCGAGCAGCAGGTCGGCATCGGCATCATAGAGCCGGGCGCGGGTGCGGGTGGGCGAAATCAGCCGGCGCAGGATCGGCGCGACCCGCTCCTGCGTGATCGGAAATTCCAGGTCCTCGTCGCGCGGCACCGGCGTGATGCTCTGGCCGGCCTGCAGCTCCAGGAGCTTCTGCGGATCGATTGTGATCGAATTCGTATCGACTGAAGCCGAGGCGGCGATCGCGCCGGCGATGATCTCGCCCTGGGTCAGCAGACTTTCCACCCGCGCATCGATCAGCCCCTCGCGGAACTGGTTCAGATACATGATGCCGCCGACGAGCACGACCAGCGCCACAAGGTTGAAGAACAGGATGCGTCGCGTCAGGCTGGAAAAGACCGCATTGCCGAACAAGCGCCGGATCAGCGTGAAGGGATGCGACCAGCCGGAAAAGCGACGTCGCGGCGTTTCCGCCGCGTCGTCGCCGTCGCTCTGCCGTGCCATGGTCTGTGGGAGGACGTCCGTCACTCTGCCTTACCGTCTTTCGCGCCGCGCCGGACGCGGCGCCGCCAAAGCGATGCCCCGTCCTGCCGTTGGCGTCGTTGTAGGCTCACGCGGTCTCGCGGAACCGGTAGCCGACGCCATAGAGCGTCTCGATCATGTCGAAGTCGTTGTCGACCATCTTGAACTTCTTGCGCAGCCGCTTGATGTGGCTGTCGATCGTGCGGTCGTCGACATAGACCTGCTCGTCATAGGCGGCATCCATCAGCGCGTCGCGGCTCTTGACCACGCCGGGCCGCTGGGCGAGCGAATGCAGGATCAGGAATTCGGTGACGGTCAGCGTCACCGGCTCGTTCTTCCAGGTGCAGGTGTGGCGCTCCTGGTCCATCACCAGCTGGCCGCGCTCCAGCGAGCGCGAGGGCGCGTCGTCCTTCGCCTTTGGCGCGGCGGTCCCTGCGCTGTTGCCGGCGGCGGCGGCCTCGCGGTTGGCCGAGCGGCGCAGAATGGCCTTGACCCGCTCCACCAGCAGGCGCTGCGAGAAGGGCTTGGTGATGAAATCGTCCGCACCCATCTTCAGGCCGAACAGCTCGTCGATCTCCTCGTCCTTGGAGGTGAGGAAGATCACGGGCAGGTCCGACTTCTGCCTCAGGCGGCGCAGAAGTTCCATTCCGTCCATGCGCGGCATCTTGATGTCGAAGATCGCCAGCTGCGGCGCGCGGGCCAGCAGCCCGTCCAGCGCGGATGCGCCGTCCGTATAGGTCTCGACCTTGTAGCCCTCCGCCTCGAGCGCGATCGAAACCGAGGTCAGGATGTTTCGATCGTCGTCGACGAGTGCGATTGTCTGCATGGTACGCTGCTCCATCATGTCTACTTCAGGCTCCAGGCGCGGTCTTATCCTCTCCGGAGCCCGACTCTTCTAGTATAAAGCTGGAACAAATTGTGGCGAAGCGAAATCGCTCGCCAATTGTGCAGGCCCGCGCGTTTTTCCTGCAGTTGCCAAAAAATGGTTCAATCACCTGCCGCTTCAACCGATTAAAGATCGCAGGAAAATTATTAAATCGATTAATATACTGATTTTAATAAGAAAATTTCTTTGACCGCTTGCGTTTCGCTGGGCCCGCTTCTATGGTCCGTCCATCCCAAAACCCTGCCGCTTCAACCGAAAGGAAAAGCGATCATGACGCAGACAGGTCTTTTTAATCCGGAGCAGACGCTCGAAGCGCTGGGCTTCACCGAGCTTTCCGCGGTTCGCTACAACCTCTCGGCCGCCGAACTGTGCGAGGAAGCTGTGCGCGCCGGCGAGGGCACGCTGTCGGCGCATGGCGCGCTGTGCGTCGTTACCGGCCAGCACACCGGCCGCTCCGCCAAGGACAAGTTCGTCGTCCGCGATGAAAAGACCGAAGACAAGATCTGGTGGGACAACAACAAGCCGATGTCGCCGGAGCATTTCGAGCGCCTGCGTCTCGACATGCTGGACCATGCCCGCGGCCGCTCGCTGTACGTTCAGGATCTGATCGGCGGCGCCGATGCCGAAAACGCCCTGCCGTCGCGCGTCGTCACCGAATTCGCCTGGCACTCGCTGTTCATCCGCAACCTCCTCATCCGCCCGGATGCAGAGACGCTGAAGACCTTCGTGCCGAAGCTGACGATCATCGACCTGCCGCACTTCAAGGCCGATCCCGAGCGTCATGGCTGCCGCACCGAAACCGTGATCGCCTGCGATCTCGAACAGGGTCTGGTCCTGATCGGCGGCACCTCCTATGGCGGCGAGATGAAGAAGTCCGTCTTCACCGCGCTGAACTATCTGCTGCCGGCCAAGGGCGTCATGCCGATGCATTGCTCGGCCAATGTTGGCGCGGCAGGTGATTCGGCCGTGTTCTTCGGCCTGTCCGGCACCGGCAAGACCACCCTGTCGGCCGATCCGAACCGCACGCTGATCGGCGACGACGAGCATGGCTGGGGTGCTGATGGCATCTTCAACTTTGAAGGCGGCTGCTACGCCAAGACCATCCGCCTGTCGGCCGAAGCCGAGCCGGAAATCTTCTCCACGACGCGCCGCTTCGGCACCGTTCTGGAAAACGTCATCCTCGACGAAGCCCGCGTTCCGGATCTCGACGACGGCCGCCTGACCGAGAACACCCGCGCCGCCTATCCGCTGGACTTCATTCCCAATGCCAGCGAGACCGGGACGGCCGGCCATCCGAAGACGATCATCATGCTGACGGCCGATGCCTTCGGCGTCATGCCCCCGATCGCCAAGCTGACGCCCGACCAGGCCATGTACCACTTCCTCTCCGGCTACACCGCCAAGGTCGCCGGCACGGAAAAGGGCGTCACCGAGCCGGAAGCCACCTTCTCGACCTGCTTCGGCGCTCCGTTCATGCCGCGCCATCCGAGCGAATATGGCAATCTGCTGCGTGAGCTGATCTCCAAGCATGGCGTGACCTGCTGGCTGGTCAACACCGGCTGGACCGGCGGCGCTTACGGCACGGGCCGTCGCATGCCGATCAAGGCCACCCGCGCGCTTCTGTCGGCAGCTCTCGACGGCTCGCTCGCCGATGCCACCTTCCGCGCGGACGAGAATTTCGGCTTTGCTGTGCCGGTGGCCGTCGATGGCGTCGACACCGCCATTCTCGACCCGCGCTCGACCTGGGCCGATGCGGATGCCTATGACGCGCAGGCCCGCAAGCTCGCCGACATGTTCGTCACCAACTTCGCCAAGTTCGAGAGCCATGTCGATGGTGGCGTGCGCGCTGCAGCTCCGGGCGGCCTGAAGCTCGCCGCCGAATAAGGCACCTGGCAATTTGGATTCACGTGAAACCCGGTCGCTCGCGGCCGGGTTTCACTTTTTCGATGCGGCGCTTTCCATGCAGCACACAGAGGCAGCAGGCAGCACCATCCGCTGACCGGGTCGCTGTTCTTCAACAACCTCCCGCACTTGCGACCTGAAGCAGGTCGTGATCGCAAAGCCGATCCCCTCTTTTCGGTCTGATGCTCTCGTGTCGTCTCACCTCCGGATTTGACTCCGGGGCAGGCGAGCGACATATGTGGGGCGGCTTTCGGCAAAAGGCCGTGCGCAAACGGGATCGGCTGGCCTTATGCCGTCTGAGCGCCGGGCCAAGAATATCGGACAGAAGCGGGCAGGGACCATGGCGAGCGCGCCGCTTTACATCAACGACCGGATCACGATTGCCGGCTGGGAGCTGACGGAGCAGTTCGTTCTGGCCGGCGGCCCGGGCGGGCAGAACGTCAACAAGGTCTCCACCGCCGTCCAGCTCTTCTATGCGCTTGCCACGTCGCCCGCGCTTCCTGAGCGCGTGCGCGAGGCGGCGATCCGCCTTGCCGGCCGCCGCCTGTCGAAGGAAGGCGTGCTGATGATCGAGGCCAGCCGGTTTCGCAGCCAGGAGCGCAACCGCGAGGATGCGCGCGAGCGGCTGAAGGACCTGATTCTCAAGGCCGCCGAACCGCCGCCGCCACCGCGCCGCAAGACGCGCCCCACCCGCGGCTCGGTCGAACGCCGGCTCAAGGAAAAGAGCGGGCGCAGCGACGTCAAGCGCATGCGTGGCCGGCCCGAGGGGGATTGAGACCGGGTCCGGACTCACGTGGCGGTTTTGTTCCGCTGCAGGCGTGGCGCCCCGCGCGCGCGTGGAGTTCGACATCCCGACGCGCGCTCCACCGCCGGCCGATCGGCCTTGCCGCGCATAAATTGGCCCTGGCCCATCCGGCTTGAGCCCCTATCTCCCGAAAAGCCGCTGCTTTTGCCTCTTTGGCGTGACGCGGCGGCATCAGGAGAACAAGCCTGCCGTGCTGTGGCCGGACAGGCGATCAACCAGGGAGACGCTCATGAGCCTTTTCGATTTCATCAAGGAAGCCGGCAAAAAGCTGGGCATCGGACAGGACGAGGCCGCACCCAAGGCCGAGGATGTGAAGAAGGAACTCGATTCCCATGATCTCGGCACCGAGGGCGTCAAGGTCGATGTGGACGGCGACAAGGTCGTCCTCAAGGGCTCGGTCAAGGACACGACGGCCTTTGAAAAGGCAGTGATCGCCGTCGGCAACACGCTTGGTGTTTCCAAGGTCGAGGCATCGGAGCTGAAGGTGGAGCAGCCGGCACCGACCGCCGCCGCGCCCGTCTTCTACACGGTGAAGAAGGGCGATACGCTGTGGAAGATCGCCGAGGATCAATATGGCGCCGGCAAGGGCGCGCATAACAAGGAGATCTTCGAGGCCAACAAGCCGATGCTGACCCATCCGGACAAGATCTATCCCGGCCAGGTTCTGCGCATCCCGCCGCTTGAGAGCAAATGATCGACGACGATCAGAACAGCAGACGGCGGCAGGCCCTGAGCCTGCCGCCTGGCTTGCGGTTTTTCCCCTGCCATATCGATGCGCAGGCGCAGGCGGCGCTGGTGGAAGAGATCCGCTCGGTGGTGCGTGCCGCGCCGCTTTACCGGCCGCAGATGCCGCGCAGCGGAAAGCCGCTCTCCGTGCGCATGACCAATTGCGGTCCGCTCGGCTGGGTGACGGATCGGCAGCATGGTTATCGCTACCAGCCGAACCACCCGGAAACGGGTCTGCCCTGGCCGCCAATCCCGCCCGACCTGCTCGAACTCTGGACATCTCTCGCCCCTGCCGCGCCGCCGCCGGAGGCCTGTCTGGTCAATGTCTATGGGCCCGAAGCGAAGATGGGGCTGCACCAGGATAAGGACGAAGCCACCTTTGCCGCGCCCGTTCTCTCCGTGTCGCTGGGCGATGAGGCGCTGTTTCGCATCGGCGGCACGGAGCGCGGAGGCCCGACGGTCTCTTTCCGGCTCAGAAGTGGCGACGTGCTTCTCATGGACGGCGAAAGCCGGCTGGCCTTCCACGGCATCGACCGGATCTATGGGGGCACAGCCGCGCTTCTGCGCCAGCCCGGCCGCATCAATCTGACCCTGCGCCGGGTCACGCCGTTTTGAAGGTTTCAGCGAATCCGGCTAGAGAATCGGACTGAAGATCATTGACAGTTTGATGCCCTAGAATTCCGTTTTTGCATCGGATCTTTCCGAAAACCTGTTTCCGATTTTCGGTCCGACGCTCGAAGGATGCTGTCTGAGGCTTCATTGGGTTCGGCGCCAGGCGCTGAAGGCCCGATGCCGCCCGGTCAGAGCTTGCGCAGGGCCACGGTTTCGATCAGGTGATTCGGCCCCTTTTTCAGGATCAGATCGGCTCTCGGGCGGGTCGGCAGGATGTTCTGGCGCAGGTTGATCAGGTTGATCCGGCTCCACAGCCCCTCGGCCACGGCCAGCGCTTCCTCCTCGGAAATATCGGCATAGCGCTTGAAGAAGGAGCTTGGATCCTTGAAGGCTGTCTGACGCAGCCGCATGAAGCGATCGACATACCAGCTATGGATCAGCGGCTCCTCGGCATCGATATAGATCGAGAAGTCGAAGAAGTCCGACACCATCGGCACGATCTTGCCGTCGACAGGCAGATTGCGCGACTGAAGCACGTTGATGCCCTCGAAGATCAGGATATCGGGACGATCGACCAGCTGCACCTTATCGCTCAGCACGTCATAAGTCAGGTGCGAATAGGTCGGCGCTTCGACATTCGGCTCGCCGGCCTTGATCGCCGAGAGAAAGCGCAGGAGCGCGCCGATGTCGTAGCTTTCGGGAAAGCCCTTGCGCTCCATCATGTTTTCGCGCTTGAGCACGGCATTGGGATAGAGAAAGCCGTCGGTGGTGACGAGATCGACCTTCGGGCTTGAGGGCCAGCGCTTCAGAAGTTCCGCCAGGATACGCGCCGTGGTCGATTTGCCGACGGCCACCGATCCGGCAATGCCGATGACGAAGGGCGTTTTCCTCTCGCCGGACATGCTGAGGAAGCGCTTGCGCTGCTTGAACAGGAGCTGCGAGCTTTCGACATGGGCGGAAAGCAGCCGCGATAGCGACAGATAGATGCGGCGCACTTCTTCCAGATCGATCGGGTCGTTCAGCGAGCGCAGGCGCTTGACCTCGTCCGCCTTCAGCGTCAGCGGCGTGTCCGCACGGAAGCGTGACCATTCCTCGGCGCTGAAGAAGTGATAGGGCGAATAGCCGTTGCGGTCGAGATGATCATCGGCGGGCGCGCTCACCTCCGGCTGGGCGTGGCTGCTGCCGGCGATGTCCTTGGCGATAATGGTCATTGCGCCGGCCGTCCTGCCTTCTCCGCCAGTCCCGACTGGCCCGTGCGCCGCGCCAGTTCGCTCATCACATCCTGCAACGGAATTCCTGCAAGCTTCAAGACGACCAAAAGATGATAGAGCAGATCCGCGCTTTCTGCGATCATTTCCTGCCGGTCGCCGCCAATGGCGGCGATGACGGCCTCCACCGCCTCCTCGCCCAGCTTCTTGGCGGCGCGCGGCTGCCCCTGCGACACGAGCTTGGCGGTCCAGGATTCCGATGGCGAGGCCTGCGCGCGCTCGGCGACGATCGCCTCAAGATCGGACAAGGTGAATTGGCTCATCGGTGGTCCTCTCCTTGAGCTGCAGGCCGCGGGCCTGTGGATGCCCGCTGGCGGCTTGTCAGGCAAAGCACGCAGCCTCACCCGCTCCTCTGTCGTCAGCCGCTGCCCCCTTTGCGCAAACGGCGCGACACCAGGGCAGTCTGCCCGTCATTTCTTGAAAAACCCCTCTCGAACTGGCCGGACTCGCGAGGGGAGCGCCGTCAATCCAGCCGGACGGGAATGCCGTGGGCTGCCATATGGCGCTTGGCCTCCTCGATCGTATGGGTGCCGAAATGGAAGATCGAGGCGGCAAGCACCGCATTGGCGCGGCCGTCCTTTACGCCCTCGACCATATGGTCGAGCGTGCCGACGCCGCCCGAGGCGATCACCGGCACGGGGACGCGGTCGGCGATCGCGCGGGTCAGCGCGATGTCATAGCCGATCTTGCCGCCGTCGCGATCCATGGAGGTCACGAGCAGCTCACCGGCGCCGCGCTTTACCATGGCTTGCGCAAAGTCGAGCGCGTCGATCCCCGTGGCATTGCGCCCGCCATGGGTGAAGATCTCCCATTTCTCCGGCGCGGTCTGCTTGCAGTCGAGCGAGACGACGATGCACTGGTCGCCGAACTTGTCGGCGGCCTGCGCCACGAAATCCGGATCGCGCACGGCAGCGGAGTTGATCGACACCTTGTCGGCGCCGGCCAGCAGCAATTTGCGGATATCGGCAATGGCGCGCACGCCGCCGCCCACCGTCAGCGGCATGAAGCATTGCTCGGCCGTGCGGGCGACGACGTCGAAGATCGTCTCGCGCCCGTCGGACGAAGCGGTGATGTCGAGAAAGCAGAGCTCGTCGGCGCCGGCGGCGTCATAGGCGCGGGCGGCATCGACCGGATCGCCGGCGTCCACGAGATTGACAAAGCTCACACCCTTGACGACACGGCCGTCCTTGACGTCGAGGCAGGGAATGACGCGGGCCTTGAGGGTCATGCTGCCTCTCCCTTCGCAGCCTTGAGGATCGCCAGCGCCTCCGCCGGGTCGATCCGCCCGTCATAGAGCGCGCGGCCGGAAATGGCGCCTTCGAGCCTCATGGCGTCCGGTTCGGCCAGCCGGCGGATATCGTCGAGCGAGGCCAAGCCGCCGGAGGCGATGACCGGGATGGACACGGCTTCGGCCAGCGCGAGGGTCGAGGCCCAGTTGATGCCGGCCAGAATGCCGTCGCGGTCGATGTCGGTATAGATGATGGCCGAGGCGCCGACGCCCTCGAAGCGGCGGGCGAGTTCGATCACGCCGAGCTCGGAGGCCTCCGCCCAGCCTTCCACCGCCACGCGGCCGCCCTTGGCATCGATGCCAACGGCCACCTGGCCTGGAAACCGGCGGCAGGCCTCGATCACCAGCGCGGGATCGCGCACCGCCACCGTGCCGAGGATCACGCGCGCCAGCCCCTTGGCGAGCCAGGCTTCGATCTGCGCCAGCGTGCGGATGCCGCCGCCCAGCTGCACCGGGTTGCGCGTGGCGGCCAGGATCGCTTCGACCGCGGCGCCGTTCTTGGACTCGCCGGCAAAGGCGCCGTCGAGATCCACCACATGCAGCCATTCAAAGCCCTGCGCCTCGAAGGCGCGGGCCTGGTCGGCCGGGTCAGGATTGTAGATCGTCGCCTGGTTCATGTCGCCGAGCTTCAGGCGCACGCACTGGCCGTCTTTGAGATCGATGGCGGGAAAGAGGATCATGATCAGGGCTTCCAGGTCAGGAAGTTGGAAAGAAGGGCGAGGCCGAGCTTCTGGCTCTTTTCCGGGTGGAACTGGGCGCCAGCCTTGTTCTCATGGGCGACGAAGGCCGTGACGGCGCCGCCATAATCGCTGGTGGCGACCACGTCCTCCGGCAGCTCGGCCGCCAGATGGTAGGAGTGGACGAAATAGGCATGCAGGCCATCCGGCCCCGTTTCGATGCCGGCAAAGAGCGGGTGGGGCCGGGCAAGCGTCAGCGTGTTCCAGCCGATCTGCGGCACCTTCAGCGCGGCATCTTTCGGCTCCATCTTCACGACATCGCCCTTCACCCAGCCGAAGCCTGATGTCACGCTCTTTTCCAGCCCGCGCGAGGCCATCAGCTGCATGCCGACGCAGATGCCGAGAAAGGGCTTTGCCTGCTTCTCCACCGCCTCGATAAGCGCCTCGCGCATGCCCGGAAGGCCGTCCAGCCCCGCGCGGCAATCGGCATAGGCGCCCACACCCGGCAGCACGATGCGATCGGCCGAAGCGACGCGCGCGGCATCGTTGGTCAGGTCGATCTCGGCATGATCGAGACCGCTTTCCCGCGCGGCGCGCTCGAAGGCCTTGGTGGCCGAGCGCAGGTTTCCGGAACCGTAATCGATGATCGCAACCCGCATCATCGTCCTCCGTAGTGATCGAACAGGGTCATGCCTGCGGCCTTGGGAAGCCTGGCGGCGAAAGCGGCGGAAAGCCGCTGAAGGGGGAGATCGCGCGGCGGTTCGACGCCGGCGAAGAAAATCTCCTCGGCGGTATCAAGGTCGGGCGCATCGATCATCGCCGCCAGCCGGTAGCCCTGACGCTCCAGCTGCCGGGCGACGAAGGCGCCGCCTTCCAGCGCGACGATGAGGCGCAGCGCCAGCTCGGCCACAAGCGCGGCAAGCGCTGCCTGCGGCAGGGCCATGGCGGCCGAAAGCGCGAGATCGAGCGCCAGAATGGCGAGACCCGCCAGCCATTGCCGCCGCGCCAGCAGCCAGAGGCCGGGAAAGAGAAAGGCGAGCCGGTGGAAACGGTCGGCGATAAAGCGCACGCCCGGGTCGCTGGCCGGCCGTCCCGGCGGGATCAGAACGAGATAGGAGACCATTCCGGGGTCCCTTTCGCTGGAGCCTGTTTCCCGAAACGTCAGCCGCCTCGGTCTGGAGCATTGTCGGCCGAAGCGGGCTTCGGGGTCGGGCCATCCGGTCCGAACGAAGGATATCACGCCCGCCAGTGTCGCAGAGCCCGCCGATCGCCGAGACAGTGCGTCTGCCGTATCAGGCCAGAGACCCCTTGGTTGAGGGAACGCGGCCAGCCTGGCGGGGGTCGATCTCGGTGGCGGTGCGCAGGACACGCGCGACGGCCTTGAAGCAGGTTTCGGCGATATGATGGTTGTTGGCGCCGTAGATGTTCTGAATATGCAGGGTGATGCCGGCATGCTGGGCCAGCGCCTGGAAGAATTCGCGCACCAGCTCCGTGTCGAAGGTGCCGATCTTCGGCGCGGAGAAGGCAACGTTCCACACGAGGAAGGGCCGGCCGGAGACATCCACCGCCGCGCGCGTCATCGTCTCGTCCATGGCAAGGTCGAGCGAGGCATAGCGGGTGATGCCGCGCCGGTCGCCCAGCGCCTTTGCCAGCGCCTGGCCGATAGCGATGCCGGTGTCTTCGACCGTATGATGGTCGTCGACATGCAGGTCGCCCTTGGTCTCGATGGTCATGTCGATGAGGGAATGGCGCGAGAGCTGGTCCAGCATATGGTCGAAGAAGCCGACGCCGGTCGCGATGGTCGACGTACCAGTGCCGTCGACGTCGATCGTCACCGAAACCTGAGTCTCGTTGGTCTTGCGCGAAACGCTGGCCGTGCGGCCGCCACCCTGCGTCATTCCGGTCTCCCCTAATCTTACGCGCTCCTTATCAGGCCAGCCGGCAAAGATAAAGCAGTGTCAAGCCCCGGATGATGTGCGGTGGAAGGGCTGCCCTGCCGGCCCCTTTGCAATCGCTCTGGTGCCCCTTACATAGGCCTGCAGGATCATGCGGCCGGAACGCCTCAAGCGCCAGTTTCCCTGGGCGGGCAGGCCGGGCGCGCACGAGCCTGTGCCGCAAGAGGGCAGGCTTCCAAGGACCGAAGATGAGCGAACACAATCCTTATGGAACGATGCATGCGACCACCATCATTACCGTGCGCAAGGGCGGTCAGGTGGTCATGGCGGGCGACGGCCAGGTAAGCCTGGGCCAGACCGTGATGAAGGGCAATGCCCGCAAGGTGCGCCGCCTGGGCAAGGGCGAGGTGATCGCCGGCTTTGCAGGCGCCACCGCCGATGCCTTCACGCTTCTGGAGCGGCTCGAGGCCAAGCTGGAGCAATATCCCGGCCAGCTGATGCGCGCGGCCGTCGAGCTGGCCAAGGACTGGCGCACCAACAAATATCTGCGCAATCTCGAAGCCATGATGCTGGTGGCCGACAAGTCGATCACGCTGGCGATCACGGGCAATGGCGACGTGCTGGAGCCCGAGCATGGCACGATCGCCATCGGCTCCGGCGGCAATTATGCCTATGCCGCCGCCCGTGCGCTGATGGACAGCGACAGGACGGCGGAAGAGGTGGCGCGCCGCGCCATGGAAATCGCCGGCGACATCTGCGTCTACACCAATGGCAATATCGTCGTGGAAACGTTGGACGCCGCCTGACGGGCGGCCTGCCGGGACCGCGTGAGCCCTCCTGGAAAGGCAGGCGGACCTCGCCCCGTCGGCCTGCCTTTCTCCTCCCTTGTTTTCGACGGCCGGCTTTTGCCCGCGGCCGTCTTTCCAGCCGGAGCCTTTGCCTGACACGGGAAGGCGGCCGGCAGAAGAAAGAGATCCGATGACCACTTTTTCCCCCCGCGAGATCGTGTCCGAACTCGATCGCTTCATCATCGGCCAGAACGACGCCAAGCGCGCCGTGGCGATCGCGCTGCGCAACCGTTGGCGCCGCCAGCAACTCTCCGACGAGCTGCGCGATGAAGTCATGCCGAAGAACATTTTGATGATCGGGCCGACCGGCGTCGGCAAGACCGAGATCTCGCGCCGCCTCGCCAAGCTGGCCGGCGCGCCCTTCATCAAGGTGGAGGCGACCAAGTTCACGGAGGTCGGCTATGTCGGCCGCGATGTCGAGCAGATCGTGCGCGATCTGGTCGAGGTCGGCATCGGCCTGGTGCGCGAGAAGAAGCGCGCCGAGGTCAAGGCCAAGGCGCATCAGAATGCCGAGGAGCGCGTGCTTGACGCGCTGGTTGGCGCCACCGCCTCGCCGGCCACGCGCGACAGCTTCCGCAAGAAGCTGCGCAACAACGAGCTTGATGACAAGGAGATCGAGGTCGAGGTGGCCGATACGGCCTCGCCCGCCGGCGGCTTCGAGATCCCCGGCATGCCCGGCGCCAATATCGGCGTGCTCAACCTGTCGGAAATGTTCGGCAAGGCCATGGGTGGGCGCACCAAGAAGGTCAAGACGACCGTGCGCGAGAGCTATGGCGTGCTGATCAACGACGAGTCCGACAAGCTGATCGACGCAGACGAGATCAACCGCGAGGCCGTGCGCGCCGCCGAGAATGACGGCATCGTCTTCCTGGACGAGATCGACAAGATCGCCGCGCGCGATGGCGGCATGGGCGCCGGCGTTTCGCGCGAAGGTGTGCAGCGCGACCTCCTGCCGCTGGTCGAAGGCACGACGGTGGCCACCAAATACGGTCCGGTGAAGACCGATCACATCCTGTTCATCGCCTCGGGCGCCTTCCACGTGTCCAAGCCCTCCGATCTCCTGCCGGAGCTTCAGGGCCGCCTGCCGATCCGCGTGGAGCTGAAGGCGCTCACCAAGGAGGACTTCCGCCGGATTCTCACGGAAACCGAGGCGAGCCTGATCCGCCAGTACAAGGCGCTGCTGCAGACCGAGGGCGTGACGCTGGACTTCACCGACGACGCGCTGGATGCGCTGGCCGATGTGGCCGTGCAGCTCAATGCCAGCGTTGAGAATATCGGTGCGCGCCGGCTGCAGACGGTGATGGAGCGCGTGCTCGACGAGATTTCCTTTGCCGCGCCCGACAAGAATGGCGAGACGCTGGCGATCGATGCGGATTATGTCCGCCGCCATGTCGGCGATCTCGCGGCCAACACCGATCTGTCGCGCTATATTCTCTGACGCGGATCGACCGCAGGCGGAAGGCCGGCCTTCCGCCTGCGATCGTCCCGAACGGATCAGGGCCGAATGGATCGGGGATGGGTCCGGCAGGGCGCGAAAGACGGGTTTGACCCTGCCTTTCCTCCCGTTTGCGGGGTGTCCGGTTGCGGTCGGCACCGCAGGGCCTGTAAGGAGAACCTGTCGCTCGGCATGATTCCGACATGATTGCCGGTCATGGCCCGGACAGAGGTTTTGCCGGCGCCTCCCTGTCGCCGTCGCCGCCATGGGGTTGAGACCCACGTCGCCGCTGTCTGCCAAAGATGAAGGAAAATCCTGCCCGTGCGCCTGCCTCGTTCCGCTGCCTTGTCTGCCGCCCTTGCCCTGTCCGCCGCCACCTTTATCGGGGCGGAACCTTCCTCGCTGTCCACAGGGCAGATGATCGGCATCGCGCGGGCCGAGGGCGTGCGCACCGTGCCGCCGGGCAACCGCAATGCCGAGCAGCCGCCGGTGCCGGGCGCCTCCTCGCGCCGCACAGAGGCCGGCAACACCACTTTCAACGCCAAGTACAAGAAGGTCTTGGCGCTCTTGCAGAACGACCCCAAGCTGATCGCCAAGATCAAATCGACTGCGGCGGCCTACAATATCGCGCCGATCCACATGATCGGCGCCATCGTCGGCGAGCACACCTATAATGTCGATGCCTATGACCGGCTGCAGGCCTATTACGTCAAGGCGGCCTCCTATGCCGGCGACAGTTTCCGCTTCGCCTATAATGGCGAGAGCGTCGATCATTTCGTCGACCGGCCGGAGTTTTCCGCCTGCGCCGCGAAGAAAGGCTCCTACGATCTGTGGAGCTGCCGCGACGATGTGTGGAACGCCAAATTCCGCGGCAAGACGGTGGACGGCACCGCCTTCCCGGATAACCGCTTCAGCGCGGTCTTCTTCCAGCCCTTCTATGCCGGGCAGACCTTCGGCCTCGGCCAGATCAATCCGCTGACGGCGCTGATGCTGACCGACGACGTGGCGCGCACTTCGGGTTATCCCAGGCTCGACGAGAGCAAGGCCGCCGCCGTCTATGAGGCGATCATGGATCCCGACCAGTCGCTCGCCTATATGGCGGCGATCATCCGCCGGTCGATCCAGGCCTATCGCTCGATTGCCGGCATGGACATTTCCGACAATCCCGGCTTGACGGCGACGCTCTACAATCTCGGCGATCCCGAGACCCGCGCGGCCGCACTGGCCGCCCGCAACCGCGCCGGCGCCGACCGCTGGCCGGAAGAGAATTATTACGGCTGGCTGATCAACGACAAGCTGCCGGAGCTGAAAGCCCTGCTGTGATGCGTGCCGCCGCATCGCGCCTTTGAGAGCGATGCGGCGGGCGACACGGGCGATCGGCTCCCTGTCCGTCTGGACCATGAGGAGGATTGCCATGCACACAGGTTCCGCCACCAAGCCGATCGTCTCGGCATCCGGCCGCTTCGAGCCGCCGGCCCCCGCGCCCGGCACCCGGCCGCTGCGCCGGCTGGAACTGATCCGCACCGCCTTGCGCAATCCGCTCGAATTGTGGAGCGAGGACGCCTATCGCCTGCCCTGGATCGAGACGATGTTTCTCACCCAGCGCACGCTGATCATCAACGATCCCGGGCTGATCCGCCATGTGCTGGTGGAAAATGCCGGCAATTACGAGATGTCCGCCGTCCGCCGCCTGATCCTGCGGCCGATCCTGCGCGACGGGCTTTTGACGGCGGAAGGCCCCGCCTGGAAGCGCTCCCGCAAGGCCATGGCGCCCGTCTTCACCCCGCGCCATGCCCGCGGCTTCGCCCGGCAGATGCTGGCCGTCTCCCAGGCCTTCGCCGCGCGCTATGAGCAGGCATCGGCGGCCGGCGAGACGGTGGACATTGCCGGCGACATGGCCGACCTCACCTATGAAATCCTGGCCGAAACCCTGTTTTCGGGCGAGATCGCCGCCGACACCAAGGCCTTCACCGACAATGTCGAGCGTCTGTTGCACCGGATGGGTCGGGTCGATCCTTTCGATCTTCTGCTGGCACCCCCCTGGGTGCCGCGCCTGACCCGCATCGGCGGCGGCCGGCTGCTCGCCAGTTTCCGCGCGATCGTCGCCGAGACCATGGCGCGCCGCCGCCGTCAGATCGCAGACAGTCCGGCAGAGGCGCCGCAGGATTTTCTGACGCTCCTGCTCGGGCTGGAAGGGCCTGACGGGCTGACGGCCGACGAGATCGCCGACAACATCCTCACCTTCATCGGCGCGGGCCATGAGACCACGGCCCGGGCGCTCGCCTGGACGCTCTATCTCATTGCCCGCCTGCCGGACTGGCGCGCACGGATGGAAGAGGAGATCGACCATGTGCTCGGCGAGGGGGCCGATCCCGTGGACTGGCTGGAGCGCATGCCGCATGTGCGCGCCGCCTTCGAGGAGGCCATGCGCCTCTATCCGCCCGCCCCATCGATCAACCGCGCGGCGATCGAGGCGGACAGCTGGACCGCGCCTTCGGGCGAGCGGGTGGTGATCGACAAGGGCGTGTCGATCCTCGTCATGCCTTGGACGCTGCATCGCCACGAACTCTATTGGGAGGAGCCGCGCGCCTTCCGGCCGGAGCGCTTCATGCCCGGTGCGCGCGACAGCCTGCACCGCTTCCAGTACCTGCCCTTCGGCGCCGGTCCGCGCACCTGCATCGGCGCGACCTTCGCCCTGCAGGAGGCAGTGATCGCGCTTGCCTGCCTGATGCGCCACCACCGCTTCGACATCACGCCGCAGACGCGGCCATGGCCGGTGCAGCGCCTGACGACCCAGCCGCAGGGCGGCCTGCCGATGCGGGTCACGCGCCGCCTGTCGCCTGGCTGAGACGGCTTGAAGGGAAGCTTGCCGCCAGCGATTGACAGCTGTGCGGCAATAGGGGAACCAATTGCCCAACCGGGCTTTTGCCGCCTGCGATTTTCAAGGAGAGAAAATGAGCCGGATCGACCAGAACGGATTGCAGATCGACAGCGGGCTATATGCCTTCCTCACCCAGGAAGCCTTGCCGGGAACGGGCGTGGATCCGGACCGGTTCTTTGCCGCTTTCGCCGAGATCCTGCGCGATCTGGCGCCGGAAAACCGGGCGCTTCTGGCCAAGCGCGACGCCTTGCAGGCGCGCATCGATGCCTGGCATCGCGAAAATGGCGCGCCGAGCGACCTGGAAGCCTACCGCGCCTTCCTCACCGAGATCGGCTATCTCCTGCCCGAGGGCCCCGATTTCACCGTTTCGACCGGCAATGTCGATCCCGAGATCGCCACCATTGCCGGGCCGCAGCTGGTCGTTCCGGTCATGAATGCCCGCTATGCATTGAACGCGGCCAACGCGCGTTGGGGTTCGCTCTATGACGCTCTCTATGGCACGGATGCCATTGCCGAAGAGGGTGGAGCAGAAAAGACAGCAGGCTATAATGAAGCGCGCGGCTGCAAGGTGATTGCCTGGGTGCGCGCCTTTCTCGATGACAGCGCGCCGCTTGCCGGCGCCTCCTGGACCTCGGTGCGCAAGCTCTCGGTCGCCGGCGGCGCGCTGGCGGTGGAAACGGAAGCGGGCCCAGTCGGCCTTGCCGATCCCGCGCAGTTCGCCGGTCATCGCGGCATTGCCAGCAGCCCGAGCCATATCCTCCTGAAGAAGAATGGACTGCATCTGCAGATCGTTCTGGACGGGTCCACGCCGATCGGCGCCGCCGATGCCGCCGGCATTGCCGATGTCGTGCTCGAATCGGCGATCACGGCCATCATGGACTGCGAGGATTCGGTCGCGGCCGTCGATGCCGAGGACAAGACGCTCATCTATCGCAACTGGCTCGGCCTGATGCGCGGCGATCTGACGGAGGAGGTCTCCAAGGGCGGCAAGAGCTTCACGCGGCGCCTCAATCCCGACCTGACCTTCATGGCGCCCGATGGCGGCGAGCTTTGGCTGAAGGGCCGCGCGCTGATGCTGGTGCGCAATGTCGGCCACCTCATGACCAATCCGGCGATCCTCGATGCCGAGGGTCAGGAAGTGCCCGAGGGCATCATGGACGCGATGATCACCAGCCTGATCGCGCTCCACGATATCGGCCCCGGGGGCCACAAGATGAATTCGCATGCCGGCTCGGTCTATATCGTCAAGCCGAAGATGCATGGCCCGGAAGAGGTGGCCTTCGCGAATAAGCTGTTCGGCCGGGTCGAGGCCGCGCTCGGCATGGCCGAGAACACGCTGAAGATGGGCATCATGGACGAGGAGCGCCGCACCACGGTCAACCTCAAGGAGTGCATCCGCGCGGCCAGCGCCCGCGTCGTCTTCATCAACACGGGCTTCCTCGACCGCACCGGCGACGAGATCCACACCTCGATGGAAGCCGGCCCGATGATCCGCAAGGGCGACATGAAGCAGGCCGCCTGGATCGCCGCCTATGAGAACTGGAACGTCGATATCGGCCTCTCCTGCGGCCTGTCCGGCCATGCGCAGATCGGCAAGGGCATGTGGGCCATGCCGGACCTGATGGCGGCCATGCTGGAGCAGAAGATCGCTCACCCCAAGGCCGGCGCCAACACTGCCTGGGTGCCGTCGCCCACCGCCGCCACGCTGCATGCCACGCATTATCACAAGGTGGATGTCGCCGCCGTTCAGCAGGGCCTGACGACGCGCCCGCGCGCACGGCTGGACGATATCCTCTCGGTGCCCGTTGCCGTCAGGCCGAACTGGACGGCGGAAGAGATCCAGCGCGAACTGGACAACAATGCGCAAGGCATTCTCGGCTATGTCGTGCGCTGGGTCGATCAGGGCGTGGGCTGCTCCAAGGTGCCCGACATCAACAATGTCGGCCTGATGGAAGACCGCGCCACGCTGCGCATCTCCGCCCAGCACATGGCCAATTGGCTGCATCATGGCGTGGTGAAGCCGGAACAGGTGACCGAGACGATGCAGCGCATGGCCGCCGTGGTCGATGGCCAGAATGCGGGCGATCCGCATTATTTGCCCATGGCCGGCCATTTCGACAGCTCGATCGCCTTCCAGGCGGCCATGGATCTCGTCTTCAAGGGGCGCGAGCAGCCGAACGGCTATACCGAGCCGGTCCTCCACCGCCGCCGCCGCGAGCTGAAGGCCGCGCACGGAGAATGATCATGCTGGCTGGAGGCGGGCTTAACCCGGCCTCCGGCCTGCCGCCTTGCCGGCACAAGCCTTATCTGAACAGCAAAAAACCCCGGAAGCCGTGCTTTCCGGGGTTTCGTCTGTTGAACGGTTGTCGTTCTCTCGTCGCTTACTGCTGAACGATGACCTGGGCGGTGCGGCCGGGACGAACGCGGGAATAGAGGTCGATCACGTCCTGGTTCATCATGCGGATGCAGCCCGAGGAGGCGGCGGTGCCGATGGTGTTCCATTCCGGCGTGCCGTGCAGGCGAAACAGCGTATCCTGGCCCTGTTCGTTGAACAGATAGAGCGCGCGCGCACCGAGCGGATTGCGCAGGCCCGGGCCCATGCCGTTTTCGACATATTGGGCGACGTCGGGACGGCGCTCGGCCATTTCCTTCGGCGGGTGCCAGGTCGGCCATTCCTGCTTCCAGGCGACATAGGCGCGGCCCTGCCAGGCAAAGCCCTGCTTGCCGACGCCGATACCGTAGCGCACGGCCTTGCCGCCGGGCAGAACGTAATAGAGGAAGCGGCTCGGCGTGTTGACGATGATCGTTCCGGGCTTCTCCTGGGTCGGATAGTCGACGATCTGGCGATGGAAGCGCTTGTCCACCTTGTTGATCGGAATGGCCGGCAGGGTATAGCCATGATCCTCGACTGGGCCGTAGCCATCGCTGAAGATCTCGTTGACGGCGACGGTCGCCGGCGGCGGGCTTGCATAGGCAAGCGGAGGAGCCGTGGTGACGGGTGCCGTGGAGCAGCCGGCCGCCGCGAGCATTGCCGCCAGGCTGGACAGCAGAAGAGCATTGCGGGTGCGCATGGGAGTCTCTTGCAGAAATCGAGGGAGGAGCGGGATGCTGGCATCCGCCTGCCCACGGTTATTTTCCATCCCCTCCCGCTTTGCAAAAGATTTGCGATCCTCCCTGTGAGCAACGGCCCGCAATTCGCAGTCGCATTGTTTTTTTGCAACAAAGCGTCGTCTGTGCGAAAAAGGGCAATGGCGATTCTTTCTCTTCACAATGACACGCCGCTCATCGACGGGCGGCAGTCGCGCCGCGCCATGGCGGTTCGCCGGGGCGTGCAGCGGGCGCTGTTCGACATGCGCCATGCGGTTCTGCCGGAGCTGACGCTTGCCAGCGGCCGGCGCGCCGATCTGATCACGCTTTCGCCGAAGGGCGAGATCTGGATCGTCGAGATCAAGACCTCGATCGAGGATTTCCGCGTCGACCGCAAATGGCCCGAATACAGGTTGCATTGCGACCGGCTGTTCTTCGCCACCCATCCTGGCGTGCCGCTGGAGATCTTCCCGGAGGAATGCGGCCTGTTCCTGTCCGATGGCTATGGGGCGGAGATGATCCGCGAGGCGCCGGAAGAGAAGCTGGCCGCCCATACGCGCAAAGCGGTCTCGCTCCTCTTCGCCCGCACCGCCGCCCAGCGCCTGATGCTGGCGGAATGGGCGGCCACGGACGAATCTGCCATCGCCGCCATTGCGGCTGGCACCGCCGATCCGCCCTCCTATCCCGACGCCTGACCAGAGGTCACTGACCGACAGTCGGGACGCCTGTCCTATCGGGGCGCCCGCTTGGCGAGAATCCGCTGCAGCGTGCGCCGGTGCATGTTCAGCCGCCGCGCGGTTTCCGAGACATTGCGCTCGCACAGCTCATAGACGCGCTGGATATGCTCCCACCGCACCCGGTCGGCCGACATCGGATTTTCCGGCAGCTCCGCCCGGTCGCCGGCCCGTTGCAGCAGCGCCGAAACGATCTCGTCGGCATCGGCGGGCTTGGCCAGGTAGTCAATTGCTCCAAGCTTCACCGCATTCACCGCCGTCGCTATGTTGCCATAGCCCGTCAGCATGATGATGCGCGTATCCTCGCGCCGGCGGCGGATCGTCTCGATCACATCGAGCCCGCTGCCATCCGACAGGCGCAGATCGACCACGGCATATTGCGGCGGCTCGCGCGTGGCGATGGCAATTCCCTCCGCCACGGTTTCCGCCGTGTGGACGGAAAAGCCGCGCGTCTCCATCGCCCGCGCCAACCGGCGCAGGAAGGGGCCGTCATCATCGACCAGCAGCAGCGAAGGGTCGGGACCGATTGCATCAAGGTCGTTCTCATCCGGCCCGTCCCCGTCCATCGTGGCGTCCGGAGCCTTGTCATCGTCCATCATGATTCACACCTCCAGGGCATGGCAGGCGACCACGAGGCCATCCAGCATGCTCCTCTTCCTGTTGCGCCCGGTCCGCTTCACAGCGTTTTGCATTATCGCCAGACGGCCATCCCGCCTTTTTGACCGGACCATCGCGCCACCGCCGAAGCAGCGCAGCGCGCCGAGTTCATGTCTGCATCGGCTTGGACTGGAAGAAGGGTTTCCGTCTCCCGGTCCGCGGCCTTTCTCTACGAAAAGCGCCGGATGCCGGATGCCTTCCTATCCTTCTAAGCCATTTCTCCACCCTGTCCAAAATGACGCAGCCGGTCACGACGCCGTTCGTGTCTCCAGCATGCCCCGCGGCCAGATCACCTGTACCCGCGCGCCCGGCCGTTCGGGCCCGCCATTCTCGAAGGTCAACGTTGCGCCGGAGCGTTCCAGAAGCGTCTTGGCGATGAACAGGCCGAGGCCGAGGCCGCCGGCGCTGTCGTCGCGCTGGCGCTTGGTGACGTAGGGGTCGCCGATCCGGCTCAGAATCTCCGGCGCATAGCCCTCGCCATCATCGGCAATGGTCACCGTCACGCTTTCGGCCGTGTGCCGCACGGTGACGACCACCTCCTCGCGGGCAAAGTCCACGGCATTTTCCACGAGATTGCCGAGCCCGTAGAGAATGCCGGCATTGCGGTTGCCGACCGGCTCACCGGCACGTCCGCTTTCCTCCACCAGGGTGATGCGCACGCCGAATTCCCGGTGCGGCGCGATCACCTCCTCGATCATCGAGGAGAGCGGCAGCCGGTTCATATGCGCCTCATCCTGGGAGGGCAGGGTGGTGATCTGGCGCAGGATGTCGCGGCAGCGTTCGCTCTGGCTGCGCAACAGCTGCACGTCTTCGCCGAAGCGCGGATCGTCTCCCAGCTCATTGGCCATTTCCTTGGCCACCAGCGTGATGGTGGCAAGCGGCGTGCCCAGCTCATGCGCGGCGGCCGCCGCCAGCCCATCCAGCTGCGACAGATGCTTTTCCCGCTGCAGCACCAGCTCGGTCGCCGCCAGCGCTTCCGCCAGCTCGCTCGCCTCCAGGGAGACGCGATAGGTATAGAAGGCGGCGAAGAGAATGGTCGAGACGATCGCGACCCAGAAGCCAGCCAGAAGCACCGGCGGCAGCACCGGCGGCGCGCCATCATACCAGGGCAGCGGATAGGGCGAGAAGGCGAGCATGGTCACCGCGGCAATGGCGAGCCCGGCCAGCGCAATGGAGTAATTGCGCGGCTGCGAAGCCGAGGAGATGATGACGGGCACCGAGATCAGCAGGGTGAAGGGATTGGCAATGCCGCCGGTGATGAAGAGCAGGGCGGCCAGCTGCGCCAGATCGGTAAAGAGCAGCAGGAAGGCGGCGCGCGGCTGCAGCCGGTGCGCCGGCGGATAGAGCAGCGGCAGGGCCAGATTGGCTGCCGCCAGAAGCGCGATCAGCAGCCCCGCCGTCATCAGCGGCATGGGGAAGCGCATCCAGAAGGCGACGACCAGCACCGTCGTCGCCTGTCCGCTAACCGCCAGCCAGCGCAGCCGCACGATCGTCGGCAGCCGCAGCGTCCGGCTGTTTGCCGGCTGGAACGATGCGGCGTCCGATGCGCGGGGTCCCGCCTGCATCGGTGGAAAGGAGAGGGTGTCGGGTGCGGTCATGGTTTCGGTCATACGTTGCCTCGGAGACGCCTGATCACCTGACGGCGAGATGCAGGACGGATCAACCCTAAATTCTTACTGCCGCGCCGCGCCTGGCGTTAAGCGCGCCGGATAGCCGATCGGCCCCGGTCCGAAACGCTCGATTTCTGGCTTTAAATCGGATCTTCGGAAAAGCTGACATGCCTTTCCGATCCGATGCCCTCAGCCTTTAGCTCCTTTGACATGCTGTAACCGCAAAACCGCTGCGTGCTTGTGCGCCAAAGGCTTTATGTCCCCCGCGGCTTCACCCGCGTCGTCGGCTGGGCAGCGGCCGGGTCCTCCGGCCAGGGATGTTTCGGATAGCGTCCGCGCATCTCCGCGCGCACGTCCTTCCAGGAGCCGGCCCAGAAGCCGGGAAGATCGCGCGTGGTCTGGATCGGCCGGTGCGCGGGCGACAGCAGTTCCAGGAGCAGGGGCCGGCGTCCGCCGCCGATGGTCGGGTGGCGCGTCAGGCCATAGAGTTCCTGAACCCGGATCGACAGCGTCGGTTCCTCGCCATCATAATGGATGGGATGGCGCTGGCCGGTCGGCGCCTCGAAATGCGTCGGCGCCAGCTCGCCCATCCGCCGCTGCAGGTCCGTCGGCACCAGCGAGGCGAGCCCCTCGCTTAAGGCGCCGGGGCGCAGGGCGTCGATACTGGTGGTCTCGCCTTGGAAGGGGACGAACCAGTCGTCCAGCCGGTCCAGAAGCGCGGCATCGTCCACGGCCGGCCATGGGTCGCCAAGCGTGCGGAACAGAAAATCCAGCCGCTCGCGCAGATGCAGCGCCTCCTTGGAAAAGGGCAGGGCGGACAGGCCGATCTGGCGCAAGCCCTCCGCCAGCGCCATGGCGACAGCCGGCCCCTGCGGACGCGGCAGCGGCACTTCCTCCAGCACCGCCGCGCCAATGCGCACCACCCGCCGCGCGCGCACAGCTTTTGCGGCCCGGTCGAAGAAGACCTCCTCGCCCTTTGTGATCAGCTCCGGCCGGCTCGCTTCGATCTCCGCCCGGCTGATGGCGGCGGCGGCCAGAATGCGCTGGCCCGCGGCCTTGCCGGTCAGGTCGGCGATGACGAGCATCGGCGCCCGGGCCAGCCGCTCCGTCTCCGGCAGCTCCGCGCCCCGGCCATTGGCCATGACGAAGGCGCCGGTCTTGCCGCGCGCCAGTGCGATCCGGTCGGGAAAGGCGTCGAGCAGCAGCACGCCCGCGCCGGGCGCGGCTGCGGTGTCGCGCGTAGCACCTGCCTGCTGCGCCATCCGTTCTGCAAGTCCCGATGCGGCGGAGGCCCGGGCGCCGCGCTCGTTGCGCCAGCGGGAAAGCCGCTCGTCGAGATCGATCGCCGGTCCGCCCAGCCCCTGCTCGGTCAGCAGCACGGCGAGCCGGCTCGCCGACAAGCCATATCCGTCCTCCGCCGCGCCGGCCACCATAGCCGCCAGCCGGGGCGGCAGGGCCAGCGCCCGCATTGCCCGTCCGCGCGCGGTCATCCGGCCCTCGCCGTCCAGCGCGCCGATCCGCTGCAAAAGCGCACGCGCCTCCGCCCAGCTGGGCGCTGGCGGGGGATCGAGAAAGCTGAGTGTGGAAGGATCGCTCACGCCCCATTCGGCCAGATCTAGGGCGAGGCGGGACAGGTCACTGCTGAGAATTTCCGGCGGCGTGAAGGCCGGCAGGGCGGCTGTCTGGCCGGAATGCCAGAGGCGAATGGCGACGCCCGCTTGCGTGCGCCCGGCGCGCCCGGCCCGCTGGTCGGCCGAAGCGCGCGAGACCCGCACCGTCTCCAGCCGGGTGATGCCGGTCGCCGGCTCGAACACGGGCAGGCGCTGCAGCCCGCTGTCGATGACGATCCGCACCCCGTCGATGGTGATCGAGGTCTCGGCGATCGAGGTGGCCAGAACCACCTTGCGCCGCCCGCTTGGCGCCGGCCGGATCGCCGCATCCTGCTCGCTTTGGCCGAGCGCGCCATAAAGAGGTGTCACCGCCACGTCCGGCGCCAGCCGCCCGTCGAGCCGCTCGGCCACCCGCAGGATCTCCGCCTGCCCGGGAAGAAAGACCAGGACAGATCCCTCCTGGCTTTCCAGCGCGGAAAGGATCGTCCGGGTGACGGCGTCCTCGATCCGCTCGTCCGGCCGGCGATCCTGATGGGCGATCTCCACGGGAAAGCTGCGGCCGTGGCTCTCGATTACAGGCGGATCGCCGAGCAGGGCCGCGACCCCGTCGACATCAAGCGTGGCCGACATCACCAGCAGCCGCAGATCCGGCCGAAGCGCCTCACGGCACTCGAGCGCCAGCGCCAGCCCGAGATCGGCATCGAGGGAGCGTTCGTGAAATTCGTCGAACAGAACGGCGGCCACGCCCTTGAGCTCGGGATCGTCGAGGATCATTCGCGCGAAGACGCCTTCGGTCACCACCTCGATCCGCGTGCGGGCCGAAATCCGGCTGTCGAGCCGCATCCGTGTGCCGACCGTCGCGCCCACCGGTTCGCCAAGCAGGCCGGCCATCCGCGCCGCTGCGGCCCGCGCGGCAAGCCGGCGCGGCTCCAGAAGCAGAATACGCCCTGCTTCCCCCCGCCAGGGGGCGTCCAGCAGGAAGAGCGGCACCAGTGTCGTCTTGCCCGCGCCGGGGGGCGCGCTGAGGACGGCAAGCCCGTTCTCCGCCAGCGCCGCCGCTACATCCGGCAGAACGGCGGAAACGGGAAGCTCCGGTAAGGAGGGCCGGCGGAGAGGCTCGGGCGTGTCAGAGGTCATCATCGGTCCTTCTGCCTGTCTGCGCCGGTGGCCCGGCGGAGCAGTTCATGCGGTCACAGCGATCGACGCGCTGCACGAGTCGTCGCAATACCATGGTCGCGCAGATCCTTGGCCATCAAGCGGCCGGCTTTTCGCGATAGGGGAACTGGAAGCGGAAAACGCCATTGAAGCGCCTTCGTCAATAGGAAGGACAAGGCGGCATGGGAGACGCCCGCTTTCCAACCGAGATCCGTGATCCGCGATCACCGCCGCCGCCGACGGGCAATTGCGTCATCCGTAGACGAAGACGGCAGCCGCGAAACGAAAAACGCCAAATTCTCTCCACTTATCATCCGTTATGGAGCCTGAACGGCGCCGTCACGCTCCCAAACGCGGGGAGGATGAGGCAGAAACGCCGTAAGCAGAGAACTTTTTACGATTTAATTTCATACCCTTACCCTATTCCGTCATTTTTCTTTCATTTGGTGTGTTGACGTTTCGGGTTTGGTGGCCGTATAAGGCGCTCATCGAACGAGGGGCTGCGGCGCTTCTGGCGCTGGTGCCTCT
>NZ_MKIO01000038.1:0-26036 GCF_001938945.1 Xaviernesmea rhizosphaerae
AAAACACATCACTCATCACGGTCTCCTTTCCGAAACCGTGAATCACATCTCAAACCAAATTAATAGGTCCTGAGCCTAGGCCTCGTCACAGACCACCGGCCTCCGGCCGGCGGAACGTCCCCGGCTTCAGGCTGTCGACAAGCGCGCTGATGGCGCTGCCCGGATGCACGCCTTCGCGCATCAAGAGATTGCGCAGGATGCCGGTGGAGGACAGCGCCTGCAGCCCGCCCGCCCGCGCGAGCTGGACAGGCAGGAAATCGGAGAGCAGCGAGCGGTTGAGAAGATCGACGCTCAGGGTGCGGGTCGCGACATCCAGCCGCCGACGCGCAGCATAGCGCTCGCCGAAATCCCGCGCGATCGGTCCGCCCGTGCCGAGCATCTCCACCACGGTCGCGACATCGCGCAGGCTGAGATTGAGCCCCTGCGCGCCGATCGGCGGAAAGGCATGGGCCGCCTCGCCGACGAGCACGATACGGCCCCGGCCGACGCGCTCGGCCGACATGCCCGAGAGAGGAAACGCCTGGGGCAGTCCCTCGACCATGACCTTGCCGAGCAGCGATTCCATACCGTCCTCGACGGCGCGCGACAGGGCTTCGGGCGCCATGGCGATCAAGGCATTGGCCTTTTCGGGCTTGCGCACCCAGACGAGGCTTGAGCGCAGGCCCGGCAGCGGCACCTGGGTGAAAGGACCTTCCGCCGTGTGGAATTCGGTGGAGATCGACTGGTGCGGCAGTTCATGAACGAAGGTCAGCACCACGGCGGTCTGCGGATAGGACCAGGTTCGAGCCTCGATCCCGGCCGCCTTGCGCGCTTTCGAGCCGCGCCCGTCCGCACCCACGATCAGCCTTGTGGCGAGCCGCGTGCCGTCGCCGAGCACCAGACGATGGCCTTCCTGGGTCTCCTCGATGCTCTCCACCACGGTGGGCAAGCGCAGGATATCAGGCGTTTCGGCGATGCGCGCCTCCAGCCGTTCGAGCATGGCGGCGTTCGGCATGTTGTAGCCGAAGGCAGGCAGTTCGATATCGGCGGCGTGAAAGGTGACCGTCGGCGCGCGCAACAGGCGGCCCGTGGCATCGACGATGCGCATGGTGGACAGTGGCGCGGCGAGATCGGCCAGCCCATCCTCCCACAGGCCGAGGCGGCGGACGAAATCGATCGAGCGGTCCATCAGCGCCGTGGTGCGGCCATCGGCAGCGGCGGGCTCCGGACCGACCAGCGCGACGCGGCGGCCCGCGGCCGCCAGCCCCAGGGCGGCCAGCGCACCGGCCAGCCCGGCCCCCACCACCGCGATCTCGACATCCTGCATCGGTCTGATCCTTCTCCTGCATAGCGCGCCGATGTGTGACGCATCATCCGGACCTTACTTAAGCGCGGCACCTCGCGCCGCCAAGGCGCGATCATGCCGCAGGGGCGGGCAGGGCGGGCGAAGGCGCCGCCGTCCACAAGGCAGCGGGGCGGAGCCGGCCGCCGGCCGCGCTTTTTGCTGGCGGCTGCCGTTAAAGGATGCATAGTAGCCCGGAGTTGACCGATGACAGATCATGGACACGGCGTTTTGCGCCGAATGATGAAAAAACATGCACGCGACCGGTAGGTCCGACGTCCGCCATGAAGGACGGGTGAAGGGGCAAGGCATCTGCCGATGAAGTTTTTCAATTACCGCCGCGTTCCCTATGCGGAAATCCGCGCATTCTCCGTGCATGTGCTGACGGCCTCAGGCTCGTTCCTTGCCTTTCTCGGCGTGGTCGCCGCGGCGGAACACCGTTTCGTCGATATGTTCTGGTGGCTTGGGCTCGCGCTCGCCGTCGATGGCATTGACGGGCCGATCGCCCGCAAGGTGCGCGTGAAGGAAGTGCTGCCCAACTGGTCGGGCGACACGCTCGACAATGTGATCGACTATGTCACCTATGTTCTGCTGCCGGCCTTCGCGCTCTATCAGAGCGGGATGATCGGCGAGCCCTGGTCCTTCTTCGCTGCCGGCGCGATCGTCGTGTCGAGCGCGATCTATTATGCCGATATGGGCATGAAGACCGACGAATATTTCTTCTCGGGCTTCCCCGTGGTCTGGAACATGGTGGTCTTCACGCTCTTCGTCACCCATGCCAGCGAGCTCGCCGCCTCGATCGTCGTCTTCGTTTCCGTCCTGCTCACCTTCATGCCGATCAACTTCCTGCATCCGGTGCGGGTGAAGCGCTTGCGCGGGCTGAACCTGACGGTCTTCGCCGCCTGGTCGGCCTTGAGCATCTATGCGCTGCTGCTGCATTTCCAGAGCCCGGACTGGGTGATCGCCGGCGTGGTCGCCACCGGGCTTTATCTCTATTGCATCGGCTTCATTCTGCAGATCTTTCCGCGCCTCGGGAGAGCGACCGGTTGAGGACCGGACATGGTCGCGCCCAGCGTTCGGCGGTTGGCAAAGATCCTTTCGAGTTTTAGGGACTTGCCTTGATCTTCCGAGAGATTGAGGCAGGCTCGCGCAACGCATAAAGGGCGCTGCCGGAGCGGCCAGTGGGGGAGCCTTGCGAAAACCTCCCACCGGCTGCGTGCGCGGCGTCGCAACCCGTCAGAGCGAAGAGGTGTTCCATGCCGCAGGCAATCGTCATCCGCGAACTCGGTGGTCCCGAGGTCCTCAAGCTTGAAGGCACGACGCTTTCGCCGCCCGGCCCGGGCGAGGTGCAGATTCGCCAGGTCGCGATCGGCGTGAATTTCATCGACGTCTATTTCCGCACCGGGCTCTACAAATCCGCTGCCGGGCTGCCCTTCATTCCGGGCAAGGAAGGTGCGGGGATCGTCACTGCCGTCGGCGCGGGCGTCCTCAATGTCTCGGTCGGCGACCGCGTCGCCTATGCCACCTCCGACGGCGCCTATGCCAGCGAGCGTAATGTCGAGGCCTCCCAGCTGATCGTGGTGCCCGACGACGTCCCGCTGGAAACGGCGGCGGCGATGATGCTGAAGGGCATGACGGCGCAATATCTCCTGAACCAGACCTACAAGGTCGGCCCCGGCACCACGCTTCTCTTCCATGCCGCGGCCGGCGGCGTCGGGCTGATCGCCGGCCAGTGGGCCAAGGCGCTGGGCGCGACCGTGATCGGCACGGCCGGCTCGCCCGAGAAGATCGCGCTGGCGCTCGACCATGGCTACGATCATGTGATCGACTACCGCAACGACGATTTCGTCGCCCGCGTCGAGGAGATCACCGGCGGCCGCAGGGTCGATGTCGTCTATGATTCGGTCGGCAAGGACACGTTCCCGGCCTCGCTCGACTGCCTCAAGCCGCGCGGCCTGTTCGTCACCTTCGGCAATTCCTCCGGCCCGGTCGAAGGCGTCAATCTCGGCATCCTCGCGCAGAAGGGGTCGCTCTATGTGACCCGTCCCACGCTCTATAGCTATACCGCCTCGCGCGCGGCGCTGGAGGCGTGTGCAAACTCGCTCTTTGATGTTGTGCGCAGCAACAAAGTGCGTATCAATATCAACCAGACCTATGCGCTCGCCGATGCACCACAAGCGCATAAGGATCTCGAAGAACGAAAAACGAGTGGAACAACATTGCTGATTCCGTGACGGTGCGCGGGCTCGATCGGGGACGGTTTTCAGGCTGTTCCCGGACCATGCCCGTGGAAACAGGCGCCTGGGGCTGGCCCTTCCGCGCGGGGAATCGGAGAAAAAGGGGAAGGCGTGCCGGTCTCGGGAGTTTCCGCTGACGCGACAGTTCTGTCTGTGCGACAACTGACCAAACTGTTCGGATCCTTTGCCGCCTGCAACGGCATCGATCTCGATATCAAACCAGGCGAAATCCATGCACTTCTCGGCGAGAACGGCGCCGGCAAGTCCACCCTGGTCAAGATGCTGTTCGGCGTGCTCGCGCCGACCTCCGGCACCATCCTGTGGAACGGCCAGACCGTGCGCATCGCCAGCCCCGCCGCCGCGCGCAAGCTCGGCATCGGCATGGTTTTCCAGCATTTCTCGCTGTTCGAGGCGCTGACGGTGGCCGAGAACATCGCGCTCTCGCTCGATGACAAGCTGCCGCTCGCCCAGATCGCCGCGCGCGCCTCAGAGCTGTCCCATGCCTATGGCCTGCCGCTCGACCCGCATGCCCATGTGGCCGATCTCTCGGTCGGCGAGCGCCAGCGCATCGAGATCGTGCGCGCTCTGCTGCAAAACCCGCAGCTGATCATTCTCGACGAGCCGACCTCGGTGCTGACGCCGCAGGAGGCCGACCGGCTGTTCGAGACCCTGTTCAAGCTCAGGGCCGAGGGGCGTTCGGTTCTCTATATCAGCCACAGGCTGGAAGAGGTGCAGCGCATCTGCGACCGCGCCACCGTGCTGCGCCATGGCAAGGTGACGGGCGCCTGCGATCCGCGCCAGGAGACGCCGGCGTCGCTCGCGCGGATGATGGTGGGCGCCGAGGTCGCGCATGTCTCGGCCGCGGGAACCACCACCCGCGGAGAGGTGCTGCTCGAGGCGCGCCATCTCTCCGCCGCCGCCCGCACACCCTTCGCCGTCGCTTTGAAAAACGTCTGTCTCAAGGTGCGCGCCGGCGAGGTGCTGGCCATCGCCGGCGTCGCCGGCAACGGGCAGGGGGAATTGTTCGATGCGCTGTCGGGCGAATATCCGGTCGAGGAAGCGCAGACCGTCCAGTTGCGCGGCAAGGCGGTCGGGCGCAGCGGCATCAATGACCGCCGCTCGATGGGCGCTGGCTTCGTGCCGGAAGAGCGTCATGGCCATGCCGCCGTCTCCGCCCTGCCGCTCTCGGACAATCTGGTGCTGGCGCGCTACTGGTCCGACCGCAAGGCTTTCCTCTCAGGGCCGCTCGGACTGATCCGCTCCGGCGCGGTCAAGGCGGCGGCCAAGCGGATCTGCGTAGAGATGGACGTGCGCAAGAGCGGCGAGGATCCCGCTGCCGGCTCGCTGTCAGGCGGCAATCTGCAGAAATTCATCGTCGGCCGCGAGCTCGACCGGCAGCCGTCGGTGCTTGTTGTCAACCAGCCGACCTGGGGCGTGGATGCCGGCGCGGCCAGCCGCATCCGCCAGGCGCTGGTCGATCTGGCGAAGTCAGGTTCGGCCGTGCTGGTCATCAGCCAGGATCTCGACGAGATCTTCGAGGTGGCGAGCGAGATCGCCGTCATCAGCGAGGGGCGGCTGTCGGACGCCTATCCGGCGGGCGAACTGACGCGCGAGAAGATCGGGCTGCTGATGGGCGGCCTCTACGGCAAGACGGAGGGCGCCCATGCGCATTGAACTGGAAAAGCGGGCGCGTCCCTCGCAGCTCCATTCGCTGCTCTCGCCGATCATCGCGCTGTTGCTGACGCTCGTGACCGGGGCGATCCTGTTTGCGGCGCTTGGCCAGGATCCGGTGCGTGCGCTCTATGTGCTGTTCATCGGCCCGCTCACCGAGGTCTGGTCGCTGCATGAGCTGGCCGTGAAGTCGGCGCCGCTGATCATGATCGGCGTCGGTCTGTCGGTCTGCTATCGCTGCAACAACTGGAACATCGGCGCGGAAGGGCAGCTGGTCGCCGGCGCGATCACCGGCTCGATCATCCCCGTGCTGTTCAACGACTGGCATTCGCCGCTGGTGCTGCCGCTGATGCTCGTCATGGGCATGGTCGGCGGCGCGCTCTATGCGGCAATCCCCGCCTTTCTCAAGGCGCAGACCAACACCAACGAGATCCTGACCAGCCTGATGCTGGTCTATGTCGCCGAGCTGTTTCTTGACTGGCTGGTGCGCGGGCCCTGGCGCGATCCGCAGGGATTCAATTTTCCGGTCACCAAGCAGTTCCAGCCGGAAGGCATCCTGCCGGAGCTTTTGGACTCCGGCCGCGCCAATCTCGGCATCGTCTTCGCCATTCTTGCCGCTCTCGCTGTCTGGTTCATGATGCGTTTCACGCTCAAGGGCTTCGAGATCAAGGTGCTCGGCGCCTCCGAGCGGGCTGGGCGCTTCGCCGGCTTCTCGCGCAAGGGCATGATCTGGTTCTCGATGATGCTTTCCGGCGCGCTGGCAGGGCTGGCTGGCATCTGCGAGGTCTCGGGCGTCATCAACAAGCTGCAGCCGGAAATCTCGCCCGGCTATGGCTTCACCGCGATCATCGTCGCCTTCCTGGGGCGGCTCAATCCGCTGGGCGTGATCGTGGCGGGCCTGGTGCTGGGGCTGACCTATCTGGGCGGCGAGGGGGCGCAGATCGAGCTCGGCCTGTCCGACAAGGTGGTGCGCGTGTTCCAGGGCATGCTGCTGTTCTTCGTACTCGCCTGCGATACGCTCGCCATCTACCGCGTGCGGCTGTCGCTGGCGCCCGCGGCCAAGGAGGCCTGATCGTCATGGGCATTTTTGAAAGCATCCTCCTGACGATCGCGACCGCCGCCACGCCGCTGCTGATCGCCGCGATCGGCGAGCTTGTGGTTGAGCGCTCCGGCGTGCTTAATCTCGGCGTGGAAGGCATGATGGTGATGGGCGCGGTCTGCGGCTTCGCCGGGGCCAGCCTGTCCGGCTCTCCCTGGATCGGCCTTGTCGCCGGCGTGGCGGCGGGTGCGGTCTTCTCCCAGCTCTTCGCGGTGCTGACGCTTTCCATCGCCACCAACCAGGTGGCGACGGGCCTGTCGCTGACTTTGCTCGGGCTCGGCCTTTCCGGCATGATCGGCGAGCCCTTTGTCGGCGAGGCCGGCTCCAAGCTGCCGAACCTGTTCATTCCCGGCCTGTCGGAGCTGCCGCTGGTCGGCCGGCTGATCTTCGGCCAGGACCCGATCTTCTATCTCTCGGTGATCCTGACTGTGGGGACCGCATGGTTCCTGTTCCGCACACGCACCGGGCTGACGCTGCGCTCGATCGGCGACAATCCCGCCTCCGCCCATACGCTCGGCATTCCGGTGATCCGCTATCGCTATCTCGCCGTGCTGTTCGGCGGGGCCTGCGCGGGGCTCGCCGGCGCGCATCTCTCGCTGGTCTACACGCCGCAATGGGTGGAAAACATGACGGCCGGGCGCGGCTGGATCGCGCTGGCGCTGGTGGTCTTCGCCTCCTGGCGGCCGGCGCGCGTGGCGGCCGGAGCCTATCTGTTCGGCGGTGTCACCATCGGCCAGATCCATGCCCAGGCGCTGGGCTTCGGCATCCCGTCGCAGTTCCTGTCCGCGCTTCCCTATCTTGCCACCGTCGTCGTTCTGGTGATGATGTCCCGCAACAAGCGGCTGATGATGGTCAACACCCCGGCGTCGCTCGGCCGGCCCTTCGTGCCGGACCGCTGATGCCGGACCCGAAACACGTCCAAAAAGACTTCACGGATCAAACCCTCGAGAGGAATCAAGCATGAAAAAGCTGATCATTGGTCTTGCGGTCGCGCTCGCCGCATCCACGGCCGCCGTCTCCGCGCACGCTGCAGACAAGACCAAGGCCTGCTTCGTCTATCTCGGCCCGAAGACGGATGGCGGCTGGACGCAGGCCCATGATGTCGGCCGGCAATATGTCGAGAAGGAGCTCGGCGACAAGGTCGAGACCGCCTATGTCGAAAACGTTCCGGAAGGCCCGGACTCCGAGCGCGTGATCGAGCGTCTCGCCCGCTCGGGCTGCTCGATCGTCTTCACCACCTCCTTCGGCTATATGGACCCGACCCTGAAGGTGGCCAAGAAGTTCCCGAAGGTGAAGTTCGAGCACGCTACCGGCTTCAAGACCGCCGAGAACGTGACGACCTACAATTCGCGCTTCTACGAAGGCCGCTACATCATCGGCCAGATCGCCGCGAAGATGTCGAAGACGGGCGTGGCCGGCTATATCGCCTCTGTGCCGATCCCGGAAGTGGTCATGGGCATCAACGCCTTCGAGCAGGGCGCGAAGTCGGTCAATCCGAACTTCAAGATGAAGGTCGTCTGGGTCAATACCTGGCACGATGCCGGCAAGGAAGCCGATGCCGCCAAGGCGCTGATCGACCAGGGCGTCGACATCCTGACCCAGCACACCGATTCGGCGGCACCCATGCAGATCGCCGAAGAGCGCGGCATCCATGCCTTCGGCCAAGCCTTCGACCAGATCAAGGCCGGCCCCAAGGCGCAGCTGACGGCAATCGAGGACACCTGGGGTCCCTATTACGTCAAGCGCATCAAGATGGTGATGGACGGCACCTGGAAGGGCGGCGAGTCCTCCTGGGATGGTCTGAAGGACGGCATCCTGACCATGGCGCCCTACACCAACATGCCCGACGACGTGAAGAAGATGGCCGAGGACACCGAGGCCAAGATCAAGTCCGGCGCGATCCATCCCTTCACCGGCCCGATCAAGAAGCAGGACGGCAGCGTCTGGCTGAAGGACGGCGAGAAGGCTGACGATGGCACGCTGCTCGGCATGAACTTCTACGTCGAAGGCGTGGACGACAAGCTGCCGCAATAAGCGGACACACTCCGTCCCGCTCAGGACGCAGGACAGACCAGACAGTTTCGCCGGCCGGTTCCCTTTGGGACCGGCCGGTTTTCGTTGAGAGAGGCTTCAGGGGGCCGATCGCGCGTTATCGTAAAGATCCGGAGCGCCGGACCACGCATGATTTTCCTGCTTCTCCTGGAAGACCGACTCGGCTGAGCCGGGTCAGCGCACGGAAACGGGTCGAATCCACGGTCACGGATGGTTCACGAAAGTGTCATCGCAAGTTGATAGCGCATCGGCGTAGCGACCATCTCCCCGGAGGATCCCATGTCCAAGCTTCTCGTTTCGACCGCTCTTGCAGCCGGTCTCTTCGCCGCGCTCTGTCCCGCCATGGCGGCAGATGCCGCCCATCCGACCCATGTCGCCAAGGCCGTCGAAAAGGTCGAGGGCCAGTCGGCCGAAAGCGTTCTCTCGCCGGAGCTGGCGCAGGTTCCCGTCGCCAAGGGCGCGATGAAACTGGATGGCGCCACCGGCATCTTCCATTCCTACGGCTATCAGGGCGATGGCCCGCTGGTTCCGGCCGCCGGCGACCAGCAGAGCAAGACGCATGATGTCGAAGCCGTGAAGACCGAGCCCGACAAGAACACCTATCTGGTTCTCGAGGGACAGAAGGGCGCCGATCCGGCCTATAATTATGGCACGCATTTCCTCTTCCAGGGCCATGAGTCGGCCGTGAAGGTGGATGGCAAGTCGCATGGCTATTTCACCCGCATCAATCTTGACGCCGACGAAGCCCATCGCGTGACGCTGATGGCGACGCAGGATGTCGACGGCCAGCCGCTGCAGACCTATGACGGCTCCACCTGGAACCCCTTCACCAAGCAGCTGCTGCTGACCGCCGAAAACGGCAAGGAAGGCGGCGTCTGGATCGCCACGCCGGACTATCCCTCTAAGGTGACGACGCTGCACGGCGTCTTCGGCCATGCCTCTTACGAAGGCGTGCAGGTCGACAAGGATGGCAATATCTGGCTGGTCGAGGATGCCGGCGGCAAGACCTCCAAGACGATCGAAAAGGCCAAGCAGCCGAACTCCTTCGTCTACCGCTTCGTGCCGAAGGACAAGACCGACCTGTCCAAGGGCGGCAAGCTGCAGGCGCTGCAGTACATGGCCGCTGATGGCACCCCCGTCACCTTCCATGCCGACGACCTCGACGGCGACGTCAAGGCTGCCGGCCTGAAGGAACTGCATACCGCTGGCCAGGTCATGAAGGCCAAGTTCATCACCATCCACGACACGGACAAGGATGGCACCGAGCCCTTCATCGCCTATGAGCGCGCCCGCGCAGCCGGTGCCTCGCCGCTGAAGCGCCCGGAAAACGGCCTGTTCCGTCCCGGCAAGGACTTTACCGAATTCTACTTCACCGAAACCGGCGACACCAATGTCAAGACCGGCGCCGGCCGCGAATTCGGCGGCTTCGGCGCGGTCATGAAGATCAAGGTCGCCAATCCCTCGGCTGACGAGGCCGAACTGTCGACCGTCTTCCTCGGCGACGTCGCCCATTCCGGCGTCGACAACATGGCGTTCTGGGACGGCGACACCATCGCCGTCGTCGAGGATGATGGCGACACCGCGCACACCCAGCGCAAGGCGCTCGACAGCGGCTATCTGATCGATCTGAAGACGGACTATGCCAAGGGTGCGGAGCCGGTGCGCTTCCTCGCCGAGGGACGCGATCCCTCCGCCACGATCGACAGCGCGTTGAGCGAAAAGGCCGAGGAAACCGGCTTCAAGAACGACGGCGACAACGAGATCACCGGCATCCACGTCTCCGACGGCAATGCGACGATCGAAGGCCTGCTCGGCGTCAAGGTGCCGACGCCCTTGGCCAATGGCTGGCGCGTGTTCTACACCCAGCAGCATGGCGACAACATCACCTATGAGATCGTTGCCAAGCACTGATCGCTGGTTGATAGCCGGTACCCGATAAAACGCCCTCATCGCCGCGCATCCTCCGGGGTGCGCGGCTTTCATTTGTCTTTACGCATATTTGAATGAAATTTGAAAAATTCCCTCCATCCTGCTGTTTTCCTATAGAATTTCGTCGGAGGCCAGGAGCCGGCCATCCACCGGTCCCGTTCATTTTTTCCCCTGGTCATTCCGCACCGGCGGGCATTTTCCGTCTTTACAATAGTATTATTGTATGATTATTTGACTCCAGCTGTTGAGGAGCAGCTTTTTGGGAGATATATCATGATGTTGAAGACTGCACTTGCCAGTGCCACGGTTCTGGCTGCCTGCCTGTTCGGCTCCGCTCACGCTGCGGACATGACGGTCGGTTTCTCGCAGATCGGCTCGGAATCAGGCTGGCGCGCGGCGGAAACCACGCTGACGAAGCAGCAGGCGGAAAAGCGCGGCATTGACCTCAAGTTCGCCGATGCGCAGCAGAAGCAGGAAAACCAGATCAAGGCCGTTCGTTCGTTCATCGCCCAGGGCGTGGATGCGATCCTGATCGCGCCTGTGGTTGCCACCGGCTGGGACGAGGTTCTGACCGAAGCCAAGGATGCCAAGATTCCGGTGATCCTGCTCGACCGCACGGTCGATGCGCCGAAGGATCTCTACATGACCGCCGTCACCTCCGACCTGGTGCATGAGGGCAATGTCGCCGGCAAATGGCTGGTCGACACCGTCGCCGGCAAGCCGTGCAACGTCGTCGAGCTGCAGGGCACCACCGGGTCTTCTCCCGCCATCGACCGAAAAAAGGGCTTCGAGCAGGCGCTCAAGGGGCATGACAACCTCAAGATCGTCCGCAGCCAGACCGGCGACTTCACCCGCACCAAGGGCAAGGAAGTCATGGAAAGCTTCCTGAAGGCCGAAGGCGGCGGCAAGAACATCTGCGCGCTCTATGCCCATAATGACGACATGGCCGTCGGCGCCATCCAGGCGATCAAGGAAGCCGGGCTGAAGCCGGGCAAGGACATCCTGGTCGTGTCGATCGACGCGGTTCCGGACATCTTCCAGGCCATGGCCGCCGGTGAGGCCAATGCCACCGTGGAACTGACGCCGAACATGGCCGGCCCGGCCTTCGACGCGCTTGCCGCCTACAAGAAGGACGGCACCATGCCGCCCAAGTGGATCCAGACGGAATCCAAGCTCTACACCCAGAAGGACGACCCGAAGGCCGTCTACGAGCAGAAGAAGGGTCTCGGCTACTAAGCCGTCCTCCCGGACCGGTGGCGGCACTCGTGAAGGGTGCCGCCATCGCCCCGGCCTTGAAAAGCCGTTGCTGCGTCTGATGCTCCGCTCTCGCAGGGCCGGCCTGTCCTCACAGGCTTTTCTCGCGCATCGGCGCTTTTTACGTGCGGCCGCGGCCGCGCATGGTTTCCGCCGCCCAGGACGGACAGTTCCAGCATCAGTTTGAAGGACCTATGCGATGCCCGCATCCGCCGTCCTCTCCGCCACCGGCATCGTCAAGACCTTTCCGGGCGCACGCGCGCTCGACGGGGTCGATTTCGAGCTGCGCCGCGGCGAGGTTCATGCTTTGCTAGGCGAAAACGGCGCCGGCAAATCCACCCTGATCAAATGCCTGACCGGCGCCTATCGCCGCGACGGCGGGCGCGTGGAGCTCGATGGTGCGCCGATCGATCCGCGCGATCCGCTTGACGCGCAGAAGCTCGGGATCGGCACCGTCTATCAGGAAGTGAACCTCCTGCCCAATCTCTCCGTGGCGGAAAATCTCTATCTCGGCCGCCAGCCCCGCCGCTTCGGCTTCGTCGCCCCCCGGGAGATGAACCGGCGGGCGCGGGCGCTGCTCTCGGCCTACGAGATGGACATCGACGTCACCGCCGCGCTGTCGAGCTATTCGGTCGCTGTCCAGCAGGTTATCGCCATCGCCCGCGCCGTGGATCTCTCGGGCAAGGTGCTTATTCTCGATGAGCCGACCGCCAGCCTCGATGCGCAGGAGGTGCGCATGCTGTTCCGCATCGTGCGCGATCTGCAGGCGCGCGGGCTCGGCATCGTCTTCATCACCCATTTCTTCGAGCAGGTCTACGCCATCTCCAACCGCATCACCGTCCTGCGCAACGGGCGGCTGGTCGGCACGCGCGAGACCGAATCGCTGCCGCGCAAGGATCTCGTCACCATGATGCTCGGCCACGAGCTGCATGCCGCCGAGCAAGCGGGCGAAACGAAGGCTGAATCCTCCGGCCCTGTGCGCTACGCGTTTCATGGGCTGGGCAAGGCCGGCCGGGTCAAGCCCTTCGACCTGGAGATCCGCCAGGGCGAGGTGGTCGGCATGGCTGGCCTTCTCGGCTCCGGCCGCACGGAAACCGCCGAGCTTCTCTTCGGCGTCGAGACCGCCGATAGCGGCACGGCCGAATGCGAGGGCCGGCGCCTGAGTCTGAGCTCACCGCGCGCCGCCATTGCCCAGGGCTTCGGCTTCTGTCCAGAGGACCGCAAGGTCGATGGCATCATCGGCGATCTCTCCGTGCGCGAAAACATCGCGCTGGCGCTGCAGGCGCGACGCGGCTGGATGCGTCCGCTCTCGCGCAAGGAGCAGGATGCGCTGGCCGACCGCTATATCAAGGCGCTGGATATCCGCACCACCGACCGGGAAAAGCCGATCCGGCTTCTGTCGGGCGGCAACCAGCAGAAGGCCATCCTGGCGCGCTGGCTGGCGACCAATCCGGATTTTCTCATTCTCGACGAGCCCACGCGCGGCATCGATGTCGGCGCCCATGCCGAAATCATCCGCCTGATCGAAAGCCTCTGCGCCCAGGGGATGTCGCTGCTCGTCATCTCTTCCGAGCTGGACGAGCTGGTGGCCTATAGCAGCCGCGTCATCGTGCTGCGCGACCGCGAGCATGTGGCCGAGCTGGTGGGCGGGGATGTGTCCACCGAAAACATCGTCGAGGCAATCGCCGGGCAGGAGAGGAGGCGCGCATCATGAGCGGCGCAAAGGCTTTGGGCAGGCGGCTCCTGCCGCAATGTGTGGCGCTCGCCGCCATCCTCATTCTCATCTGGTTCAATTTTCCGGGCTTCTTCGCCATCGAAATGCAGAATGGCCGTCTCTATGGCAGCCTGATCGACGTGATGAACCGTGGTGCGCCCGTGGCGCTCCTGGCCGTCGGCATGACGCTGGTCATCGCCACGCGCGGGATCGATCTTTCCGTCGGTGCGGTCATGGCCATCTGCGGCGCGGTCGCTGCGGCTTCCAGCGTGCGCGGCGACCCGCTGGCGGTCACGCTCGTCATGAGCCTCGGCATCGGTCTGCTCTGCGGGCTGTGGAACGGCGTGCTTGTCGCCATCCTGAACATCCAACCGATCGTGGCCACACTCGTGCTGATGGTGGCCGGACGCGGCATTGCCCAGCTGATCACCGAAGGGGCAATCCTCACCTTCAACGATCCGGGGCTGATCTTCATCGGCAGCGGCAGTCTTTTCGGCCTGCCCATGCCTGTCGTCCTCTGGCTGGTCTTCGGCATTGCCGTTGCGCTGATCATCCGGCGCACCGCGCTGGGCCTGCTGATCGAGGCGACAGGCGTCAACCGCCGGGCCGCGACCCTGTCGGGCATCCAGGCGCCGGCCTTCCTGATCATGGCCTATGTGCTGTCGGGCCTGTGCGCGGCGCTTGCGGGACTGATCGTCACCGCCGATATTCGCGGCGCGGATGCCAACAATGCCGGCCTCTGGCTGGAGCTCGACGCCATTCTCGCCGTCGTGGTCGGCGGCAATTCGCTGCTCGGCGGACGCTTCAGCATCATCGCCTCGCTGATCGGCGCCATGATCATTCAGGCGGTCAATACCGGCATCCTGCTGTCCGGCTTTCCGCCGGAGTTCAACCTGATCATCAAGGCGGCGATCATCGTTCTCATCCTGCTGATCCAGTCGCCGCGCCTGTCGCATCTGGCCGCCTTCGTCCGCCCGGCCGGGCCGGCCGCGCCGGCCCAGGGCAAATCCGTCGCCGGTGGCGCCTCAGCCGGCGACGCCCGCGATATCAAGAAGCTGGAGCGGACCGCATCATGAACGCCAAGACCCTTCCGCTGATCGCAACCCTGGTGATCTTCATCGCAGCCTTCGCGATCTGCACCCTGCAATATCCGACCATGCTGTCCACCCGCGTGATCGGCAATCTCCTGACCGACAACGCCTTTCTCGGCATTGCCGCCGTCGGCATGACCTTCGTGATCCTCTCCGGCGGCATCGATCTGTCGATCGGTTCGGTCATCGCCTTCACCAGCGTGTTCCTCGCGGTCATGCTGGAAGGCACGAGCATCCACCCACTCCTGGCCTTCGTGCTGGCGCTGGCGATCACCACGGCCTTCGGCGCGCTGATGGGGGCAATCATCCATTTTCTGGAAATGCCGCCTTTCATCGTCACGCTCGCCGGCATGTTCCTGGCGCGCGGAATGGCTTTCGTGCTGTCGATCGACTCCATCCCGATCCGTCATCCCTTCTATGCCACGCTGAAGAGCGCCTATTGGGTCATGCCCGGCGGCGGGCGGCTGACGCTGATCGGCGGCGCCATGCTTCTGGTCTTCCTCGCCGGCATCATCATCGCCCAGCGCACCCGCTTCGGCACCAATGTCTATGCGCTGGGCGGCGGCGCCCATACGGCGGCGCTGATGGGCGTGCCGGTGGGACGTACCACGATCGGCATCTATGCGCTGTCGGGCTTCGTTGCGGGTCTATCCGGAATCGCTTATTCTCTCTATACCTCAGCTGGCTATTCACTGGCGACGGTCGGCGTCGAGCTGGACGCGATCGCGGCCGTGGTGATCGGCGGAACGCTGCTGACGGGCGGCGCCGGCTTTGTCGGGGGAACGCTGATCGGCGTGTTGATCCAGGGCCTGATCCAGACCTACATCACCTTTGACGGCACGCTGTCGAGCTGGTGGACGAAGATCCTGATCGGCGGCTTGCTGTTTGCCTTCATTCTGCTGCAGAAGGGCATCCTGTCCCTGTCCAGCGGCCGGCGCAGATTGACCATGAAAGGCGCATGACGTGAGCAAAGGGCTCCTGGAAACGGTGATCAGCGGCGAGGCGACGCGCACGAGCCACGGTCAGGTGGTGCTGGCGCTCGGCCAGGCCATCGTTTCCGGGGAGTATCCCGTCGGGTCGATCCTGCCGGGGGATGCGGAGCTCGCTTTGCGCTTCAAGGTCTCGCGCACGGTGCTGCGCGAGGCGATGAAGACGCTCGCGGCCAAGGGACTCATCGTCGCCCGCGCCCGTATCGGCACGCGGGTCACGCCGCGCGCCTCCTGGAACCTCTTCGACGGCGATGTGCTGACCTGGCATTTCCACGCCGGCATCGACGAGGAGTTCCTGCGCCATCTGCGCGAAGTGCGCCTTGCCTTTGAGCCCCATGCCGCGGCCCTTGCCGCCCAGAACGCGACGGAAGCCGAGATCAGCAACATGATGCGGCTGGCCGTGGCCATGGGCGATCCCAACCACACCGCCTCCTCGCTTGCCAATGCCGATCTGAAATTCCATCTCGCCGTGGCCGATGCCTCGGGCAATCCCTTCATGCGCACCGTGGGCAGCCTGATCGAAACGGCGCTGGCCAGCGTCTTCAAGCTCAGCTCGCCGGCTTCGGGCCGCGAGCGCATCGATGAGGTCGCCCGCTCGCATATCCGCATCGTCGAGGAGATCAGCCGGCGCGACGAGGCGGGTGCGCGTCTGGCGATGGAGGATGTCATCCGCGTCGGCCATGACCGGGTCCATCGCGCCATCGCAGCCGCGCCGGAGATTTTGCCTGCGAGCTAGGGTCACGACCCTAGAGGATCGGACCGAAAAGCGGGAACCGGTTTCCCGTCCGCTCCTCAAGAGCTGCCGCCGAACCCGTTGCCGGTTTTGCGAGGAAGATCCGCGATAGAGCGCGGAGTTTGAGCGTGGAAAGCGGGTCTTTGGGATCGCAACCCCTTTGCAGTAGCGTGGCGAGCGCGGGCTTCCACAGGAGGAAGAAGATTCTCGTGGTCGGAAAACACAGCAACCACGGGGTGTTGGCGGGAATTGGACACGGACCTTTCACGCTTTGCCGCTTGCTGGCCTTGCCCCGCCGGCCTATGTGATGCGACATTGTCGCCGGCCGGCCATCGCTCCTTTCGGGGGATAGGCCGGCGATTGTCGCCGAGGATCTATGTCCGAACTTTTCGTTATTTTTCTTCTTCTCCTGGTCAATGCCTTTTTCGCCATGTCCGAAATGGCGATCGTTTCCGCAAGTCGGCCGCTGCTGCGGCAGATGGCCCGTCAGGGCAATGCGCGCGCCGAGCTGGCGCTGGCGCTTGCCGAGGACCCGGGCCGCTTCCTGTCGACCGTTCAGGTCGGCATCACGCTCGTCGGCACGCTCGCCGGCGCCTATGGCGGCGCCACCATCGCCGACCAGCTCGCCCCCGTGCTGAACGACATTCCCTGGATCGCGCCCTATGGCAGCCCGGTCGCCGTGGCGCTGGTCGTCTCACTGATCACCTATCTCTCGGTCGTCATCGGCGAGCTGATCCCGAAGCAGCTGGCGCTGAAGAATTCGGAAGCCGTGGCGATGTTCGTCGCCCGGCCGATGTCCGTCCTGTCGCGGATCGTCTCGCCTGTCGTCTATCTCTTCGAGGGGTCGGCCGGCCTGTTCCTGCGCCTGGTTGGCGCCAAGGAAGACAAGGACGCGGTGACCGAGGAAGAGGTGCAGGCGATCATGGCCGAGGGCGTCGAAAGCGGCGCCATCGAGAAGTCCGAGCATGAAATGCTGCGCCGGATCATCCGTCTGGGCGACCGCAATGTGAAGACCATCATGACGCATCGCACCGAGGTGCAGTTCATCGATGTCGATGACAGCCTGGAGGAGGTCCGCGCCAAGATCTCGCAGAGCGCCCATTCGCGCTATCCCGTGATGGACATGGCGACGGGCGAGGTGCTGGGCGCCGTCCTGGTCAAGGAGCTTCTGAACAGCCCGGTGGCCGCCGGCGGCTTTTCGGTGAAGACCTTCGTGCGCGAGTTGCACACCCTGCCGGAGACAGCCTCCTGCCTGAAGGCGCTGGAGGCCTTCAAGTCCTCGCGCATCAACATGGCGATCATCGTCGACGAATATGGCAGCATCGAAGGCATTCTGACGCTGGCCGATATTCTCGAAGCCATCGTCGGTGTGCTGCCGTCCAACTACGACGATGTCGAGCATGCGCTGATCCGCGAGCGCGAGGATGGCTCCTATCTGGTCGATGGCCGTACGCCGATCGACGAGATTATCCTGACCTTCGGCATCGACGAGATCGAGACGGATGGTCGCTACGAGACCATCGCCGGTTTCCTGGTGCAGGAACTGCGCAAGACGCCGGAAGAGGGCGACGTGACCGAAGCCTTTGGCTACCGCTTCGAGGTGGTCGACATGGACAGCCGGCGCATCGACAAGATCCTGGTCTCGCGGGTCGATCCAGTGGCCTGACCCGCTTGCGCTTTCGATGTCAGACAGCGCCGCCCCAAACAGGCGGCGTTTTGCTTTGTGGGGATGTGTTTCCTGTAAAGCGGCTGGAGAGCCGAAGTTCTTTCGCAGCGCCGCAGACGACCACCTCGGATAGCTGCAATGCAATAAGATCCGGAAAAACAAAAAGGCCGGGACATGCCCGACCTTTTCTTCACCTGCAAACGAAGCGGCTGCTAGTTCATCCGTAGTCAGCCTGTTCGACAACAGTATCTCGTTGAAGCCATGGATAAAGACTTAACGTGACGAGCATGTGACGCAAAACTTGCGCGAGGCTGATCTCTTCGTTCTTCGGGGCATTCGCGCTGACGGGACAGGATCGCGGCGCTGTTCTTATACCGGGCGCAGCATCAGGATCGGGCAGGGGTCGCCGGCTGCGAGCGCGGGGGCGCCGACGGGGCGCACGATCAGCGCGTCGGAGGCGGCGAAGACGCGCATCATCGAGCTGTCCTGGCGGGCGAAGGGATGGGCCAGCAGGCGGCCCTGATCATCGCGGGTGAGCCGCGCCCGCACATAGTCCTGCCGCGTGTCATTGGCCGGCAGAGGCTCCGCCAGCAGCGCCTCACCCGCGCGCGCGGGCGGGCTGCGGCGGGCGAGAAGGGCAACGAGCGGCTCCAGGAACAGGAGCGCGCAGACGAGGCTTGAGACAGGATTGCCCGGCAGGCCAAGCACCGGCATGCCTTCGAGACGGCCGACCATCAGCGGCTTGCCGGGGCGCATGGCGATCTTCCAGAAATCCAGCTCCATGCCGAGCGCCAGCAGCGAGGACTGGACGAGATCATGGTCGCCGACCGAGGCACCGCCGAGCGTCACCAGCACATCGGCACCGGCCTGACGGGCGCGGGCCACGGCCTCGGCGATCGCGTCGGCGCGATCCGGCACCAGGCCAAGGTCCAGCACCTCCGCGCCATTCTCGCGCGCGAGCGCCGCCACGCCGAAGGCGTTGGAGGCGACGATCTGGTCCGGCCCGGGGGTCTCGCCCGGCGCGACCAGTTCGTCGCCCGTCGACAGGATCGCCACGCGCGGCGGAGCGAAGACCGGCAGGCGCGGGCGGTTCATGCCGGCGGCCAGCGTCAGGCGGCCGGCATCGAGCCGCTCACCGGCAAAGAGCAGCGTCTCTCCTTCCTTGAAATCCTGTCCGCGCGGGCGGATATGGCGGCCCTTGGCGGGTGTGAAGCGGGTGCGGATGCGCTGCGCGTCCAGAGCCTCGGCGTCTTCCTGCATCAGCACCGTATCCGCGCCCTCCGGCAGCGGCGCGCCGGTGAAGATCCGCACCGTCTGGAACGGGGCGACGCGGCCGGAAAAACCACGGCCGGCCGCCGATTCGCCGATCACCGTCAGCTCCACCGCGCCGGCCGCGATGTCCTCGTGTCTCAGGGCGTAACCGTCCATGGCCGAATTGTCGAAGGCCGGAAAGGTGACGCAAGCCGTCACATCCTCAGCCAGAACCAGCCCCTGCGCCTCGGCCAGCGGCTTTTCCACGATGCGCGCGATCGGCTTGGCCAGAGCCAGCAGGCGGGCAATGGCCTCGTCGACAGGAAGCAGCGCCATCAGCCTCGCCCCTTCGCGCGAAAATCACCGGAGGCGCCGCCGCTCTTTTCCAGGAGGCGGATGCCGCCGATCTCCATTTCGCGGTCCAGCGCCTTGGCCATGTCGTAGATCGTCAGGCAGGCGACGCTTGCCGCCGTCAGCGCCTCCATCTCCACGCCCGTGCGCCCCTCGACCCGCGCCAGCGTCTCGACGCGCAAGCCGGGCAGCGTCTCATCCGGCGTGATCTCGACCGAGATCTTCGACAGCATCAGGGGATGGCAGAGCGGGATCAGCGCCGCGGTCTGCTTGGCGGCCATGATGCCGGCAATCCGCGCCGTGGCGATCACATCGCCCTTTTTGGCATTGCCGGCGCGGATGGCGGCGAGCGTGTCCGGCGCCATGCGCACATGGCCCTCGGCAATGGCGGTGCGCACCGTCTCAGCTTTGTTGCCGACATCGACCATATGCGCCGCGCCCGAACTGTCGATATGGGTCAGAGTGCCTTCGGCCATATTGGCTCCTTCTCGGATCACAGGAGGTCTCGTCGACACAGAGTACGCGGATCACGCGCACGCCATCGCCTGCCGCTCATTCTCCGACGCGCGCCGTCCGACCCCGGGGGGCACGCGCCGGACAGCACAGCGCTGGTCCGCGGCTTCGTGGGCCCTCAGGCCACGGCCGAGGACTCTTCGCCCGTCAGCAGCGCACGGGTTGCCGCAGTCACGTCGGCCTTGCGCATCAGGCTTTCGCCCACGAGGAATGTAGAGATGCCGGCCGTCTTCAGCGTCAGGCAGTCGGCATGGGTGAAGATGCCGCTTTCGCCCACCAGCAGCCGGTCCTCCGGCACCATCGGCGCGAGCTTCGTGCTGAGGCCGATATCGACCTCGAAGGTCTTCAGATTGCGGTTGTTGATGCCGACGAGCGGCGAGGCGAGCGTGAGCGCGCGCTCCATCTCCTGCGCATCATGCACTTCGATCAGCACGTCCATGCCCAGAGACATGGCGGTCTCTTCCAGCCGGCGGGCGGTGTCGTCATCGAGCGAGGCCATGATCAGGAGAATACAGTCCGCGCCCCAGGCGCGCGCCTCATAGACCTGATAGGGCTCGAACATGAAGTCCTTGCGCAGGGCCGGCAACGAGCAGGCGGCGCGGGCGGCGGTCAGGAATTCCGGCGCGCCCTGAAAGCTCGGGCGGTCGGTCAGCACGGAAAGACAAGCGGCACCGCCGGCCTCATAGGCGCGCGCCAGCGCCGGCGGATCGAAATCCGGCCGAATCAGCCCCTTGGACGGGCTCGCCTTCTTGATCTCGGCGATCAGGCCGAAGAGACCCTCGGCCTGCTTCGCCTTCAAGGCGGCATGGAAGCCGCGCGGGGCCGGCTGGTCGGCGGCGGCCGCCTTGACCTCGGCCAGCGGCCTTGCGACTTGCGCCTCGGCAATTTCCTGGCGCTTATAGGCTTCGATGCGGGTGAGAATATCGCTCATGGATCAGGCCTCCTCGGCAAGATTGGAGGTGGCGACCAGCCGGTCGAGCGCCCGGCGCGTGCCGCCATCGGCGAGCGACTGGCGGGCCAGCCGCATGCCATCGCCAAGCGTCTCAGCCCGGCCGGCGATCACCAGCGCAGCGGCGGCATTGGCGAGCGCCACGTCGCGATAGGGGTTTTCCGCGCCGTCGATCACGGCGGTCAGCGCTGCGGCATTGTGCGCGCCGTCGCCGCCCTTCAGGGCCTCGAGCGAGACAGCCGACAGGCCGAAATCCGCCGGCGTCAGGGTGAAGCTGCGCAGCTTTCCGTCTTCCAGCGCCACCACCTGCGTTTCGCCCGTGGTGGTGATTTCATCAAGCCCGCTGCCATGGACGACCCAGATGCGCTCCGCGCCGAGATCGCGCAGGACCTCGGCCAGCGGCATAACCCATTGCGGCGCGAAGACGCCGAGCAGCTGGCGCCGGGCGCCGGCCGGATTGGCGAGCGGGCCGAGCAGATTGAAGATCGTGCGCGTGCCCAGCTCCACCCGGCTCGGGCCGACATGGCGCATGGCAGGATGGTGCTGCTGGGCGAACATGAAGCCGACGCCGGCCTCGGCAATACAGCGCGCGATCAGAGCGGGCCCAATATCGAGCTTGACGCCGAGGCAGGAGAGGGCGTCGGCCGTGCCGGATTTCGAGCTCAGCGCCTTATTGCCGTGCTTGGCCACGGGCACGCCGGCGCCGGCCGTGATCAGCGCGGCGAGCGTCGAGATATTGTAGGTGCCATGGCCGTCGCCGCCGGTGCCGACGATGTCCACGGCATCGGCCGGCGCCTCGACGGTCAGCATGCGCGCGCGCATGGAGCCGACGGCGCCCACGATTTCGTCCACCGTCTCGCCGCGCACCCTCAGCGCCATCAGGAAGCCGCCGATCTGCGAGGGCGTGGCGGCGCCGGACATGATGATCTCGAAGGCCGCGCGGGCATCGTCGCGGGCGAGCGCCGCGCCCGTGGCGACCTTGGCGATGAAGGGCTTCAGGTCGGCGGCCGGTTTCGGATCAGACATCGGATTCGCGTGGGACATGGGCCTTCGCTCCTCAGGGCAGCATCGCCTGCTGGGCGAGCTCGCGGTTGATGCTGACGCCGTAGCGTGTCTGCAGGTCGGCAACCATCTGGTCGAGAATGTCGTCGCCGCTGGCCTGGGCGAGCGCATTGATCTGACGGTCGTCATTATCCAGCGCATCGCCCGCGGAATGGCCGACCTCGGTGACCTTGAGCAGCACCTGTCCTTCGCCATCCACGCCCGGCGCGGCGGCGACATGGCCGTTCGGACCGGCAAAGGCGGCGGCCACGGCCGAAGGGCTCAGGCTGGCATCGACGCTGCCGCGCTTCAGCCCGGTCTTGGTCTCGACCGCCAGGCCCAGCTCGGCGGCGATGGCAGCAAGCGTTTCGCCCTTCTCGACACGGGCCTTCAGCTCGCCGGCGCGGGCGGCGAGCGCATTGTGCTGCTGCTCGGCCGTCCAGTCGGCCACCACGCGCTCGCGCGCCTCGTCCAGGGTGCGGTCGCGCGCGGGCATGACGTTCTCGACATCGAACCAGACATAGCCCTCGCGGCCGAGCTGGATCGGCAGCGCGTTGACGCCGGCATCGGTCTTGAACACCTCCTGCACGAAGCTCGGCGCCGGCGGCAGGGTGGCGATCTTCTGCCCTTCGGCATCATTGCCCTGGGCATCGATGGCGTCGAGGGTGACCGGCTTCAGGTTCAGCTGCTCGGCCGCCTGGGTCAGCGTAGCGCCGCCCGAGCGCAGATCCTCGAAACGGTCATGCAGCGCGGTGATTTCCTCGGCGGCCTTGCCCAGCGCCAGATCGCGGCGAAGCTCGTCCTTCACCTCGTCGAAGCTGCGCGTTGCCCCCGGCTGGATCGTAGCCACGCGCAGGATCACAGGGCCGAACTGGCCATCGACCACGGGCGTAGCACCACCAGCGGCGGACACTGCGAAGGCGGCCTCGGCCAGCTTCTGGTCCGGCATGGCGGATTTGGTGAAGCTGCCCAGGCGGATATCGGCGGCGGTGCGGCCGCGCTCGCTGACGATCTGGTCGAAGCTCGTGCCGGCGGCAAGCTTGGCAGCGGCCGCGTCGGCCTCGGCGCGCGAGGGGAAGGCCAGCTGATCGATCACCCGCGTCTCGGCCGTGGTGAAGCTCGCCTTGCGGCGCTCATACTCGGCGCGCACCTCGTCATCCGTCACCTTGGAGGGATCGGCGATATCGGCCGGCTCCAGCTTGACGAAGCTGACCTTGCGCATCTCGGGCGCGCGGTAATTGGCCTTGTGACTGTCGAACCAGGGGCCGAGAACCTCATCGGACGGCGCCTTGACCGGATCGATATTGGCGTTCGACAGGAGGATATAGTCGATCGTACGGGTCTCGTCGCGATAGGCCTTCAGCGCATCGATGAGCACCTTGGGCGGCTGGAAGCCATCGGACACGGCCTCCACCACCTGCGAGCGGACCGCCACCTGGCTGCGATTGTTGATGTAATCCACCTCGCGCAGGCCGGCATTGCGCAGCACGGCGGAGAAGACGGTGCGGTCGAACTGGCCGTTGACGCCGCGGAAGGCGGGATCCTGCGAGATCAGCACGGCGAGGCGGTCCTTCGACAGGCCGAGACCCATATCGCGCGAGAGCTGGTCGAGCGCGGCACCGGCCACGAGCTGCGAATAGACCTGGTTCTCGATGCCGAAGGCGCGGGCCTGCTCGCGGCTCAGCCGCATGCCGAACTGGCGCGAGATCTGCGCCACCTGCCGCTCATAGGCCAGCCGGAAATCGGCGGCCGAAACGGTGACGTCGCCGACGGTGACCACGGCATTCGAACTGCGGCTTTGGAAAGAGGAGGAGACGCCCCAGACGCCGAAGGAAATGACGAGGAGGATCAGAAGGCCCTTGAAAACCCAGGTCTGGGCGCCTCTGCGCAGCGATTCGAGCATGAACGACACACCTTCAAAGAAATTCGCGGCCACGTCTGCGGCCGAACGTTCCTTAGAGCAATGTGACCGTGAAATGAAGGAGGAAAACCGGCAAATGCCGCCGTTGTCTCGGGCTTTTGACCGGGCCTTCCCGCCGCTGCGCCTCAGCGCGCCATCAGCGCCTTGCGCACGAAGCCCTCGAAACAAGGCGTGATCTGCACGCGCTCGTGAGTCGCGTCCAAGAGCGGCTGGTAGAGCTTGAACAGTGCCAGCCGGGTGATGCCGACGGGGCAGGTCGGGTAGAGCGCGAGGTCGACATCGGCGACGGCCGCCTTCACCCTGTCATTGGGCGGCGGCACCGCGCGGAAGGGATCGGCGCCGATGGCGATCGCATGCGGCGCGCTGCGGTCCATCAGATAGGGAAAGGGATTGGTGAAATCGATGTTCATGATCGTCTTGAACCGGATGCCGTGCTGGGCCTCGAAGGCCTCCACGCCTGAGATCGCCCGGTCGACATTCTGCAGCCAGGTGATCTGGTAGTCGAAATCGCTGAACATCAGGAAGGAGGAAAGCTCACCGTTCTCCGAGATATCCTGAAAGGTGTCGCGATGGGCGACATAGGCCGCATTCATGCGCTCGGCCCGCAGGAAGAAGAAGGGACGGGCCGACACCGCCGCCATGGTCTTCAGATGCGTCGCCTCCAGCCGCTCGTTCTGGAAGGCGCCGAGATAGGCGCGGGCGGAGCGCTCGACGACGCGCACCGCCAGCGGCAGGCAGATGGCGAGGCCGGCGAGCGCCACCACCGCGAAGCGGGCCGTATTGCCGAACATCGCCCTGGATTCGATCAGGATCATCAAAACCAGCGGGAAGAAGAAGATGAAGGCCTGGCTGCCGGTGTTCTGGCTTTCGAAGATCAGGCCGGCCAGCGTGAAGGCGCCGAGCCAGATCGCCGGATGATCGAAGATGCGGGCGAGCGCCTCCAAGGACGGGCGCCTGACCGCTGAGCCGATGGCGCCGAAGAAGGCACGGCCGGTGAAGGCGAGGAGCGCGAGCGCGAGCACGATGGCGGAAAACACCGCGCCGAAATTCAGCGAGGCCGCCTGAAGCAACCGCTGGACCAGCCCGCCCTCGTTGATCTCCACCAGCGAGAGAATGTCGGCGGCATAGGCGGAGACGAGGCCGAGCGAGAGTTCCAGCGCGGCGATAACGCCGAAGAACAGGAGGCCGGCGATCAGCGCGGCGCGCAGTGGCAGGCGGCCTGCCAGAAAGGCGGCAAGGCACATCACCGTTCCCGCGACCGCGCCAGTGACCTTGACGAAGAGCAGCGCCAGCATGGTCAGACCGACGGCGGCGGCAAGCCGGCGGGGTCCACGCATGAAGCAGAGCGCGGCCGCCAGCACATACATCAGCTGGCAGATCTGCCTGTTATAGATGCCAAAGCCATCCGATCCCGGATAGGGGAAGAAATCGCCGCCCGTGTTGAAGGGCAGGAGCGAGAACAGGAGAAAGGGCACCAGCAGCGCCCAGGCGACAGAGCGCGACCGCTTCTGCACATCGAACAGCACCAGCCCCATCAGCGGGGCGCTGACGAGCAGCACCGACCAGCTGGCGATCAGCAGCGGATGGCCGTTCGGAAAGGCCGAAAGCACGATGCGGAAGAGATAATAGCCGAGCGCGCCGACGGGCGCGAAGAAATCCAGCGAAGGAATCTGGCCATCAGAGATGCGGTTGGCCGCATCGATATAGACATAGGTGTCGAAGAACATCGCCCCGATCGGCAGCGTGATCGTGTGCAGAAGCAGCAGCGGCAGGGCCGCGATCGCCAGAACCAGCAGGAGCAGCGGCGAGAAGAAGCCGGCCTTGCGGCTTTCCTTGCGTCCCTGGAAGCGCGGGTGGCGGGCGATGTCGTGCAGAGCCATCATGCTCTCCTTGCAGAAGAACGGCAGCGCGGGCAGGGTGCCCGCCAAGGTTGCGGTTTCGCGGGCGACGCCCTTGCGCCGCCGGTCCGATCCCCGGATCGTCGCAGCGCTTTCGGGTGTCGATGAAGATCATCCTGTCCGCAGCGCTAGCAGATTCCCGTTGGAAGCGTGTTAACACAGGCGGCCAAACGCGCCTTGGCGAGGCGTGCGCAGAAAAGCGGTTCCCACTTTTGCGCGACATGCTTTAAGAGACGTCAAAGACGGAGGTGCGAACCTCCCGGCCGCTTATACCAAGTGTCGATGATAGGAACCTATAGGACAGGCTTTCCGGGTTTTCTGGCTAGGAGAGGTTCGCAGATCGATGCCACTGCATC
>NZ_MKIO01000038.1:26136-181398 GCF_001938945.1 Xaviernesmea rhizosphaerae
GAGGTTCGCAGATCGATGCCACTGCATCGGTCAAGAGCCTCGACAACGCCAGAAGGCCCGGAAAGCCTGCCGAAGGTGGCTCAGCTCTGGTCTCTGGCGTCGTTGCGATGCTTGCTCGATGCGACAGCATCGCGCTGCCCATCGCGCCTAGCCAGAAACCAGAGCTGAGCCATCCTATAGGTTCCTATCATCGACACTTGGTATTAACCACGCGGCGCGACAACGAAAATCAAGTTGGAGGGACTCCCATGCAGCGGTCGTGTTTGGCCATCGTTCTGGCGGCGGGCGAAAGCACGCGCATGCGCTCCTCCGTGTCCAAGGTGCTGCATCCGATCGCCGGCCGGCCGATGATCGCCCATGTGATGGATTCGCTGGCCGCAGCCGGCGTGACCGACGCCGTGCTGGTGGTGGGGCGCGATGGCGCGGCGGTGGCCAAGGCGGCCCAGCGCACGGACATGCGCATCGAGACGGTGGAGCAGACCGAGCGGCTGGGAACGGGACATGCGGTTCTGGCCGCCGCCGATATCATCGCGCGCGGCTATGATGATCTCCTGGTCGTCTTCGGTGACACGCCGCTGGTCACGCCAGCGCCGCTCAAGGAAGCGCTGGCGGCGATCGCCTCCGGCAGCGATGTCGCGACCATCGGCTTCGAATCGGCCAATCCCGGCGGCTATGGCCGGCTGATCGTCGAAGGGGGCGAGCTGATCGCCATTCGCGAGGCCAAGGATGCGAGCGAAGCCGAGCGGGCCATCACCTTCTGCAATGGCGGTCTGATGGCGGTCGACGGGCGCAAGGCGCTCGATCTCCTGCGCCGAATCAGCAACAAGAATGCCAAGGGCGAATATTACCTCACCGATCTGGTCGAGCTTGCCCGCACGGCCGGTGGCCGGGCCGTGGCCGTGCGCGCCACCGAGGAGGAGCTCGGCGGCTGCAACACCCGGGCCGAACTCGCCTTTCTCGAATCGCTCTGGCAGGCGCGCCGGCGTCAGGCGCTGATGCTCTCGGGCGTGTCGATGGTGGCGCCGGAAACGGTGTTCCTCGCTTTCGATACCGAGATCGCGCCGGATGTTCTGATCGAGCCGAACGTCGTCTTCGGCCCGGGGGTGCGGATCGAGCGCGACGCCGTCATTCATGCCTTCAGCCATCTGGAAGGCGCGCATGTGGAAAGCGGCGCCAGCGTCGGCCCCTATACGCGGCTGCGCCCGGGCGCGCATCTGGCGGAGAATGCCAAGGTCGGCAATTTCTGCGAGATCAAGCAGGCCGAGATCGGCGCCGGCGCCAAGGTCAGCCATCTCTCCTATATCGGCGATGCTTTCGTCGGCGCCGAGACCAATATCGGCGCGGGAACGATCACCTGCAATTATGACGGCGTGAACAAGCACGTCACCCGCATCGGCGCTCATGCCTTCATCGGCTCCAACACGGCGCTGGTCGCGCCGGTCGCGGTCGGGGATGGCGCGCTGGTCGCCTCCGGCAGCGTGATTACTGAGGATGTGGCCGCCGATGCCGTGGCCTTCGGCCGCGCGCGCCAGGAGGTCAAGCCCGGCCGCGCGCCGATTCTGCGCGCGCGCTATCAGGCGATGAAGGCCGAGCGGCAGAAGAAGTAGAGGCGACCGACAGCGCCTGTTCCCGCCTTACCCGCTGACACCGAAAGTGAGGATGCGCCAGGTTTCCGCCTCTGGCGTGATCGGCTAGAGCTGACCCGCGCCCGCAGGGCACCAGCCGGGGCATATGCCGCGATGGCCATGCGGCCATGCGCGGGAATGTATGAAAGAGAAATTTCGGCCGGCGGCGGCGCAAGCCCGTCTTCCGGCCCGCTGCCTTCCGGCCTTGAACCCGGCCGTTGGCGCCTTGCAGGAGATGAAGCGACCATGTGCGGAATTGTCGGGATCGTCGGATCGGAGGCGGTGGCGGACCGTCTGGTGGACGCGCTGAAGCGCCTGGAATATCGCGGCTATGATTCCGCCGGTGTCGCCACGCTCGTCAATGGCAAGCTCGGCCGCCGCCGGGCCGAGGGCAAGCTCGTCAATCTGGAGCGGCGGCTCGCCGGCGAGCCCTTGGCCGGCACGATCGGCATCGCGCATACGCGCTGGGCCACCCATGGCGCGCCAACGGAAAACAATGCCCATCCGCATTTCGTCGACGGGATCGCCATCGTCCACAATGGCATCATCGAGAATTTCGCCGAGATCAAGCAGGAGCTGATCGCCGAAGGCGCGACCTTCCAGACGCAGACCGATACGGAAGTGGCCGGGCAATTGCTGGCCAGGCTGATCCGCGACGGCATGACGCCCAAGGAGGCGATGCAGGCCATGCTCAAGCGCGTCACCGGCGCCTATGCGCTGGCCGTGCTGTTCGAGAGCCTGCCGGATACGATCATGGCCGCGCGCAACGGCCCGCCGCTGGCCATCGGTCATGGAAATGGCGAAATGTATCTCGGCTCCGACGCCATCGCGCTCGCCCCCTTCACCAACGAGATCACCTATCTGACCGATGGCGACTGGGCGGTGCTGACGCGCGATGGCGTGGTGATCTTCGATGGCGAGGGACGCGCCGTGTCGCGGCCGCGCACCACCTCCATGGCCGCCGCCTTCCGCGTGGACAAGGGCAATCACCGCCACTTCATGGAGAAGGAGATCTACGAGCAGCCGGAGGTGATCTCGCATGCGCTCTCGGCCTATATCGACTTCATCGGCAACAAGGTCAGCCCGGCCGCCACTGCGATCGATTTTTCCGCCGTGCCGAGCCTTGCCATCTCCGCCTGCGGAACCGCCTATCTCGCCGGCCTGATCGGCAAATACTGGTTCGAGCGCTATGCGCGCCTGCCGGTCGAGGCCGATGTCGCCTCGGAATTCCGCTACCGTAACATTCCGCTGCCGAAGGAGGCCGCCGCCTTCTTCATCTCGCAATCGGGCGAGACGGCCGACACGCTGGCCTCGCTGCGCTATTGCCGGGAGCAGGGGCTGACGATCGGCGCCGTGGTCAACACACGCGAATCGACCATCGCGCGCGAATCCAACGCGATCTTCCCGATCCTCGCCGGCCCGGAAATCGGCGTGGCCTCGACCAAGGCCTTCACCTGCCAGCTGACGGTGCTGGCAGCCATGGCGATCGGCGCGGGGCGCATGCGCGGCGTGCTGTCTGAGGCGGAAGAGCAGGCGCTGGTGCGCCATCTGGCCGAAATGCCGCGGCTGATGGCCTCGGTGCTACGCAGCGTGCAGCCGCAGATGGAGGGGCTCGCCCGCGAGCTGTCGCGCTGCCGCGACGTGCTCTATCTCGGCCGCGGCACGAGCTATCCGCTGGCCATGGAAGGCGCGCTCAAGCTCAAGGAAATCTCCTATATCCATGCCGAAGGCTATGCGGCAGGTGAACTCAAGCACGGGCCGATCGCGTTGATCGACGAGAACATGCCGGTCATCGTCATCGCGCCCTATGACCGCTTCTTCGAGAAGACCGTGTCGAACATGCAGGAAGTCGCCGCGCGCGGCGGCAAGATCGTCTTCATCACCGACGAGAAGGGGGCATCCGCCTGCGATCTGGCGACGCTTGCCACCATCGTGCTGCCCTCGGTCGACGAACTGATCCAGCCGATGATCTTCTCCCTGCCGATCCAGCTTCTGGCCTACCACACAGCCGTCTTCATGGGCACGGATGTGGACCAGCCGCGCAACCTCGCCAAATCGGTCACGGTGGAGTGATAGACAGCCGCGCTGCAGCGTAATCTGGACACTGTCGCGGGTGCGCTGCAATGCTATAGAGGAAGGGCGGCAAGGCGGCCGGTCGGGCCGCGCCGGCGGAGTGAGAGCGAGATGGATCCTGTCGTCAGCGAGAAGCCGCCGCGCATCGCGATCGCCACCCGGCTGAGAAACAATTTTCTCGCCGGGCTGATCATCTGCGCGCCGGTTGCCATCACCATCTGGCTCACCTTCGCCTTCATCGACTGGGCCGACAGCTGGGTGACACCCTATCTGCCGCAGCGCTACAATCCCGAATATTATTTCAACATCGCCATTCCCGGCACCGGGCTGGTGGTGGCGGTGGTCTTGATCACCGTCATCGGCTTCCTCGGCAGGAACCTGATCGGCCGCTCGATCGTCAATCTCGGCGAATCGATCCTCAACCGCACGCCGCTGGTGCGCACGCTCTACAAGAGCATCAAGCAGATCTTCGAGACCGTGCTCAAGGATCAGTCGACCTCGTTCAAGAAGGTCGGGCTGGTCGAGTTTCCGCAAGCCGGAACCTGGGCGCTGGTCTTCGTGGCGGCGGAAGCGCAGGGCGAATTGCGCCAGCGCTTCGACGCGATGGGGCAGGAGATGGTGGCGGTCTTCCTGCCGCCGACGCCGGTGCCCACCGCCGGCTTCCTGCTGTTCGTGCCGAAGGACAAGCTGATCTTGCTCGACATGACGCCGGAGGAGGCGGCGCGCCTGTTGATCTCGGGTGGCCTGATCGTGCCGGAGCACCACATGAAGACCCTGCCGGTGCCGGCCGCCGAAAGGCGCGGCGGGCCTGCCTGATCACGCATCCGTGATGCGGCGTGTGCGTCACCGGACTGTCATCTCGGCATCAAGGTCGGGTCATAAAAGCGTCCTCGCGTGCGCTGGCCTTCGTGAGGGGGGCGGAGCGCTTTCAAGCACAAACAAGGATGGCCCCATTTCATGAACGACAGGTCTTTCTCGCTCGTCCGCCGGCTCGGCGCAGCACTTCTCCTCTCCGCCGCCATCGCCCTGCCGGTCTCAGGCCATGCGGCTGATGAGGTCTCCGTCGGTGGCAAGAACTTCGTCAATCACGGCTTGGTCGCCATCGGCCGCATTCCCGCCAGCCAGCGTGACGCGCTCGGCGAAACCTTCGGCTCGGGATCCGGCATGGCCATCGACCCGTCGAGCTGGACGCGCGACGGCGACAGCTACAAGGGCACCGTCTATCTGCTGCCCGACCGCGGCTACAATGTCGAGGGAACCACGGACTACAAGGCGCGGCTCAACAAGATCGCCATCGAGATGACCCCTGTCGCGCCCGGCGCCAAGCCGGCAGCCGGCCAGGAGCAGACGGGCGTCAAGTCCAAGCTCGAAGGGCTGATCCTGTTCACCGACGAGAAGGGTCAGAACATGACCGGTCTCGATCCGGTCGCCGTGCGTCCGGAGCAGGGCGCCATGCCGATCCTGCCGCAGGCGGAGAACGGCAAGATCTCGCTCGACGCCGAAGCCATCGTCCGCCTGCCCGACGGCTCCATGTTCGTCAGCGACGAATATGGCCCTTACATCTATCGCTTCGATGCCGAGGGCAAGCTTCTCTCGGCCACGCAGCCGCCCAAGGCGATCCTGCCGATGCGAAAGGGTCAGGTGAACTTCTCCTCCAACAATCCCGGCAAGGGCCAGACGGCGCCGGACCCGAAGGATCCCGACACCGGCCGCCAGAACAATCAGGGCCTCGAAGGCCTGTCGCTGACGCCGGATGGCAAGTACCTGATCGCGCTGCTGCAATCGGCCACCCGCCAGGACGGCGGCGATTCGTCCTCCACGCGCTTCACCACCCGCGCGCTGGTCTATGACGCTGCCGACCCGGCCAAGCTGAAGCTGGTGCATGAATATGCCGTGCTGCTGCCGACTTTCCAGAACAAGGACAAGACGGCCGTTGCTGCCCAGAGCGAAATCCTCGCGCTCTCCGACAAGCAGTTCCTGATGCTGGCGCGCGACAGCAACAACGGCCAGGGCGTGAAGGGCGATACCTCCAAATATCGCAAGATCGAGCTGGTCGACCTGAACGGCGCCACCGATATTGCCGGGACGGCTTTCGACGGCGAAAAGCCGCTGGCGCCCAAGGGCGTTCTCGACACCTCGGTGACGCCAGCCAAGTGGGCCGACTTCATCGACATCAACGACAACAGCCAGCTCAACCGCTTCGGCCTGCACAATGGCGCGCCGCAGGACAAGAACGACCTGTCGGAAAAGTGGGAATCGATGGCGGTCACCAGCGTTCTCGACCCCAAGGCGCCGGACGACTACTTCCTCTTCGTCGTCAATGACAACGACTTCCTGACGCAGGACGGTCACCAGGTCGGTGCGGACTACAAGGCCGAGGACGGTGCCGATGTCGACACCATGTTCCAGGTCTATCGCGTGACCCTGCCGGGTGTTCGCCAGAAGTAAACCGAGGTGCGGGCGGCGTTGCAGAGCGCCGCCCGCCGTCACCCGGCGCGCAAGTACCGCACAGCCTCGTCGCGCCGGTGCAGATAGAGCAGAACGCGCAGCGCCTGTCCGCGCTCGGAGGACAGCTCCGGGTCGCGCTCGATCAGATAGGCGGCATCCTTGCGGGCGATCTCAAGCAGATCGGCATGCGCCTCGAGGCTGGCGATGCGGAAGCCCGGCGTGCCGGACTGGCGGGTGCCGAGCAGCTCGCCTTCGCCGCGCAGCTTCAGATCCTCCTCGGCGATGCGGAAACCGTCCTCGGTCTCGCGCAGGATCGACAAGCGGGCATGGCCGTTCTCGCTCAAGGGGCCCTTGTAGAGCAGGATGCAGGTGGAGGCATCCGCCCCGCGCCCCACGCGGCCGCGCAGCTGGTGGAGCTGGGCCAGGCCGAAGCGTTCGGCATGTTCGATGACGATGATCGAGGCGTCGGGCACGTCGACGCCGACTTCCACCACGGTCGTCGCGACAAGCACCTTGATCTCCGACTGCTTGAAGGCCTGCATCACCGCATCCTTCTCCGTGCCGCTCATGCGCCCGTGCACCAGGCCGACATCGGGGCCGAGCACGCTCGTGAGCACCTGGAAGCGCTCCTCGGCCGACATCAGCTCGCTTTCCTCGGTTTCCTCCACCAGCGGGCAGATCCAATAGGCCTTGCGCCCCTCGGCCAGCGCGCGCTTCAGCCGGGCGACGACATCGCCGATCCGCTCCAGCGGGATGGTGGCAGTGGTGATCGGCTTGCGGCCGGCCGGTTTCTCCGTCAGCTTGGACACGTCCATGTCGCCGAAGGCGGCCAGCACCAGCGTGCGCGGGATCGGCGTGGCGGTCATGACAAGCATGTGCGGCGCCATGCCCTTGGCCGTCAGCGCCAGGCGCTGGTGCACGCCGAAGCGGTGCTGCTCGTCGATGACGGCGAGCAGGAGGTTGGCGTATTCGACCCCCTCTTGAAACAGGGCATGGGTGCCGACGACGATCGCGGTCTCGCCCGAAGCGATCCGCGCCAGGATGGCCTCGCGCTCGCGCCCCTTGGTGCGGCCGGTCAGCACATCGACGCGCACACCGGCCGGCTCCGCCATCCGCGCGATGGTGGCGGCATGCTGGCGGGCGAGGATCTCGGTCGGCGCCATCAGCACGCCCTGGCCACCCGCCTCCACCGCCGCCAGCATGGCCATCAGCGCCACCGCCGTCTTGCCCGAACCGACATCGCCCTGCAGCAGCCGGAGCATCCGGTCGGTGCCGCTGATGTCGGCCAGAATATCGGCAACCGCCGCCGTCTGGCTTGCGGTGAGCGAAAAGGGCAGGGCGGCCAGCACCTTCGCGCTCAGGACGCCGGTGGCCTTGACCGGAATACCGGGGACGACCCGCATGCGCCGGCGCACGAGCGACAGGGAGAGCTGGCCGGCCAACAGTTCGTCATAGGCGAGGCGCCGGCGGGCGGGCGCGCGCGGATCGATATCGGCGGCATCGCGCGGGGTATGCAGCGCCTCGAAGGCGGAGCGGGCGGGCAGAAAGCCCTGAGCGCGGATCAGGCTGTCATCGAGCCATTCGGGAAAATCCGGCACGCGCTCCACCGCCGCCTCGATCGCCTTGCGCAGGATGCGCGGCGACAGGCCCGCCGTCAGCGGATAGACCGGCTCGACCAGTGGCAGATTGGCCGCCTCCTCGGCGCGCACCATGTAGTCGGGATGGACCATCGAGGCCCGGCCGTTGAACCATTCCACCTTGCCGCTGACGATCACGGTCTCGCCCACCGGCAGTGCCTTTTCCAGCCAGCCGCCCTTGGCGCGGAAGAAGGTCAGCGCCAGTTCGCCGGTCTCGTCCTGCAGGAAGACGCGAGTCGGCTGGCTGGAGCGGCCGGGCGGCGGCGGCTGGTGGCGGTCGACGCGGGCGGAAATGGTGACGATCACGCCAGGCGGCGCATCCATGATCTTCGGCTGCTGGCGCCGATCGACGATGGAGGAGGGCGCATGGAAGACGAGATCCACCACGCGGCAGGCCTCCACGCTCTCTTCGCCCAAAAGACGGGCATAGAGCGGCCCCACCTTGGGCCCGATGCCGGGCAGGCTGGGAAGCGGCGCAAACAGGGGGTCGAGCAGGCTGGGGCGCATGGCGGCAAGGTGGTCCGTGGATGGCGGCAAGGCAAGGCTGACAAGCGGCAATTCAGCGTTTATAGAGCAGGCGAACCGGGCGGGAGTCCTTTTTGCGCGCGTCCACAAGCGTGAACAAAGATCGAACTTATCCGTTCCGCCCCGGCAGCCCCCTGCCGCGCCTGAAAGCCGGGCGCCGGGGGCGCTGCCAAGGCAAGACCAGACGACAAGGCACAAGCGGCCCGCTCCAGGCCCAGAGGGAAGAGTTCAGTTCATGACAGGCATTACCCAAAGCAGCGCCGATCTCGATGTCCGCCGCCGCAAGATCCTGTTTCGCGCCTGGCATCGCGGCATTCGCGAGATGGACCTGATCTTCGGCCAGTTCGCGGAAGCCGAGCTTGCCGGCCTGCCGGAGGATGTTCTGGACGAGCTGGAGAAGATCATGGCCGAGGAGGACAATGATCTGGTCAAGTGGATCACCGGCGAAAAGCCGATCCCGGCCGAATTCGACACGCCGCTCTTTGCCCGTATCGCCTCCTACAAGCCGGACTTCGAGGGTCCGGGGGCAGGGGCTGGCACTGCGGGTCCGCGCGCATGATTGCCGGCTTCAATGCAGGGCAGCTGGCGCGTGTCGCCACCGAATTGACCATCGGCCCGGTGCCTTCGGGGCTGGAGCCCTTCGCGCTGGCCGAGATTGCCCGGGCGCGCGGGCCGGTCGCCTATCTCCTCTCGGACGGCCAGCGGCTGTCGGATCTCGAGCAGATGCTGGGCTTCGCCGCGCCGGACATTCCCGTGCTCACCCTTCCGGGCTGGGACTGCCTGCCCTATGACCGTGTTTCGCCCTCGGCCGAAGTCTCGGCCCGGCGGCTGGCGGCGCTTTCGAGCCTCGTCACCCATGCGAAGAAGCCGCATCCGGCAATTGTGCTGGTGACCGTCAATGCCAGCCTGCAGAAGATGGCGCCGCGCAGCGTGATCGAAACCATGACCTTCTCCGCCCGGCCGGGCGGCGTGGTGCGCATGGACGACATTGCCCACCGTCTCGAGCGCAATGGCTTCGAGCGGGTGTCCACCGTGCGCGAGGTCGGCGAGTTCGCCGTGCGCGGCGGCATTCTCGATGTCTATGTTCCCGGTGCGGCCGAGCCGCTGCGCCTCGATTTCTTCGGCGATACGCTCGAATCGATCCGTTCCTTCGATCCCGCCAGCCAGCGCACCACCGGACAGGCGAAATCGCTCGACCTCAATCCGATGAGCGAAGTGATGCTGACGCCCGAGACGATCAGCCATTTCCGCAAGGAATATCTTTCCCTCTTCGGCGCGGCTACGCGCGACGATGCGCTCTACCAGGCCGTCTCCGAGGGGCGTCGTTACGCAGGGATGGAGCACTGGCTGCCGCTGTTTTATGACGGGCTGGAAACGGTCTTCGATTATCTCGACGGCTTCACGCTGGTGACCGACCACACCGCCCGCGAGGCGGCGGCCGAGCGCTTCCGCCTGGTGGAAGACTATCACGAGGCCCGCCGCGATGCTGGCGGCGGCAAGGGGCAGATGGCGCAGGCCGCGCCCTACAAGCCCGTGCCGCCGGACAGGCTCTATCTCACCCGCGACCAATTCGTCGCCGCCCTGATCTCGCGCCGCGCCATCCGCCTCTCGCCCTTCCTGGAGCATCAGGGCGAGGCGCGCGCGGTGATGGAGGTCGACGCGCGCATCGGCGTGCGCTGGGCCAAGAATGCCACGGAGGCGCAGGCCGAAGAGCGCGAGGCCGAACGCGTCAACGTCTTCGACCAGGCGGTCAAATATATCGCCGACCGAAGGGCCGCGGGCGCCAAAGTGCTGATCACGGCCTGGTCGGAAGGCTCGCTCGACCGTCTCCTCCAGGTGCTGACCGAGCATGGCCTCGGCAACATCAAGCCGGTGTCGAAGCTCTCCGAGGTCGAGAAGCTCAAGCCCGGTGAGGCGGGGTCCACCGTCCTGTCGCTGGAGGCGGGCTTCGAGACAGGCAAGCTCGTCGTCATCGGCGAGCAGGACATTCTCGGCGACCGCATGGTGCGCCGCAGCCGGCGGCGCAAGCGCTCCTCCGATTTAATCGCCGAGGTCACCGGCCTCGACGAGGGCTCGATCGTGGTGCATGCCGAGCACGGCATCGGCCGCTTCGTCGGCCTGCGCACCATCGAGGCCGCCGGCGCGCCGCATGCCTGTCTGGAGCTGGTCTATGCCGATGAGGCCAAGCTCTATCTGCCGGTCGAAAACATCGAACTGCTCTCGCGCTACGGGGCCGAAGGCTCGGACGCCATTCTCGACAAGCTCGGCGGCGTCGCCTGGCAGGCGCGCAAGGCCAAGCTGAAGAAGCGCCTGCTCGACATGGCCGGCGGCCTGATCCGCATCGCCGCCGAGCGACTGACCCGCCACGCCCCGGTGCTGACCGCGCCGGAGGGGCTCTATGACGAATTTGCCGCCCGCTTCCCCTATGACGAGACCGAGGATCAGCTGACCTCGATCGAATCGGTGCGCGAGGATCTGGGCGCCGGCCGGCCGATGGACCGGCTGGTCTGCGGCGATGTCGGCTTCGGCAAGACGGAAGTTGCGCTGCGCGCGGCCTTCCTCGCGGCGATGAACGGCGTTCAGGTGGCCGTCGTCGTGCCGACGACACTGCTTGCCCGCCAGCATTTCAAATCCTTCGCCGAGCGCTTCCGCGGCCTGCCGATCCGTGTCGCTCAGGCCTCCCGCCTGGTCGGCTCGAAGGAGCTGGCGCTGACCAAGCGCGAGGTGGCGGACGGCAAGGTCGATATCGTCGTCGGCACCCATGCCCTGCTCGGCAGCGGCATCACCTTTGCCAATCTCGGCCTGCTGATCATCGACGAGGAGCAGCATTTCGGCGTCAAGCACAAGGAACGGCTGAAGGAGCTGAAGAGCGACGTGCATGTGCTCACGCTCTCGGCCACGCCGATCCCGCGCACGTTGCAGCTGGCGCTGACCGGGGTGCGCGAGCTGTCGCTGATCACCACGCCACCAGTCGATCGCATGGCCGTGCGCACCTTCATCTCGCCCTTCGACAGCCTCGTGATCCGCGAGACGCTGATGCGCGAGCACTATCGCGGCGGCCAGAGCTTCTATGTCTGTCCGCGCCTGAGCGACCTCGCCGAAATCCACGACTTCCTCCAGGAGAACACGCCGGAGCTGAAGGTCGCCGTCGCCCACGGGCAGATGGCGGCCGGCGAGCTGGAGGACATCATGAACGCCTTCTATGAGGGGCGTTACGATGTGCTGCTTTCCACCACCATCGTCGAATCCGGTCTCGACGTGCCCTCGGCCAATACGCTGATCGTCCATCGTGCCGACATGTTCGGCCTGGCCCAGCTCTACCAGCTGCGCGGCCGTGTCGGCCGCTCCAAGGTGCGCGCCTTTGCGCTCTTCACTTTGCCGGTCAACAAGGTGCTGACGACGACGGCCGAGCGGCGGCTGAAGGTGCTGCAATCGCTCGACACGCTGGGCGCCGGCTTCCAGCTCGCCAGCCACGATCTCGACATTCGCGGCGCCGGCAATCTCTTGGGCGACGAGCAGTCCGGCCATATCAAGGAGGTCGGCTTCGAGCTCTACCAGCAGATGCTGGAGGAAGCCGTGGCGGAGCTCAAGGGTTCGCCGGAGGAGATCATCGACACCGGCTGGTCGCCGCAGATCGCCGTGGGCACGCCCGTGATGATCCCCGACGACTATGTGCCGGACCTTCATCTCCGCCTCAGCCTCTATCGCCGCCTCGGCGAAATCACGGAGCTCCAGGAGATCGACGCCTTCGGCGCCGAGCTGATCGACCGTTTCGGCCCGCTGCCGATCGAGGTGCAGCACCTCCTGAAGATCGTCTATGTCAAATCGCTCTGCCGCACCGCCAATGTCGAGAAGCTCGATGCCGGGCCGAAGGGCGTCGTGGTGCAGTTCCGCAACCGCGAATTCCCCAATCCGGCGGCGCTGGTTGGCTATATCGCCAAGCAGGGCCCCGGCGCCAAGATCCGCGCCGACCACAGCATCTTCTTCCAGCGCGACTTCCCGACACCGGAAAAGCGGCTGGCCGGCGCGGCGCTGCTGATGACGCAGCTGGCGGGGCTGGCGAAGGCGGGATGACGTTCAGAGGCGGCACCATCCGCGCGGGCCGTCATCCTCGGCCTTGTGCCGAGGATCTGCCGAGCGCGATGAAATCATCAGGTTGCAGCTTTCATAGGCAGGCCGGAGTGCGCCGGCCTGCTGCGACTGCGCTGCCATTCGGTAATGGCACGTCAATAAGGCTTCAGGCATATTTCGCCAGATTGCGCCTCACGCGCTCGATCGGCACCTCGGCCGGATCGGGCAGCACGAAGCTTTTGCCGGTGATGATCTCATAGGCGCGGATATAGACGGCGGCCGCCTCCAGCACGACGTCCTGGGGGATTTCCGGGATCGGGTCGCGATAGGGGTCGCAGCGCGCGACCACCCAGTTGCGCACGAAATCCTTGTCGAAGCTCTCGGGCGCCTGGCCGGACTCAAAGCGCTCGGCATAGGTCTCGGCGAACCAGTAGCGGCTGCTGTCGGGCGTGTGGATCTCGTCGGCCAGCACGATGCGTCCCTCGGGATCGAGACCGAATTCATATTTCGTATCCGCCAGGATCAGGCCGCGCTCGGCCGCCAGCGCCTGGCCCCGGGCAAACAGCGCCAGCGCCGTGTCGGAGACCGTCTTCCATTGCTCGGCCGAAAGCAGGCCCTGGTCGAGGATCATCGCCTCGGAGAGCGGCGCGTCATGGCCACCATCCATGGCCTTGGTCGTCGGCGTGATGATGGCTTCGGGCAGGACCTGGTTGGGGCGCATGCCGTCGGGCAGGGAATGGCCATACATCTCGCGCTCGCCGGCGCGATAGCGGGTGAGGATCGAGGTCGAGGTGGTGCCGGCGAGGTAGCCGCGCACGACGATTTCGACGGGCAGGATGTCGAGGCGACGGCCGATCACCACATTCGGATCGGGATAATCGAGCACATGATTGGCCGCGATATCGGCGGTCTGCTCAAACCAGTGACGCGCGATCTGCGTCAGAACCTGTCCTTTGAACGGGATGACGGCCAGCGCCTGATCGAAGGCGCTGATCCTGTCCGTGGTGATCAGGATGCGCCGCCCGTCGGGCAGGTCGTAATTGTCGCGCACCTTGCCGCGATAGCGGTTCGGCAGGCCGGGAACCTCGGCTTCGGGCAGGGTCTGGTGGGCGTGCTGGGCGAGAAGGGCGATATCCATCGAAACGGGGAACTCGTGACGGGGTTGATCGAAGGGCAGGAAATAGGTGGGTTCGGCGAGCGCCTGATCAGTTTGGCCGCTTCATCTGGGCGATGTCGCGCAGCGCCGCCGTCATCGCCTCCACCGTCTGGGCGCCCATGACGGCATATTGATTGTCGATGATGAAGCAGGGCACGCCTGAAACCCCCATCTCGCGGGCAAGCTCTATTTCTTCCATCACGGCCTCGCGGTCGGCGCCGGAATCGAGCAGGGACCGGATCACCGGCCCCTGCATGCCGGCCTCTTCGGCAATGGCCACCAGCTCGCCGCGGTCGCCGAGATTGCGGCCCTGCTCGAAATTCGCCTTGAACAAGGCTGTGACGACCGCATCCTGCATCGCGGCACCTTCCGTTCCAGCCCAGCGCACCAGACGGTGGGCGTCGAGCGTGTTCGGGCTGATGCGCACTGCGTCGAAATCGAAGGCGATGCCGTCGGCCCGGCCGAGATCGGTCAACCGCGCATGCGCCTGATCGACCGCCTCGGCTCCGCCGAGCTTGGCGGAGAGATGGGCCTTGTGATCCACGCCTTCGGCCGGCAAATCCGGGTTGAGCTGGTAGGGCCGCCAGTTGACGGTGAGGAGAACCTCTCCGGCCAGCGCCGAGATCGCCTGGTCCAGCCGGGCCTTGCCGAGATAGCACCAGGGGCAGACCACGTCGGAGACGACGTCGATGGACAGATGCTGCATGGCGGATTTCCTCTGATTTGGCGCGGCGCGGAAGCGACCACGCTGCGCGGTCCGCCTCCGGCCCATTCGATGCGCCGGATATGTCTGAACTGTGACCTGCTGCCGATGAGGCGGCCTATTTCTGCGCGTTTTCGTCCCACCAGGCCGGCAGCTGATAGCCGTAGAGGGGAACGACATCGGGGCGGCCGATATGTTTCTGCCGGGCGATCCACTGCGCATTCACATGGTAGAGCGGCACCAGATAGAAATTCGAGACCAGCAGCCGATCATGGGCACGAACCGCAGCGGTGAAATCCTCCTGCGCGCGGGCCTGCAGGATGTCGTTGACCAGCGTGTCGACATCCTTGTCCGCCACGCCGGCGAAATTGTCGCTGCCCTGACGGTCTCGGGACGCCGAGGTCCATCGGCCGACCTGCTCGATCCCCGGCGAGAGCGAGGAAGGGAAGGACTTGATGATGACGTCGTAATCGAAGGTCTGGCTGCGGGCCTGATATTGCGAATCGTCCACCGTGCGCACGCTGGCCTGGATGCCGAGCGGGGCGAGGAAGCGCTGATAGGCAAGCGCCAGCTTCTCCTGCCCTTCGTTCTGCGTCATGATCTCGAAGCTCAGCGGCACGCCCTGGGCATTGACCATGCGCCCGTCCTTGACGACATAGCCGGCCTCGCGCAGCAGCGTCACCGCTTCGCGCAGCACATTGCGGTCGCGGCCGGAGGCATCGGTGACAGGCAGGCGATAGGAGCCGTCGAGAACGGCGGGGATGATGCGGTTCTTGATGTCGCCAAGCAGCGACAACTCCCGATTGTCGGCCGGATTGCCGAGATAGGACAGGCTGGAATTCTGCCAGAAGCTCTGCGTGCGCGTATAGGCGCTGTCGAACAGGTTCTTGTTCACCCATTCAAAATCGAACACCAGCGCCAGACCCTGCCGGAGTTTGATATCCTGAAATTGCGGCCGGCGGGTGTTGAAGACGAAGCCCAGCATGCCCGAGGGCGTGCGGGGCGTGAAGGTGTCCTTGATCACCTGGCCACTGCTAACGGCGGGGAAACTGTAGCTGCGCGCCCATTTAGTCGGGCTGCCCTCGGGATAGACGTCGATCTCGCCTTTCTTGAAGGCCTCGAACAGCGTGTTGTCCTGCAGGAAATATTCGACCGAGATCTCGTCGTAATTGTCCTGCCCGACCTTCGACGGCAGATCCTTGGCCCAGTAATTCGGATCGCGGCGATAGACGATGCGCTCGCCAGGGCGCACATCCGCCACCTTGTAAGGGCCGGAGCCGATGGGGAATTTGAGCGTCGTCTGGTCGAAACTGTCCACATCGGTGGCATGCTTCGGCAGGATCGGCGTCAGCGCCACCAGGAGCGGAAATTCACGGTCGCTCTGCTCGTTGAAGGTGAAGCGCACGCTGCGCTCGCCGACCTTTTCGAGCTTGGCCACCTTCGCCATGCGGTTGGAGAAGGGCACGCGGCCCTTGTCGCGGAACAGCTCGAAGGTGAAGATCACATCCTCAGGCGTCACCGGCTGGCCATCCGACCAATGCGCTTTCGGGTTGAGATTGAACTGGATGAAGCTGCGGTTGTCGTCCCACTCCACGCTTTCGGCAAGCAGCGGATAAAGCGAGAAGGCCTCGTCGCGCGACCGCTGCATCAGCGAATCATAGACGAGATTGCCGTATTCCGGGTCCAGCATGCCCCGCGCCGTGGTGCGCATGCTCTTCAGGATGAAGGGATTGAGATTGTCGAAGGTGCCGACCACGCCATAGGCGATCCGGCCACCCTTTTTCACGTCCGGATTGACATAAGGAAAGGCCTTGAAATCGTCCGGCAGGGCCGGGGTGCCATGCATGGCGATCGAGCGGACCGGATCGGCCAGGGCAGGACCGGCCACGAACGATGCCAGCACCGCCAGCCCGAGAAAGATAGTCCGCACGCTCGTCTCCATTCCTTGCAAGCACGTTTCGGTCGGCCCGCTTCGCCCAACAATGCGGCAGCTATCCGCCTTGCCGCGCTCCGGGCTGAAGCAGCGGCAGGGTCATCATAATCGGCCTGGCTCGCAGCCGCGGCGAATCCGCCGCCAACCTAGCACGCCGCACGTCATTTCCAACCCGAAACGACAGGCGTCCTGCCGCAGCGGTTCCGTAAAAAGACGGGGAGGAGACTGGATATCGGCGCCTCAGCCATGTAACAGGGTTCGGGACAAGCGGGTCATGCAAATGCCTCATTCTGCCAACAGGAGAGCGGCACTCGACCTTGCCACCGGACAGGACGGCCCTGTTCCGGCCACACCCGATTCTCAGGAGACGGAACCTCGTTATGACCTTCAAGTCGACCCTTACCCAGAAGGCCGCTCTTGCCGCGATCGCCGGCGCCGTCGCGGCCGCGACGATGCCGGCTGCGGCCTTCGCGCAGGACGCCGGCGGACGTCCGCCTCAGGGCTGGTTCAAGGTCTGCACGAAGCAGGAAGACAATGACGTCTGCATCGTACAGAACCTGCTGACCGCCAATAACGGCCAGCTGATCACCGCCGCCGGTCTCATCACCGTCACGGGCAAGGTCAGCCGCAAGATCCTTCAGGTTTCCGTTCCGTCCGCCCGCATGATTCCGCCGGGCATCCAGGTTCAGATCGACGGCGGCAAGCCCGCCAAGCTCGACTATGCGATCTGCATGCCGGACAAGTGCGTAGCCGAAGCCCCGCTGACCGACCAGATGCTCGCCAGCCTGAAGAAGGGCACCGAGGTCGTCTTCACCTCGGTCAACTTCCAGCGCGCGCCGAACCCGATCAAGATGTCGCTTGAAGGCTTCACCGGCGTTTTCGACGGCGAGCCGATCGAACAGTCCAAGCTGCAGGAGCGTCAGCGCCTGCTGCAGGAAGAAATGCAGAAGAAGGCCGAAGACGCCCGCAAGAAGCTGGAAGACGCCCAGAAGGCCGCCAAGCAGAACTGATTTATTGCCATAACAGGCAAAAGGAAAAGCCCGGCATTGCCGGGCTTTTTTGTTGCTGTCCGATTGAATGTCCATCGCCAAGCACTTCAGTGCTGGACCACCGCCTTCGGGCGGTAATGACCGGCCGATTCGGGATCGAAGAACATCTCCACCTGGGAGTGGCGGAGCGGCACTGGATCATTATCCGACATCAGGTTCTGTTCGGACACATAGGCCACATATTCGGCCTCGTCATTTTCGGCAAGCAGATGGTAGAAAGGCTGATCCCGGTCTGGCCGGATTTCGGCGGGAATAGAATTCCACCACTCCTCGGTGTTGGAATATTCCGCATCCACGTCGAAAATCACGCCACGGAACGGGAAAACCTTGTGGCGAACCACCTGCCCGATTGCGAATTTCGCGTCTCTCTGTTTCATCGTACTGGCTTCCTTTCCCCCTTTATTTGGGTGGAGCCTTGCCGCAGATCAAGGGCTGGGAGGGCGGTGCCTGCGTCACGGCGTCTCGACGGGATCGTCGTGGTTAATCAACGCAGAAGCAACCGAAAAGCTCCCTTGCTCCACCGGTTTATGTCGCCTGTGTGACATAGATCGGGCCAGGCCATGCCCTGCCGGATGGACGAGGTTAAAGCACCGTCTGAGAACGAAAAAAAATTTGCTCGAACGAAAAAGGCCGGCTCCCCGTGAAAGCCGGCCCCTGGATCAGGCGATGGACGCGGTCGCGTCTTAGACCGAGTAGTACATGTCGAATTCGACCGGATGCGGCGTCATTTCGAAGCGCATGACTTCCGCCATCTTCAGCTCGATATAGGCGTCGATCTGGTCGTCGTCGAACACGCCGCCGGCGGTGAGGAACTTGCGGTCGCGGTCGAGGCTTTCGAGCGCTTCACGCAGGGATCCGCACACGGTCGGGATCTTCTTCAGTTCCTTCGGCGGCAGGTCGTAAAGATCCTTGTCCATGGCCTTGCCCGGATGGATCTTGTTCTTGATGCCGTCGAGGCCGGCCATCAGCATCGCCGCAAAGCCGAGATAGGGGTTCTGGGCCGGATCGGGGAAGCGGACTTCGACGCGCTTGGACTTCGGCGAGGAGCCGAAGGGAATGCGGCAGGAGGCCGAGCGGTTGCGCGCGGAATAGGCGAGCAGGACCGGGGCTTCATAACCGGGCACCAGACGCTTGTAGGAGTTGGTGGTCGGGTTGGTGAAGGCGTTGATCGCCTTGGCATGCTTGATGACGCCGCCGATGTAGTAGAGGCAGCTTTCCGACAGGCCGGCATATTCGTCGCCGGCAAAAGTCGGCTTGCCGTCCTTCCAGATCGACTGGTGCACATGCATGCCCGAGCCGTTGTCGCCGAAGATCGGCTTGGGCATGAAGGTCGCAGTCTTGCCATAGGCATTGGCGACCTGATGCACGACATATTTGTAGATCTGCATCTTGTCGGCATTGCGGACCAGCGTGTCGAACTTCACGCCAAGCTCGTGCTGGGCGGCCGCCACTTCATGGTGCTGCTTTTCGACGACGACGCCCATTTCGGCCAGCACCGTCAGCATTTCCGAGCGCATGTCCTGCGCGCTGTCGACAGGCGGAACCGGGAAATAGCCGCCCTTGACGCGCGGGCGATGGCCGAGATTGCCGGTCTCGTAATCCGTGTCGTCATTGGAGGGCAGCTCGTTCGAATCGAGCTTGAAGCCGGTGTTGTAGGGATCGGCCCGGTACTTGACGTCGTCGAAGACGAAGAATTCCGGTTCCGGCCCGACGAAGACGCTGTCGCCGATGCCCGAGGACTTCAGATAGGCTTCCGCTTTCTTGGCCGTGCCGCGCGGATCGCGGTTATAGGCTTCGCCGGAGACCGGATCGAGAATGTCGCACACGACGACCATCGTCGACTGGGCGAAGAACGGGTCCATATGCACCGTGGCCGGGTCCGGCATCAGCACCATGTCGGACTCGTTGATCGCCTTCCAGCCGCCGATGGAAGAGCCGTCGAACATCACGCCATCGGCGAACATGTCCTCGTCGACGCAGGAGACGTCCATCGTCACATGGTGCAGCTTGCCCTTAGGATCAGTGAAGCGCAGGTCGACGAATTTGACGTCGTTGTCCTTGATCTGCTTGAGAATGTCGTTGGCTGTCGTCATAGCTCTTGAACCCTCGGTTTCCTCTGTTTTTCTTGGTTGGTCTGTTGTTCTTGGTTGGTCTGTACGCCGGCCAGCGTCTTGTGCGCCGGCGTCAGATGGCGTCGATGCCGGTCTCGCCCGTGCGGATGCGGATCACTTCCTCGACATTGGAGACGAAGATCTTGCCGTCGCCAATGCGCCCGGTCTGCGCGGCATTGCGGATGGCCTCGATGACGGCGTCGGCATGTTCGTCGGCCAGAACGACTTCCACCTTCACCTTCGGCAGGAAATCCACGACATATTCCGCGCCGCGATAAAGCTCGGTATGGCCCTTTTGCCGGCCGAAGCCCTTGGCTTCGGTCACGGTAATGCCTTGCAGGCCGACCTCCTGCAGGGCTTCCTTCACCTCGTCGAGCTTGAAAGGCTTGATGATCGCTTCGATCTTCTTCATGAGAAAAAACTCTCTCCGCTTCTCCCGTTGGTGCGGGCCAGAGGCCCGCGCCGTCGCCCATGCATATCGCATGCCATGTTCAGACTTGCCACCGGAGCGAGCCACGCTCGATCAGGCGTTCACCCTCTGCTTTCGCATGGCCGGAGCGCCGTGGCAATCGACTGTCGGCCAATGGTCACGCCTTTCTGATCCCCTGACCGCCGAATGAACCATACCGGCCCGGATCCCGCCCGTCATGGCCCGGACACGTGCTCTGAGCGCGCCTTCCGCCTCCTGCGGATCCTGGTTTTTTCCATCGCACACCCCCTCGGCGAGCGCCGGGGCAGGGTGCGCCTTTCATGTTATCCAAGCCGCAAACTTATGCAAATGCTTATTTATCAGACATCACGCGGCGAATTGACCGCTTGATTCATCGGCCCGCTCTGGCCATTGTCTGGCTCATGCGCACGCCTCTTTCCACGCTCCTGCTTTCGCCCGAAGCCATGACCGCCGTCGATCGCGAAAGCGCGGAAAGCGGCATCGACAGCTATGGGCTGATGGTGCGCGCCGGCCGGTCCGTGGCCGCGGCGGCGCTGAAATATCATCCCGGCGCGCTGCGTTTCGTCGTGCTGTGCGGTCCCGGCAACAATGGCGGCGATGGTTTCGTGGCGGCGCGGGCTCTGGCCGAAAGCGGGGCAACGGTGGCGGTCCATCTCATGGGAGAGGCGCAGCGCCTGAAGGGCGACGCGGCGCGGGCGCATGCGGACTGGATCCAGACCGCCCTGCAACGGCCGGATGAGCAGATGGTCGCCTTATCGAACTACCGGCCGCAGGCCGGCGATGTGGTGATCGACGCGGTCTTCGGCGCAGGCCTGTCGCGCCCCGTGCCGGACAGCCTGGCGCAGATCATCAAGGCTGTGGAGGAGGCAGGGCTGCCGGTGCTCAGCATCGATCTTCCCTCCGGCATCGACGGACACAGCGGCGCCGTGCTCGGCGCCGCCTTCCAGGCAGAGCGCAGCATCACCTTCATGACCCGCAAGCCCGGCCATCTGCTGGTGCCGGGGCGCGCCCGCACCGGAACGCTCGAGGTGGTCGATATCGGCATTCCCGAGCGGATCGTGCGCGCGGCGGCCGGCCCGGTGCAGGAAAACGGCCCGCTGCTCTGGCACGAACAGGCCGGAGCGCTCGATGCCGCCACCCATAAATACAAGCGCGGCCATCTGATCGTCTTCTCCGGCAACGCCCTGACCACGGGGGCAGCCCGAATGTCAGCGCTGGCCGGCCTGCATTCCGGGGCAGGGCTCGTCACCATCGCCGCGCCTGAGGCGGCGCTGGCGGCCAATGCCGCGCATCTGACGGCGATCATGCTGCGCAAGATCGAGGATGCGGAGGCGCTTGCCGGCTTTCTTGAGGACAGGCGCGCCAACAGCTTCGTTCTCGGGCCCGGCTTCGGCGATCTGTCCAAGGCCCGTGATTACGTGCCCCTTCTGGCGCAGCGAAACCTGGTGCTGGATGCCGATGGCATCACCGCCTTCAAGGATACGCCGCCGCTGCTGTTCAATGCCTTCGCGCAAGGAGAGACGCGGCTGGTGCTGACACCGCATGAGGGCGAATTTGCCCGGCTGTTTCCGGATCTTTCGGCCGATGACTCGCTGTCCAAGGTGGACAAGGCGATCCAGGCGGCGCGCCGCGCCCATGCCTCCATCATCTACAAGGGTCCCGACACGGTGATCGCCGCGCCTGACGGGCGCGCGGCGATCAATGCCCATGCGCCGCCCTGGCTTGCCACGGCCGGTTCCGGCGATGTTCTGGCGGGCATCGTCGGCGCCCATCTCGCCCAGGGCATGCCGGCTTTCGAGGCCGCAGCCGCCGCCGTCTGGCGCCATGGCGATGCCGGTTTTCGCGCCGGCCCCAGTCTCAGCGCCGAAACCCTGACGCATCACATCCACCCGCTGTCGCAGGCCTGATTCTGCCTCAGTCGACCCTGGCCTGCAGCGCCTGCGCGCCCGCCGGCGCGCGCGATTTTCCCTCATGGATGAAAAAGGCGAAAACATCGCGCGGCTGCCCGGCCGCCGGTTGTTCCGCATGGATCAGCGGCAGGCTCGCGCCATCGCGCCCCTGTGCCCAGTCCTTCAGCCGCCCGGCCCATTGGTCGAGGCGCTCCGGCTCATAGCAGGCCTCCTCGGTCTCCTTGCCGGTCTGCAGGCGGGCATAGACGAAATCGGCGGTGACATCGGGGATCAGCGGGTAATCGGCGTGATCGGCGCAGACGACAGCCACGCCATGCGCGCGGGCGAGCGCGATGAATTCCGGTGTCTGGAACGAGGGATGGCGCACCTCCACCGCATGGCGCAGGGTCAGCCCCGCCAGCGACGACGGCAGCAGCGCCAGGAAGGCGCCGAAATCGGCCGCATCGAACTTCTTCGTCGGCATGAACTGCCAGAGGATCGGCCCGAGACGATCGCCCAGCTCGGCGATGCCCTGATTGAGGAAACGCTCGATCGACGGCCCGGCCTCGGCCAGCACCTTCTTGTTGGTGGCGAAGCGGCTGGCCTTCAGCGAGAAGACGAAACCGTCAGGCACCTCCGATGCCCACTTGGCGAAAGTTTCCGGCTTCTGCGAGCTGTAATAGGTGCCGTTGACCTCGATCACCTTCAGCGCGCGGCTGGCATGTTCGAGCTGGCGCTTCTTGGGCAAGCCTGCCGGATAGAAGCTTTCGTCCCACGGATCATAGGTCCAGCCGCCGATGCCGACCCGGATCGTTCCGCTCTTCGTCATGTCCATCCCCTTGGAATTCCCGTTGACGGCGTTGCCCTCGCCGTCGGTCCCATCGTGTCTGCCCTGTCGTCTTGACGACAGCCTATTCGGCTGCCGCCTTGCTGCGCATCGGCCGGCGCTCCAGCAGTTCCTTGAGGAACTGGCCGGTATAGGAGCGCTCCACCTTGACGATGTCCTCGGGCGTGCCCTCGGCGATCACCTGGCCGCCGCCATCGCCACCCTCGGGGCCGAAGTCGATCACCCAGTCGGCCGTCTTGACCACTTCCAGATTGTGCTCGATCACCACCACCGAGTTGCCCTGGTTCACCAGTTCCTGCAGCAGTTCGAGCAGCTTGGCGACATCGTGGAAATGCAGGCCGGTGGTCGGCTCGTCGAGGATATAGAGCGTGCGGCCGGTGGAGCGCTTGGACAGTTCCTTGGCCAGCTTCACGCGCTGCGCCTCGCCGCCCGACAGCGTATTGGCCTGCTGGCCGACCTTGATATAGCCGAGCCCCACCTGGTTCAGCGTCACCAGCTTGTCGCGCACCGCCGGCACGGCGGCGAAGAATTCCACGCCTTCCTCCACGGTCATATCGAGCACGTCGGCGATCGACTTGCCCTTGAAGGTGACATCCAGCGTCTCGCGATTGTAGCGCTTGCCGTGGCAGACGTCGCAGGTGACATAGACGTCGGGCAGGAAGTGCATCTCGATCTTGATGACGCCGTCGCCCTGGCAGGCCTCACAGCGCCCGCCCTTGACGTTGAAGGAGAAGCGGCCCGGGCCATAGCCGCGCGCCTTGGCCTCCGGCAGGCCGGCGAACCAGTCGCGGATCGGGGTGAAGGCGCCGGTATAGGTGGCCGGGTTGGAACGCGGCGTGCGCCCGATCGGCGACTGGTCGATATCGATCACCTTGTCGATATGCTCGAAGCCGTCGATGCGGTCATGCTCGGCCGGGATCTCGCGCGCGCCCATCACCCGGCGTGCCGCCGCCTTGTACAGGGTCTCGATCAGGAAGGTGGACTTTCCGCCGCCCGACACGCCCGTCACCGCGGTGAAGACGCCAAGCGGAATGGAGGCGGTGACGTTCTTCAGATTGTTGGCGCGTGCACCGACGACGGTCAGCGCCTTCTTCTTCTTCGGCACCCGCCGCTCGCTCGGCACCTCGACCGACAGCTGGCCGGACAGATACTTGCCGGTCAGCGACTTCGGATCGGCGATGATGTCGTCAGGCGTACCCTGCGCCACCACGCGCCCACCATGGACACCGGCCGCCGGACCGATATCGACCACATAGTCGCAGGTCAGGATCGCGTCCTCGTCATGCTCGACGACGATCACCGTATTGCCAATGTCGCGCAGATGCCGCAGCGTTTCCAGGAGGCGGGCATTGTCGCGCTGGTGCAGGCCGATCGAGGGCTCGTCCAGCACATAGAGCACGCCGGTCAGGCCGGAGCCGATCTGCGAGGCCAGCCGGATGCGCTGGCTCTCGCCGCCCGACAGCGTGCCGGAATTGCGCGAGAGGCTGAGATAGTCGAGCCCGACATCGTTGAGGAAGCGCAGGCGATCGCGGATTTCCTTGAGGATGCGCGTGGCGATCTCATTCTGTTTGGCAGAGAGCCGCGCCGGCAGGTCCTCGAACCAGTCGCGCGCATGGCGGATCGACATGTTCGAGACCTCGCCGATCTGCAGCCCGTCGATCTTGACGGCCAGCGCCTCCGGCTTCAGGCGGAAGCCCTTGCAGGCCGGGCAGGGGGCGGCCGACATATAGCGCTCGATCTCCTCGCGCGCCCAGGCCGAGTCCGTCTCCTTCCAGCGGCGCTCGAGATTGGGGACGATGCCCTCGAAGGCCTTCACCGTCTTGTAAGAGCGTGCGCCGTCCTGATATTCGAACTCGATCTTCTCCTCGGTGCCGTGCAGGATCGCCTTCTGCGCCTCGGCGCTCAGATCGCTCCAGCGGCTCGTCAGCTTGAAGCTAAAAACCTTGCCCAGCGCTTCGAGCGTCTGATTGTAATAGGGCGAGCTCGACTTGGCCCAGGGCGCGATCGCACCGCTCTTCAGCGTCTTTTCCGGTTCGGGAACGATCAGCGCCTCGTCGATCTTCTGCTGGCTACCGAGGCCGTCGCAGGTCGGGCAGGCACCGAAGGGATTGTTGAAGGAAAACAGCCGCGGCTCGATTTCCGGAATGGTGAAGCCGGAGACCGGGCAGGCGAATTTTTCCGAGAACAGCACGCGCTCATGCGTCTCGTTGAGCGACTTGTTGGCGGCGCCGCCAGCCGAGGTCTCGTTGACGGGCAGCGGCTTGTCGGCGAATTCCGCCACGGCCAGCCCCTCGGCAAGGCTGAGGCAGGTCTCCAGACTGTCGGCCAGGCGCGCGGCAATATCGGCGCGTACCACCACACGATCGACCACGACGTCGATGTCATGCTTGTACTTCTTGTCGAGGGCGGGGGCTTCCGCGATCTCGTAGAACTGGCCGTCGATCTTGACGCGCTGGAAGCCCTTCTTCATCAGCTCCGCCAGTTCCTTCTTGTACTCGCCCTTACGGCCCCGGACCATCGGCGCGAGGATGTAAAGCCGCGTACCCTCGCCGAAGGCAAGAATCCGGTCCACCATCTGGCTCACCGTCTGGCTCTCGATCGGCAGGCCCGTCGCCGGCGAATAGGGGATGCCGACGCGCGCGAACAGAAGGCGCATATAGTCATAGATCTCGGTGACCGTGCCGACGGTCGAGCGCGGATTCTTCGACGTGGTCTTCTGCTCGATCGAAATCGCCGGAGACAGCCCGTCGATCTGGTCGACATCGGGCTTCTGCATCATCTCCAGGAACTGGCGGGCATAGGCCGAGAGGCTCTCGACATAGCGGCGCTGCCCCTCGGCATAGATCGTGTCGAAGGCGAGCGAGGACTTGCCGGAGCCGGACAGGCCGGTCATCACGATCAGCTTGTTGCGCGGCAGATCCAGGTCGATATTCTTCAGATTGTGTTCGCGTGCGCCGCGGATCGAAATCGTCTTCAGTTCGCTCATCTGTCTCTGCCTGTCGTCTCGTCCGCGTCTATGGGAAGGCCCCATGCCCAGAGTATGGGTCTATGTAAGGATTGCGGGCCTTCTGTCGAGGTGGAGGAGCCATCTTCCTGTCGCCGCGCCCGACCCATGAGTTGAGTCGCTTGACTCCGATCATAAGCATTGTTTAGAACAAATAAAGAACGATTTTGATCGGCATCACGGGTGCATGAGGACAGGCGGCCCTAGCCGCAGGCCGACGCTGTGTGGCCAAAGATTTGTGGAAAGCCGCGGCGGTGGGAAGCCAGGCGCGCGCGCAGCGCCTAGACTGCGCGCCTCAAGACGGATTTCGCCGGGAACGGCAGGCCCGCGCGCTCGTTGCGTTGACCGGAACGAGAGCATCGGGATCAAGGAAGGACCAGGACTATGGCAGGCAGCGTCAACAAGGTGATCCTCGTCGGGAATGTGGGTGCGGATCCGGAAATCCGCCGCACGCAGGATGGCAGGCCGATCGCCAATCTGCGCATCGCCACCTCCGAAAGCTGGCGCGACCGCAATTCCGGCGAGCGCCGGGAAAAGACGGAGTGGCATACGGTCGTCGTCTTCAACGAGGGCCTGTGCAAGGTCGTCGAACAATATGTGAAGAAGGGCGCCAAGCTCTATATCGAGGGCGCGCTGCAGACCCGCAAGTGGCAGGACCAGACCGGCAACGACCGCTATTCCACGGAAATCGTGCTGCAGGGCTTCAACTCGACGCTGACCATGCTCGACGGCCGTGGCGAAGGCGGCGGGGGCGGTGGCATGAGCCGTGGTGGCGGCAGTGGCGGGGAGTATGAGAGCGGCTATGGCGGCGGCTATGAAGAGCGTCCGGCATCCGGTGGCGGTCGTTCGGGCGGCGGCGCAGGCGGCGGCCGTTCGGGTGGCGGCGGCAGCGGTGGTGGCTTCTCGCGCGACCTGGACGACGACATCCCCTTCTGAGAACCGGCGTCCACGCCCTCAAGACTGGCCTTCATCAGGCCGACATGGAAAGAAGGCTGCCGCTCATCATCGCCGATGGGCGGCAGTTGTATGATAGGTTGCGTGCAGGGTCGTAAGGCCGCACCTGTTGGCTCGGTGCGCGGCCAAGCCTTTTGCGCAGCACATAGGCGGCGGTTTGTCCAGTGTAGAGCGTGGCATGCCGGGCCGACAGCCGCCGCCCGAGGGGCGGACAATCCGAGCGCATCGGATTTATCCGAAAACCAGCTCCCGCTTTTCGGCCTGTTCCTAATTTGTGTCCGGAGAGGGCGTCACGGATTTCGGCTGATGCAGATCGATGGCACTTTCCTGCGCAGGCAGGAAGGAGGGGCCGACCTGGCGCACCTTGCGGGCTGGGTCATAGGGTCGGGCGGGATCTGACGGCTGGGCCTGTGTCGGCGCGGCAGCCGCCTCGGGCTGTGGCATCGCCGCGTCTTTGGCCGCTATACCTTTGTCGGAAGCGCCGGTAGCGGGCGGCCGGGTGGTGATCGAGACGATCGACGAAGCGCCCGGCTGTCCAGGCTCACCCGACTTGCCAGGGTCGCCCGGCTCGCTCTGCGACGGGACTGAAGCCGCATTCAGCTGGCAGCCGCAGGTGGATTTTTCCGAGGGGTCGCGCAGCTTGTAGGCAAAGGCGGTCGGCAGGTCGCGATAGGGCGCGCCGGTCTCGGCCGACACCATCTCGTCGGCCTCCTGTGTTTCCAGGGAGTGGTAATAGAGCGCCGTGGGGGCGCCGGGGCAGCGCTGGTGGCAGCTTTCGGCGTCGCGGGCGAAATCCTCCGGCGTGGCCTGGGACGAGATCGGGAAGAAGGCGCCGTCGCAGGTGCGCACGCAAAGCGTCCGCACCGTACCCGCCGCATCCGAGCCGGAAAAGCCGGAGCCCGCGCCGCCCCATCCCGGATTGCGCCGATCATGCAGCCGCAGCGGCGGTGTCTCGCCAAACCCGTCGATCGGGCGGGTGCCATCCTGAACGGGCGGATAGAGGGGCTGGCGGAAGGGGCGCTGTTCGTCCTCACCCGCCGAGATCGGCACTGGCTCGGCCTCCATTTTCTCGGCGCAGCGGTTGAGGTCGATGGCGCTGAGAATCCGCTGCCGCTGCCCGGCCTCACCACCTTCCGGCGCCGACAGGCGCTGTACCTTCATCGCGTCGATATCCCGGCCGAGCCCGACGATGCGCTCGTTCAGCGCATCGCAGGCCGCCTCGCTCCCCCCGCCGATCACCGTGATGCTGCCGCCGGTGCAATTGAGGCGGCGCAGATCCGCGCGCGCGGCGCGCAGTTCGAGATTGAGCCGGGTGATGTCGCCGGTAAACCCGCTTGGCTGCAGGGCGTCATGACGCTCCTGCGGCAGCTCGGCCAGCCGCTCATAGAGCCGCTCGCACAGACTCGCTGCCTGCACCGGCGCGCCCAGAAGGAACGCCGCGCATGTCAGGCCGGCAATCCGGCTGATCCTGTCACCGCTTCGCACCATGCTGTCGCCGCTGCCCTCATCCTCATGCATCCGACGGTCGCTCCGCTGGATGGAAGCGGATCATAGTGCAGACCGCCTGCGAGGCAATCCGCGACCGCTCGACAGGCTTAACACGATTTTGCGATTGGCTGGCGACCGTATCTGGTTCGGCGCGCCGTCTCGCTGCCTTGAAACGCAGAAGGGCGGCCGAAGCCGCCCGTCCGATGATCGCGCGCATGTCTGCGCTTAGTGATCCTTGGCGGCGTAGACGGCGCTTAGTGATCCTTGGCGGCGTAGACGGCGCGCTTGGTCAGGTAGATCAGCCCGGTGAAGATCACCAGGAAGATCATGACCATGAAGCCGGTCCGCTTGCGCTCCTCCAGATGCGGCTCTGCCGCCCACATCAGGAAGGCCGCGACATCGCGCGAATATTGATCGACGGTGGCTGGAGCACCGTCATCATAGGTCACCTGGCCGTCATTGAGCGGCTTGGCCATAGCCAGCGCCGCCGCATTGGCGAAATAGGGGTTGTAATGTGTGCCGGGGGCCACTTCCACACCCTTGGGCGGCTCCTGATAGCCGGTCAGCAGCGCGTGGATATAGTCCGGCCCGCCCTCCTGATACTGGGTGAAGATATCGAAGACGAAGGTCGGGAAGCCGCGCTCGATACCGCGTGCCTTGGCCAGCAGCGACATGTCGGGCGGGGCCGCGCCATTGTTGGCGGCGGCCGCTGCTTCCGCATTGGCGAAGGGCGAGGGGAAATGGTCCGAAGGCAGGGCCTTGCGGGTGTACATCTCGCCTTCGGCATTCGGCCCGTCCTGCACCTCGTAATTGGCGGCGAAGGCCTTCACCTGCGCCTCCGAATAGCCGAGGCCGCGCAGGGTGCGGAAGGCCACAAGGTTCATCGAATGGCAGGCCGAACAGACCTCGGTATAGACCTTGAGGCCGCGCTGCAGCTGCGCCTTGTCATAATGGCCGAAGGGGCCGGCGAAGCTCCAGGACATCTGCGCCGGCTTCTTGATCGGGAAGTGGGGCGTGCCGCCATGGGCCTCGCCCTCGGCGCCGGCATGCTCGCCGGCAGGTGCTGCGGCATCATGGCTGGCCGCCGGGGCCGGCGCGTTTTCCTGCGCCAGCACCGTGTCGGTGGCGAGCGTCAGGAAGGCCGCGGACAGGAGGCCGGAAAGGACGTGCTTCATCATCATGTTCCCTTCGCCCCCGATCACAGCGCAGCCGGCGTGCCGCCGGGCCGCTTCTGAAGAACCGCTTCCGTGATCGAATTCGGAATGCGTTTCGGCTTTTCCACGAAACCCAGCACCGGCATCACCACGAGGAAGAAGCCGAAATAATAGAGCGTGCCGAGCTGAGACAGGATGACATAGACGCCCTCCGCCGGACGGGAACCGAGCCAGCCGAGCAGGATGGCATTGGCGACGAACAGCCAGAAGAACAGCTTGTACAGCGGACGATAGACGGCGGAGCGGACCTTGGAGGTATCGAGCCAGGGCAGGAAGAACAGAATGATGATCGCCCCGAACATGACCAGCACGCCGCCGAGCTTGGAGTCGATCGGGCCGACATTGAAGGTGATGGCGCGCAGCATGGCGTAGAAGGGCAGATAGTACCATTCGGGCACGATATGCGCCGGCGTCTTCAGCGAATTGGCCGGGATATAGTTGTCGGGATGGCCGAGATAGTTCGGCATGTAGAAGATGAACCAGGCGAAAACGATCAGGAAGACCGAGACGCCGAGCGCATCCTTGAGCGTGGCATAGGGGGTGAAGGGAACCGTGTCCGTCTTGGTCTTGACCTCGACGCCGGTCGGGTTGGTCTGCCCCGTGACATGCAGCGCCCAGATGTGCAGCACCACGACGCCGGCGATCATGAAGGGCAGGAGATAGTGCAGGGCGAAGAAGCGGTTCAGCGTCGGATTGTCGACGGCGAAGCCGCCCAGCAGGAACTGCTGGATCCACTCGCCCACCAGCGGGAAGGCGGAGAAGAAGCCGGTGATGACGGTGGCGCCCCAGAAGGACATCTGCCCCCAGGGCAGCACATAGCCCATGAAGCCGGTGGCCATCATCAGGAGATAGATCACCACGCCGAGGATCCAGAGAATTTCGCGCGGCGCCTTGTAGGAGCCATAATAAAGCCCGCGGGCGATGTGCAGATAGACGGCGATGAAGAAGAAGGACGCGCCGTTGGCATGCATGTAGCGCAGCAGCCAGCCGTGATTGACGTCGCGCATGATCTTTTCGACCGAATTGAAGGCGACGGTCGTCTCGGCCGCGTAATGCATGGCCAGAACCACGCCGCTGACGATCTGCACCAAGAGCATCACCGAGAGCATGGCGCCGAAGGTATAGGCATAGTTCAGATTGCGCGGCACCGGATAGGCGACGAAGCTGTCATGCAGCAGCCGCGGCAAGGGCAGGCGGGAGTCCACCCAGCGTTCAAGCCCGCTGGTCGGCGTATAGGTCGAATGTTCCCCACTCATGGCGCTCCCCCTCAACCGATTTTGATGACCGTGTCGGACACGAACGAGAAGGTCGGCACCGCGAGATTCTGCGGCGCCGGACCTTTGCGGATGCGGCCCGCCGTATCGTAATGCGAGCCATGGCAGGGACAGAACCAGCCGCCGAAATCGCCGGCCTGACCGAGCGGAACGCAGCCAAGATGGGTGCAGGAGCCGATCATCACGATCCAGTTCTCCTTGCCCTTGCCGGCGGAGCGGTCGATATCGGTCGCCTGGGCATCGGCCGGCAGGTTGGCATTGCGCGCCACCGGATCCTTAAGCTGCGCCAAGGCCACGGCATTGGCTTCCTCGATCTCCTCGGGCGTGCGGTTGCGGATGAAGATCGGCTTGCCGCGCCATTTCGCCGTCAGCGACATGCCGGGCTGCAGGCTGGACACATCGACCTCGATCGAGGCCAGCGCCAGAGTCGAGGCATCCGGCCGCATCTGGTCGATGAAGGGCCAGGCCACGGCGGCCACGCCCACGGCGCCCGCCATGCCGGTGGTCAGAAACAGGAAGTCGCGGCGCGTCGGCTCGCGCTCCCCATCCGGGCCGGCGGCATGCCCGCCCATCTGATGTGCGGAAGTCTTGTGTTCGCTCACGGCTTTCCGTTCCTCTCCATGCCCGGCCATGCGCCATCCTGACACACGGGCACTTGCCCGGGCCTTGAAGGCAGCCACGTCCTCTGCGAGATCATCTGCATTTCCCCTCCCTCTTGCCGCTCCCACGGCAAGGCCCGACGGCGAAGTCCCGACTCCACCACACCATCGGCGCTCACCATACAGTTGAACGAAAGACGCCGGTGAAATCAATAAGCTCCATGCGGTTCGGCCAAGTTTTTGAGGGCTTTGACCTGAGACCGAAGGCCGCAGCTTGGAGAAGTCGCGTTCCTGCTGCATTGCAGCGCGACAAGAGGCGTGCTACCGCACTGCAGAAATCCAGCCAATGCCCGTGATGAGGCGCGCCGCATGCGAAAGACCCTGGTCATCATCATCAACACGCTGGCAGCGCAGGCGATTTTTCTTTGCGCCCTTCGCTATGTCACCGAATTCTTCGTTCTCGCCTTCATCAACAGCCTTGCCACCCATATTCTCATCGCGGTGGCGATCATGCTCGTGGTGGCGCTCCTGATACGGCGCCAGACAGCCAGCGTTTTCCTGTTGGTCATCAGCCTGACGATGGCGGGTCACACGATCCTGGTCAAGCAGGCGCATGCCATCCGCCCAACGGCGCAGGAAGCGCAGGCGCCGCCGGCCCTGCGGGTCATGTCCTTCAATATGCTTGCAGAAAATTTCGGAAACAGCGAGCGGATCGCCCAGATGATCATCCGGTCGGGCGTGGATATCGCTATCGTTCCCGAGGGATCGCCGCTGATCTTCCACCTGCCGGCGCTGCAGAAGACCTATCCCTATCGCTTCGGCTGTGGCGAGGGCACGCCGACCTGCGATCTCCTGGTTTTCTCACGCCTGCCGCTGAAGAACATGACGACCGGCAGCCTTAGCGACCTCAGGCGCGACCGCCTGATGGTAGCCACCGTCGATGTGCAGGGCGTTGCCGTGCGGGTCGTCGCGGTTCATCTGTCGAAGCCCTATTTCGACGATTATCACCGCAACGAACTCTATATGCTCAAGGCCGTGCTCGGAAACGATCCCGGCCCGATGTTCGTGGCAGGCGATTTCAATTCCGGCTCGATCCCGCCAGACATGCAGCGCTTTCTGACGCAGATGAACCTGCGCACAGCGCCTGACGGGGAACCGGGAACCTGGCCGGTGCAGCTTGCGCCCTACGGCCTCGGGATCGCCATCGACCACATCTACAGCCGCCCGCCGCTGGTGCCGCAGCGGGTGCAGCGCCTGCCGGAGGATTTCGGCTCGAATCATTACGGGCTGACCGCCGACTTCATCCTGCGCAAGCCCTGAGATCCGCGTCGTCCGTGAGGCTGCCGGATCACAGCGCCATGGTGACCTGCTTTTGACCTTTGCGACCGCTTGCAAAACTGCGGCGGACAGATGTCAAAATCAATCGACGAGAAAGCCGCCGGACTGGCGGGCCCAGAGCGTAGCATAGAGGCCGCCATTGCGCAGAAGTGCCTCGTGGGTGCCGTCCTCGACGATGCGGCCGTCTTCCATCACGATCAGGCGGTCGAGCGCGGCGATGGTGGACAGGCGGTGGGCGATAGCCAGCACGGTCTTTCCCTGCATCAGCTGGTCGAGATGGGTCTGGATCGCGGCTTCCACTTCCGAATCGAGCGCCGAGGTCGCCTCGTCCAGGACGAGGATCGACGCATCCTTCAGCATGACGCGGGCAATGGCGATGCGCTGGCGCTGGCCGCCGGAGAGCTTGACGCCGCGCTCGCCGACATGGGCGTCGAAGCCGCGCCGGCCGCGCTGGTCCTCCAGCCTGTCGATGAAATCGAGCGCCTCGGCGGCGCGGGCGGCATCGCGCAAGGCCTCTTCCCCCGCATCCGGGCGGCCGAACAGGATGTTGTCGCGGATCGAGCGGTGCAGGAGGGCAGTGTCCTGGCTGACCATGCCGATGGCGGCGCGCAGGCTTTCCTGCGTGACTGTGGAAATATCCTGGCCATCGATGAGGATGCGCCCGCCCTCCAGATCGTAGAAGCGCAAGAGCAGATTGACGAGCGTGGTCTTGCCGGCGCCCGAGCGGCCGACAATGCCGACTTTTTCGCCCGGGCGGATGGTGAGCGAGAGATCCTCGATCACCCCTTTCTCCCGGCCGTAATGGAAACGGATCGCTTCGAAGCGGATCTCGGCCCGCTCGACCTTGAGCGGCACGGCATCCGGCCGGTCGACCAGGCCGATCGGCTGGGAGATCAGGTCGGCGGAATTCTGGATCGTCCCGAGGTTTCGCATCAGCCCGTTGAACTGCACCATCAGCCGCGACAGGAGGAAGTTCAGCCGCAGCACCAGCGCCAGCGTGAAGGCGACCGCGCCGGAGGAGACCGACCCCGCCAGCCAGCGATCGATGCTGATGATGCTCATGGTGACGATCATGATGCCGGAGAGCAGCGCCATGGAGGCGCGCACGCCGGTGATGAACCGGGTGAAGGCCAGCGTGGTCTTCTGGAAGCTGTCGAAACCCTGCCGCATGTAGCGATCATTTTCTTCGTCGCGGCCGAAGAGGCGGAGCGTCTGGATGTTGGAATAGGCATCCACCATGCGCCCGTTGAGCATGGAGGCGGCCTCCGCCGTCTCGCGCGAGTGATGGCGGATGCGCGGCACGAAGAAGCGGGCGAGAAAGCCGAAGGCGATCAGCCAGAACAGCACGACCACCGCCAGCCAGGGATCGAGACCTCCGACCAGCGCCAGTGTCGAGACCGAATAGATTGCGACGAACCAGACGCTTTCCATGAGCGAGGTGACGAGATCGCCCGTTGCCTGGCCCGCGGACCAGACCTTGGTGACGATCCGGCCGGAAAAATCATTCTGGAAGAAGGAGAGCGACTGGCGCGCGACATGCAGATAAGACTGCCAGCGGACCAGATTGTAAAAGCCCGGCGTGATCACCTGCTGGTCGACCAGCGCCATGATCAGGGTGACGACGAAGCGCACCACGCCGATCAGCACCAGCATGCCGAACAGTTCCGCGCCATGGCTGGCAAGCAGGCCCTGCCAGCCGTCCGACGGCTTGATCGTGGCGAGGATATCGACCAGCCGGCCGACGAACCAGAACAAAGCCGCCTCGATGCCGGCCGTGGCGCCGCCGAGCACGAGCATGGCGATGAAGGGCGCCTTGGCCTGGCGGATGTAGAACCAAACGAAGCCGGTCACGCTGTCCGGCGGCTGCAGGACGGCGCGGGGCGCGAAGGGCTTTACCCAGTTCTCGAAGCGGGAGAAGAGACGGTCGAGCAGCATGGATCCGGCATATAGGCGAGGGGCGCCTGCTGGCAAATGAAAGCTTGGACAGAATTCGGCGGCGCCTGCAAGCGGCGAAAGCCTGTCGCGAAATTCTGCACCTCCGCGTGAAAGATCTGTATCGTTGCAGGCCGCAATCCTGTATTCGGGCGCGACCAGAGGTTATCTCCATGTCCGCTTCGTCCCCCGCATCGCCGAGCCTGATCGGCGAGGTGCCGCCGCCGCATTTCGTGCCGCGCATGGCCTTCGTCTTCGCCGCGCCGCTCTTTGCCAACGGTTTCGCGCTTCCTTATTTCCCGATCTGGCTCAAAGAGCTGTCGATGACGGATCCGCAGATCGCGATGGTCCTGGCGGTACCGATGTTCCTGCGCGTCTTCACCGCGCCGGTGGCCGGCGCCCTGGCCGACAGGATGGGCGAGCGCACGCGTCTTCTGTTCGTCTCCGCCGTGCTCACGCTCGTCGCCACGCTGGCGCTGTTCGTCCATCACAGCTTCCTATTCGTGCTGGTTGTCTACACGCTCCAGGGGGCGGTGCTGTCTCCCTACATGCCGATCGTCGAGGCCGTGGCGCTTTCAGGCGTGCGGCGCTGGGGTTTCGACTATGCGCAGATGCGGCTGTGGGGCTCGATCTCCTTCATCGCCGCCACCCTCATCGGCGGCGAGATGGTTGCCCGGCACGGCGGCGCCATGGTGCTGCCGGCCATGGTCACCGGCTTTTGCCTCGTCGTGGCCTGCACCTTCCTGGCGCCGAAGGTCGGCCGGCCGCGCCGCCCCTCCACGCTGACGACGCTGACGACCAGCCCGCCCAAGGCCCTGCGGCGGCGCGGGGTGCAATTGCTGATCGCCGGCATCGGCCTGGTGAACGGCAGCCACGGCATGCTCTATGCCTTTTCGGCGATCTACTGGACCAGCGCCGGCTATAGCGGCGGGCAGGTGGGCCTGCTCTGGAGCGCCGGCGTGGCGGCGGAGGTGGCCATGTTCGTCTTCGCCCGGCGCATCCTGCAGCGCATCAGCCTGTCTGCCGCCATGCTCTCCGGCTGCGTGCTGGCCATCCTGCGCTGGATGCTGTTTCCGCTCGATATCGGCTTCAGCGGCTATTTCCTGCTGCAATGCCTGCATGCCTTCACCTATGCGCTGATGCATACGGGCCTGCAGAACTGGCTGGTCCGGCATGTGGAGGAGGCGCAGGAGACGGCAGCGCAGGGGATGTATTTCTTCTATACCGGCCTGTTCACTGCCATCCTCACCTTCCTCTCCGGCTATTTCTATCGCTGGTATGGCGTCCACGGCTTCGTCGCCATGTCGGTCGCCGCCGCCATCGGCCTGGCGCTCGTCATGCTTGCGCTGAAGGAGGAGGCGCGGCCAAAGGCGGGCGTAGAAAATGCATGAAAAGCGGCGCGCTGCACCTTTATATTCCGCACTGCCGCATTAGCTCTCGTGCGATGAAAAGGGCCGGCCTCATCAGGTAGGACCCGGTCTGACCAGGAATTTCCGCGATTTTCCGTCACAGCCGTGTTGCAGATGCGACACCGGATCGGCCGCTGCCGCGCCGCGGTGTTTCGGTCGATGACAGATGGGGACGAAGCGTTTATGAGTGGCCTCCGAATTGATCGTCCTTAGGAAGAATCGCCTTTCGTGACATCCCAACAGCCCCATCAGCAGGCGGAAATCGCCCCGGACGATGCCGATGGCGTCCACCTGTTCCGTTTTTCCGGCAGCTGGAAGGGCAATGACATCAGCCATGTCGCCGGCCGTCTGGACGAACTGGCCGGTCAGGCGCCGGAAAAGAGCCGGATCGACCTGAGCGACGTGACCGCCATCGACACGCTCGGCGCCTGGACCATCCGGCGCTTCATGGGCCAGCTCGGCGGCGCCGAGAAGGTTGAGCTGGTCAGCAAGAAGCGGCAATATGTCGAACTGATCGAGGCGCTTCCCACCGAGCTGAAGCAGCCGGAGAAGAAGCAGGAAAAGCGCACGCTGTTCGAGCGGATCTTCACGCCCGTCGGCCGCGTGATCCTGTCGGCCTGGGAAGACACCGTCGCCGTCATGTTCATTCTCGGCTCGGCCGTGCGCGGCGCGCATCTCAAGGTGGGTAAGCGCGGCGGCCTGTCGCCGGCGGCGATCATCAACCAGATCGACCGCATGGGCGTTCAAGCCGTGCCGATCATCGTGCTGATGTCCTTCCTGATCGGCGCGATCATCGCGCAGCAGGGGGCCTTCCAGCTCCGTTACTTCGGGGCCGAACTCTTCGTCGTCGATCTCGTCGGCATTCTGCAGTTGCGCGAAATCGGCGTGCTGCTGACTGCCATCATGATCGCCGGCCGCTCGGGTAGCGCGATCACGGCCGAAATCGGCTCGATGAAAATGCGCGAAGAGATCGACGCGCTGAAGGTCATGGGCATGAGCCCGATCGGCATCCTGGTGTTTCCGCGCCTCGTGGCGCTGACGATCTCGCTGCCGCTGCTGACCATCATTGCCAATTTCTCCGCTCTGGCAGGCGCCGCTCTGGTGACGCGCACATATTCCGGCATCACCTTCGTCACCTTCCTCGCGCGCCTGCATGAGGCGGTGGATTTCTCCTCTATTCTCGCCGGCATGATCAAGGCGCCCTTCATGGCGCTGATCATCGGCGTCATGGCGGCGGTGGAAGGGTTGAAGGTCGGCGGCAGCGCGGAATCGCTCGGCAAGCAGGTGACGCAGTCGGTGGTCAAATCGATCTTCGTCGTCATTCTGGTCGATGGCCTTTTTGCCATCTTCTATGCCGCGATCAACTTCTGAAGGAGGGCGTTGCATGGCCGAATCCAACGACACCACCGCCCCTGAAACGACCGCGCGCGGCACAACCGACACCACGCCGGATGCTGGCGGCGCGGCCCCGCGGGACGCAAAGAGAAGCGAGCGCGATGCGATCCTCGCGGTCAAGGATCTGACGGTTGCCTTCGGCAGCAATGTGGTTCTCGACAAGCTCACACTCGATGTCTATCGCGGCGAGATCCTCGGCTTCGTCGGCGCCTCGGGCACCGGCAAGTCGGTGCTGATGCGCACGGTGCTGCGGCTTCTGCCGCGCCAGTCGGGCTCGATCCGCATCCTCGGCGCGGAATATGACAAGGTGAGCGAGGAGGAGCGCGTGGCGCTCGATACCCGGCTCGGGGTTCTCTTCCAGCACGGCGCGCTGTTTTCGGCGCTGACGGTGAAGGAGAACATCCAAGTGCCCATGCGGGAGTATTTGGATCTCTCCCAGGAGATGATGGACGATCTGGCGATGCTGAAGATCGCGCTGGTGGGCCTGAAGCCGGAAGCGGCGGATCGCTATCCCTCCGAACTCTCGGGCGGCATGATCAAGCGCGCGGCGCTGGCGCGCGCGCTGGCGCTCGATCCGGACCTCGTCTTCCTGGATGAGCCGACCTCCGGCCTCGACCCGATCGGCGCCGCCGAATTCGACGATCTCATCGCCAAGCTGCGCGATACGCTGGGCCTGACCGTCTACATGGTCACCCACGATCTCGACAGCCTGTTCTCTGTCTGCGACCGCATCGCCGTGCTCGGCAAGAAGCGGGTGCTGGTCGAAGGCACGATCGATGATATGCTCGCCTTCGACGACCCCTGGGTCCAGTCCTATTTTCGCGGGAAGCGCGCCCGGTCGATCGTTCGCGACGAGACACCCGGCGAGGCACGGCAGTGACCTGCCTCCCGACCTTGCGGCCGGCGTCCGGCGGGCGCCGCGGCACAGCCAATTTACGGGCGGATGCGATCGCCCGGCATACTCGAGCCTGAAGCGGATAAGATGGAAACCAAAGCCAACTACGCCATTGTCGGATTCTTCGCGGTCGCGGTGATCGTCGCGGCCTTCGGCTTCGTCTACTGGATGTCGCAGTTCGGCCGCTCGGGCGAAATGGTCGATCTCGTGGTCAGCATTCCCGGCTCCGCCAACGGCCTGAGCGTGGGCTCGCCCGTGCGCTTCAACGGCATTCCCGTCGGCAGCGTCAAGAGCCTGGCGATCGATTCCAATGATCCGCGCTACTCGGTCGCCGTCACCGAGGTCTCGGTCGATGCGCCGGTGCTGAAATCCACCACGGCGCGGCTGGAAGTGCAGGGCCTGACGGGCGCCGCCTATATCGAGCTTTCGGGCGGCCGCAAGGGTGACGAGAACATCCTGCAGAAGGCGCGCGACGAGGGCAAATCCGCCCAGATCACCGCCGACCAGTCGAGCGTGACCAGCCTTCTGGCCACGGCGGACAAGATCCTCAACCGCGCCAATGACGCGATCGGCGACGTTCAGGGCTTTGTCAGCGACGTTCGCGGGCCGCTCACCAACACCATCTCGAATGCCGACCGCTTCTCGCGCTCGCTCGCCGACAATGCCGAGGGCATCGACGAATTCCTCAAGAGCGTGAGCGCGCTCTCAAATTCGATCAATGCAGCCTCGCAGCGCCTGGATTCGACGCTTGCCTCCGCCGATGCACTGGTCAAGGCGGTCGATCCGAAGTCGGTGAACCGCATCGTCGAAAATGTCGGCAAGATGAGCGACGACCTCTCGGCCGCCTCCGGCAATGTTGCCGAGACGGTTGCTTCCTTCCGCCAGACGGCCGATACTTATAACCGCCTCGGCCAGAACGCGAATGTGGCCATCGACCGCGTCAACACGCTGATCGCCGCCGTGGACCCCAGCAAGGTCGGCACTGCCGTCAACGACATCTCGACCGCCACCGCCGAAGCGCGCAGCGCCATTGCCGGCCTGTCGAGCTTCGCCGACAGCATCTCCACCCGTCAGCGCGACATCGACCAGACGATCACCGACGTGACGCAGATGGCCAACAAGCTGAACGCCGCGTCCAGCCGTGTCGATGGCATCCTGGTCAAGCTCGACGGCTTCCTCGGCTCGGCCGACGGCCCGGGCATTTCGCAGGATGCACGCGCCACACTCGCCTCCTTCCGCGCCGTGGCCGACAATCTCAACGCACAGATCGGCCCGATCGCCAACGACATCCGCCGCTTCTCCGGCTCGGGCCTGCGCAATATCGAAGCCCTGGTGAACGAGACCCGCCGGACAGTCGACACGCTCGACACGACCATCAACAATTTCGACCAGAACCCGCGCCGGCTCCTGTTCGGCGGCGAGACGGTCAAGCAATATGACGGGCGTGCCCGCCGCTGAGGATTTCAGGGTCGAAGGATCGTGCTTGAGGGAAGACGGGGAGCGGCGCGGCGATGATACGCGCCGCACTCCCGTCTTTTCCGAACCCTTGTCCGATCACGGGCAACATTGCAGGCGATGAATTGGACGCGTAATCTTCTCCCGAGATCGGGAATGGGCACATGGCGCAGGCAAAGACGTTTTCCCTCGGTGACAGCTACGATGCGATGCTGGACGACTTCGTGAAAAACGGGCGTTTTGAGACGGAAACCGACGCCGTGCGCGCCGGGCTTCGCATGCTGGCGGACTACGAGTCACGCCTGCAAACATTGCGGCGAACGATCAACGACGCGGATCGGGAAATCGAATCAGGTCTTGGCAAGGAATATTCCAGTGGCGCAGAGCTTCTGCGCGACGTGATGAGCGAAAGTTCTGACCATTAGCCCGAAGCGCCTGATCATGGCGCCGGCTGCCTTGGCGGACTTGCGCGGGATCCGCCGGCACATCGCTCAGACCAGCGCATATCACGCCAAAGCGTTCTTGACGGAACTGACGGCCAAGATTGCCTGGATCGCGGAAGTGGATTTCACAGGCGTGCCCCGTGATCATATTCTGGAAGGGCTGAGAGCTCTCCCGTTCCGGCAGCGCTGTATCTATTATCGATCCTACGCGGATCGCATTGTGGTGCTGCGTGTCCTGCATGGCGCGCAGGACGTGGAAAAACAGCAGTTTGACAGGGGTGATTGACGATCATCCCGAGTCCGTGATCTCCGCCGTGATGCTTTGCAGCGCTTATTTCCTCACGTCGCCAGAAACACCGAGCGGATGCCATCGACCACGAACTGCACGGCGAGTGCGGCGAGCAGCACACCGAGCAGGCGGGTGAGGATGGCCCGGCCGGTGACGCCGAGAAAGCGGTCGATCCGGTCCGCCACGATCAGCGCGCCGTAGAGGATGAGAACGGAAAAGGCCAGCACCAGCAGGAGTTCGAGCCGCTGCCAGCCGGTGGCGAAGCTGCTGGAAAGAAGCACGGTTGCCGAGATGGCGCCTGGGCCGGCGATCAGCGGCAAAGCGAGGGGAAAGACGGCGATGTTCTGGATGTGATCGCGCCTCGTCGCCGTCTCGCCGGTCTTTTCCTTACGCTCGTTGCGCTTCTCGAAAATCATCTCGAAGGCGATCCAGAACAGCAGCAGACCGCCCGCGATGCGGAAGGCGCCGATGGAGATGCCGAGCGCATTGAGAATGCCGTTGCCGAAGATCGCGAAGGTTGCGAGAATGCCAAAGGCGATCAGCGCGCCCTGACGCGCGACATGGCCGCGCTCGGCCCGCGTCAGCCCATTGGTCAGGGTGAGGAAGATCGGTGCGAGGCCGGGAGGATCGATCGTGACCAGGATCGTGGTCAGCGCGTTGATCAGATGGTCGATTTCGATCACGAGGGTCTCCTTCGGCCGGCGCCTGCGTCAGGGGCCTTGCTCTCTCCGCCAGCCATCATGACGCAGTCGCCCACCGATGCAAGCCGCCCTGGCCTTGCCCGACGGATGGGCGACCGTTAAGGGTGGGCGGGACGACGCCCGGTCGGAACGGGATCGACACCGGCGTCCCGTCGATTTCCCCGACCCCGGGCGAAAGCCGCCTTGAAAAGGCCCGATCCCGGCGTTTTTTCCGCTATGCTGTTCATAACCGGCGGGCCAAATTGGCGCTTGCCGGACCCATGGGCTATAACTCGGCCTATGATTCTCAAACGAAGATCGTGATCGATAGTGACTGACCAAAGCACACCCGGCGGCAAGGATACGCCAGGAATCGAGCCCATCTCCATCATGGATGAGATGCAGCGCTCCTATCTCGACTATGCGATGAGCGTCATCGTCAGCCGCGCGCTGCCTGATGTGCGCGATGGCCTGAAACCGGTCCATCGCCGCATTCTCTACGGCATGTCCGAGCTCGGGATCGACTGGAACAAGAAATACGTCAAATGCGCCCGCGTCACCGGCGACGTGATGGGTAAGTACCATCCGCACGGCAACCTGGCGATCTATGATGCACTGGCCCGCATGGCCCAGCCCTGGTCGCTGCGCCTGCCGCTGATCGACGGGCAGGGCAATTTCGGCTCGATCGACGGTGATCCGCCGGCGGCCGAGCGCTACACCGAATGCCGGCTGGAAAAGGCGGCGCATGCGCTGCTGGATGACCTCGACAAGGAAACGGTCGATTTCCGCGACAATTACGACGGCACGCTGTCCGAGCCCGTCGTCGTTCCCGCCAAGTTCCCGAACCTTCTGGTCAACGGCGCGGGCGGCATCGCGGTCGGTATGGCCACCAACATCCCGCCACACAATCTGGGCGAGGTCATCAATGGCTGTATCGCGCTGATCGACGACCCCGCGATCGAGCTGCATCAGCTGATGGAGATCATCCCCGGCCCGGACTTCCCGACGGCCGCCTTCATCATGGGCCGCTCGGGCATCCGCTCGGCCTATGAGACCGGGCGCGGCTCGGTGATCATGCGCGGGCGCGCCACGGTCGAGCCGATGCGCGGCGACCGCGAACAGATCATCATCACCGAGGTTCCCTACCAGGTGAACAAGGCGACGATGATCGAGAAGATGGCCGAGCTGGTGCGCGACAAGCGCATCGAGGGCATTTCCGACATTCGCGACGAATCCGACCGCCAGGGCTACCGCGTGGTGATCGAGCTGAAGCGCGACGCCAATGCCGAGGTGATCCTCAACCAGCTCTATCGCTACACCCCGCTGCAGACCTCCTTCGGCTGCAACATGGTGGCGCTGAACGGCGGCAAGCCGGAGCAGATGACCCTGCTCGACATGCTGCGCGCCTTCGTCGCCTTCCGCGAGGATGTCGTCTCCCGCCGCACCAAGTTCCTCCTGCGCAAGGCGCGCGAGCGGGCCCATGTCCTGGTCGGTCTCGCCATTGCCGTCGCCAATATCGACGAGGTGATCAAGCTGATCCGCGAGGCGCCGGATCCGGCCACCGCGCGCGAGCAGATGATGACGCGCCGCTGGCCGTCCGCCGATGTCGAATCGCTGATCCGCCTGATCGACGATCCGCGCCACCGCATCAACGAGGACGGCACCTACAATCTCTCCGAGGAGCAGGCGCGCGCCATTCTCGAGCTGCGTCTTGCTCGCCTGACCGCGCTCGGCCGTGACGAGATCGGCGACGAGCTGAACACGATCGGCGCGGAGATCCGGGATTATCTCGAAATCCTCGGTTCCCGTCTGCGCATCCTCCAGATCGTCAAGGACGAGCTGATCGCTGTGCGCGAGGAGTTCGGCACGCCGCGCCGCACCGAGATCGTCGAGGGCGGTCCGGATATGGACGACGAGGATCTGATCGCCCGCGAGGACATGGTGGTCACCGTCTCGCATCTCGGCTACATCAAGCGTGTGCCGCTGACGACCTATCGCGCGCAGCGGCGCGGCGGCAAGGGCCGCTCGGGCATGGCCACGCGCGACGAGGATTTCGTCACCCGCCTGTTCGTGGCCAATACGCACACGCCGGTCCTGTTCTTCTCCTCGCGCGGCATCGTCTACAAGGAGAAGGTCTGGCGCCTGCCGATCGGCACGCCCCAGTCCAAGGGCAAGGCCCTGATCAACATGCTGCCGCTGGAGCCGGGCGAGCGCATCACCACCATCATGCCGCTGCCGGAGGATGAGGCGTCCTGGGAAAACCTCGACGTGATGTTCTCCACCACCCGCGGCACTGTGCGGCGCAACAAGCTTTCGGATTTCGTCCAGGTCAACCGCAACGGCAAGATCGCCATGAAGCTCGAGGAGGAGGGCGACGAGATCCTCTCCGTCGAGACCTGCACCGATCGCGACGACGTCCTGCTGACGACGGCTCTGGGGCAATGCATCCGCTTCCCGGTGGATGATGTGCGCGTCTTTGCCGGGCGAAACTCGATCGGCGTGCGTGGCATTTCCATGGGCGAGGGCGACCGGATCATCTCCATGACCATCGTCGGCCATGTGGATGCGGAACCCTGGGAGCGCGCCGCCTATCTCAAGCGCGCCGCTGTCGAGCGCCGCGCCACGACGGGCGAGGAAGAAGAGATCGCGCTGGTGGGTGAGGAAGTGACCGAGGAAGGTCAGCTTTCCGACAGCCGCTATGAAGAGCTGAAGGCGCGCGAGCAATTCGTGCTGACGGTCTCGGAAAAGGGCTTCGGCAAGCGGTCGTCCACCTATGATTTCCGCACCTCGGGCCGCGGCGGCAAGGGCATCCGCGCCACCGATCCCTCGAAGATCGCCGAGATCGGCGCATTGATCGCCGCCTTCCCGGTGGAAGAGGCCGACCAGATCATGCTCGTCTCCGATGGCGGCCAGTTGATCCGCGTGCCGGTCAACGGCATCCGGCTGGCGAGCCGCGCCACCAAGGGCGTGACGATCTTCTCCACCGCCAAGGACGAGAAGGTGGTTTCGGTCGAGCGCATCAGCGAGCCGGAAGAAACCGAGGAGGTCGCCGCGCCGGAAGCCGAGGGCGCGGAGCCGCCCGCCGTTTGACGCAAGCGCAGGGCCGTTTGGCCAGTCACTGATCCATAGGAAAAAGGGCGGCTCCATCGGGCCGCCCTTTTTCATGGACCGGCCACGAGCCGCATGCAGTCCGGCTCGGCCTCAGACAAACGAGCCGCAAACAAAGAAAAAGCCGGACGGCAGGGGACCGTCCGGCTTGAAACGTCTGGATGCTGGAGGTCATCCGACGGTGTAATCTGATTGATAAGTATCCGCTCGACTGTGTCGAACTCATGGCCTTATCGGCGCGTTATCGGCCTGATCTAGCGAGCTTCGCGCTCAGACGTTGAAGCCGCGCGCGCGGGCTTCCTTCAAGGCGAGCCTGTCTTTCTGAAGATCTTGGATCGTTTTGGCAAAATCGACCAGGAACACAAAACAAATCACGGCCGACATGAGCGTCATCGTAATCGCCATGGCGGTTCCTCAAGAAAAGATTGAATGCCGAGCTCAGCCCAGGCGGTGGTTTTGGTCGATGCGATCCATCCGGGCTTCCTGCCGCATGGCATTCAGCGTTGCGAACAGCATCACGAAGAACATCAGGATTGAGAGAAGCAGAAGAGCCATCGTTGTATCCTTTCGCACCTAACAACGACGCGTTCGATCAAAAGGTTCCAGCTCTGTTTCTGTGCATCGACCTGTTGCTTGCGGATGATTCTTGCCGGCTCGCGGCGAGAAAGGGCAGGGCGGGGGTGGCGCCAGCTCTTGCGGCCCGCGCGCGGGCATGACAAAAGGCCCGGCAAAGGGACAGAGAAACCGATGACCAGAGCGTTCTTTCCAGGCTCCTTCGATCCGATGACGAATGGCCATCTCGATGTGTTGGCCCAGGGCCTGGCCGTGGCGCGCACGGTGGTGGTGGGCATCGGCATTCATCCGGGCAAGACGCCGCTGATGACAGCGGAAGCACGCGCCGCCCTGATCAGCGCCGTGGTGGCCGAGGCGCTGCCGGAGCGGGCAGCCGATGTCTCGGTGATCTTCTTCAAGGGGCTCGTGGTCGAGGCAGCGCGCGCCGAAGGCGCCAGCCTGCTCCTGCGCGGCCTGCGCGACGGCACGGATCTGGATTATGAAATGCAGATGGCGGGGATGAACCGGGCCATGGCGCCCGACATCCAGACCGTGTTTCTGCCGGCCGAGGCAGGTTTGAGGCCCATTACCGCCACATTGGTCCGCCAGATCGCGGCCATGGGCGGCGATGTCGCGCCCTTCGTGCCGGCGCCGGTGCTGAAAGCGCTGCAGGCCCTGCGCGCGCCCTCAGCCCCCTGATCGACCGTCGATCATCCTCCGGTCCAACCGAAAAAAGTCTTTGGGAGTTCATCCATGAAAATCCGCCATCTTGCCCTTGCCGGCGCGCTTATGGTCTCGGCCTTCGCTTCCCAGGCCTTCGCCCAGGCCAAGGACTATCTGACGATCCAGCTGAAGGACGGCCCCGTCGTCATCGAGCTGCGTCCCGATATCGCGCCGAAGCATGTGGCGCGGCTGAAGGAGCTGGCGGCCGAAGGCGCCTATAACAATGTAGCCTTCCACCGCGTCATTCCTGGCTTCATGGCCCAGACCGGCGACGTGAAGTATGGCAACATGGAAAAGAACTTCCAGGCCGGCATGGCCGGCATGGGCGGCTCCGACAAGCCGGACCTCAAGGCGGAGTTCTCCAAGGTGCCCTTCGAGCGCGGCACGGTCGGCATGGCCCGCTCGCAAAGCCCGAATTCGGCCAATTCGCAGTTCTTCATCATGTTCGCCCCCGGCTCCTTCCTCAACGGTCAGTATACGGTCGTCGGCAAGGTGGTGAAGGGCATGGAAAACGTGGACAAGATCAAGAAGGGCAGTGAGGCCGATAACGGCAGCGTCAGCGACCCCGACCGCATGATCAGCGTCAAGGTCGGCCAGTAAAGAACCACGGCGGAACAGATAGACAATGGACGGGCGGCAGGTGCTGCCCGCACATGCGATCATCGGACTGGCTGTCATAAACAGTCCGATGCTCCAGATTTTGTTTTTGCATCGGGTCGAAAACCGGTTGCCGCTTTTCGGGCCGATGCTTGATTTCAAAGGAGAGAGACCATGGCCGAGATCAAGGATCCGGAAAACACCCTCATCATGGAAACCACCAAGGGCCGCGTCGTTATCGAGCTGCGCCCGGACCTGGCACCCGGCCATGTCGCGCGGATCAAGGAACTGGTCGGCGAAGGCGCCTATGACGGCGTCGTCTTCCACCGCGTCATCGAGGACTTCATGGCCCAGACGGGCGACGTGCAGTTCGGCAAGCAAGGTGGCGCAAGCTTCAATCCGGCCCGCGCCGGAATGGGCGGCTCCGACAAGCCGGACCTGAAGGCGGAATTCTCGGCGGAATCGCATGTGCGCGGCACCTGCTCCATGGCCCGCTCGCAGAGCCCGAACTCGGCCAATTCGCAGTTCTTCATCTGCTTCACCGACGCTCCCTGGCTGAACCGCCAGTACACGGTCTGGGGCAAGGTGATCGACGGCATGGACAATATCGACAAGATCAAGCGCGGCGAGCCGGTGAAGGATCCCGACTCGATCGTCTCGATCAAGCTCGCTTCTGCGGCCTGATCCGTCGCCTGCGGCGGAGTGCTCCGCCGACCTTGAACGAACAGACCGAAGGGCGGGGCGGCGCGCGAGCAGCGCGGCACCCCGCCCTTCGGGCGTTTGTCACCACGTGCTGGCGCTTGCCGGCCGCTGCGGACCCCTATCCCTTCGACATGAGAGCCTGACATGCGCGTCGATCTCTTCGACTTCGACCTGCCCGAAAGCGCCATTGCGCTCAGACCCGCCGAACCGCGTGACAGCGCGCGCCTGCTTCTGGTGCACCCGCAGGAGACGGAGCGGGAGCTTGCCGATCACGGCGTTCTGGAACTGCCGGATTTCCTGCAGCCCGGCGATGCGCTGGTCTTCAACGACACCAAGGTCATTCCCGCCCAGCTCCAGGGCATCCGACGCCGCGGCCCCGATGTGGCGACCACGGTGGATTTCACTCTGCATATGCGGGTCGCGCCGGATCGCTGGAAGGCCTTCGCGCGGCCGGCCAAGCGGCTGAAATCAGGCGATGCCGTGGAATTCGGCCCCGAACTGGCGGCCGAGATCGTCGAAAAGGGCGATGCGGGCGAGGTGACGCTCGCCTTCGACCGCGCCGGTCCTGCGCTCGATCAGGCGATCATGGCGACAGGCCATATTCCGCTGCCCCCCTATATCGCTGCCAAACGACCCGAAGATGCGCGCGACCGGGCGGACTATCAGACCATCTATGCCCGGGAAGAGGGCGCTGTTGCCGCGCCCACGGCGGGGCTGCATTTCACCGACCGGCTCTTCGCCGCGCTCGACGCGCGCGGGATCGAACGCTATTTCGTCACGCTCCATGTCGGCGCCGGCACCTTTCTGCCGGTCAAGGCGGAGGATACCGATCATCATGTGATGCACCAGGAGATCGGCCAGGTCAGCGCCGAGACGGCCGCGAAGCTCAACGCCGTGAAGGCGAGGGGCGGGCGCATCGTCTGCGTCGGCACCACCTCGCTGCGGCTGATCGAAAGTGCTGCGCGCGAAGACGGGCAGATCGCGCCCTGGTCCGGCGCCACCGGCATCTTCATCACCCCCGGCTATCGCTTTCGCGCGGTGGATGGGCTGATGACCAATTTCCACCTGCCGCGCTCGACGCTGTTCATGCTGGTCTCGGCCTTTTGCGGCCTGGAGACCATGCATCGCGCCTATGCCCATGCCATCGCGTCGGGCTATCGTTTCTACTCCTATGGCGACACCAGCCTGCTTTTCCGGAAGACTTCATGACCGACCGTTTCCAGTTCACCCTGCTCGCCACCGATGGCAAGGCCCGACGCGGCCAGGTCTCCATGCCGCGCGGCATCGTGCGCACGCCGGCCTTCATGCCCGTGGGCACGGTGGGCACGGTGAAGGCCATGTATCTGACGCAGGTGCGCGAACTCGGCGCGGACATCATCCTCGGCAACACCTACCATCTGATGCTGCGCCCCGGTGCGGAGCGGGTGGCAAGGCTCGGCGGCCTGCATGAGCTCATTCGCTGGCCCGAGCCGATCCTGACCGATTCGGGCGGCTTCCAGGTGATGTCGCTCTCCGGCCTGCGGAAACTTGACGAGCAGGGCGTGACTTTCAAGAGCCATGTGGACGGCGCGCTGCATCACATGTCGCCGGAGCGCTCGATCGAGATCCAGGGCCTGCTCGACAGCGACATCCAGATGCAGCTCGACGAATGCGTGGCGCTTCCGGCCGAGCGCAACGAGATCGAGCGGGCGATGGAACTATCGCTGCGCTGGGCCGAGCGCTGCAAGGTCGCCTTTGGCGATCAGCCCGGCAAGGCCATGTTCGGTATCGTCCAGGGCGGCGATAGTCCCGAGCTGCGCGTGCGCTCGGCAGAAGCCCTGGCGGGCCTTGACCTCAAGGGCTATGCCGTCGGCGGTCTGGCGGTCGGTGAGCCGCAGGAAGTGATGCTCGACATGCTCGACATCACCTGCCCGGCGCTGCCCTTCGACAAGCCGCGATACCTCATGGGCGTGGGCACGCCCGACGATATTCTGAAATCGGTGGCGCGCGGGATCGACATGTTCGACTGCGTGATGCCGACCCGCTCCGGCCGCCACGGCCTGGCCTTCACCCGCCATGGCCGCGTCAACCTGCGCAATGCCCGCCACGCCGAAGACCCGCGCCCGCTGGACGAGGCCTCCTCCTGCCCGGCGGCGCGCGACTATTCCCGCGCCTATCTCCATCATCTGGTGCGCAGCAACGAGGCGCTCGGCGGCATGCTGCTGACCTGGAACAATCTTGCCTATTATCAGGACCTGATGGCCGGCATTCGCGCGTCAATCGAGGAAGGCCGTTTCCAGTCCTTCATGGAGGAGACGCAGGAGACCTGGGCGAGGGGCGACATCCCGGCGCGGTAAGGGGCACGGCCGGCCTGTCCACGAGATCAGGCCGGCGGGTCCGCATTGCATCGGGCCGTTCTACAGCAGTGCCGCGCGCTCGGACGCGACGCCATCCTCCGGATGATCGCCCAGTCTCGGCATGTCGCCGCATCGCTGCAGTTGCCGCTCCAGAAGATGGCCATCATAGAGCCTGAAGGCACCCTTTTCGGCGTTCTTGACGGCATAAAGCGCCTGATCGGCCCGGCTCATCAGGCTCTTCAGCGTCGCCGTGCCATCCTCGTCGATCACGGCCCCGACACTGGCGCCGACGCCCGCGACGATCGTCTCGTCGATCGCGAAGGGTGCATCGATCGCCGCGATGATGTCGCGTCCCAGCCCGCAGGCCGCTTCGCCCGTGGTGCGCGGCAAGAGGACGAGAAACTCATCGCCGCCAAGGCGACAGACGGTTGCCCCGATGCCGGCAACCGCGATCAGACGCGCGCCGACATCCTGCAGCAGCCTGTCACCGGCCGCATGCCCGAAGCGATCATTGACCTGCTTGAAACCATCGAGATCGAGATAGAGCAGGGCGCGGCCAGGCGAGGGGACCGGCATCGCGCCAAACACCGTTTCCAGCGCCCGGCGGTTTGAAAGCCCGGTCAGCGGATCCTCAAAGGCCTTGCGGCGGCTGTCGATCTCCCCCTGGATCGCTTCGATGGCCACCTGTCGGTGTTGACGAATAATACCGATGCTGACTAGCATGAAGAGCACGGATTGTCCGGCGATCAGCGGCAGAAACTCGGGATGGAGAAAGCAGAAGGCAATCTTGAAGCTTGCATCGATCATCGCCACCTGCGCGATCGCATAACGCGGCGCGGCGAAATTACGCCCGGTGATGCCGCCGATGGCCGCAAGACCGCTGGCCAGCACGATGATCGACAGCGCGACATCGCCAGAGAGAATGACAAGCCCGAGCGTCGTCGACTGGATCATCGCCCAGAGAAGCCCGGTGGCGAAGATCGGTCCTGATGGCGCCATCCTGCGCTTCACCAGGGCGATCCGCACGAGGAGCAGGACGAAATCACACAGGGCGAGCAGGAGGAAAACGGGACGCTGCGTGGACCCATACACCACTAGGGCGACGAGGATGGAATTGACGGCTCCGAAGATGAGCGGCATTCTTGAGGTGAAGAAGGCAGAGCGCAAACGGCGCTGAACCTCGTCCGGCAGTGTCTCGCCGATCTCCGCGACCCAGCGGAGGGCAGCGTTTCGCGGAGGCGGAAAGGCGCAGGTCTCGGACATCAAGGTCTCGCTATGGGTTCGATTGGAGAGAGCCTAGGCCACGGCCTGTAAACAACCCGCTGAACTCGCCGCTCCTTCGCCCTAGCAAATATCGTTTTGAGCCGTTTGCTTAATATTCACACTATCTTTTCGCCGCAGAGGCAGGAATCGGCTGCGTCGACGCTGTGGACACACCAGAAGGCGTGAGCCTGACGCGGCGATGATCACGACAAAGCGCGTCAGATCCTTGTCGAGTGCGTGGCTGATTACTTTCATCTGTGCGACGGAGCCCATCTGTGCAACCTACGCGAGGAATGTGCCGTCTGGCTGCTAGTGCCAACGATCGCCCACATTCCACGGTCCAGCGCCAAGCCACGATGGAATCTTTCTTATGCCCTGAAGCCCAGCAATGCCCAGCGGATCGCCAATCCGAGCACCAGAAGTATTACTGGAGGAAGGACCGCTCCCCAGAGAGCGCCTTCCAGTACTTCGAGGCGAGCTTCCCTGACTTTCGCATCCTGCAGCGCGGTGGCCTTGGGTATGTAAGCCTCAATGGCCTTCAGATTATCCTCGTGGACAGAGGCGGCAGGGAAGAAAAATGCTGTCTCTCTGAGCGATGGCTTCTCGTAGGCGATTTCGTATTCCACGAGCAGCTTTCTTGACTTCAGTTCGCGAGCGGCCGCGATCTTCTCGCCGTAAGGCTCGAGGTACTCCGGCTCTCCCTGGCCCATCTTGAAGCCGCCCCATAAGATGTAAGGTTTTGCCACGCTCTGCCATGTGAAGAGCGCCACGACGACGATCCAGATAGTCGTCACAACAATCCAGACTCTGAACAGACCTCTTCCCCACGTCACCAATACATCTTCTCCGCGCATTGCGGGGATCATCCTTAAAAAGACGAAAGTCGGCAATAGGCGCTAAAACTCTGGGTTTCGATGATGGCAGCAGCCATCTCTCGGGGAGGTCATTGCATCGGCGAGGTTGCGAGGTTGCTATGCACGGACCCTCCGCGCACGCCTTCGAACCTCTTCTCATGGAAATCCTGGCGCTAGCCCGACGGTGGCATTGCATGAAGAGGCGAGACTGTCGCATCTCCAACTGGCCCAATTATCGCATTACTAAATAGAATGTACCCGCTACAAAACCGGCTCACATAATCTAGGTTATGGAACAAAACTCTTCGCCGAAAGCCTGAATTGCGACCGGGCCATCGGCTTGCAGGCCGCCGCGCCAGGCCCGCACACTATCTCAACCCTCCGCCTTTCTTGGATCCCATAGCAGGATCTCCGCATCGCGGGCGTAGGCCATGCCCTCGGGATAGCTGATGACCTCGAGGTTCAGGCCCCAGGGCGCCTGAAAATAAAGGATCGTCTGCCCGGCGATCGGTCCCTCGGTGATCGGGATCGGACCCAGCCGGGTCGCGACGCCTTGCGCGTCGAGATAGGCTTTCGCCGCCGTGATGTCGCGCACATAGAGGCCGAGATGGAAGGCGCCGATGTCGCTGTTCTTCAGCGCCGGGCGCTGCTGGTCCGGTGCCGAATATTGGAACAGCTCGATATTGGAGCCGCGGCCGGTGCGGATCATCGCCACGCGTTCGATGCGCGCGCGCGGATGCACGCCGAGCGCATCGGCCATGAAGCTGCCTTCGTCATCGGCGATCGGCCCGAAGGTCAGCACGCGAGGACAGCCAAGCACGCCGGCGAAAAAGGCAACGGCCTCATCGAGATCGGGCACGGTCAGGCCGACATGGTCGAGACCGACAAGCCCGGGCAGTTGCATGGCGGTGTCTTTCGCGGTGCATGTCATGGTCGCTCTCCTTGCGGCAATTGGTGGAGTTCTGCGGCACGGTCAGGCAGCCGGCTGCATCGGCCGGTCGCCCAGCCAGTCCGGGTCGATCTCCGGCAGCGGAATGGCGTCGAGAAGCTGCCTTGTATAGTCGGACCGGGGCCGCGCGAAGACCTCGGCACAGGGGCCCTGCTCCACGATCCGGCCGGCCCGCAGCACATAGACACGGTCGCAGACTGCGCGGATGACCGAGAGATCGTGGCTGATGAAGGCCATGGCCAGGCCCATTTCGCGCGAGAGATCCTTCAGCAGGTTCAGCGCCATGGCCTGCGTCGAGACATCGAGGCCGGAGACGATCTCGTCCGCCAGCACGAAATCGGGCTTGAGCAGCGCCGCGCGGGCAATGCCGATGCGCTGGCGCTGGCCGCCAGACAGCTCATGCGGGCTGCGGCCGAGCACGGCGGCGGGCAGGGAGACGTGCTCCAGCATGGCCAGCGCCGCCCGCTCCGCCCCTGCCCGGTCCGCCACCACGCCATGCAGCAGCAAGGGCGCGGTCAGGATCCGTCCGATCGTATGGCGCGGATTGAGCGAGGCCATCGGATCCTGGAAGATCATCTGCAGGCGCCGGCGCAAGGGCCGCATCCGGGCGGCAGACAGGTCCGTGATCGGCTGACCGTCAAAGGCGATGGTTCCGGCAGAGACCGGCACGAGGCGCAGAAGCGCCCGGCCGAGCGTGCTCTTTCCCGAACCGCTCTCGCCGACAATGCCCACGGTTTCGCCACGCCGGATGGCGATGTCGATACCGTGGAGCACCTTGAAGCCGGCCTCGCTGCGGCCGAACAGGCCGCGTCCGCCATAGGTAACCTCGATGCCGCGCGCGTCGATCAGCAACGCCTGGTTTTCTCCGGTCATGTCAGGCACGCTCCGTCTGCTCGATATCCTGGCGCAATTGTCGGAAAATGGCGTCGGGCACCGGCGTCAGACTGGCTTCCGGCCGGTCATAGCGCGGGCCTGCGGCAATCAGCGCCCGTGTATAGGGGTGGGCCGGGCGCTCCAGCATCGCTGCCGTGGTGCCGGCCTCGATTACCTTGCCGGCATAGAGCAGGGTGACGCTGTCACAGATCTTGGCCACCACGCCGAGATCATGGGTGACGAAAATCACCGCCGTGTCATGGGCCCGCTGCATCCGGCGGATCAGCCGAAGAATTTCTTTCTGCACGGTGACGTCGAGCGCGGTCGTCGGCTCGTCGGCCACCACCAGCTTCGGCCCGGGGGCAAAGGCGGCGGCGATCAGGATACGCTGGCGCATGCCGCCGGAAAGCTGATGCGGATAGCTTGCCAGAACCCGCTCGGGATCGCGGATCTGCACCTCCTCCAGGAGTGCTAGCGCCCTCGCCCGCGCCGCCGCCGCGCTCAGCCCGAGCCGCAGCCGCAGCCCGTCCGTCAGCTGCCCCTCGATCCGCCGCGACGGGTTGAGCGCCGTCTGCGGATCCTGCGGAATGAGCGTGATCTCCCGGCCCATGATGTCGCGCAGCGCGCGCGGCGGCAGGGTCAGAAGGTCGCGCTCCTCGAAACGGACGCTGCCGCCGGTAACCTTCACCGTGCGCGGCAGGATGCCGAGAACGGCCTTGGCAATGGTGGACTTGCCGGCGCCGGACTCGCCCACCAGCCCATGCACCTCGCCGGGGCGAAGGTCGAGCGAGACGGCGCGCAGAACCGGCTGATGCGCCTCGCGCGTGGAAACGGCGCTGAGCGCTTTTATCGACAGAAGCGGAGAGGTCATCGGCGCATCACCGGGTCGAGGGCCAGGCGCAGGCCATTGCCCAGCTGGTTGAAGGCAAGCACGGTGGAAAACAGCGCGATCAGCGGAAAGACCAGAACCCACCAGCCCTGATAGACGATCTGGCGCCCCTGGGCGATCATGCCGCCCCAGGTCGGCGTGTCCGAGGACAGCGAGAGGCCGACGAAGGAGAGGATCGCCTCGACCGTGACGGCAATGCCCATTTCCAGGCTGACCAGCGCCAGCAGAATCGGCACCACATTGGGCAGGATCTCCCGCAGGAGAATATGTGGCCTGGAAAAGCCGACGGTCTCGGCGGCCGTAACATAATCGAGCCCGGCCTGGCGGATCGTTTCCGCCCGCACCACGCGGCAGAAGCGGGTCCAGTCGATGATGACGATGGCCGCGATCACCGAATGCAGTCCGGGGCCGAAGACGGCGACCAGCAGCACCGAGAGAAGAACCGGCGGAAAGGACATCCAGATGTCCACCAGCCGGGAGACGATCCGGTCGGTCCAACCGCGATAGAAGCCGGCGGCAAGGCCCAGCGCCGTGCCGATCAGCGCCGACAGGCTGGCGGCGACGAAGGCGACGATCAGCGCGATGCGGGTGCCATGGAGGATGCGCGACAGCACGTCGCGGCCGAGATCGTCGGTTCCCAGGAGATAGCCGGCTTCCGCGCCGTCGAAGCCTGCCGGCGGCAGCGTGCCGAGCATCAGGTCCTGTTCGAGCGGATCCTTCGGTGCGATCACCGGCGCGAGCAAGGCGATGGCGATCATCAGCAGGACGAAGCCGCCGCCGAAGAGGACGCGCGGTTCGCCGAGAAGCGCGCGCAGGGTCTTGCCCCCTGCGCGGGAAAAGGCTGGGGAGAGAGCGGCGTCAGCCATGGGCCTGCCTCGGGTCGAGCAGCACGGCGAGCGCATCCGTGGCGATGTTGATGAGGATGAACAGCGCGCCGAAGATCAGCACGATGCCCTGGATCAGCGGCAGGTCGCGGTTGATCACCGCATCGATCGCCATATTGCCGAGGCCGGGATAGGCGAAGATCCGCTCAATGATGACGGTGCCGCCGATCATGAAGGTGAACTGAACGCCCGTCAGCGTCAGCGTCGGGCCCACCGCATTGCGAAGCGCCTCCTGCAGGACGAGCCGCAGCGGCGACATGCCCTTGAGCCGCGCGAGCAGCACGTAATCCTGCCCCATGGCTTCCAGAAGCGATTCCTTCAGGATGCGGGCGACGATGGCGGCCAGCGGCAGGCCGAGCGCCAGCACCGGCATGACCATATGCGCCACCAGATCGCTAAACGTGGCGAAGTCGAGCCGGACAAGGCTTTCGAGCAGGTAGAAGGGTGTGACGAAGGCCGGCGCACTGGCCGGGTCCAGCCGGCCGGACAAAGGCAGGACCGGAAAGGCCACGCCGAGCACGAGCACCAACGCCAGCGCCCAGACGAAATCGGGGACGGCCAGAAAGAGGCCGTTCAAGAACTCGAAGACAGCCTCCAGCGGCGTGCGGCGCAGGAGCGTGGTGATGACCGCAATCGTCCCTCCAGCCAGAACGCCGAAGACGAGCGCGGCGAAGGCCAGTTCCAGCGTGGCCGGCAGGCGCTCGCCGATCAGTTCCACCACGTCGCGACGCAGCGAGATCGACGCGCCGAAATCGCCTGCCGTCACCGCCTTGAACCAGATCACGAATTGCTGGAACAGGCCGAGATCCAGCCCGTAGCGGGCACGCAGGGCGGCGATATCGGCCGGCGTAGCGCTCGGCGAGATCATCATCGCGACGGGATCGCCCGGCACGATGCGCAGGAGGCAGAAGATCACGATGGCCACGCCGATCAGCGTGACGAACGCGGTCAGCATTCTGCCGAGAAGATGATGAAGCATCAGGGGACACCGGGCGCAGCGCTTGAAGGGGAAAGGACGTCCGAAGCGGCGGGGTCAAAGCCGCGCAGGCGGGCTGCCCGCATGGCAGAGCGAGGCTCCCCTCACCGCTTCGGAAAGACGATGGCCAGAGGCGCGGCCCTTCAAGGCCACGCTTGGCCGGCTCAGACCTTGGCCTTGGAGACCAGGCCCGGCTCCAGCGCGCTGGAGACGTTGGGCGTCACCGACAGGCCGGCCTTGAACACGATCGGCTGCACATATTGCAGGAGCGGGATCACATAGCCCTCCTGGGCAATATACGCGTCAACCGCCTTCCAGCCCGCGATCCGCCTGGCCTCGTCCTTCTCAGTCCAGAGCGGCCCGATCTTCGCGTCGAGATCATCGCTTTTCCAGGCCGAATGCGGCGACTTGGAAAACATGGAGAAGCCGGTGGAGGTGGCGGGATCGCCGATGGCATTGCCCCAATTGTAGAAGGCGGCCGGCGCGAGCTTGTGGCCGGCGCGCAGTTCGTAATGCTTGGCGATCTCGTAGACCTCGATCTCGGCCTCGATCCCGACCTTGCGCCACATGCCGACGATCGCCTGGATCATCTCATAATCCTTCGGCTTCAGTCCGCGCGTGGTCTGGATGGTGAAGCGCGCCGGCTTGTCCTTGGAAAAGCCTGAGGCGGCCAGCAGCGCCGCCGCCTTCTTCGGGTCGTAACCGACCTTGATCGACGGATCATAGGCAATGTATTGCGGCGCCTCCAGCGTGTCGATCGCCTGGCCGTAGCCGCGCAACAGCTTCTTGATGATCCCGTCCTTGTCGATGGCATGATGGGCCGCCAGGCGGACATTCTTGTCCAGCATCACGTCGCGGTTGGTGATGAAGATCATGCCGATGTCGGAGATGGGCGTGGACACGCCCTTGAGCCCGGACTTGCCCTTGAGACGATCGAACTCCTCGAAGGGAATTTCCAGCGTTACATCGGAGGAGCCCGATTCGATCTCGGCCACGCGGCTGGTCGCATCGGTCACGAACTTGAAGATGACGGTCTCGAAGGCCGGCTTCTCGCCCCAATAGTCGGGATTGGCCTTCAGCCGCAGGAAGGCGTTGCCCTCATAGGCATCGACCTTGTAGGGGCCGGTGCCAATCGGCTTCTTCTCGAAACCTTCCGCGCCGACCTTTTCATAATAGGCCTTGGGCATGACATAGCCGGTGAGATAGGCCATCCACTTGAAAATGGTCGGATCGAAGCTCTTTACCTCCCCTTCGATGCGCTGACCATTGACGGTGAAATTGCCGATCGAGGCCCAGACACCGGAGACGGGATTGCCGGTCTCGGGCTTGCCGGCGCGCTCCAGCGACCAGACGACGTCCTCCGGCGTCAAGGGCGTGCCATCATGCCACGTCACGCCGCTGCGCACCTCCATGAAGACCCTGGTCTTGTCCTCGTTCCAGCCCCAGGCCGTCAGAAGGCCGGGCTTGAAGGAGAGGTCCGGCGCCTGGCCGATATATTGGTCGAACACCGCGCGGTAGATCGCCTGGATGGTCGGGTTGACCGCCGAGGGGCCGACCGTGCCGTCGAAGGACGGCAAATTGGAATTGAAGGCGATCGTCAGCGTCGAACTGTCGGCGCCGGCGAGGCGGACATTGCCCACCAGAATCGCGGCCAAAAGACTTCCTGCACCGAGCCCGAGAGCCCGGCGGCGTGTGATGTCGGTCATGGAAAGACTCCGTTGTTCCCCTGGAGATCATCGGCGGCCTTGAGCCGCTCATGCTTTATTTGAAGCCTAAAATGAATCTTGGGATTTCGGCAAGCCTTTTTTTGATGCTTGCTGCAAAAGTCCGGATTTATGCTGCGAATGCGAATTTTATATGCATATGCACAGGATTTGGTGGTCAGAAGCACATAATATATGCAGCTTAAGCCATAAAATGGGCCATAAATCATTTATTTTAGGCTTAAAACGAATCCAATTGACAGAAAGCTCATCTTAGAAATATGCTATTTCATATAAAAGCGTATGCATCATAAGGGGAGCAGCGATGGCCGAACGTTCCTTTGCCCGCGAGGTGGAAGACCTCAAGCTGGGTGCCGGAGAGATCTTCAGCGGCGAGGGCATCCTCGCCATCACCAAGGCCCTGCTTCAGGCGGGCGTTTCCTATGTCGGCGGCTATCAGGGCTCGCCGATCTCGCATCTGATGGACGTTCTCGCCGATGCCAAGGAGGTGATGGAGGAGCTGGGCGTCCACTTCGAATCCTCGGCGTCCGAAGCCGCCGCCGCGGCCATGCTGTCGGCTTCCGTCATGTATCCGGTGCGCGGAGCCGTGACCTGGAAGTCGACCGCCGGCACCAATGTCGCCTCGGATGCGTTGTCGAACCTGGCCTCGGGGGGCGTCACCGGCGGCGCGCTGGTCATCATCGGCGAGGACTACGGCGAAGGCTCCTCGATCATGCAGGAGCGCAGCCATGCCTTTGCGATGAAATCGCAGATGTGGCTGCTGACCCCGCGCCCGAACCTGACGGCGATCGTCGAGGCGGTGGAGAAGGGTTTCGAGCTGTCGGAAGCCTCCAACACGCCGGTCATGCTGCAGGTCGGCATCCGCTCCTGTCACGTGCATGGCCAGTTCGTCGCCAAGGACAACAAGCGCCCTGATTTCACGCTGAAACAGGCGCTGGAAAATCCGGTGCGCGATCTCAGCCGCATCGTCCTGCCGCCGGCCTCCTTCCTGCACGAGAAGGAGAAGCTGGAGAAGCGCTGGCCCGCCGCCGTCCAATACGTCAAGGAGAACAGGCTCAACGAGTATTTCGGCCCGCAGGATGGCGAGGTCGGCCTGATCCTTCAGGGCGGGCTCTACAACAGCACGCTGCGCGCGCTCCAGCATCTCGGCCTGGCCGATGTCTATGGCAACAGCCGCCTGCCCCTTTATGTGATGAATGTCTCCTACCCGCTTATCGATGACGAGATCGTCGCCTTCGCGGCCGACAAGAAGGCAGTGCTGATGATCGAGGAAGGCGCGCCGGAATATATCGAACAGGCGCTGCACACGCTGATGCGCCGTCGCGACCTGCAGACGCGCATTTCCGGAAAAGACGTGCTGCCGCTCGGTGGGGAATATACCACGCCCGTGCTGATCAAGGGCCTGACCGGCTTTCTGGAAGCTCATGCCGCCCATCTGCTCGGCAATCGCCCGCCGGTTCCCGATCCTTCCCCTATTCTGGCGGATCCGAAGGTCAAGGCGCTGGCCGAGGTCGTGCCGGCGCGCCCGGCGGGTTTCTGCACCGGCTGCCCGGAGCGGCCGATCTTCGCGGCGATGAAGCTTGTGGAAAAGGAGCTGGGGCCGCACCACGTCTCTGCCGATATCGGCTGCCACCTCTTCTCGATCCTGCCGCCCTTCAACATTGGCGGCACCACCATGGGCTACGGCCTCGGCCCCGCTTCCGCCTCGGCCTTCAATGTCGAGGCCGAAAAGCGCGCGATCTCGGTGATGGGCGATGGCGGCTTCTGGCACAACGGCCTAACCACCTCCGTGGGCAACGCGGTCTTCAACAAGCAGGACGGCGTCACCATCATCGTCGACAATTTCTACTCCTCAGCGACAGGCGGCCAGGATGTGCTTTCCTCGCGCGCGATCAATCCGCGCCGCAAGACCAACAATTCGATCGTGAATGCCGTCAAGGGCATCGGCGCCACCTGGGTCCGGCAGATCGACCGCACCTATGACGTCGCAAAAATGCGCGACACGCTGAAGGAGGCGCTGACGACAAGCGAGAAGGGTCCGAAGATCATCGTCGCCTCCTCCGAATGCATGCTGAACAAGCAGCGCCGGGTGAAGCCGCAATTCGCCAAGGCGGTCAAGGACGGCAAACGCATGGTCAAGGAGCGCTTCGGCGTGGACGAGGATGTGTGCACGGGCGATCACGCCTGCATCCGCCTTTCCGGCTGCCCCTCGCTCTCGGTCAAGCACACGGATGATCCGCTGAAAGACGATCCGGTCGCGGCGATCGACAATTCCTGCGTCGGCTGCGGCAATTGCGGCGAGGTCTCGGAGGCCGCCGTGCTCTGCCCGTCCTTCTACCGCGCCGATGTCATCCACAATCCCACGGGTCTGGACAGGTTTCTCTACCGCATGCGCAGCGCCGTGATCGGCTGGCTTCAAAAGCGCCGCGCCAGCGCGCGTGTCACCTTCGCCGCGTGAGCCAAAGGAGCAGGACATGAACATGATGCAGACATTCAAGGTGTCGCCGCTCTCGACCGACAAGCCGCTGTCGATCGCCATTCTCGCCATGGGCGGCCAGGGCGGTGGCGTGCTCGCCGACTGGATCGTGGCCCTGGCCGAAGCGCAGGGCTGGGTTGCCCAGACCACCTCGGTACCCGGCGTGGCTCAGCGCACAGGTGCCACCATCTATTATCTCGAGCTGATCAAGGGCCGGCCGGGTGTTGCGCCGGTGCTCTCGCTGATGCCCACCCCCGGCGACGTCGATATCGTCATTGCCGCCGAGCTGATGGAGGCCGGGCGCTCGGTGATCCGCGGACTGGTGACGCCGGACAAGACCTTGCTGATCGCCTCCACCCACCGCTCCTTCGCTGTCGGGGAAAAGGAGAAGCCGGGCGATGGCATCGGCAATCCGGAAGTGGTGGTGGACGCCACCGATTTCGCCGCCAAGAAGACGATCGCCTTCGACATGGACAGGCTCGCGAGCCGCAATGGCAGCGTCGTCTCCTCGGCCCTGTTCGGCGCGCTGGCCGCCTCCCGCGCCCTGCCCTTTACCCGCGAGCAGTTCGAGGCCACGATCAAGGCGGGCGGCAAGGGCATCGAGGCGAGCCTCAAGGCCTTCGGCGCGGCTTACGAGCGCGCCGGCACGGGCGAAAACGACCGGCTGAGCGCCACGCCGAAGAAGCGGCTGGACGCCCTGCCCGTCTCCGCCGGCCATCCGCAGCTCGATCGCCTGCTCGCCCGCATCCGCGGCGAGTTTCCCGAGAGCGCTCATTCCATGCTCTTTGCTGGCGTCAAAAAGCTCACCGAGTTCCAAGACCCGGACTATGCCGACGACTATCTGAGCCGGATCAAGGCGCTGTTCGATGCCGACCGCGCGGCCGGCGGTGAGGCGAAGGACTTCGCCTTCACACTCCACGCGGCGAAATATGTCGCCATTGCCATGGCCTATGACGACGTGATCCGCGTGGCCGACCTGAAGACCCGCGCCACCCGCTTCGAGCGGGTGCGCAAGGAGGTCGGTGTCAAGGCCGATCAGCTGCTCTACACCACCGAATATATGCATCCGCGCATGGAAGAGGTCTGCGGCACCCTGCCGCGCGGCCTCGGCCGGTGGATCGAAAACAGCCCGCGCCTCTTCGGCTTCCTCAACCGGCGCATCGAAAAGGGTCGGCGGGTGAAGACCGGCACGATGGGCTGGTTCCTCGGCCTCTATCTCGTCTCCGCACTGCGCCGGTTCCGCCGCGGCTCGCTGCGCCATCATGTCGAGATGCGCCATGTGGAAGACTGGCTGGCGAGCGCGCGCTCTGTCCTGCCTGAGAATTATGATCTGGCGGTGGAGATCCTCGGCAACCGGCGACTGGTCAAGGGCTATTCCGACACCCATGTGCGCGGCTTGTCGAAGTTCGACCGGGTGATGTCGGCGCTGCCGCTCCTGCGCGAGCGTGAGGATGGCGCGGCCTGGATGCGTCGCCTGCGCCAGGCGGCCCTTCTGGACGAACAGGGCATCGCGCTCGATGGCGCGCTGAAGACCGTCGCCACGCTCTGAACGGGCCGGCTTGAACGTCTCGCCCGGGTGGCGCAGACCTTGCACGAGCAACAAGGACAGGGCGGACAGGAGAACCGCCCCGCCCTTTTCCAACACCGCAACCAGAAACAACGCGCCGGCTTCAGGCCGAGCGTGAAGGGGAACGCATGTCATGACGGCAATGATCACGCAGATGGGAAAGGCCGGGATTGTCCCGGCGGAAATCTCCAGGGGCAAGAGCCTTCTGGTCGTCGCGCTCTGCTGGCTGGCGATCTTTGCCGAAGGCTATGATGTCGGTGTGCTGGGCGCTATCCTGCCGGCGCTTTCCACCGACCCGATCTGGCAGCTGACGCCCTTGGAGCTCGGCGCCATGGGCAGCTACACCGTGATCGGCATGCTGATCGGCGGCATCGTCGTCGGCACGCTGAGCGAGATTTACGGCCGCAAGCCGCTGTTCATCGCCTGCCTCAGCCTGTTTGCCGCCTGCATGGTGGGAAGCGCGCTGGCGCCCACGCCGCTCCTGTTCGGCATCAGCCGCTTCGTCGCGGGCCTCGGCCTCGGCGGCATCATCCCCGTGGCGGCGGCACTCACCGTCGAATATTCGCCCAAAAGCCGCAAGAGCTTCAATTACGGGCTGATGTATTCGGGCTATTCGATCGGCATTCTCACCGCCGCGCTCTGCTCCAAGGCGCTGCTGGCCGATCACGGCTGGCGCGCCGTCGTCGTGCTCGGCGCGCTGCCGCTGCTGGTGGTCCCGGTTTTCATGGCCCTGCTGCCGGAATCGGTGGAATTTCTTGTCCTGCGCGGCCGGAAGGATGCGGCGACGAGGACGGCAGCTCGCATGGGCATCGCCGTGCCGGCTGCCGTTCTGAAGGACCGCACCAGCCCGAACCTTGCTTCGGTTCTGCGCGCCATCTTCAGCCCGCAAAAGGCCTTTGAGACGATCTGCTTCTGGGTCGCCCTCTTCATGGGCCTGCTTCTGGTCTATGGCCTGGCGCAGTGGCTGCCACAGATCATGCGCAAGAACGGCTACGACCTCGGCAACAGCCTGATGTTCCTCGCGGTGTTCAGCTTCTCCTCGGCCATTGGCGGCATCCTGCTCGGCTCCTGGGCCGACCGCTTCGGCGTCAAGAAGACGATCGCGGCCTCCTATCTCGTCGGCGCCGCCGGCATCGCACTGCTGGCGCTCGGAGGGCCGCTCATCGTCAACTATCTCTTCGTTGCCGTTGCCGGCTTCGGCACGGTCTCGGCCTCGCTGATCCTGACGGGCTATCTCGCGCAGAAGCTCGATCCGTCGATCCGCTCGGCCGGCACCGGTTTCGCGCTCAGCTTCTCGCGCCTCGGCGCGCTCACCGGCCCGCTGGTTGGCGGCTATATCGCCAGCATCAATGCCGCACCGCAGTGGAACTTCTATGTCTTCGCGGGCATCGCGCTGCTGGCGGCCCTGGCAACGATCCTGATCCCCGCAGCACGCGCTGAGCGCGCCTGAACGATCGCACCAAAAGAGAAAGGGCGACGCTGCCATGTCGGCAGCTTCGCCCTGTCGTCAAGGCCGCGCAAAGCGGGCGCAAGCCAGGTTCCCGCATGTCGGTCCGATGCTCCAGGCAAGTCGCCCGAAGCGATCCGCGCCCTGTTCCTCAGGCAGCTCGCCGGCGCGACGGGCGCTCGACACCTTCGGTGCGGAAGCCCTGCAGCTTGCGGGCGATCTCGTGCATCTCGTCCGTCATCGCATTGGACGCCGCTGCCGTTTCCTCGACCATCGCGGCGTTCTTCTGCGTGACCTGATCGACCTGACCGATCACCGCCTCGATCTCGCGCATCGCGGCTTCCTGATCGCTGGCGGAGCGCTCGATGGTCGTCACGGAGCCGCCGACACCGGCAATATGAGCGGCGATCCGGCTGATGGCCGATCCAGTCTGGTTGACGAGGCCGACGCCATTTTCGACCAGCTTGCTGGAGGTCGTGATCAGCGCGCGGATCTCCTTGGCCGCGGCAGCGGAGCGCTGGGCGAGTTCGCGCACTTCCTGGGCGACGACGGCAAAGCCCTTGCCCGCCTCGCCGGCACGCGCCGCCTCAACGCCGGCATTGAGCGCCAGAAGATTGGTCTGGAAGGCGATCTCGTCGATGACGCCGATGATCTTGGCGATCTCGCTCGACGAGCGGTCGATGGCCTCCATGGCGTTGATCGCCTTTTCGACGATCGCAGAGCCGTCGCCGCTGTCGGTGTTGGCAAGCTCGATCATGCGTTTGGCCGAGCGGGCGGCGGCGCTCGTCTCCGTCAGCGTCTTGACGATATGCGATAGCGCGCCGGAAGCCTCCTCGATGCTGGCGGCCTGGCGCTCGGTCCGGCTGGAGAGATCGGAAGAGGCGGCACTGATTTCGCGGCAGCGATCCAGCACGGAGGCGGCAGCGGCAGAAACGTCACTGACCAGGGCGCGCAGCTGTTGGGTCGCGACATTGAAGTTCTGCCGGAGACTATCCGACTTTGCCGAAAAGGCGCTGTCGATCTGCTGCGTCAGATCCCCCTCGGCCAGCTGACGCAGGCCCGAGGCAAGCTTTTCGATGGCCTGCCGGTCTTCTTCGGCCACCCGCGCCGCCTCGGCCTGCCGCAACTCTTCCGCCTTGCGCAGTCGAATCATTTCTTCGATGTCCTGCCAGACGACGATCAGCAAGGTCTCTTTTTCACGGACCCAGCGGATGAGCGTCACCTGAATCTGGAAGCGGCTGTCGTCACGCCGACGGCCTTCCCATTCAAACCGGGAAAACCCCTCCTTCATCGCCAGACCGATCTTGGCCATGGCCTTGTTGTCGGAACGCTCGCCATCCGGCTGGAACTCCGGCGAAAAATCTGCCGGCGTGAGGCCCATGATCGTATCCGCAGGCTGGCTTAAAACCTTCTGGAACGCGTCATTGAAAGCGATCACGTGGCCGTCACGGATGACACAATAGGCATCCGGCGCACTCTCAAACAGGAAGGACGCCAGTTCGCGGCGGAAATCTTCTTTCGGGCGGTGAAATCCGAACATAACCAGGCCTCCACATCAAGGATGCCTATGATTATATTTAATTATTTAAGCAGTACTTAATAGAGAGCCGCCGCCCGTCAGTTATTTTCCCGTCAGAAAACAGAACGATACCACAAATCTAGGATAGAATATCCTGACGATTTTGCTCGTTTTCGGATTATGCGGCCAGATTTCCGGTTCGATGCGCCAGTGCAAGCCCGCACCTTCCCATGCTATCGGCTTCGGCGGTCCTTACTTGAGCGACGATCCCAGGAGATAGCCCGATCCGCCGGCAAGTCCCGGCCCGGGATGGGTCGAGGCGCCGATATGGTAGAGGCCGGGGACATGCGTCTTGTGGTTGACGCTGGTCTTGAAGGGCCGCCAGAGGAAGAACTGGTCGAGACCGCAGAACCCGCCATAGGGATCGCCGCCGACCAGATTGATGTTCGTGGCTTCAAGATCGGCGGGAGAATAGGCGCGGCGCGCCAGCACGATCTCGTCGAAATTCTCGATATGGTGGCGCAGCATGGCTTCGACCCGATCGGCGAAGGCCTCGCGCAGCGCCTCGGTCCAGCGGCCATCCTCCGGCCGGTCCAACTGTCCGGCGGCGTCGCCTTTGATCCGGCGCGGCGTGTCCGGCAGCTGCAGCCATAAAATGGCGCCGCCTTCAGGCGCGCGGCTGGGATCGAGCGCGGTCGGCTGCCCGACGCAAACGGTCGGCTCCGCCGGCAAAAGGCCACGCTCCGCCTCATTGGCCGAGCGCGAGACGCCGTCGAGCCCGGGCGTCAGATGCAGGAGCGCCACCTTGGCCAGATCCTCACCGTCGCGCCAGCGCGGCGGCGCCTTCAGCGCATAATGGATCTGCATATTGCCCTTGCCATAGCGATAGGCGGCAAGCCCTTCAGACACGGCCGGCGGACGCGCGGCATCGGCAAGCAGGCGGTCATAGAGCTGATGCGGCGTGACCGAGGCGATCACCCCGCGCGTGGCGCGCAGCTGCCGGCCATTGCCGAGGCGGACACCGCTGGCCCGGCCCGAGGCATCGAGGTCGATCCGCTCGACATCGGCGTCGCGCAGGATCTCGCCGCCCTGGTCTCTGATCAGACGCTCGAAGGCGCGCAGCAGATTGGCCGCGCCTCCCTTGACGATCGGGCAGCCGGCCGCCTCGATGGCAAAGCCGATCACCCGCGTCATTTCGGCGGAATAGCTGCTTTCGGGCCCAAGGCCGCAATGCAGCGCCCAGGGCGCCCAAAGCGCCTTTAGCTCCTCGGCGCGATAGGTGGTCTCAAGATAGCCGCGCGCCGGCGCCAGCGCGTCGCCGAAGAAGGCCAGCAGGCCGCGCAGGCCCCTCTTCCAGGCTTCGCGCGCCAGCAGCCTGGCGGTGCCGGAGGACCAGAGATTGCCGCCCAGCAGGCCGAAGACGAAGCCGGCATTGCCGGCGAAGCGACCCATCTCCCGGTCGAAGGCCGCACCGTCGCCCGGCGCCAGTGCGTCGAAATGGGCGATGTTCCGGCTGCGGTCCATCGACAGAATGGCATGGGAGCCATCCGGCCGCAGCACGCCGGTGGGCGTGGGCGAATGGCAGAATTCCAGCCCCCACGCCTCCAAATCTTTGCCCAGGACGGCAAAGGCGGGCGAGGTCAGAAACAGCACCATGGTCGTCGCCATCACATCATGGCGATAGCCGGGCACCGTGATCTCCTCCGTGCGCAGGCAACCGCCGATCTCGGCATTGCGCTCGATAAGGGTGACCTTCCGGCCCTTCTTTCCCAGAAGCGCGGCAGCCACCAATGCATTGATGCCGCTGCCGATGATGATGAAATCAGCCTCTGCCATGATGATCTCCCGCAGGGTGGAGGAAGCCGTTCTCAGCCGAAAACGGACGCTGCATGTTCAGCGCGCGGGGATGCCGGAAACGCATGATCCGCCGGCGCGCCGGTTCCTGTCGTCATGAGTGGCTGCTGCCACGGGCGACCGCTGAAGAGTGAAGAAACGACCAAACGCTTTATCGGCTTCGCACACCTTGGTGCGTTGACCTCTGCCATGGGGCATAAAGTCCCTGGCCGTCATCCGCGGACTTCTTGCCCCCGGGGATGACGACGCAGAGGGTTTCGCGCTGTGTCAGAGGTCTGAAAGCCGCGTTCGGCCGCGCCGCGCTCAGCCGATCAGCGCCAGCGCGCGCACGGGCGACCCCGTGCCCTTGACCAGCTTGAGCGGCGCGGCGATCAGGATTGCACCTTTCGGCGGAAGCTGGTCGAGATGGCAGAGGCTGGCCAGACCGTAGCGGTTGGCCTTGTGCATCAGATTGTGCGCGGGAAAGGGCGGCTCCATGCCGCCGGCAGCGCCCGCATCCGTGCCGATCGTCTCCTGCCCCCAGCCGATGATGCCCTTCGACAGGAGATATTCGATCGCATCCACGGTCGGCCCCGGCGAATGCGGGCCGGTCTCGTCGGCATTGAGGAAGGTCTCGGTCGCGCCGTTGCGCTTGTACCAGTCGGTGCGCAGCAGCACCCAGCTCCCGGCCTCGATCTCGCCATGCTCGGCCTCCCAGGCGCGGATGCTGTCGGCCGTCAGCAGATAGTCGGGATTCTCGGCCGCCTCCTTCGAGCGGTCGATAACATTGACGGGGGCGACGAAGTTCTGCGGCGGGATGGTGTCGGTGGTGTTTTCGGGATGATCCTTGCCGGTGATCCAGTGGCAGGGCGCGTCGAAATGGGTGCCGGTGTGCTCGCCCAGCTCTAGCCAGTTCCAGGCCCAGAAGGGGCCGTCCTGGTCATAGGTCGAGATGGTGTGGACCTTCACCTTCGGCGTATTTTTCCCGAACTGCGGCGGCAGGTAGAGAACGGGCGTTTCCGGCCCAAGCGGCGCGCTGAGATCGACGACCTTGACGGCGCCGGTGAGAAGGCCCTGGGCCAGGCTTGCAAGATGTGCGGTCATATGCGGCTCCCCTTTTGTCCATCCGCCTCGGCGCCTTCACGGCATGCAGGGCCTAAACCGGTGGCGATTGATGACGGGAGCCTAGAAGCAAAAATATCTTCGCGCAAGAATTTTGTTTAAGCTTAAATCATCTTGGCGAAAGAGGCGCTGACGGGCCATCCTCTCCGGAAAACGGGGCTTTCCGGGGAGGGGCAAAAGCTCGTGCCGCGGCAGGCTTCGCCGGATGGTTTCTTGAACGTTCAAACATGGTGCAGTAAGAGCGAGGCAGCCGCCGATGCCCCTGGTGATGGACGGTCACGCGACCTGTGCCATCTGTGGAGCATCGACGGGAGGCTCGGGCCGATAGGCAGGCGGGCCGGGCCGGGCGACAGGACCTCATCCGAGGAATGCAATATCCGGCAAATGCAATGCAGTGCTTCAGAAGGGACAGGACGTGGCGGAATATGATCTCGAGGCCGTGGTTCACGATACCCAGGAGGGCAAGAAGCAGGAGCTTCGCCTCTGGCTGCGGCTCCTGTCCACCACCAAGCTGATCTCCCAGGAAATCCGCCGCCGGCTTCGCCGCGAATTCGGCGCGACGCTGCCGCAGTTCGATATCCTGTCGCAGCTCTATCGTGAAAATGACGGCCTGCGGCTTGGCGAGCTGTCGAAGCGCACCATGGTGACCAATGGCAATATTACCGGGCTGGTCGAGCGGCTGGAAACCGAAGGACTGCTGGTGCGCGAGCGCCTGCCGGACGACCGCCGCGTGATCGTCGCCTGCCTGACCGACAAGGGCCGCACCACGTTTCAGGCCATGGCCGAGGCGCATGAGAACTGGCTGAAGGACATGATGGCCGATGTCGATCCGATCGTCATATCAGGCCTTCTGACCCATGTCGGCCAGGTCAAGCAATCCACGAGCAATCATCTCTCGGGCGACGGCGATGAGGACTGACAGGAAGGACTAACCGGTGGCTCAGGCCTCGTCGAACAGGCCGGTCGGCAGGCCGTCCATGCTGCGCTGGTTCTTCTCGCGCCAATAGGCGTCGATCCCGTCCTCGCCCTTGGCCGTCGCCCAAGCGTCCATCTGCGGGCGCTCGCCTTCGTACGTGAACAGGGGAACGCCATAGCCGCAGGAGCTCTGAACCATGTCGATGTCGAGCTCCACCATCTGCCGCGCGCCGAGCGGGGCCTTGTTGTCGAACAGCGTGGCCAGACGCTCGGCATAGGCTGTGCTGTTCCGGTGCAGCACGCGGCCCCTGCCATAGAGCCGCAGGATCAGCGGCGGCCCGTCGACGGCGCAGAACATGATGGTGAGCCGGCCATCGGCCATCAGATGGGCCGCCGTCTCGTTGCTGCTGCCGGTCCGGTCGAGATAGAGCACATGCGTATCGTCGATCACCCGGAACATGTCGGTGCCGCGCGGCGAGACATTGACCCGGCCCGTTTCCGCCGCGGAAGCGGTGAAGAACATCCGCTGGGCCGCAATGAACCGGTGCAGATGCGGCTCGATCTTCTGAAACTGCTTTGCCATGTCCCTTCCCTCCCCGGAACGTCCCGTGGCGCCCGACGCTCCCATCAGGCAGCGTCACGACGTCGTTTGCCGGCTATTTCAACCCTGAGCGAGGATCTCCGTCAGCGCGCCGACCAGACGGTCACATTCCGCCTGGGTGCCGATGCTGACGCGCAGATAGTCGGCAATGCGCGGCTTGGCGAAATGCCGGACCAGGATCGCACGCGCCCGCAGGGCCGCCGCCAGATCCGCGCCCGTGCGCGCGCTGTGCCGGGCGAAGACGAAATTGGCGCTGGAAGGCAGCACCTCGAAGCCGAGCGTTTCAAGCGCTTCCGTCAGCCGCGCGCGGCTGGCGACGATCAGGTCGCGATGCGTCTCGAACCAGTGGCGGTCCTTCCATGCGGCCGTGGCGCCGGCAAGCGCCAGCCGGTCGAGCGGATAGGAATTGAAGCTGTCCTTCACCCGCTCCAGGGCCTCGATCAGATGCGGCTGGCCGACGGCGAAGCCGACGCGCAGGCCGGCCAGCGCGCGCGACTTGGAGAAGGTCTGGATGACAAGCAGGTTCGGGTGCTCGGCGATCAGCGCGGTCGCGCTCTCAGCGCCGAAATCGACATAGGCCTCATCGATGATGACGGGCTTGTCGGCATGGCGCAGCAGAAGCTGCCTGATCGCGTCGAGCGGCAGCGCGATGCCGGTGGGCGCGTTCGGGTTCGGAAGGATGATCGCGCCGCAGGGCCGATCATAGTCCTCCACGCGGATGCGCATGGCCTCGTCCAGCGGCACGGTCTCGGCGCCGATCTCGAACAGGCGGCAATAGGTCGGATAGAAGCTATAGCTGATATCGGGATAAAGAAGCGGCGCCTCCTGCTTGAGCAGCGCCACGAAGGCATGGGCCAGCACCTCGTCCGACCCATTGCCGACGAAGACGGCCTCCGCCGTCAGGCCCAGATCGGCGGCGATCGCCTGGCGCAGCTCCAGCGCGGTCGGATCGGGATAGAGCCGCAGCGCATCCGATGCCGCTTCCCGGATCGCCGCGAGCGCGGCGGGAGACGGCGGATAGGGGCACTCATTGGTGTTGAGCTTGACGAGATTGTCGATGCGCGGCTGCTCGCCCGCGACATACGGGCTGAGCGCGTGGACGATCGGGCTCCAGAAGCGGCTCACAGGGTCACCTCATAGGTTACGGTCATGCCGTCGAAGGCCGGCTCGACATGACGGGGCGTCTCGGCCATCACGGTGGCGTAGTCGAGCGGAATATGCATGTGCGTGAGGATCGCGCGCCGGGGCGCGAGCCGCTCGATCCAGCCGAGCGACTGCTGCAGCGACAGATGGCTGGGATGCGGCTTGTATTGCAGTGTGTCGATGACGAGCGTGTCGAGGCAGGCAAGCCGCGCCTGCGTCTCTTCGGGAAAATCGCTGACATCGGAGCAATAGGCGAAATCGCCGATGCGGAAGCCCAGCGAATGGATTGCCCCATGCTCCTGGCGCATCGGCAGAAACGGGATGGCCCCGCCCGCGCCTTCGATGACGAAGGGTGCGAGATCCTCGCCGATCAGCCGCGCCTCGATGATCGGCGGATAGTGGCCGCCCGGCGGAGTGGTCAGGCAATAGCTGAACCCTTCCGCGATCCGCGTCAGCGTCGCCTGGTCGGTATAGATCGGCACGCGCGTGCCGCGTCCCAAGACGTACCCGCGCAGATCGTCGATGCCGTGGAGATGGTCGGCATGGGAATGGGTGTAGACGGCGGCATCGAGATGGGTCACCCCGGCCCGCACCATCTGCGTGCGAAAATCCGGCCCGGTATCGATGACGACGCTGGTGCGCCCGCCATCCTCGGCGACCTGCTCCACCAGAAGGGCCGCGCGCAGGCGGCGGTTCTTCGGCTCGGCCGGGTCGCAGGCGCCCCAGTCGCCGGTGATCCGCGGCACGCCGGGAGACGAGCCACAGCCGAGAATGGTGAAGATGCGCCTGAAGATCACGGTCTAGAGCCTCGGCATTTTCGAGAAGCAGCGCAGCGCGTTTTCGGTGGTGAGCTGGCCTGCCTCCTCCACCGTCATGCCCAGCGTTTCCGCCAACACTTCGGCCGTCTGGGCGACATAAGCGGGCTCGTTGCGTTTTCCCCGGAAGGGCTTGGGCGCCAGATAGGGCGCATCTGTCTCCACCAGGAGACGGTCATGCGGCACGGTCTTGGCGATCGCCCGCAGCTCCTCTGACTTCGGGAAGGTGAGGATGCCGGAAAAGGAGATATAGCCCCCGAGCTCGACGCCGACGCGCGCCAGCTCCGGTCCGGCGGTGAAACAGTGGAGGATGAAGGGGAAGGCGCCCTTCCCCGTCTCCTCCGTCAGGATCGCCGCCATGTCCTCATCCGCCGAGCGGCTGTGGATGACGAGCGGCAGGCCGGTCTGGCGTGCGGCCGCGATATGGCGCAGAAGCCCCGTGCGCTGCGCTTCCGGCGATGCGGTGTCGTAGAAATAGTCGAGCCCGGCCTCGCCGATCGCCACCACCTTGGGATGGGCGGAGAGCCGCACGAGATCATCCGTCTCGATATCCAGCTCCTCATGGGCGCTGTTGGGATGCGTGCCGACCGAGCAGAAGACGTTGTCATAGGCTTCGGCGACCGCGAGGATCCGGTCGAATTTCTTCACCTTCGTGCAGATGGTCACCATCTGGCGCACGCCGGCCTCGCCGGCGCGGGCGATGACCTGATCGCGCTCGGCGGCGAAGTCGTCGAAATCGAGATGGCAATGGCTGTCGATCAGCGTAACCAAGGCTCAGGCCTCCGCCGGCGGCTGGTAGCGCGGGAAGACCGGGGTCGGCGCCGAGAGCGGCGTGCCGGCCACCAGGCGGCCTGCCTGCCCGAGGAAGGCGAAGCTGCGCTTTTCTTCCGGCACGGCCACGAGATCGAGCAGCTTGGCCGAGGAGCCCGGCATGAAGGGCTGGAGCAGAAGGGCGATCTGGCGCACCACCTCGGCGGTGACATAGAGCACGGTCGCCATGCGGGCCGGATCGGTCTTCTTCAGCGCCCAGGGCTCCTGCCCCGCGAAATAGCGGTCGCCTTCCGACACGAGCGCGATGATCGCGGCCAGCGCCTTGTGGATCGCCAGCGCATTCATCTCGGCGCGCACGGTTTCGACCAGCGCATCGGCGGTGGCGAGAATCGCCGCATCCGCCTCGCTCAAATCGCCGCAGACGGGCACCGCGCCCTCGCAGTTCTTGACGATCATCGACAGCGAGCGGCTGGCCAGATTGCCGATGCCATTGGCGAGATCGGCATTGATGCGGGTGGCGATCCCCTCTTCCGAATAGGAGCCGTCCTGGCCGAAGGAGACCTCGCGCAGGAAGAAATAGCGGATCTGGTCGAGGCCGAAATGCTCGACCAGATTGACCGGATCGACCACATTGCCGAGCGACTTCGACATCTTCTCGCCCTTGTTGAGCAGGAAGCCATGGGCGAAAACGCGCTTGGGCAGCGGCAGGCCTGCAGACATCAGGAAGGCGGGCCAATAGACCGTGTGGAAGCGGATGATGTCCTTGCCGATCATGTGCAGGTCGGCCGGCCAGAATTTGGCGCGCGGTCCGGTCTCGTCGGTGAGATAGCCGGTTGCCGTCACGTAATTGGTCAGCGCATCGACCCAGACATACATGACATGGTCGGGATCATCGGGCACGGGAATGCCCCAGTCGAAGGTGGTGCGCGAGACCGAAAGGTCCTTCAGCCCCGACTTGACGAAGGAGATCACCTCATTGCGGCGCTCGGCCGGGCCGATGAAATCGGGCTGCTCCTCGTAGAGCTTCAGGAGGCGGTCCTGATAGTCGGACAGGCGGAAGAAGTAGCTCGCCTCCTCCACCCATTCCACGGGCGTGCCCTGCGGCCCGTAGCGCACGCCATCGGCGCGCAGCTCGGTTTCGTCTTCCTGGTAGTAAGCCTCGTCGCGCACCGAGTACCAGCCGGAATAGCTGTCCTTGTAGATGTCGCCATTGGCGGCCATGCGCTTCCAGATCGCCGTCACCGCCTCGTGATGGCGCGGCTCGGTGGTGCGGATGAAATCGTCATTGGAGGCGTTGAGCAGCTGGCCCATCTTGCGGAACTCGGCCGAATTGCGGTCCGCCAGCTCCTTCGCCGTCATGTTCTCGCGCTTGGCCGTCTGCTGCATCTTCTGCCCGTGCTCGTCCGTGCCGGTCAGGAAGAAGACGTCGCGGCCATCCAGCCGCTGGAAGCGGGCGATCGCGTCGGTGGCGATCAGCTCATAGGCATGGCCGATATGCGGGCGGCCATTGGGATAGGAAATTGCGGTCGTGATGTAATACGGGGTCTTCGTCGTCATGGCGGCGTCGGTCTGCTTTCTCTGGGCCGGTTCCGGCAAGACGATGCCGGAGCCTCCGAGCGCGGGAGGCGGCCGAGGATCAAAAGGTCGGCCTCCAGAAAAAGCCTGGGCCGGATGGCGCGATGCGAGCGAGAAGGCCGGGTTCAGCTCTGCCGCGCGCGCCGGGCGGGGCTCTTCGGAAGGTGTCGGGATAGGCTCTTAAACCATTGCCGAGGCCGAGGAAACCGGGAAGGCAAAAAAGCGCCGGGACGCGACGGCCACCGCTTGACGCAGAGGCTAAAACTCGAACAAATAAAGAACGAACTCCGCGCGCCGTCCCTCGCTTCTTCCGCCCCTTCTCCCTTCTTTTCGAGACCCGCCGATGCTGACCGACTTGATGCAGCGCTTCGAAACCGCCTCCTCCCTCTATGCCGAGGCCAACGGGCTGACGCGCGACGACGACTGGTTCATGCTGAAGCTGCAGGAGGAGATGGGCGAACTCACCCAGGCATGGAACCGCGTGAGCGGCCGCTCCCGGGCCAAGGGCCGCGACGCGCAGACCATGGCGCGCGACCTCGCCGACGAGACGGCCGACGTGCTCGGCCATGTCCTCCTCTTGGCCCACCGCCATGGGCTCGACCTCGAAGCGGCCATCGCCCGAAAATGGCTTTTTGACCCGAGCGCAAACACGGCGCCGGACGCGTCCGCCACGAGCTGAGCGCGCGCGGGCGCTTCCTTCACCGCTCGGCGCGGATGGCGTCGATCAGCGACAGCACGGTCTGCTTGCGGTCGAGGTTATAGGCGGCGGCGGTGGCGAGCTTCTCGGTCAGCGTACCGCTCAACTGCGCCAGCCGGTCGGCCCGGCCGAGATCGCCTGCCATTGCGGCCTGGCGGGCGGCGTCACGCACATGGGTTTCGATCAGCGCGGTGAAGAAGTCGAAGATGGTTTCGCTGTCCCTGCCCGAGAGCACGTCGGCCAGGCGGTGCATGTCCTTGCGCGCGGCCGCATCCTCCTTGGCGAGAAGGGCGGCAAAGGCTTCGAGAATATCGAGACCGCCGTGATTGACGAGCTTCAGCGCCTCGGCGACGCTGCCATCGGCGGCGTCGATCACCTGCTCCGCTCGCCCCTGCGGCAGGGCCACGCCCAGCGCCGACAGCGCCGCGGCGATATCCTCAGGGGAAAGCGGCCGCAGCGCCAGCGGCAGGCAGCGCGAGCGGATGGTGGGCAGAAGCTTGCCCGGCGCATGGGTCAGCACCAGGAACAGCGCCCGGCGCGGCGGCTCCTCCAGGATTTTCAAAAGCGCATTGGCAGCATTGCGGTTGAGATCGTCGGCCGGATCGACGATGACGATGCGCCAATTGCCGGTGCCGGATGTCTGGGAGAAGAAGCGGCCGGCTCGGCGCACCTCCTCCACCGTGATCGCGCTCTTCTCCCGCCCGGTCTTCTCGTCGACGGGGCGCGTCAGATGCAGGAGATTGTGCGAGGCGCCGGAGACGATCTGGCGGAAGACCGGCGACTGCGGATCGGGATCGGCGAGCATCGCCGGGGCCAGCGCCGGATCGGGATGGCTCAGCACATGATAGGCGAAGCGGAAGGCGAGCGTCGCCTTGCCGATACCCTCTGGCCCTTCGATCAGGATCGCATGGTGGCCCTTGCCCGACCGATAGCTCTCGGCGAGGAACTGCTCGGCCGAGCGGTGGCCGAACAGGCGCGGATTTTGCGCCGGCGGCAGGGCGCCGTCGAGAAGCGCGCTCATGCCCCGCCCCGCCCGGCCTTGAGCGCCGGATCGGGCAGGCGCGGCTCGACGATCGACAGCACCATGGCGGCAACCGCCGCCGGCGCCGGACGGGCATCGACCACATGGCAGCGCTCAGGATCGGCTGCGGCGATATCGAGGAAGCCATCGCGGCGCTTGCGGTGGAGTTCGATGTCCTCGCGCTCGAAACGGTCCAGCTCGCCGCTGGCGCCGGCGGGAATGCCGGCACGCGCCCGCGCGCGCTCAAGACCTTCCTCGGCAGGCATGTCGAAGATGATGGTGCAGTCGGGCCTCAGGCCGTTGATCGCCACGCGCTCCAGCGCGGCGATGAAATCCGGGTCGAGATCGCCGGTCATGCCCTGATAGACGCGCGAGGAATCCATGAAGCGATCGCACAGCACCACGCGGCCGGCGTCCAGCGCGGGGCGGATCACCTCCTCGACATGGTCGCTGCGCGCAGCGGCAAACAGGATCGCCTCGAAGCGCGGACCGCCGGCCTGGGCCGCGCCCGACAGCAGCACATGGCGCACGGCCTCCGCCCCGGGCGAGCCGCCGGGCTCGCGGGTGATCATGACGTCATGGCCGCGCCGGGTCAGCGCTTCGGCCAGCCGGCGAATCTGGGTCGATTTCCCCACCCCTTCACCGCCCTCGAAGGTTACGAAGACACCGCCGTCCCTCGTCACTGGTTCGTCCCATTCTGTTCGATGAATCGGCAGGCCCGGATGGACCACCGAAGAATAGGCCGGTGTTAGCCTGTTGTGGCCGCAGGGTCAAAATGACCATGGTCAAAAACGCCCCGGGCTCAAGTCGCTCGGGCCCCGGGCGGTCGTCGCGCGGATCAAAGCCAGAAGAACAGAAGTTCCTGCAGCGCATCCGCCGCCCGCCGGGTCAGCGGGCCTTGATCCACGGCCTGCGCCGCAGCCAGCGGCACCTCCCGGATGGTCTTGCCCCCGCGCGTGACCACCAGACGACCCACCTCCGCCCCTTTGGCGAGAGGGCTTTTCAGCGGCCAGCGATAGACGACCTCTGCCACGACCTTTTCCTGAGACGAGGTCTGCAGCAGGATATCGACGGGCGCGACGGGCACCAGCGCCACATGCGGCACGGCCCCGCCATAGACGGCCGCCTCGGCCACGGTCTCGCCGGCCTCGAACAGGCGCTTGCGGACAAAGTCGGTCATGGCCCAGTCGAGCAGCTTGCGGCTTTCCTCGGTGCGCTCCTTGTCGCTGGCAAAACCGCCGGCGGCGAGAAAGACGCGCCGACCCTCACGCGCCATGGAGGCGACGATGGAAAAGCCCTGCCCCTCGGCAAAACCGGTCACCAGCCCATCGACGCCGATATTGGCGTGAACCAGCGGATTGCGGTTGCGCTGGCGGATCTTGTTCCACTCGAAATCCGGCAGGGCATAATTGGCATAGGCGTCCGGGTAGGTTTCCTGCAGATGCCGGGCCAGCGTCACCAGATCGCGCATGCTCGTCTGGTTGCGCGGATCCGGCAGACCGGTGGCATTGGCAAAGCGGGAGGCGGACAGACCAAGCGCCGCCGCGCGGGCATTCATTCTGTCGACAAAGCCCTGCTCGCTGCCCGCAAGCCCCTCCGCCAGGATCAGGCAGGCATCATTGGCGAATTGCACGGCAATCGCCGTCAGGAGCGCCGGCACGGGCACGCGCGACTTGATCGCGGCGAACATGGTGGAGGTGCCGGAGGGCGCGCCGCCGGTGCGCCATGCGAATTCGGAGACCGGAAAATCGCTTGTCAGCGCCAGGCTTCCGCTCCTGATGGCCTCGAGCGCCACTTCCATGGTCATCAGCTTGGCGTTGGAGGCAGGCGCCACGACTGTATCGGCCTCGCGCGACAGGAGGACGGTGCCCGTCTCCTGCTCGATCATATAGACCTGCTTGGCCTTGGTCTCGACCCCCTGGCCAAACGCGGCGGAGGCCGCCAGGAGGCAGGCCACCATCGAAGACAGAGCGATTGCCCGCATCCCACTCTCCTTCTTCCTGCTGCTGCTTCCCCGCGCCGGGCCGCGACGCGAGGATGCCGTGGATCACAGCTGTAGCACGGACAGGAACATGGCGCGGGCGGGTGTGAGAACGATCCCCAATTTCAGCGATGGTTGAAGCATTCCGCCTCATGGATCTGCGGCTTGGCAACAGGCCCTCATCTTCCAGACAGGCGACCGGCTGCCTGACCTAAAACGGCGAAGGGGCGGAGCCAAGCCCCGCCTCTGCCGATTAACGCGCGGTGCCGCTCAGCGATGCGCCGCGGCGTTATCCGCGTGGAGAATGATCTTTTCGGCGGTCAGTTCGCCGCCATCGGCCAGGATGGCCTCGAAGGCGGCTTCGCTCGGATGCGGGCGCGGTGCTTCGGCGTAAGCTGCCGTAAAGGAGGAACGGGAGGCCAGGCGCGGCGCGCCGCCCGGACGCGGCGTCGGCATGGGGCCGATCTGCGGCAGCGAGAAGAAGGCGTCGAAGGAGGCGGGCGCGGCGTGCTGGGCCGGCGCATCCTCTTCCGCAAGGGCGCTGAGCGGGATGCCGGCGCCCAGCATGGAGGGCGGTGCATCCGGCGCATGCGCCGGCATTCTTGCCGGCATGCGCGGCTGCGGGCGGGGATCGGCCATGCGGGCCGAGACGCTCACGGGCGCCGGCGCCGGAACGGCGGCGGCCATGACGGGCGCAGCCACAGTTTTGGCGGGCGCGGCAACGGGCTTTGCCGCCTTGTGCTCCGCGACGGCGGGCGCTGCCGCGCGCGGCGTTTCGCGCACGGTCGGCCCGGTCACCACGCGCGGCTCGGGGCTGGTATGGCGGAAGAGCGAGCCGCCGAAGGAGCCGACCTCCTCGCGCATCGAAGCGCTGGAAGCCACCATCACGCCGCTGGCGATCTGGCCGCCGCCCGGAAGCGAGTGCGGCGTGCGATCGCCCTTGGGCACATAGGAGGCCATCAGGAAGGGCATGTCATTGCCTTCCAGCGGCGCTTTGCCGACATATTGCACCCGCACCTTGGCGCTGCCCTTGCGCTTCACATCGAGGAGATCCGCCGCCTTGGAGGAAAGGTCGATCAGGCGGTTATATTCGTAAGGGCCGCGATCATTGACCCGCACGACGACGGAGGAGCCGTTTTCCAGATTGGTTACGCGGGCATAGCTGGGAAGCGGGAAAGTGGGATGGGCGGCCGACAGGTGGTAGGTGTCGTAAACCTCGCCATTGGCGGTCAGACGGCCATGGAATGCCGAACCGTACCAAGACGTCATGCCGACCTTGTCGTAACCCGGCTCTTCCTTGGGCTGATACCACTTGCCCTTGACCTGATAGGCATCGCCGACCTGATAGCGGCCGCCGCCCTTGGGCACGTTCTTGCCCGTGGCCACGCGCGGGCTGGCTTTCACGCCATAGACCGACTCGGGGAAATATTCCTTGCTGCGCTTCTGCTTCGGCGGCGCTTCGGCCACCTTCTGCGTGGTGCCGCAGGAGGCGAGGCCGATGCACAGAAGCGGGATTGCCGCCGCCCGTCCGCCCTTGATGACGGCCGCCGTCACCCGCCCGGTTCCCAGTCGAAATCTTGTCAATGTCTTGCCGCCATCCGTCAGGTCAGCCGTCTTGCGGATCCGCTTTCCGCATCACGACCGCCAAGGTCCTCGTCCCGGCCAGTCCTGAACCCTAAGGACAGGCGCCGCATGCGCCCCGATGTCCCCTGTTTCAATTCCGGCCACGTTCAGCCGTGCCCCGCCAGAGCGCGGACACATATGTCACAAAACGTGACGCTTCCGAATCATGACAGGAAGGAGGCGGAATTGCGAACCGATGATGCAATGCAGCGGCGAAATTGTTTCTTATGGTTAACAAACGGTAAATGACTGAAAAGATATGGTTTAGGATCCATCCTGCTCATCTGCCTGAGTCTCGATGATCCGGACACCCAAAGCGCGGTAAGGCGCCAGCCGGTCGGACGCCAGGCCACTTTGCACGAAAATTCCTGAAATATCGGAAACCGGCATAATCGTGCACGGCGAGACATGATCGAGCTTATTTTCCGTTGCCAGCAGGAAGGTTTCAGCCGCCCGGGACGCGATCAGGCGCTTGATCGCCGCCTCCTCCAGATCGCCGGTCGAGAGCCCATGGATGGGATGCAGCGCCGTGGCCCCGAGAAAGAATAGATCCGGGCGAATGAGCAGGATCTGGCTGCTGGCTGCGGCGCCAACGGCCACCATGGAATGCTTGTAAAGCCGCCCGCCAATCAGAATCACCTCCGCTGTGGGATGTGCTTCCAGCTCGGCCGCGATCGTCGGGCTATGGGTCGCGATGGTGAAGCCGAAATCGCGTGGCAGCGCTTTGGCGATCTCGGCTGTGGAGGTTCCGCCATCGAGAAAAATCAGTTGGCCGGGACGCACCAGGGCTGCGGCGGCGCGACCCAGCGCCCGCTTGACCGAAGGCGAAACGGTGCGGCGGGCAGCAAAATCCGGCAGTTCCGGCGCGAGCGGCATCGCGCCACCATGCACGCGGCGCAATTGCCCCTCCGCCGCCAGCTCGCGCAGATCCCGGCGGATCGTATCCTCGGACAGGCCAAGCTCTTCGGCCACGGCCTTGGCCACGACCTGCCCGTCCCGACGCAGCCGGTCCATGATCAGGCTTTTGCGCTGCTCAGCCAGCATTTTCTTGACTCTACACGAATTTGCATGAATTTACGTCTTTGCCGAAGCTGTCGATCCTGAACTTAGCGCCAGGGTCCGCGGTCGTGCAACCTCGTAAATTTTCTGGAGAAGACCATGCTGATCCTGATTGCCGGACCCTATCGCTCCGGAACCAATGACGACCCTGCGCTGATGGCGCAAAATCTCAAGAAACTGGAAGCCCCCTCCTATGCCCTGTTTCAGGCTGGCCATGTGCCGATGATCGGCGAATGGGTGGCGCTGCCGGTCTGGCACGCGGCCGGCGGAGCGGCTGTGGGTGACGCGCTCTATGAGGAAATCTTCCACCCGGTGGCCGGGCGGCTTCTGGCGCTGTGCGACGGGGTGCTGAGACTGCCAGGCGCCTCGAAGGGCGCCGACAATGATGTTCGCATCGCCCGGGAGCGCGGCATTCCGGTCTGGACCCGTCTCGAAGATGTGCCCGGCGTGACGGCTTCTATTGCAGCAAAGATCGCGCTATAGGCTGCTCAAGGCAGCAGGGAAGCAACGCGTCGCCCCTGGTCACGAAGATCGCGGGCGCCATCGCTTGGCGTCAGCACTGGTACTGAATGATCGTATAGCTGACGCCGACGATATCGCCATTCGGCGCGCGGATGAAGTTCGGGACATATTGCGGATCGGGCGGCACACAAACCTGACCCGACGCATCAGCCGTGTCGTAGGCTGTCACGGTGGTTGCCTGCTCGCGCGCATAGTCCGCTGGCGGCTGGAGCGCGGCAAAAGCGGGCGCGGACGCGGATGTGAGCGCCAGGACAAAAGCGGAAAGACGCAATGCTGTGCACATGGGACAACCTCGCTGAGCGTGTAGGCGGATTGACCAGACAACCCGATTTTCCGGCTTTTTGTTCCGCCGCACATTAACCTTTTCTCAAGCTTTCGGCCGGGCACGCCGGCGCGTCTGTGCCCGATCGTGCGGCATGGTCATGTCGAAAAGTGGCTTGACGACGCGCGGCTGCGGCAGGAACAAGCGGATCATCGGCAGCCGGTATGTCGCGTCTGGCTTCGGAATCGGCTTACAAGGCCTTACTCGCTGCAAAGGAAGGCATTCGCATCATGGACATGCTGGTCAAACTCTATGAGCTCACACCCGATCCGGCGCTCGATCGGCGCATGGCGGACGAGGGCATCATCATCCGCCGCGCACTGGCGCCGGAGTTGAAGCCCCTGACCGACTGGATCCTGCCGCGCTTCGGCGCGGGCTGGGTTGGCGAGGCGACGATCGCGCTGGCCCGCCAGCCGGTCAGCTGCTTCATCGCGATAAAGGATGGCGCGCTTGTCGGCTTCGCCTGCCACGAGGCCACGGCCAAGGGCTTCTTCGGACCGACCGGGGTCGATGAGAGTTGCCGTGGCAAGGGCGTGGGACAAGCGCTGCTCCTGCGCACCCTTCTCGACATGCGCGACCAGGGCTATGCCTATGGCGTGATCGGCGGCGCCGGCCCCACCGGCTTTTACCAGCGCACCGTGGGCGCGGTGGCGATCGAAGGCTCCGTTCCCGGTATCTATCGCGGCATGCTGCAGACGGCCGCTCCAAGCGGCGTGGCCGGCAACACCAAGTAGATCGAAGGCTTTGGCGCCGCATCCTCTTTCATGAAGCCTGCGGCGCCGTTGCGCAGGGAATTCTCGCGCGCGAGCAAAGAAATTCCGGCGTCGCACCGCGCGCCTGATCCGCCCGTCATCACTCCGCGTAAAGGAGTTGATGAACAAGAACAGCCATCATAGCTCCGGCAGCGCCGGCCCATCGCCCGTGATCCTGTGGCTGCGCAAGGATCTTCGGCTTCAGGACAATCACGCGCTGAAGGCGGCTGCGGACTGCGGCGCGCCGGTCATCTGCCTGTATATACGCGAACCGCAGGACGGGCTGGGGCCGCTGGGTGCGGCGCAGGCCTGGTGGCTGCACCATTCGCTGGAACGTTTCGCCGAGGCGATCGAAGGTCTCGGCAACCGGCTGATCCTGCGCTCGGGTGAAGCCGGCGCGGTTCTCGGCGCGCTTATCGCCGAGACAGGCGCGCGCACCATCTTCTGGAACCGCCGCTACGACCCCGAGGCGGCCGCTGTCGACAAGGCGCTGAAGGCGCATTTCGAAGGCGAGGGTCTGCAGGTTAAGAGCTTTGCCGGCCAGCTTCTGCATGAGCCGACCCGGCTGAAGACCAAGAGCGGCGGGCCTTTCCGTGTCTATTCGCCTTTCTGGCGCGCCTTCGAGGCCTCGGGCGAACCGGATGCGCCGCTGGAGGCGCCAGCCGCCCTGCCCGCGCCAGACCGCTTTCCGAAGAGCGAGACGCTTGCCGATTGGGCGCTGCTGCCGGTCAAACCCAATTGGGCGGAGGAATTCGATGGGATCTGGACGCCGGGCGAGGCCGGCGCGCTTACGCGGCTCGATCGTTTCGTGGCGGAGCGGCTGAAGACCTATCGCGCGGGCCGTGAACGGCCGGCGCTGGATGGCTCCTCCGGCCTGTCGCCGCATCTGGCCATGGGCGAGATCTCGCCCGCCACCATCTGGCAGGCCACCATGGGACTGTCGGACAGGATTCCGGTCGAGGAGATCATCGCGTTTCGGCGCGAGATCGTCTGGCGGGAATATTCCTATCATCTCCTGTTTCATCACCCGGATCTGCCGCGCGAAAATCTGAACCGCCGCTTTGACCGGCTCGGCTGGCAAGGCAGCGAGGAGGACTTCGCGCGCTGGTGCCGGGGCGAGACCGGCTATCCCATCGTCGATGCCGGCATGCGCCAGCTCTGGCGGCACGGGGCCATGCACAATCGCGTGCGCATGATCGCCGCCTCCTTCCTGGTCAAGGACCTCTTGATCGACTGGCGGCGCGGCGAGGCCTGGTTCCGCGACACGCTGGTCGATGCCGACCCGGCCAGCAATGGCGTGAACTGGCAATGGGTGGCAGGATGCGGCGCCGATGCCGCGCCGTTCTTCCGCGTGTTCAATCCCATTCTGCAGGGGGAGAAATTCGATCCGAAGGGCGACTATGTCCGCCGCTTCGTTCCCGAGCTTGCCCGCCTGCCCGACCGCTATCTCCACCGCCCCTTCGAGGCGCCTTCGAGCGTGCTGGCCGAGGCCGGCATCACGCTCGGCAAGACCTATCCGCTGCCGCAGGTCGATCACGCCCGTGCCCGCGACCGCGCTCTGACCGCCTATCGTTCCGTCAAGGATGCTTCATGACCAAGATCGTCTCCCTCAATGCCCATCGCCCCGCACATGGCGCAGGCCACCAGCCGCGCCTGAAGGTGGCTGTGATCGGCTCCGGTATTTCTGGCAGCTCCGCCGCCTGGGCGCTGAACGACGTGCACGATGTGACGCTGTTTGAGAAGGATGCCCGGCCCGGCGGTCATACGGCCACGGTGGATGTCGATTATAACGGCCGGATGATCGCGGTCGATACCGGCTTCATCGTCTATAACGAGGCCAATTATCCCAATCTCACCGCGCTCTTCGACCTCCTGAAGGTCAAGACCCATCCGACCAGCATGAGCTTTTCCCTGTCGCTGGACGAGGGTGCGCTGGAGTGGAAGGGCGGGCCCTTTTCCAGCCTCTTCGCGCAGAAGCGCAATCTGGTGCGCCCCTCCTTCCTGCTGATGCTCAAGGAAATCCTGCGGTTCAACCGCGTCTGCCTGGCCGACCGCAGCGCCGGCCGGCTGGAGGCCATGTCGATCGGTGAATATCTCGACTGGCGCGGCTTCTCTCCCGGTTTTACCAACAACTATCTGATCCCGATGGCAGCCGCGATCTGGTCGGCGCCGCCGAACCGGATGATGGAATTCCCCGCCTGGCATTTCGTCCGCTTCTTCGACAATCACCGGCTGATCTATTCCAGGCCGCATCCCTGGCGCACGGTGGTGGGCGGCAGCCGCACCTATCTCAACCGGCTCCTGACACCGCTCGCCGGCCGCATCCGCCTGTCCGCCGGCCTGCGCGCCATCCAGCGCGACGCCACCGGCGTGACGCTGATCGACGCGGCCGGCCACGCGGAACGCTTCGACAAAGTCGTCATTGCCACCCATAGCGACCAGGCGCGCGCGCTGCTGGCCGATGCCACGCCGGTGGAGGAGGAGATTCTCTCCGCCGTGCCCTACCAGGCCAATCGCGTGGTGCTGCACCGCGACCGGACGCTGATGCCACGGCGCGAGAAGGTGTGGGCCTCCTGGAACTATCTGCGCTCCAGCAGCGCGGAAGGCGCCCATCGCGTCGCCGTCAGTTACTGGATGAACAATCTCCAGCCGATCGATGCGGCCTGCCCGCTTTTCGTCACGCTCAACCCCGAGCGCGAGCCGGACCCGAAGCTGGTCTTCGGCGAATATAGCTATGACCACCCGCAGTTCAGCGGTCGCTCCATGCAGGCCCAGGAACGGCTCGCGACCATTCAGGGCGACAACCACACCTATTTCGCCGGCGCCTGGACCGGCTACGGTTTCCATGAGGACGGTCTTTCCTCCGGTCTTGCGGCGGCCGAAGCGCTCGGCGCCACTGTTCCCTGGCGCAGCCGCGCCGGCTTCGTGCAGGCGGCGGAATGACCGTGACCCACTACCCGCCGCCGGTGCAAGGCGCTGCGCCAGCGGCGGCGCTCTATGTCGGCGAGGTCATGCACCAGCGCATGCGCACGGTGGTCAGGCGCTTCTCCTACAGCGTCTTCTCGCTTGTCATCGATCTCGACCGGCTCGATGAGGCGGACCGTCAGGCGCGGCTGTTCTCGGTCAACCGGTTCAATCTCCTAGCCTTTCACGAGGCGGACCATCTGCCCGGGGACGACGCGGGCCTGCGGGCGCGGTTCGACGGCCTGCTGGCCCAGGCGGGCTTGAGCGAACGGGCGGCGCGCGTCGATCTTGTCTGTTATCCGCGCATGCTCGGCTGGGTCTTTAATCCGATCGCGGTCTATTACGCCTATCGGGCGAGCGGCGATCTCCTGGCGATCGTCTATGAGGTGCGCAACACCTTCGGCGACCGCCACAGCTATGTCTGCCCTGTTATGCCCGGACAGGTTTCTCCGGCCGGCATTCGTCAGGAGGCCGCCAAGCGCATGCATGTCTCGCCCTTTCTGGGGCTCGAAGGCACCTATCATTTCCGCATGACCGCGCCGGGCGAAAGCCTGCGCTGGCGCATTCTGGAGACGGACGCGCAAGGGCCGATCCTGGCGGCGACCTTTTCCGGCAGGCGGCAGGAACTTTCCAGCCGCGCCATTGTCTCTCAACTGGCGCGAATTCCGCATCTGACACTCAAGGTTCTCGGCGCAATCCATTGGCAGGCCTTGAAGATCTGGATGTCGGGCGTGCGCTTCCACTCGCGGCCGCCGCCGCGCGAAGGCGTTAGCCTCTGGCCGCGCGACGCAGCGGCACGGGGTCAGATTTCTCCTCATCCGCCCGTTGGCGGGTCGGCGGATTACGGTTAATTTATGATGGCAGGCAATGATGGCTGAAGGGTGCTCGTCCATGACAATGACAGACGCGTATCACGACCCGCGCGACAAGACGGTGCGTCTTTCGGCGGAAAACATCGCCCGGTTCGTCCGGGATCTCCCGGCCCGCGCGCAGATGGTTCTGCGCGGGCTTATTCACATGCAGACCGGTTCGCTGATGCTGACCCTTCCGGACGGCCGGACCGTGATGATAAACGGGCGCACGCCGGGGCCGGCCGCGGAGGTGACCCTGCACAACTGGAACCTGCCGCAGCGGGCGCTGACCGGCGGCACCATCGCTGTGGCCGAGACCTATATGGACGGAGACTGGGAAAGCCCCGATGTCGGCGCCTTTCTCGAACTGTTTCTCGTCAATGCCGAGGTCGGCCGTCATTTTCCCAATGGCGCGCGCGGGCTGCTGCTGATGATCGAGAAGCTGCGCCACTGGATGAACCGCAACACCAAGTCCGGCTCCCGGCGCAACATCGCGGCGCATTACGATCTCGGCAACAGCTTCTACAGCCTGTGGCTCGATCCTTCCATGACCTATTCCTCCGCCCTTTATGCCGATGGCATCGAGGACCTGGAACAGGCGCAGCGGGCCAAATATCGGGCGCTGGCCGAGGCCGCCGGCATCGGGCCTGACGATCATGTTCTCGAGGTCGGCTGCGGCTGGGGCGGCTTTGCCGAATATGCGGCCGGCGAGATCGGCTGCCGCGTGACCGGGCTGACCATCAGCCGGGAGCAGCTGAGTTTCGCCCAGGCGCGGATGGAGAAGGCCGGCCTGTCAGACAAGGTGACGCTGAAATTCCAGGACTACCGGGACGAAACGGGCGTCTATGACAAGATCGTCTCGATCGAGATGTTCGAAGCCGTCGGCGAGAAATATTGGTCGACCTATTTCAGCCAGCTGCGCAAATGCCTGAAGCCGGGCGGCAGAGCGGGGATCCAGGTGATCACCATCAAGCCGGAAAGCTACCGCGAGTACCGCGCCAATCCGGATTTCATCCAGAAATATGTCTTCCCCGGCGGCATGCTGCCGACGCGCGAGCATCTGGTCGACGTGGCCGCCGCCGCTGGCCTGTCGATGGTCGGCGACATGGGCTTTGGCCGGGACTATGCGCGCACGCTCGCCGCATGGCGCGACCGCTTCCATGCCGTCTGGGACCGGATCGAGCCGATGGGCTTCGACCTGCGCTTCAAGCGCCTGTGGGAATTCTATCTCTATTATTGCGAGGCGGGATTCCGGGCGCGCAACATCGATGTACGCCAAGTGATTTACGAATGATTTCAGATCACTGATCTGATTTTCTCATCTATCGATTGATGACAAGAAGGCCCCGTGGACATGATCTGCGGGGCCTTTTGCGTCGTAAAGGTCGCCGACATGCTCAACCGGAAGGCCGGCCTTTGCTCCCCCGCAGAACCCTTCTCGCCTATGCGCTGCCTGCGGCCCCGCTCGCCGCGCTCGGCCTGCCGCTCTATGCGCTCGTTCCGACCTATTATGTCGAGACGGTCGGTCTGCCGGTCGCCGCGGTCGGCTGGGTGGTGCTGATGATCCGGCTGGTCGATGCCGTCAGCGATCCCGCCGTCGGCCTGTTTGCCGATCGGATCCGCCCGCGCTTCGGACGGCGGCGCAGCCTGTTCCTGAGCGGGCTTCCGGTCACGGCGCTGGCGGCGATCATGCTCTATCGGCCGCCAGACGGGGCGGGGCTCGTCTGGCTCGGCCTCTGGGGCGCGCTGGTGTCGATCGGCTTTACCCTGGTGCAGGTGCCCTATTCCGCCTGGGGCGCGGAACTCGTGCGCGACTATCACGGCCGCACGCGCCTTGCCGCCTGGCGCGAAAGCGTGACGGTCGTCGGCACGCTGATCGCCATCGCCCTGCCCTTTTCCATCGGGTTTGCGCCAGGCCAGTCCGGGCTCGCCCTGCTCGGCTTCGTCACCGGCGGCCTGCTGATTCTGACCGGCCTTCTGGCGGTCGCAAGCGTGCCCGAACCCGAAGCTGTCGGCACGGCCGGTATGCGTCCGCAAGAGGGCCTGCGGCTTCTGGCCGAGAACAGGCCGTTCCGGCGGCTGATCCTTGCCTATTTCGTCAATGGTCTGGCCAATGGCATCCCGGCGACACTGTTCCTCATCTTCGTGTCGGCGCGGCTGGATCTGGAAAGCCTGCGTGGCCCGCTTCTGTTTCTCTATTTCCTCTCGGCCATCGCCGGGGTGCCGCTGGCCAGTGCTGCCGCCCGCCGCTTCGGCAAGCACCGCGCCTGGTGCGCAGGCATGGTGCTTGCCTGCCTGATCTTCGCGCTGACGCCCTTGCTGCCGGCCGGCGCGGCGCTCGCCTTCGGGCTGATCTGCTTTTCCACCGGCCTGCTGCTCGGCTTCGATCTGGCGCTGCCGCCGGCGATCCAGGCCGATGTGATCGATGCGGACGGCGCCGGCCCGGGCCGGGCCGGATTCTACTTCGCCGCATGGGGACTGGCCACCAAACTGTCGCTGGCAGCCGGGGCGGCCCTCACCTTTCCGCTGCTCGGCCTGTTCGGCTTCGATCCGGCCAGAGGCAGCGCCAATGATGCGACGGCGCTGATGGCGCTCGCGATGCTCTATGCCTGGCTGCCGGTTGTGCTGAAGTTTATCGCCATCGCGCTGATGTGGCGCTTTCCGCTCGACGAAACCGCCCATCGCAATCTCCAGGGATAACCAGGGCGCCGCAGCCCCAAGAGGTCACTCCCGCCTCGTCTGCGCCGCTTCGGTGGCCAAGGGCCGGGTCTTCCAGCCGGTGGTGCGGTTGATCAGCGCGAAATAGAGCCCATAGGGCAGAAGGCGGGCGAGCTTGAGCCCGTAGGTGAAGCGCTTGGGAAAGGTGATCTCGAAGCCTTTGGCCGCCAACCCTTTGACGATCTCCGTCGCCGCCACGTCCGGCGTGACCAGCGCGGGCATCGGAAATTCGTTCTGTTCGGTTGCCGGCGTATCGACGAAACCGGGATTGATCACCTGGATGCGAATGCCGAGCTTGTCGAGATCGAAGCGCAGGCTCTCGGCCATGTTGATCAAGGCGGCCTTGGTCGCGCCATAGGCCGCGCTGGTCGGCAGTCCGCCATAGCCAGTCACCGAGGAGACGATGGCGATCTGGCCGCGGCCGGCCCGCTTCATCGCTTCCACCGTCGGCAGCAGGCAATGTACCGTGCCATTGAGATTGACCGCAAAGGTCTTGTCGAAATCCGCCTGCTTCATCGCCTCGCCATGCACGGGCAGGAACACGCCGGCATTGAGAACGGCGAGCGCCAGAGGGCCGCACTGCGCCTCGATTTCGGCGACACTTTCAAGAACTGCCTCGGCATTCGTGACATCGGCAGGAAAAGCATGGATTCGCCCAGCGCCTTCCGCCACGAGTGCGGCGAGCTTCGCCTGATCGCGCGCCGTTGCAGCAACGGTGAAACCTGCAGCGGCGAGCTTCAGCGCGACAGCGCGGCCAATGCCGGAACTGGCGCCCGTCACCCAGGCGCAACCATGCTCTGGTCTGGCGGTAAAATCGGTCATCGCGCGCGCTCCTGGCCTGTCTTCGTTACACAGGCATACGCAGCGCCAACCCTATCCGATCAGATCGCCGAGGAATTGGCGTATCGAACCGGTGAAGCGCAGCGGCGCATCGACGATCGACAGGCCGATACAGGGCGCCTCGTCTTCCGCCACCGGACGATGCTCGACGCTGTCATCGGCGATCGAAATATCGCCCCGCGCGAAGCGGCCACGCCCATCGCGAAAGGCGCCGCAGAGCACGAGCGAAATCTCCATCCCCTCATGCGTGTGCGCGGGGATCTTTCTGCCGGGACGGATCCAGAAGAGGCTGACCTCGCAATCGTCGATCTTTCCGATCATATGCTCCTTAAAGCCCGGCAGCTTGCGCCGCCAGGGCACCTCGCCGGAGCCGAAGCCGATGAATTCGCGCAAGGCCGCTGGAAACAGCGGATCCTCAAGCAAAGGCCGAGCCTGCGCCGAGGGCGCCTCGGCGGCGAAGATCCGTGCGAGTGCGGCATCCGCATCGTCCAGAGCCACGGGCGGCGCCGACAAGAGCATATCGCCCACCAGCGCCTCATAAGCCGCGACCTTGCCGCGCTGCTGCGGCTGCAGTTCCAGATGCGACGAGACCAGAACCCGCATCGGCTCCGGCAGCATGCCGGCGGCGTATTGCGCCATCAAGGCATCGACCGTGTCCAGTTGAGCGCCCTTCATATATCCTAAACCTGCTATAAGCCCCTTGACGAAAATTACCTGCCTCCTACGCGCCGGGTCAACCTTTGGATCACCCGGCTTTTTCGCCTGTTTGATGGGGCGATTTTTACCGTTTGCGCCGCCCTGGTGGCAGAAATTTCCTTGAAAGCCGGTGAGCGTGAGAGGAGAAGAAGACGGCTGCCTGCAACGCGCCCCGCATCCCGCCTTCCAAGGAGCGTGCAAGGGCGCTTGCAAGGCGCGTCCCACGGCCTATCTTCGACGTCTCCCCGCGCGGTTCTGCATTTTCGCGAAAGGTTCACCACCATGCCCGCTCTCGCCTCCGTTCTCGACGCCATCGGCAACACGCCCCTGATCCGGCTGAAGGGCGCATCGGAAGCCACGGGCTGCACCATTCTCGGCAAGGCCGAATTCCTCAATCCGGGGCAATCGGTCAAGGACCGTGCCGCCCTGTCGATCATCCGCGCCGCAGAGCGCGCCGGCGCGCTCAAGCCGGGCGGGGTGATCGTCGAGGGCACGGCCGGCAATACCGGGATCGGCCTCGCGCTTGTCGCCCAGGCGCTCGGCTATCGCACCGTCATCGTCATTCCCGAGACCCAGAGCCAGGAGAAGAAAGACGCCCTGAAACTTCTGGGCGCCGAACTGGTCGAGGTGCCGGCGGTTCCCTACCGCAACCCCAACAACTACGTGAAGCTCTCGGGCCGGCTGGCGGCCGAACTGGCGAGGACCGAGCCCAATGGCGCGATCTGGGCCAACCAGTTCGACAATGTCGCCAACCGCGAGGCCCATGTCGAAACGACCGCGCCGGAAATCTGGCGCGACACGGACGGCAAGGTCGATGGCTTCATCTGCGCCGTCGGCTCCGGCGGCACGCTGGCGGGCGTGGCCGAAGGCCTGCGCGGCTTCAACCCCGACATCAAGATCGGCCTTGCCGATCCGGAAGGCGCGGCCCTGTTCGATTATTATACCAAGGGCGAGCTCGCATCCGCCGGCTCCTCGATCACCGAGGGCATCGGCCAGGGCCGGATCACCGCCAATCTCGAAGGCTTCACGCCCGATTTCTCCTATCAGATTCCCGATGCCGAGGCCCTGCCGCTGGTGTTCAAGCTGGTGGAAGAGGAAGGCCTCTGCCTCGGCGGCTCCTCCGGCATCAACATTGCCGGCGCCATCCGCCTGGCGCGCGATCTCGGCCCCGGCCACACGATCGTGACGATCCTGTGCGACTACGGCAATCGCTACCAGTCGAAGCTGTTCAACCCCGCCTTCCTGAAAAGCAAGGGACTTCCGGTGCCGGCCTGGTTGACGAAGACGACGGAAGTCTCCATTCCTTACGAGAATGCCGGATAAGCGACAGATCGACCTGCCCATGACTCTTGCCCTCTACCGCGACGACTTCTACCTCTCGACCGTGGAGGCCACCGTTGTGGATGTGGGCGAGGACGGCGCGATCACGCTCGACCAGACCTGCTTCTATGCCACCTCCGGCGGCCAGCCGGGGGATGTCGGCTTTCTGGAGCGGACCGATGGCAGCCGCATTGACATTGTCGAGACGCGGCATGGCGAAACCAAGGCCATCATTCTCCACCGCCCCGCCGAGGGCGCGCCGCGACCCGCCATCGGCGAGGTGGTCGTCGCCCATATCGACTGGCCGCGCCGCTACCGGCTGATGCGCATGCACACGGCCTGTCATCTTCTCTCTGTCGTCTGCCCTTATCCGATCACGGGCGCCGCTGTCGGCGAGGAGGAAAGCCGGGTGGATTTCGACATGAGCGAGACGATCGACCGGGATGCGGTGACCAGCGACCTCATGCGCCTCGTCAACGAGAACCATCCGGTCACGCTGCGCTGGATCACCGACGCGCAGCTGGCCGCCAATCCCGACATCGTCAAAAGCAAGAATGTCCGCCCGCCCATGGGCCTTGGACGTGTGAGCCTCGTCGTGATCGGCGAGGATGCGGCGGTGGACAGCCAGCCCTGCGGCGGCACGCATGTGTCCGAAACCCAGGAAGTCGGCGCGATCCATATCGCCCGAATCGAAAAGAAGGGTAAGGAGAACAGGCGCTTCCGCCTGCGCTTCGGCGTGCCTGATACGGCCGGCTGAGCCGGTCCTTCGATCATCCTCGAGATTTCCGCCCCCTCAACACCAGACCGGAGACGCGCCCATGTCCGCGAGTTCCAGCCCCTCCTCATCGCTTTCGCCGGTCGTCTCCTTCGACTGGCTGGAAGAACGTCTCGGCACGGCAGGCGTCAAGGTGGTCGATGCTTCCTGGTATCTGCCGGCGCACAAGCGTGATCCCAAGGCCGAATACGCCGCCGCCCATATTCCCGGCGCCGTCTTCTTCGATCAGGACGCGATCAGCGACCCGACGAGCGGCCTGCCGCATACCCTGCCCGCACCGGAGGCCTTCGCGGCGGCCGTCGGCGCGCTCGGCCTGTCCGACAGCGACACGATCGTGGTTTATGACGGCCCGGGCTATTTCAGCGCGCCGCGTGCCTGGTGGATGCTGCGCGTGATGGGTGCCGCGAATGTCTTCGTTCTGGATGGCGGCTTCGACGCGTGGAAGGCTGAAGGCCGGCCGGTAAGCGATGCCGAGACGACGATCGAGCCTGCCGTCTTCTCCGCCCGCTTCGACGAGAAGGCGGTGACCAGCTTCCAGGACATGAAGAGCATCGTCGCTTCCGGTTCGCGCCAGATCGCCGATGCCCGTAGCGCCGGGCGGTTCAGTGGCGAGGAGCCGGAACCGCGCGCCGGCATGCGCTCCGGCCATATGCCGGGTGCCCGCAACCTGCCGATCGGCCAGCTGACCGAAGGCGGCAAGCTCAAATCGCCCGAGGCGCTGCGCGAAACCTTTACTGCCGCCGGCATCGACCTGGACGCGCCGGTCGTCACCTCCTGCGGCTCGGGCGTGACGGCGGCGGTGATCTCGCTGGCGCTGAACAGCCTTGGCCATGAGAATCACACGCTCTATGACGGCTCCTGGGCCGAATGGGGCAGCCGCGCCGATACGGACGTGGTGACCGGAAAGGAATGAGAGAGCCGATGACGACGATGACGAGCCCGCAGCCGGCCGAAGGGCCCGTCCGCATTCAGGTCACAACCCTGACCATGTCGGCGCCGCCGAAGCAGAGCCTGCCGATGCCGGTCAATATCCAGACCGCGATCATGCGCGTGCCGGAAATCCCGCTCGCCTATTACCGCTTCCTCTATCTGCAGGTCGGCCGCCGCTGGCAATGGGTCGATCGCCTGCGCCTGAGCGACGAGGAGCTGACCGCCGTCCTGCATGACGAGCGCAACTGCGTCTGCGTGCTCTATGTTAACGGCGCGCCGGCCGGCTTCTTCGAGACGCGCACGCTGGACGACGAGACGGTGGAGCTCTCGCATTTCGGCCTGTTCGAGCGCGCGCTCGGCCTCGGGCTTGGCAAGTGGTTCCTGCTGCAGGCGCTCTATGCCTGCTGGTCCACCAATCCCAGGCTTGTGACGGTGGAAACCAACAATCTCGACCATCCCCGCGCGCTGCAGCTCTACCAGCAGTTCGGCTTCTCGCCGGTCGCCACGCGCGAAGCCGAGCAGTGTCCCTTGAGCGAGGCGGATCTGCTGGCGCTGCTGAACAGCTTCTAACCGGAAACCGCCAGCCTCTCGACCATTGACGGCCGGCCTCCGGAAACGGGTGGCCGGCCGTTTTCGTGCATGTCATCCCTGCCTGGCACCGAACCAGTCAGGAGAGGATCATGATCCGTTTCATCCCCATGCCGACGCAGCTTGCCCGCGCCTATCAGGATGGCGCTGCCGATGCCTATGGCTGTGCGCCGGAAAGGCGGGAAGCCGCGGAAAGCGGCCTGCCCTGCCGCCATTGCCTGAGACCGATTGAGGCCGGCACGCGCTATCTGACGCTCGCCTATCGCCCGTTCTACGGGTTGCATCCCTATGCGGAAACCGGCCCGGTCTTTCTCCATGCCGAGCCTTGCGCGCCCTATGACGACGGCGCGACACTGCCGCCGGTTCTCTCGAGCAGCCCGGATTATCTCGTGAAAGCCTATGGGGAAGACGAGCGCATCGTCTACGGGACGGGCCGCATCACCGCGTCGGCGGACATTGCCGATCACGCAGACACGCTGTTACAACGGCCGGATATCGCTTTTGTCGATATTCGCTCCGCGCGCAACAATTGCCTTCTCTGCCGTGTGGTGCGGGCGGAGTGATGCTTCCTTGAACAGCCCTAAGGTCAGACGGCCCTGCTGTCCTCGGCATCGGCGAAGAGCAGGCGACCCTGTTCCTTGATGATCTGCTGGCCCTTGCGAAGAGCGGCATCGGCGGCGTCCGTCTCAGAGGTAAAGACATCGGCGCGGATGAAGCTGCGGGTGCGCAGCGTCCCGTCCACCGTCTTCTCGATCACGCCGGCCAGGCGGAACTGGCCGCCTTCCTTCATCGGCCGGGCGCGGATCGTCATGTCCTGCTCCTGCAGGCTGGCGCTGTCGGCCGGAGCCGCGTCGGGTTCCTGACGGCTGCCGCCGCCGAACAATCGGGAAAAGAAGGATGCCATGAGGCTTGTTTAGCCGCGTGGGGGTAAGTTGTCAAAGGCCGTCAGCGCCGCCTTTTTCCGGTCACATTTTGCCAACGTTTTTGTGTGTCAGGCTGTCGCATAACCGTAATCTGCCATGCATAACTAGAAGATGCAAGCGAAGCGACAACCAAGAAAGGCAGAAGGAACAGGTCTGAAAACGTCCATGAGACAGGGCGGCAGGAGCAGACATTAAAGCCCGGATTGCGTCCTTGTTCAGCGAGCAAGCGGAAGACCGGGCCGAGATGGCGAACCCTTGAACTTTCAAAAAGGACCTTTCAGGATGGATACGACATCGCAAAACGTGTTTCCGACCACCCGCCTCGAGGATGCCGAGGGCGAGGCCCACAACATCTCGACCACGCCGACCATGGGCGAAATCATCGCCAAGCGATTCTCCCGCCGCGATCTTCTGAAAGGCTGTCTCGCCGTATCGGCCATTTCGGCCACGGTCAGCCCGCTGGCGCTGGCCACGGCGGATGAGGCGCGCGCCGCCTCCGCGGGCTCGGCCTTCTCCTTCAAGGAGGTTGAAGCCGGGGTGGACGAGCGCCATCACATCGCCGAGGGCTACAAGGCCGATATCCTCTTGCGCTGGGGCGACCCTCTCTTCGCCGATTCCCCCGCCTTCGATCCGGCCAAGCAGACGGCCGAGGCCCAGAGCCGCCAGTTCGGCTACAACAATGACTATGTCGGCTTCATCCCGCTCAATGGCTCGTCCGAACACGGGCTGCTGGTGGTGAACCACGAATATACCAACGAACATCTGATGTTCCCAGGCATCGTCCAGGTGGTCGAGAAGGCGGACAAGAAGGATCCCGCCAAGATGGTCAAGGAGCTGGCGATCCTGCCGGCCGACCAGAAGCGCGTGGACATCGAAATGGCCGCCCATGGCGGCACGATCGTCGAAATCCGCAAGGTGGACGGCGCCTGGCAGGTGGTGCGCGACGGCAAGATGAACCGCCGCATCACCGCCAATACGGAAATGGCGATCCACGGCCCCGCAGCCGGCAGCGACCGCCTGAAGACCAAGGCCGACCCGGCCGGCACCAAGGTGTTCGGCACGATCAACAATTGCGCTGGTGGCGTCACCCCCTGGGGCACCTACATCATGGCCGAGGAAAACATCCACGGCTATTTCACCGGCAAGCTGCCGGAGGGCCATGCCGAGGCGGCCAACTACAAGCGCATGGGCATTCCGGAAGGCACCTATCACTGGGGCGCCTTCCACGAGCGCTTCGATGTCTCGCGCGAGCCGAACGAGCCCAACCGTTTCGGCTGGATCGTCGAGGTCGACGCCATGGACCCGACGTCGACGCCGAAGAAGCGCACCGCGCTCGGCCGCTTCCGCCATGAGGGCGCCGAATCGATTGTGGCCAAAGACGGCCGTGTCGTCTTTTATCTCGGCGATGACGAGCGCTTCGACTATGTCTACAAGTTCGTCACCCAGAACGCCTTCAACCCGAATGACCGCGCCGCCAACATGGACCTGCTCGACGAGGGCACGCTTTATGTCGCCCGCTTCGATGCCGATGGCAGCATGACCTGGCTGCCGCTGGTGCATGGCGAAGGCCCGCTGACGGCCGAAAACGGCTTCCACAGCCAGGGCGACGTGGTGATCGAGGCGCGGCGCGCCGGCGACCTCTTGAAGGCCACGCCGATGGACCGTCCGGAGGACGTGCAGCCGAACGGCAGCAATGGCCGCGTCTATGTGATGCTGACCAACAACACCCGGCGCAAGCCGGAGCAGGTCGATGCCGCCAATCCGCGCGCCAAGAACGCCTTCGGCCACATCATCGAAATCGCCGAGACGGATGGCGATTTCACCGCGACCAAGGGCCGCTGGGAAATCCTGCTGAAATGCGGCGATCCCTCCGTCGCCGAAGTGGGCGCCACCTTCTCCACGGAAACCACGCGCAATGGCTGGTTCGGCATGCCCGACAATTGCCATGTGGATGCCGAAGGCCGCCTCTGGGTCTCGACCGATGGCAATTCTCCGTCCGACACCGGGCGCACCGACGGGCTCTGGGCCGTGGACATCGACGGGCCGGCACGTGGCACCTCGAAGCTGTTCTTCCGCGTGCCTGTAGGGGCCGAGATGTGCGGCCCGCTGCTGCTGCCGGACATGCAGACGGCCTTCGTCGCCGTCCAGCATCCCGGCGATGGCGGCGATGACTGGGAAGGCTTCGGCCGTCTCTCCTATTACGAGGATCTTTCCACCCGCTGGCCTGACTTCCGCGACGACATGCCGGTTCGTCCGTCCGTCGTCGCCATCACCCGGATCGGCGGCGGCAAGATCGGCGTCTGACCGCCGACGCTGCCGGTGCGCGCCGCCCGCGGGTTCATGAAGAGCTGCGGGCGGCGCAATCGTCCCCCGACAAATCCGTCCGGCCGCAGGCGCTGCGGCCGGATTTTCGCTGGTCCGGCTGGCTCAGATGATCAGGCTCGAGAGAATATCGTTCTCGGTAATGTCCTGATAGCTCATGCCGGCCTCGTCGAAGGACCGCTTGAGCGTGGCGAAGTTCTCCGGGCGCTGGGTTTCGATGCCGATCAGGATCGAGCCGAAATTGCGGGCCGACTTCTTCAGATATTCGAAGCGGGCGATATCGTCTTCCGGGCCGAGCAGGCTGAGGAAGTCCTTCAGCGCGCCCGGGCGCTGGGCCAGACGCAGAATGAAGTATTTCTTCAGGCCCTTCTGGCGCATGGCGCGCTCTTTGACATCGGGCAGACGCTCGAAGTCAAAATTGCCGCCGGACACCACGGCCACCACCGTCTTTCCCTGAAGCTGCTCCGGCGGCAGGGCATCGAGCGCCGCGATCGACAAGGCGCCCGCCGGCTCCAGCACCACGCCCTCGACATTCAGCATGTCGATGATCGTTACGCAGATGGCATTTTCCGGCAACAACAGCACCTGCCCAGCGGAGAAATGCCGGAGGCGCTCGAAATTCAGCGCGCCGATCCGCCCGACGGCGGCACCATCGACGAAATTGTCCACCTGGTCGAGCGTGACGAGCGCGCCGGTTTCAAGGCTGCGCTTCAGGCTGGGCGCCCCTTCGGGCTCGCAGAACAGGAAGGCCTCCGGCGGCAGATCGCCGGCGAAATAGCCGGTCACGCCGGCCGAAAGCCCGCCGCCGCCGACCGGCATCACCATGAGATCCGGCGTCACCCCTTCGGGCAGTTGCGCGGCGATCTCGGCGGCGATGGTCGCCTGCCCCTCAATGATGTCGGCATGGTCGAAGGGCGGCACCATCACCGCGCCGGTTTCCACCGTGAAGGCCTGCGCGGCCTTGTAGCACTGGTCGAAAATATCGCCGAACAGCCTGATGGTGATGAAGGGCCCGCCGAACATGCGGGTCTTGTCGATCTTCTGCTGCGGCGTCGTCACCGGCATGAACACCGTGCCTTCCACGCCGAAATGGCGGCAGATGAAGGCAAAGCCCTGGGCGTGATTGCCGGCGGAGGCGCAGACGAAGCGGCGCGCGGCCGCGCCCTCTTCTGCCAGCTGCTTGCGGAAGAAATTGAACGCGCCCCTGATCTTGTAGGAGCGGACCGGCGAGAGATCCTCCCGCTTGAGATAGACGGTCGCGCCCGTCCGGGCGCTCAGATGCTCGTTGAGCTGCAGCGGGGTGGGCGCAAACAGGCTGCGCACCGCCTGCTCCGCCGCGTGCACGCCGTCTTTCCCGGTCATGTCGGGCTCGGTCATGTCAGGCCATCCTTCTTCTCTGAGCGGCCGGTTTAGAACCTTTCCCGACACATGAAAAGCCGGCGCTCCGCAAGAGCGCAGGCCGCTTATACCCAGTCTTTGAGCGCGCGCCGGGCAAAAGCGGGCGAGCCTTGCTTGACAAGGCGCGTGCGAGCCCGAAAACTCATGTGAAAAGAGGCCTTTGGCCCGAAAGAGGATGCGGAGGAGCTCATCGATGGCAAACGGTTTGCAGGCAGGGGCGCGCCAGTTCCGAAAAGCGGCCCGCTCCCTCCTCTTCGCCGCCAGCCTTGCCGGCATGGTCGGCATGGGAGAAAGCGCCATGGCCGGCCCGCTGGCCGATGCCGCCGCGCAGGCCGAAGCCCAGGCCGCCGCCGGCGATGCGGCCGGCGCCCGCGTGACGATGGAGACGGCCTTTGGCGCCTTCTCGGCCGGCCTGCCGATGTCGATTTCCCGCGCCACCTTCGTCCGGGCCGAGCCGAGCGGCTATGCCATGTACGAGCCGCGCGGCGATTCCGCCTTCAAGCCCGGCGAGAGCCTGATCTCCTATATCGAGCCCGTGGGCCTCTCCTGGGCGCCTGCCCCCGAAGCCGGCAAGCTCGAAACCCGATTCACTGTCGATTTCGACATTCTCGACCCCAAGGGAACGGTGCTGGCCGGCCAGAAGGCTTTCGGCGATTTCCGCTTCGTCAGCTACCAGCGCAACCAGGAAATCTATGCGACGCTGACGATCGACGTGACAGGCGCGCCGCCCGGCGCCTATGTGCTGCGCTTCCGGTTCAACGATGCCAAGAGTGACAAGACGGCCAGCGTCGAGCAGCCCTTCACCATCGTCGCGCCGCCGGAAACCCCGCCGGCCGAACCACCGGCGGCGGCCCCGGCAGAGCCGGCTGCCCAGCCACCGGTTCAGGCAAGCCCGCCTGCAACGCCATGAGAGTCTGAGCCAGAACGCAAAAGGTCATTCCGGTTGAATAGATGATGCCAGATGGCGGCCTGCTTCAGGCTTTCCGCGCTGGATACCCCGATTTTTCGGATTTTCATATTGATCTTATTCGAAGACGAGCGGAATCCAGTCCATCCAATCCGTTAAGCCGTCCAGTGCAAGCAGCGCGACGGCAGTCTGTGCTGCATATTGAACATAAACCCCCGACTTCGTCTTCACCGCCTTCTGAAGCCAGCTTTTCGCCCTTCGGTGAAGCTGAGCCTGCCTAAGCTGCTGCTCACGACGCTCGCTCAGCACCTTCTCGCGTTCGACACGCCGCGCCTCGATGCGCGCATTGATCTTGGCCTGCTTCGTAATGGCGCGGCGCTCTTCGTAGGAAACAACATCGTGCTGCCGCTGGTTTTCCGCACGGTTGTGATCAAGCTCCCATGCGTGATCATAGGCCGCCCTCACCTCATCGGCGCCAATACCCGGCGAACAATAATAATGCTCGAACAGCTTCATGTTGAAATCCAAGACGTCGCGGCGCACATGGCGACGATCCTCGCCCCATTGATAATGAAAAATGCGCTTCACGGCCTCATAGCTGGGAAAATAATAGACGCCATCGGCCTCTCCATGCGCCTGAAGAAATTCATCCAGCGCGCTCCGAAGTGTTGCCTTGGACACGGCATCGGCGGTGATGCAGGAAATCGGACGGAAGGTCGCGGTCAATGGGATCGGCGAGACGCTGAATAGAATGCGCGCGGCCGGCCTGTAGCGCCGGATGAGTTCGTAAATCCGATGAAGATTGTGAAGGGTCTCGGCATGGCTTGCCGTGCGAAAACAATGGCGTTGCGAATCGTAGACATCGGCAGGCACCGCGCGCCAGAAAACTTCGCCCGTCGGCTTATCGTACCAGAGTTCTGACAGGCCCAAAGTTATGATGAAGAGGTCGGCATTGTCGAAAAGTTCTTTGGTCTCGAGCCGAACCAATTCGTCATGCGCGAAATCCTCGGCTTTTTTTCCATGCCAGACGTCAGCCTGCGGCGCCACACCCTCCCATGCCCAGGAAAACTGCTGGAGGATTGCATAGGTATTGACCATCCCGTCACCGAGTTTGGTAACGTAGGCATCGTTATTGCCACGATTTAGCACATTATAGTTGCGCTCGTGCAAATAGTTGCTGATGTTGGATGCAAAGCATGAACCAAACGCAACAATCGCCGTTTCCGGGGTCACGAAGCGTTCTCTAGGGATCCAACCCTGCATCACATAGCTCGATATCGCCTGATCACCCTGGAAGGACGCGTTTGTCGGGTGAAAATTCGTATTCTCGCCCCGATAGAAGCTTCTCGAAGTGCGGCGCACTTCACCATCCTGAGAAAACGCGAACGTCGCCATTCTTCGCCCCCGCAAAACAACGCCTAGTGGGCACAATCTAGCGAAAACCATGCGGCTGTCCACTTTTGCAAGCGTCACGTGCGCAAAATTTAAACGAACACGCTGCTTTCTCTCAGATCGAGGGTACGACGCGACCCTGGTCGTGATTGCAGGGCTTCGGGCTAAGGTCGAGCATCTGGCGAATGCTCTGACTTCACGCGCCTTCTAAAGATGAAATTTCAGGGTCGTCGCCGCGTGCCGCCAAGCAGAGTCGATCGTGGATTGTCTTAAGCGTCAGCGCTGCCGGATGACCGCGCCGCCGTGATCGTGGCCAGCATGGCCAGGATATCGGCCTCGGCCGCATCGAGCGCCTCCTCCGCGCGCGCGCGGATCACGAGTTCCGTCGAAAAGGACTGGCCGTCGAACTTCGGATAGGAGCCGATGCTGGTCTCGGGGTGGCGCTTCTGCACCTCGCCCAGCGGGCCGCCGATATCGCCCTCGCCAAAGGGGGAGCGCACCGAGCGCGAGATGACCTTGGCGCCGGTTTCAAGCTGCGGCAGCACGGCATTGAGCATTGCCTGGAACACCTGCGGCACCCCGGCCATGACATAGACATTGCCGATGATAAAACCGGGCGCGGTGGAAACGGCATTGGGAATATGCCGGGCGCCGATCGGCATGCGCGCCATGCGGCGGCGGGCCTCGGTAAATTCCATCTCGCGGCGCTTGTACATGTCGCCAAGCAGGGTCATCGCATCGGGATCATGCACGCATTCCACCCCGAACGCGCGCGACACGGCATCGGCGGTGATGTCGTCATGGGTCGGCCCGATGCCGCCCGAGGTGAAGACATAGGTGTAGGCGCCGCGCAGCGCATTCAGCGCCGCCACGATCGCCGCCTCGTCGTCGGCAACGATCCGCACCTCCTTGAGATCGATGCCGGACAAGGTGAGAACCTCAGCGAGATGGCCGATGTTCTTGTCCTTGGTGCGGCCGGACAGAAGCTCGTCGCCAATGGCAAGCATGGCGGCAGTGACGATGGCGGAAGCGGTCATGGAGCAAGCCTTGAGCAGGATGGAAATTGTTCAGTCGAACGGCGATCATTGTCAATGGATTGTGAACAGTCTGTTTCCTTAACGGGCATGGTCGCCACGTGGCCAGCCGTTATCTTTGGCGCGGCAAAGCGAGGAAAGGCCGGCGTCGCAGGCCGGTGACAACAAGGAGATGACGATGGCAAAGGTCTTGGTACTCTATTATTCGTCTTACGGACATATCGAGGCGATGGCAAAGGCCGTTGCTGAGGGTGTCATCTCGGCCGGCGCGGAAGTGGACGTCAAGCGCGTTCCCGAGCTGGTGCCAGAAGATGTTGCAAAAGCCAGCCATTTCAAGCTGGATCAGGAAGCGCCGATCGCCACCCCGGCTGAACTCGCCAATTACGACGCCATCATCTTCGGCTGCGGCACGCGCTACGGCACCATGGCCTCGCAGATGCGCAACTTCATCGACCAGACCGGTGGCCTCTGGGCATCTGGCGCGCTGGTCGGCAAGGTCGGCTCGGCCTTCACCTCCACCGCCACCCAGCATGGCGGCCAGGAAACCACGATTCTTGGCTTCATCCCCACGCTGATGCATCACGGCATGGTCGTGGTCGGCCTGCCCTATTCCTTCCAGGGCCAGATGGGCCTCGAGGAAATCAAGGGCGGCTCGCCCTATGGCGCCTCCACCATCACCGGCGGCGACGGCGCGCGCATGCCCTCGCAGATCGAACTGGACGCCGCCCGCTTCCAGGGCGCCCATGTCGCCAAGATCGCGGCCAAGCTCTCGGCCTGATCGATCCCTTTCGGGTCTGGTGCCATTCCGGTACCATGCTGCTACGAGGCGGGCGCGATCCCGCCTCTCTTTCATCCTCCGCTTCATGACCTGCCGGAACGATCCCGCCATCCTGCGCGTTTTCAATCCGGCATGGGGGCGCATGTTTGGGCATGCACCCGCCGAGATCGCCATTGGCCGATGGTCGGAGGAGAAGGTTGATGACCCGGATCGTTTATGAAATCGTCGAGCATGATGATGGCTGGGCTTACAAGCTCGGCGATGTCTTCTCCGAATCCTTCCCCTCTCATGATGCGGCACTGAAAGCCGCACGCCAGGCGGCCTCCGAACAGCAGGTCGGCGGCGAGGATGAGGAAATCAGCTTTCAGGATGCGCGCGGGCGCTGGCACCAGGAACATGCCGATGGCGGCGACCGGCCGGAAGTGGTCGTTGATGATCGTTCAGGGGCGTGATCCGCTTCAAGCTTGATCGCCGGAGGCTTACGTCGCTCCCGCTTGATCTTCAGCGTGAAAAAGTGGCTTTCGCATCCTGATGACACTGATGACAGCGAGCGTCAGCCCTCGCACAGGAGCCCGGCATCGCGGAACCATGTCTCGATGCCGGCCTGGACGCTGCGCTTGGCTTCCTCAAGACCGCTGGACGACTGGAAGTCGCTCTGGCCTTCGCCATTGCAATTGGTGATGCGCCAGCGCCAGCCATCTCCGTCCGACATGGGCAAAACCTGCGCCATCAGATGCGCCCCGAGCATGGCCAAATAGGTGCCGTCTTCCGCGATAGCCCATGTCAGCGGCACGTGCGTCAGGGCCTGCGCCGCCTCTCCCTCTTCTGAAAGCATGGGTTCTACATCTCGCACGTGCCGTGATCGACAAACAACATGGCCGAACTCGTCTTCTCAAAACAGGCGCACGGCATATGACGGCCAACGCTGCGTTACGCCCGTATCCCGCGTCCGACTGCCCTCATGCACCAGCTGGGCCTCCCGTTCCTGCCGCACACCCAGCCAGCCGGACGCCGGGCGAGACTGGCGCTTTCGGCGTCTTAGGTAAAGCTGTTCGAGGGAAGAGGGTTAATCAATCTTAACCTGCTGCTCCCCTGCCCAGCCGGCCATGGTGCACCGCTTTTCCCGCATCGGCTCTTTTCAGCGGCGTCTTGCTCGGCTAAGGCCATAGGCGTCAGCGGACGTGGCGAAACTGGTAGACGCAAGGGACTTAAAATCCCTCACCTCCGGGTATACGGGTTCGATCCCCGTCGTCCGCACCAGTCCCGGCTCCCGGCCCGTCTCCTAGCCCAGCTGCTGTGATCGTCCCGCCCTTTCCCTGGCAGACAGAGCCGGGAAAACCCTGAACAAGCGACGCCGCCTTGCGCAGGCCTGCTTGAAAAGCCCCTGCGATTGCCGCAAAACCGGGGCTCCGCGCGACACCCTGTCTCTTGAACGATGGACGGCCTCGCGCCCTTCCTTCGCCGACCTTGAGGATTTGCGCCATGTCCCTGCCCGAAAAAGCCTTTCCCGTCTCCTGGGACCAGTTTCACCGCGATGCGCGTGCGCTCGCCTGGCGCCTTGCCGGCCTGCAGCGCGATTTCCGCGCGATCGTCTGCATCACCCGTGGCGGCCTGGTGCCGGCGGCCATCATCTCGCGCGAACTCAACATCCGCCTGATCGAGACCGTCTGCATCGCCTCCTATCACGACTACGTCAACCAGGGCGACATGGTGATGCTGAAGGGTATCGCCGAGCCGCTGATGGCCGATGGCGGCGAAGGCGTTCTGGTGGTCGACGATCTGACCGACACCGGCAAGACCGCCAAGGAAGTGCGCGCGCTTCTGCCCAAGGCGCATTTCGCCTGTGTCTATGCCAAGCCGCAGGGCGTGCCTGTGATCGACACCTTCGTTACCGAGGTCAGCCAGGATACCTGGATCTACTTCCCCTGGGATATGGGCTTCACCTATCAGGAGCCGATCGCCAAGGGCCATATGGGCTGAGGCCTATCGCCGGAATCGGACTGAAGAAGAGGGAGCCGGTGTTCGGTCCGATCTGCAGACCATGGACCGAGGCATCGGGCTCAGCATGGCGTCCGGTCCGGCTCTGGCCGACCGGCGCAGCGGCGGCGCGAGTCGCGACATCAGGCGACCGGCTGCCGGGTGGACGGCCGGCCCACACCACGCCCTGCCGTTGAACGGCACGCGCCCCTAAACCATCGACCTGTGGACCGCTGGCGCCCCGTCCTACAACATCTTGTCCACAAGATTTGAGGGAACAAATGGGCCAAAAGCGGTTCAGCACTCCCAAGTCCCTGATTTTCTTGAGTCTGCCGTGAGCCGGCTTATCCACAACATCTAGATGGGCAGTGGACGGAGACACGCAAGCCCTTGACGCTGCGCCCGCATTCACAGTTAATCCTTTGCATGCAGGCATGACGCCCGCACGCTTGGAATGACGGGCTCGTGCTTTCTGCCGGCCGGTCGATCCCCACCCCGCTGACGAACCGGAGAGCCTGCCGTTGGACGGCAGGGGAAACGCTATGACCATGCCCGAACTTTCCCCTCCTCCGGAACCTGCCAGCCCCTTGGCGAGTTACTATATCTAGTAGCCAAGCGCGCAAAGAACCACTATATAAGAGACGACACACCGTCTCACGACGATGACGGCCGGCCGCGTGCGCGCGACCGGGAAGACCATTCGCGCGTTGGAGCATGGTGGATTGGACGGGCCTGCGCGGCCGGCCGTCATCATGCGCTGATCGAAAGATTTTGAGCGGGATTGCCAGACTTTTTGGTCGCGGCCGGCGGTTTTTCCGCAGCGCTCACGGGACACGAGGACTTGAGACAATGAAGATCGAACGCCGTTTCACCCGGGCCGGACAGTCGGCCTATGCGGACATCGCCTTCCGCAAGGCCATCAGCGAGATCCGCAATCCGGATGGCTCCATCGTGTTCCGTCTGGCAGATATCGACGTGCCCGAGCAGTTCAGCCAGGTGGCGGCCGATATTCTGGCGCAGAAATATTTCCGCAAGGCCGGCGTGCCCGCGCGGCTGAGGAAGGTCGAGGAAAATGACGTACCCTCCTTCCTCTGGCGCTCCGTGGCCGATGAAAAGGCGCTGAAGGAACTGCCGGAAGAGGCCCGCTACGGCTCGGAAACCGATGCGCGCCAGGTCTTCGATCGCCTGGCCGGCACCTGGACATATTGGGGCTGGAAGGGCGGCTACTTCGCCACGGAAGAGGATGCGAGCGCGTTCCGCGACGAGCTTGCCTATATGCTCGCCACCCAGCGCGTTGCGCCGAATTCGCCGCAATGGTTCAACACGGGTCTCAACTGGGCCTATGGCATTGACGGCCCCGGCCAGGGTCATTTCTATGTCGATCCCTTCACCGGCAAGCTGACGCGCTCCAAGTCCGCCTATGAGCATCCGCAGCCGCATGCCTGCTTCATCCAGTCGGTTCAGGACGATCTCGTCAACGAGGGCGGCATCATGGATCTGTGGGTGCGCGAGGCGCGCCTGTTCAAATATGGCTCGGGCACGGGATCCAACTTCAGCCATCTGCGCGGCGAAGGAGAGAAGCTGTCGGGCGGCGGCAAGTCATCCGGCCTGATGAGCTTCCTCAAGATCGGCGACCGCGCCGCCGGCGCGATCAAGTCGGGCGGCACCACGCGCCGCGCGGCCAAGATGGTGGTCGTCGATATCGATCATCCCGATATCGAGGCCTACATCAACTGGAAGGTCAAGGAAGAGCAGAAGGTCGCCAGCCTCGTCACCGGCTCCAAGATCGTCGCCAAGCATCTGAAGGCAATCATGAAGGCCTGCCTGAACTGCGAGGGCGACGGCGACGATTGCTTCGATCCGGCCAAGAACCCCGCGCTGAAGCGCGAGATCCGCGCCGCCAAGAAGAATTCGGTGCCGGAAAACTACGTCAAGCGCGTGATCCAGTTCGCCCAGCAGGGCTACAAGGATCTCGAGTTCAAGACCTATGACACGGACTGGGATTCGGAAGCCTATCTGACGGTTTCGGGCCAGAACTCCAACAACTCCGTCTCGCTCAAGGACGATTTCCTGCGCGCGGTGGAAAAGGATGGCGACTGGAACCTGACGGCGCGCAAGGACGGCCGCACGGTGAAGACGCTGAAGGCGCGTGACCTCTGGGAGCAGATCTCCTATGCCGCCTGGGCCTCGGCCGATCCGGGCCTGCACTTCAACACCACCATGAACGACTGGCACACCTGCCCGGCCGCCGGCCCGATCCGCGCGTCCAATCCGTGCTCGGAATATATGTTCCTGGACGACACCGCCTGCAATCTGGCCTCGCTGAACCTGATCCAGTTCAAGGATGCGGCGACCAAGCGCATCAACATTGCCGATTACGAGCATGCGGTGCGCCTGTGGACCGTGGTGCTCGAAATCTCCGTCATGATGGCGCAGTTCCCCTCCCGGGAAATCGCCCAGCTCTCCTATGAATACCGCACGCTGGGCCTCGGCTATGCCAATATTGGCGGCCTGCTCATGTCCTCGGGCATTCCCTATGACTCGACCGAGGGCCGGGCGATCGCCGGGGCGCTGACCGCGATCATGACCGGCGTGGCCTATGCAACGTCGGCGGAAATGGCTGGCGAGCTCGGCCCCTTCCCCGGCTTTGCACCCAACCGCGAGAACATGCTGCGCGTGATGCGCAACCATGCCCGCGCCGCACGCGGCGAGACCCTGGGCTATGAAGGCCTGAGCGTCGATCCCGTGGCGCTGATCCATGGCGATTGCCCTGATCAGGACCTGATCGCCCATGCGGTTGCCGCCTGGGACAAGGCCGTTTCGCTCGGCGAGCAGCATGGCTATCGCAATGCCCAGACGACCGTGATCGCGCCCACCGGCACGATCGGCCTCGTCATGGATTGCGACACCACCGGCATCGAGCCCGACTTCGCGCTGGTAAAGTTCAAGAAGCTCGCCGGCGGCGGCTATTTCAAGATCATCAACCGCGCCGTGCCGGAGGCGCTGCGCACGCTCGGCTATTCGGAAAGCCAGATCGCCGAGATCGAGGCCTATGCCGTCGGCCATGGCAACATCAACCAAGCGCCGGCGGTCAACCCCTCGACGCTGCGGGCCAAGGGCTTCACCGACGAGAAGATCGAGGCGATCAACGCCGCCACCAAGGCCGCCTTCGACATCAAGTTCGTCTTCAACCAGTGGACTCTCGGCGCCGACTTCCTGAAGACCGCGCTGAAGGTCTCGGACGAGCAGCTGGCCGATGTCAGCTTTAACCTGCTCGACCATATCGGCTTCTCGAAGAAGGACATCGAAGCCGCCAACATCCATGTCTGCGGCGCGATGACGCTGGAAGGCGCCCCCTTCCTCAAGGCCGAGCACCTCGCCGTGTTCGACTGCGCCAATCCCTGCGGCAAGATCGGCAAGCGCTACCTTTCGGTGGAAAGCCATATCCGCATGATGGCGGCCGCCCAGCCCTTCATCTCCGGCGCGATCTCCAAGACGATCAACATGCCGAACGAGGCGACCGTCGAGGATTGCGGCAAGGCCTATCTGCTCTCCTGGAAGCTGGCGCTGAAGGCCAACGCGCTTTACCGCGATGGTTCCAAGCTTTCCCAGCCGCTCAATGCCTCGCTGATCGAGGATGAGGACGACGAGGACGCGATCGAGGAACTGCTGCAGATGCCGGCAGCGGCCCAGGCCGTGACCGTCACCGAGAAGATCATCGAGCGCGTGGTGGAACGCGTGGTGCGCAGCCAGGAAAAGCTGCCTTCGCGCCGCAAGGGCTACACCCAGAAGGCCAAGATCGGCGGGCACACCATCTTCCTGCGCACCGGCGAATATGATGACGGCCGCCTCGGCGAGATCTTCCTCGACATGAACAAGGAAGGCTCGGCGCTGCGCGCCTTCATCAACAACTTCGCCATCTCCGTCTCGCTCGGCCTGCAATATGGCGTGCCGCTGGAAGAATATGTCGACGCCTTCACCTTCACCAAGTTCGAGCCGGCGGGCATGGTAACGGGCAATGACGCGATCAAGAACGCCACCTCGATCCTGGACTATGTCTTCCGCGAGCTGGCGATCTCCTATCTCGGCCGCCATGACCTCGCCCATGTCGACACCTCGGACTTCTCGGCCACCGCGCTCGGCCGCGGCGTCTCGGAAGGCAAGGCCGACGTGGTCTCCAAGGGCCTGACGCGCGGCTACAAGCCGACGCTGGTCTCCAGCGCCGCAAGCTCCGCCGCCGAACCCCGAGGCGCCGCCAATTCCGCCGGCTCGGCCAAGGCCACCGGTGGCGCGACGGTCACCGCGATCTCGGGCAACACCGTGCGCAAGCTCGAAACGGTCGTCGCCACCTCCGAAGTCGTCGCCTTCAAGCGCGACTATGAGGAGCGCGCCCGGGAGCTGGCGGAGGAGATTGCCGAGGAAGAAACGGGCGCCATGACCGCCCTCTTCACCGAACAGGCCGCTGCCGATGCGGCCAATGCCAAGGTGGACGCCAAGAAGGTGGAGAACGAACGCCGCATGCGCTCGATCGCCCAGGGCTATACTGGCAACATGTGCTCGGAGTGCCAGAACTTCACCATGGTGCGCAACGGCACCTGCGAGAAGTGCGACACCTGCGGCGCCACCAGCGGCTGCAGCTGATCGGGGCGGGCATTCCGCTCCTGAGAACGTCGGGGATCGGCTGAGGCCGATCCCGCCGAGGGACTTCGATCATCGCACATCCGGGCGCCTGCGCGTCCGGATGTTTTCGTTTCCAGCACGAGGCCTTCCAGCCTGATCTCTTGATCATCGCACTGAAAAGTGGTGTCAGCTCTTCTGGCAAATCCGCCATGCAAATCAGACGTGCACATCCAGCGAGACCGCCGTTTCATGATCACCATCGCCCCGGCCGGAGACCCCGACCAGTTCGCTGCAGCCGCCGCGCTGCTCTCGGCCTTCGCCGCCTGGGACGCCGCGCAAGCGGCGCAGGTGGGGCTGGAGCCGCAATTGGTTCTGGACCTGTTTCATGCCGATGAAGACCAGGTCTCGCTCATGCAGAAATTCGCCGCGCAAGACGCAGCGCTGCTCTTGGCCTACCAGGACGGGGATTGCCTGGGCACGCTCGGGATCGCGCCCTTTGATACGGGACGCATGGAACTGCACAGCTTCTATATCGATCCCGCCGCGCGCGGCCAGGGCATCGGCCGGCGTCTGATAGAGGCGGCGGTCGACTTTGCTGTCAGCCAGGGGCAACAGACGCTGCTGGTGCAGACGACGGTCTATATGCAGGCCGCGCTGTCGCTCTATCACGCCACCGGCTTTGCGCCTGCGCCGCCCTTTCGCCAGATCCCCGATGCGGTGACCGCGACGGAACGCTTCTTCAGCCGGCCGCTGCCGGGTGCTGCGTCCTGACGCAGAAAGACCGATCTGCTTTTGATTTACAGGCGTGACCGCCTTTGACCGACCATGGCTTGCGGGATTATCCGTCCTTGGAACTGGTTGTTTCCGAAGACTGAAAGAAAACAGGCTGCGCCACCAAAGCGGCAGAAGCCAAATACGGTCTCACCACAGAAGTTTTCGGAAAATTGTCGAGATCATAATGGTGAGCGCGCTGGGATTCGAACCCAGGACCTACTGATTAAAAGTCAGTTGCTCTACCGACTGAGCTACGCGCTCCCATGGAAAGGATGCCCTTTGGGCACCTCGGGAATGGGCGGTTCATAAGGCGGGAGGGCCGTGACGGTCAAGCCCGCGGCGATGCATTTTTGTCGATAAGCTGTCAAAGACGGTCCGGGCCTTGCAAAGCACAGCGGGCAGGACGGCATGAAGCCGTCTTGCGCGGGGGCAGCGGCTGTGCGGGGGAGAGGGCGTCGCTCGCCCGCGCTCATGTCCGAGTGCGCAGGGGGCGATGGCGCGAGGAGGCTGTTTGCGTGTGCAGGCCCTCTGGCCTGCTTTCGCCCTCGCGCTAATTGACGTTCCACGCCTGTCGCTTTCACCCTGCTTCCGGAGAGATCCATGTCCCTGTTGCGTGCCACGCTTCTTGCCGCCACCGCCGTCATCACCCTGCTGCCCGCGATCGCCCAGGCGGCGGATCCCGTCGGTTGCGCTTATCCGGACACCTATCGGAAGCATGCGGCCTATCATGCCCACCGGCATCACCATCGCCATCACATCCACCGCCATCATGGTCAGCGCCACCATGCGCGTCGGGTAGTCGTGGCGAGCTGGGCGCCGCTTGAATGTGGCCTGCTGCGGGTGACGGACGCCCAGGGCAGCCGCCTTGTCAAGGTTTGCCATCCGCCGGTGTTCTAAGAAAGGCGGTCGGCGCCAGAGACCCAGGCCGCATCGGGCGGGTCGGGCAATCGCGTGACCCCGTTCCATCCAGCCTGCGGCCGCCTGCCCGCTGCTTTCCTTCGGACAGAAGACGGGTCCGCCACCGATGGTCTTGCGCATCGTGTTGGCGCGGCCTACTGCTTTTTTCGAGACCGGCGTGCGGGACGACGGCAGGGGAGAAGGACAGGTGCCATGGCCAATGACAATGAGCCCGATCTCGAATATTCGGAACTCTCGGGCGAAGTGACGGAAGACGGCCTGACCGTCCTGGTCGATATTTCCCGCCCCGCCGGCACCCAGCTCGACTGGCACCTTGCGGTGATCACGCCCGAAGACGATGTGACGGAATGGGAAGAGCCCTTCGCCACAGACCGCGAAGCCTATGAGGAATTCCTGGCAACGCTCCAGCGCGATGGCATCCGCTCCTTCTTCCTCGGTGACGAGGCGCCCCGGCTGCAATAGGCGCCTCGGCGGCGTGAGCCTGCCGGCTTCACCCGGATGAGCGGCAGGCGAAAAGCATCCCGCGCCGCGCTGACAATTCGGATGAAATCATCCGGATTTCAAAGAAGCGGACACCGCTGGACCACTGCGGTCAAGCTCTGCCAGAACCTTCGCGCTTCCTGTGCGTCGTCCCTCAAAATCGTCGCGAGCGTCAGCGTCGCGTGCACCTGTCCCTGTGGTGCAGACCCTCACGGGACGGACGCTCGCTGGAAGCGTGTGATGAAGAAGCCAGGCGGTTTTCCGCCAGCTCCTCACGCTCAACTGTCTCAGCGCGCCGGCATTATGAGCGGCTGATCCGGCAGTCGCGCCGTTACGAGCGGGCGATGCGGCACGATGGCAAGCGTGCAAATAACCGCGATCAGGCAGCCGAGAAAAATCATGCCAACCGGCATCGATGTCTGCTTCATGTTTCCCTCAATCCCGCCTGGCGCAGCCGGGTGCATGCTCTTCATCTGTTCAGTGATTGAACCAGACCTCCTCATGGGCATGGAACAATCTGCCTCATAGGCTTGGGACACGCTGCCTCATAGGCAGGAACACTCTGCGCGAAAACCGGCGTCCGCTTTCGGTCCGGTGCGCAAGCCCGGCGCCCTTCTCCGGCGCTTTTCATTCACCGGTCGGATTCTAGCAGAGCCGAGCTGTCTCTTTGATGTCAGCGCGACAACTTGCCCGCAATCAAACACGCGTGACAGGCATGAAACCACTTGTCGCGTCGCGCATTTATCATCACATGACGAAATAACGGGCCGGTGAAGAAAGACGGCGAAAGGATGCCAGGATGTACAGTTTCATGATGAAAGAGCTGATCGTCATTATGATCGCGCTGACAGCTGTCTCGGGCGCTACCTTTGCAGTTTTGGCGGTTTTCGCCTGACGCCGATTGCGTGAGATGATCACGCCATCGAAGACCGATTTCAGCAGACTGTCTGGAAAGACCAGGAGGGGAAAGGGCTAAGCCGATCACTGGGTCATGCTTTTCGTTGCCGCCTGTAAATGAGCGTTTTAGCGGGTAGCCTCTTCAGTCGAGACATCCGATAGCCGACGAGGCGCAGGCGAAACGCCGCCAGTGCCCTTCGATTTGCCGGATGTACGCCGAGCGACTTCAAATGCGCGAGGTATGACGAGGAGAAGAGCACCGCTTTCACGAGCCCAGCAAGAGGGGAGCGGCGACGCGAAGTGCGCGCGGTGTATTTCGGAACTCACGACGCACTTAAGATTCCTGCACGGCTTTGGTGACAATACCGACCGGCGACGTCACAGCACGAGATAGCCGATGACGGCGGCAATCGGGACAGGAACGCCCACCAGCCAGATCAACAGCTCGCGGATCATGAAGGATAGGTATTGCGTATCGGGGCGCGCAGTGTCGCGCGGGGTCGGAATGGGCATGGAAGGCTCCGATCGTATGGTTGCGTATCGAGGGCGTCATTCTTCCTGAAATAGGCCTGCAGCGGTGCAGGGCTGGCGAGGGAACGTGTCCATCTTCCTTTCGTTCCGCCGCAGGCGGACGCAAAAACCCGCGAAATCCTGCCATTCCCCGACAAAAGCGCCCCAAGAAAGCGACGCCGTTGCGCCAGCGCAGCGGAGGAGATCGATTCGCCGGGCGGTGGCGCAACTTTGCGTGTTCGGCGCGGTTTACCGCAGGATGAACGCTATTTTGAACGATCTCTTTCCGCCGATACACCTTGCCTATAGCGTGCTGATTGCCCGATTCTGCGGCGCGGCCATTGCCGGAGCGATGATCGGCTATGAGCGACAGGCGCGAAACAAGACCGCGGGGCTGCGCACGCATATTCTTGTCGCGCTGTCCGCCTGCGTCTTCGCGATCCTGGCGCTGGAAATCATTGCCCTTGCCGAAAGCCGCGCCGATCCGGTGCGCATCGACCCCTTGCGCGTGATCGAGGCGGTCACCGCCGGCGTTGGCTTTCTCGCCGCCGGCACCATCGTCATGGCGCGCGGGCGGATCACAGGCGTCACCACCGGCGCCGGAATGTGGCTTTCAGGCGCAATCGGCCTGTGCATCGGCTTCGGCTACTGGCCAATCGCCGGTCTCGCCATGCTGGCCGGCCTGGTCACGCTCGCGGTCCTCTATCATGTCGAGCGCTTCGGGCAGATGAGGAGGTCCGGCAGCGCCACTTCGTCTGGACAGGAAACACCAGAAGCCAGGCCTGGACGGCGCAGCGGCCTGTGAGAGCCTCGGAATGAGACACGCGGGAGGTCAGAGGCTTTCTATCCCGTGTATGCAGCGGATGTTTCAGGAAACGGGCCATCATTTCTCAGACTGACAGTCCAGGCGCGCCGGAAGAGCACAGCACCGCCAAAACAAAACGGCGCGCCAGAGCAGCACGCCGTTTTGCAGATCATCGCTGGTTGAGCGGAATCAGTGCCGCATTTCGCCCTTATCGGTGCGGCCCGTCGGCGTGGTGGTGTTGGTCACCGAGACAGGATCGCTGGCAGGAAACGTATCCTCCAGGCCCTTTTCCAGTTCATCGCCCTTGCTCTCGGCCCTCATCTGCTCCTTGCGCAGCGATTCGACCGCAGGCGAGCGGGCTTCGTTCTTCTGAGTCAGGTCCGTCATGATCATTCTCCCGAGGTTTTGGCACTCGACGATATAACCGCGAGCGATCGGCTTTGTTCCGCAAGGAGACGGCGTGAGCGCGCCCTTGGGGCACGTATCAGGACTTTAGTCCTATAGGATTAAGGTCCTGCAACCTCGTTTGACAAAGAATGAAAATCAGGTTGCATCCCTTTCATGCCTTGCAGACAGGCCGTGCGGATCGAGACGCGCAGGCCCGCACGAGCCGCGGGTGGAACTCTGGCGGCGGCGCCCTGTTGTGAGACGCATGCCGCTGCCCGGCCATCGAGGCCCTGCGGCATCCGCCCCACCCCGCAAGGAGATGATCATGGTCGAAAAAGACCCTGCGCAGGCCAATTCCCATTCACCCGACGAGGCGCGCAAGCAGAAGGCCAGCGGGCGCATGCTGGCCCTGTTCTTCGGCGGCGTGCTCGCCATGGCGCTGCTCTTGTATCTCGCCATCGTTGCCTTCGGCCTCAGCCACGCCTGAGGCGGGCGGGCGAATCCCACGTCGCCAGCCTGCGGATTGAAGACCCCTGCCCGGTGAAAAATTGGAGCTGAACGCGGGAACAGGCCTTCAGCGCCCCGCCTGCGCGGGCATCAACCGCATTCGGCGCCATGTGCGGTTTCCTTCCGCCAGCTAATCCTCTATGGAGAAGGCGAATTCTTGCCTTGACCGGATCTGCCGCTCCATGACCCTTCCCAACGACATCGCCATCACGCCCGAACTGATCGCCTCGCACGGCCTGAAGCCGGACGAGTATCAGCGCATTCTCGACCTGATCGGGCGCGAGCCGACCTTCACCGAACTCGGCATCTTCTCGGCCATGTGGAACGAGCATTGCTCCTACAAGTCCTCGAAGAAGTGGTTGCGCACCCTGCCGACCAAGGGTCCGCGCGTGATCCAGGGCCCGGGCGAAAATGCCGGCGTGGTGGATATCGATGATGGTGACTGCGTGGTCTTCAAGATGGAGAGCCACAACCACCCCTCCTTCATCGAGCCCTATCAGGGCGCGGCGACCGGGGTCGGCGGCATCCTGCGCGATGTCTTCACCATGGGCGCGCGGCCGGTGGCGGCGATGAACGCCCTGCGCTTCGGCGCGCCCGATCATGCCAAGACCCGCCATCTCGTCTCCGGCGTGGTGGCAGGCGTGGGCGGCTATGGCAATTCCTTCGGCGTGCCGACCGTCGGCGGCGAAGTGGAATTCGACGCCCGCTATAATGGCAATATCCTGGTCAACGCCTTTGCCGCCGGCCTCGCCAAGTCCGACGCCATCTTCTATTCCAAGGCGGAAGGCGTGGGCCTGCCGGTGGTCTATCTCGGCGCCAAGACCGGGCGCGACGGGGTGGGCGGCGCCACCATGGCCTCGGCCGAATTCGACGAGCAGATCGAGGAGAAGCGCCCGACCGTGCAGGTAGGCGACCCTTTCACCGAAAAGTGCCTGCTGGAGGCCTGCCTGGAGCTGATGGCAACCGGCGCCGTCATCGCCATTCAGGATATGGGCGCGGCCGGCCTCACCTGCTCGGCTGTCGAAATGGGCGCCAAGGGCGATCTCGGCATCGAGCTCGATCTCGACAAGGTGCCCGTGCGCGAGGAGCGCATGACGGCCTATGAGATGATGCTGTCGGAAAGCCAGGAGCGCATGCTCATGGTGCTGAAGCCGGAGAAAGAAGAGGAAGCCAAGGCGATCTTCGTCAAATGGGGCCTCGACTTCGCCATCGTCGGCAAGACCACGGACGACCTGCGCTTCCGCATCCTGCACCAAGGCGAAGAAGTCGCCAACCTGCCGATCAAGGAACTGGGCGACGAAGCGCCCGAATATGACCGCCCCTGGACGCCGGCCAAGGTCGCAGCCCCGCTGGCGGATGACGCCGTGCCCCAGGCCGACATCGCCGACGCCCTGCTGAAGCTGGTCGGCTCCGCCAACAATTCCTCGCGCCGCTGGGTGTGGGAGCAATATGACACGCTGATCCAGGGCAATTCGCTGCAGGTGCCGGGCGGCGATGCCGGCGTGGTGCGTGTGGATGGCCATGCCGCCAAGGCGCTGGCCTTCTCCTCCGATGTCACGCCGCGTTATGTCGAGGCCGATGCCTATGAGGGTGGCAAGCAGGCGGTCGCCGAATGCTGGCGCAACCTGACGGCCACGGGCGCGCTGCCGCTGGCGGCGACCGACAATCTGAACTTCGGCAATCCCGAGCGTCCCGACATCATGAGCCAGCTGGTTCATGCCATCAAGGGCATCGGCGAGGCCTGCACCGCGCTCGATTTCCCGATCGTCTCGGGCAATGTCTCGCTCTACAACGAGACCAACGGCCAGGGCATCCTGCCAACCCCGACCATCGGCGGCGTCGGCCTGATCAAGGACTGGAAGCGCATGGCGCGCATCCGCTTTGCCGCCCAGGGCGAAACCATCCTCTTGGCCGGTGCGCCGGAAGGCTGGGGCACGCATCTCGGCCAGTCCGTCTATCTGCGCGACATTCATGGCCGCGCCGAAGGCAGCGCGCCGCATGTGGATCTGGCGCATGAGCGCAAGGTCGGCGATTTCGTCCGCGCTTTGATCACGGAAGGGCTGGCGACATCGGTGCATGATTGCTCGTCCGGCGGTCTGGCGCTGGCGCTGGCGGAAATGGCCATGGCGTCCGGCATCGGCGCGACCGTCTCGGCCCCTGCCGATCACGATCCGCTGGCCGTGTTCTTCGGCGAGGACCAGGGCCGCTACGTGCTGACCCTGCGCGAAGCCGATCTCGCCAGCGTGACCGAGCGGGCCAAGGCGGCCGGCGTCGCCCTGCCCGTCATCGGCCGCACCGGCGGCGAAACGCTGAAGCTTGGCGCTGCGCGCCCGGTCGCGGTGGAAGCGCTGACGGCAGCGCATGAGGGCTGGTTCCCGGCCTTCATGAACGGCACGGCGGCCTGACAGTCTGTTCAAGACTTGCTGTTGGTCTGACGAAAATGGTGATTTCGAGAACCGGAGCGCCGCGTCCTTAAGGTCCGTGAGCACCGGAAGCGCAGAAATTGCCATTTGCAGGCGGCCAACGGCGATTGTTGGACAGATGGTGAGGCGGCCGTAGGCAGGGGCGCGTGCAGACATGACATTCTGGCAGAGGCTGAACCGCGCCCGGCGCGCCTGGCGCTATCGGTGGCGCTATAGCAGGCGCAAGCCGCAGGCGCCGCGCGAAGCCGAACCCTTTAGTGGGCCGGTGATCGTGCTCGGCTCGGCTCCGGTCTCCACCCGGCCGGCCGGTTTCGACGCGGGCTTCCGCCTCATCGCCATCAATGGCTCCCAGGCCGCGGCCAAGGCCTGGGGCGTGGCCGCGCCCGACGTGACCTTCCTGCAGTTCAACCAGGTGGAAGGCAAAGGCGATCGCGCCGTGGCCGTGCGCCGCGTGCTGTCAGGCGAGCGCTGCGGCACGCTCTATGTCATTCGCTGGCCGAAGGGCATGGATCAGCTGAAAGCCGGTCTGGCCGCCTTTTCCTATAGCTATGACAGGCTGGAGACGATCGACGCATATCAGCGCAGCCGGCTCGCCCATGACGTGCTCGGCCGGCTGATCGTCGAGGCCGACAATGATTCGAAATTCTCCAACGGTCTCACCGCCGTCTTCTACGCGCTGGCCAATGGCGCGACATCCGTCATCATCAGCGGCATCGATCCGGGCTCGGCCGGCCATGTCTACAACGATCTGAAACTGGAGCGCTTGCATTCGGGCACGGATGCCAAAATACTGGCGGAACTGGTCGAGCGCGGCTTTCCGGTCTTCACGGCTGACAGGCATGTGGCGGAAAAATCGGGGCTGCCGCTGTGGACCGGCGAGAAGAAGAAGGAAGATGCCTGATGCCAATGTCCCCGGGCGATATTGAAGACATGATCAAGGCCGGCATTCCCGGCGCCGCCGTCACCATCCGCGATCTGGCGGGCGATGGCGATCACTATGCCGCGGAAGTCGTGGCTGAAGCCTTCCGGGGCAAGAGCCGCGTGCAGCAGCACCAGATGGTCTACAAGGCGCTACAGGGCAATATGGGCGGGGTTCTGCATGCGCTCGCGCTGCAGACCTCGGTGCCGGACTGAGACCATGGCCGGTCTGATGGAGACCCTGGTCAAGGGCGTGATCGATTCAGTCCTGAAAGAGGTTCTGAAGAAAACCGGCGCCAAGCGCGCGAGCCGACGCACCAAGCGCCAGACGCGCGATCCCAAGGGACGCTTCACGCCCAGCCCCTCGCCCAAGCGCGTGAAGGCGCGCAAGCAGGTCAGCAAGCGGCGCACGGCCGCTGCGCGCAGCAAGCAGCGCTCTGTTTGATGGACCGCCCTTCCCGGCTCAAAAATTTGCCGGCTCGGGATGAAAATCCGGCGCGTGCATGTTATCTGACACCTATGAGAGAAGGCCCCGATCCTTGACCTCGGGCGCCAAAAGGAAGCCAGGATATGAGCGGAATTCACGAATTCATCGACAATGAAGTCAAGACCAACGATGTCGTCCTCTTCATGAAGGGCACGCCGCAATTTCCGCAATGCGGTTTTTCCGGCCAGGTCGTGCAGATCCTCGACTATGTCGGCGTCGACTATAAGGGCATCAATGTTCTGGCCGATGCCGATCTGCGCCAGGGCATCAAGGACTATGCCAGCTGGCCGACCATTCCGCAGCTCTATGTGAAGGGCGAATTCGTCGGCGGCTGCGACATTGTGCGCGAAATGTTCCAGGCCGGCGAGCTGCAGACCATGCTGCAGGAACAGGGCATCGCCGTTCGCGCGGCCTGAACCGACAAACCATCACGATTGTGAGAAAAGGCGGGCAACCGCCTTTTCGTCGTTTTCGCCTCGATAAGCGCCGCCCTTTCGCCCTGCTCCGATCACACTCTTGTGACCGGCTATTTTCTGCAGTTGCTGGCTGCACAGGCTTTCCATTAGTAGCAGTTGAAGATCATGAGGGTCCCGTCAATTTTTTGTCGTGACGGTGCGGGCAGCACGGCCTGTCATCCTCTGATTACAAAACACAGGAAAGAAGATGCCTGGCGGCCTGTTCCCGGAACAGTCCGGGAATGTCTTCCAGTTTGACCAGGAACTGTTAGGGCCATCGGCCATTTTCAGCTGATCGTTTGAGGCATGCAGGGTCCGGAACGGGTCTGCAAGTTTTGCAGCGCGTCCGAATGCGTTCTGATTCAGGGACCTCTGCAAGACAGCGAAGGTTTCATCGCATCCCGTGTCTCACGGGCTTGGCAATCGTCAAGGCTGCTGCATCGAGCAGCCTGCCCTTCGGCCTTTTGCGCCGGTGGCAGGCATAGGAAGGAACCGTGCGACAAGAACGGTTCCAGCGCCTGAAGAGGGTGCTCTCTGACCGGAAAGACAAGAGATGACGACCACATCCGAGACAGCGCCGCTACCGACCCTGTCCAAGACCCAATTCGTCGCGCTGATGGCCATGCTGATGTCGATCAATGCGATCTCCATCGACATCATGCTGCCTGGCCTGCAGCAGATCGGCGCGAGCCTGGGCGTTGCCGACGAGAATGAGCGCCAGCTGGTGATCTCGACCTATATGATCGGCATGGGCTTCGCCCAGCTGCTGTTCGGGCCGCTGTCCGATCGCTTCGGCCGGCGCCTGCCGCTTCTGGCGGGGCTCGGGCTTTATTGCGCCTGTGCGCTGGCCATCGTCTTCGTGCCCAGCTTCGGCCTGATGCTGGCCCTGCGCTTCCTTCAGGGCGTGGGCGCCTCCGCCACGCGCGTCATCACCGTCTCGATCGTGCGTGATGTCTATGGCGGGCGAATGATGGCCGAGATCATGTCGCTGATCATGATGGTCTTCATGGTCATTCCGGTGATCGCGCCGAGCATCGGCCAGCTGATCATGCTGTTCGGCGAGTGGCACCTGATCTTCGTCTTCATCTTTATCTTCGGCCTGGTCGTTGCCGGGCTGTTTGCCTGGCATGTGCCGGAGACCCTGCCTGCGGAGAATCGCCGCCCCTTCACCTTCAGCTCGATCGCGGCGGCCTTCGCCATCGTCATCGGCAACCGCATCGCCTTTCTCTATGCGCTCGCCATCGCCTTCATTTTCGGCGGGCTGTTCGGCTTCATCAATTCGGCGCAGCAGCTTCTGGTCGATGTCTATGGTTTCGGCGTCTATTTCCCCGTGGTCTTCGCGGCCTTTGCCGGCCTGATGGCTGTGGCCTCCTTCGCCAATTCGCGTCTGGTGCAGCGCTTCGGCATGCGCCGGCTATCGCATGCGGCGCTGATCGGCTTCTGTCTTGTCTGCCTCGCCTGGGCCCTGACCGCCTTGTTCGGCGAGGTGCCCTTCTGGCTGTTCGCGGTCTATTACATGCTGGCCATGTTCCAGTTCGGCCTGATCGGCCCGAACTTCAACGCCATGGCCATGGAGCCGCTCGGCCATGTCGCAGGCACCGCCTCCTCTGTTCTGGGCTTCACCCAGACGGTGCTCGGCGGCTTCATCGGGGCGCTGATCGGCCAGGCCTTCGACGGCACCGGCACGCCCTTGGCCTTCAGCTTCCTGATCGTGGCCATTGCCGCGCTGGCGATGGTGCTGATCGCCGAGCGCGGCCGGCTGATGCGGCCACATCTGGCGGCATCGTAGCCTCCCGTCCACAGGCGGAGGCCCGAAACCGCGCCGCGCTTTCGGCCCTTCTCGAATCCTATTCCATCTACCGGCGCACGGGCCCGCCAGTGCCGCCGCCCGCTCTTGGAGGAGCATTCATGCCACCGCATATCGACCAGGGCCCTGCGAGCGATCAGGGCTCGCAGCGGATCGGCCTCGGCTTCCGCGAATTCATCATCACCATCGCGCTGATGACCGCCAGCATCGCCTTTGCCATCGACATCATGCTGCCGGCCCTGCCCCATATTGCCAGCTCGCTCAAGGTCACCAATGCCAATGACGCGCAGCTGGTCATTGCCGTGTTCTTCTTCGGCTTCGGCCTGTCACAGCTCGTCTTCGGCAGCCTGGCAGATGCCTTCGGGCGCCGGCGCGTGCTTTTGGCGGGACTGGCGATCTTCACGGTGACAATGCTCGCCGCCGCCTGGACCGAGAGCTTCACCGCGCTCCTGATCCTGCGCTTCTGCCAGGGCATCGGCGGCGCGGCGGTGCGCATCTGCACGACGGCAATCACGCGCGACTGTTTCGGCGGCCGGGAAATGGCGCGGGTCATGTCCTACATCATGATCGTCTTCATGATGGTGCCGATCCTGGCGCCCACGCTCGGCCAGGCCATCATCACCTATGGCGACTGGCCGTGGATCTTCGTGCTTTTGGGCGTGGTGGGGGCGATCCTGTTCGTCTGGGCAAGCTTACGCATGCGCGAAAGCCTGCCGCAGGCGGAGCGCCAGCCGCTCTCCTTCGGCTCTGTCGCCTCGGGCTTTTCCACCGTGCTGACCAACCGGGTGACCTCAGGCTACATGCTCGGGCTGACGCTGTTCACCGGTGTCATCTGCGCCTTCATCGTCACGGTGCAGCAGGTGTTCGGCACGGTCTACGGGCTGGGCGACTGGCTGCCGATCGCCTTTGCCGGCACCGCCTCGGGCATCGCCATCGCCAATTTCGCCAATGGCTATTTCGTCCGCCGCTTCGGCATGCGCCGCATCTCCCACGCGGCGATGATCGGTTTCACCCTGCTGTCGGCGGCGCTCTATCTGATGGCTCTGGCCGGCACGCCGCCCTTTATCGTCACCTATCTCGGCATCTCGGTGCTTCTGATGATGTTTGCGGCGATTGCCACCAACTTCACCGCCATCAGCCTGGAGCCGATGGGCCATATTGCCGGCACGGCCACCGCCATCACCGGCTTCGTCTCGACCACAGGCGGCGCCATCGTCGGCGGGCTGATCGGCCAGATGTTCAATGGCACGGTGCAGCCGCTGTTTGGCGGCTTCACGGCTTTCGGCGCGCTGACGATCATCGCCGTGCTCTGGGCCGAGGGCGGCCGCCTCTTCACCCATCCGGGCGACGAGACGGCGCTCGATCCCGGCGCCGGGCATCTGTAGGCGAGCGGTCTGCCTGTTATCTGTGATCATGAAAAAGGGCCGGGTTGCCTTTGCAGCCCGGCCCTTCTCATGCCAACCATAGCCGGTGAACCCGCCCTTAGGCGACGAAGACCTTCTCGCGCAGCTCCGTCCAGGCGTCGCGGTCGCTGGCGACCAGCAGGCCGCCGGCCAGATCGCCCGGCCGATAGGGCGTGCCGTCGAAGCGCGCGACATGGGCGCCGGCCTCCTCGGCGATCAGGCAGCCGGCCAGATGATCCCATGGCATCAGCTTCTGATACATCAGGAAGTGCAGGAAGCCGCCGGCGAGCGTGCGATATTCATGGGCGGCGCAGCGATAGCTGGCGGCCACGCGCACCTGGGCGAGCTTGCCCATGATCACCGCGCGCATATCCGGCGCGTAGAAGCCCGTCGAGGCGCAGCCGACCATGGCTTCCAGGTCCGGGGCGGGCGAGACGGCGAGCTTTTCCTGGCTGCCGTCGGGCCGGCACATCCAGGCGCCGGAACCCTTCTCGGCAATCACCCAGTCATTGCCGAGCGGATCATAGATGATCCCGGCCAGCGTCTCCCCTTTGGCCACAACGCTCGCCATGACACCGAAGAGCGGCATGCCGGCGGCGTAATTATAGGTGCCGTCGATCGGATCGACCACGACGGCAAGATCGGCGCCGGCAAGCTGGTCGAGAAGCAAGGGATCGGCGGCCGTCGATTCTTCCCCGACGAACAGCGCGCCCGGCAGGATCGCCTCCATGCGCGCCTTCATGAAGCGTTCGGCAGCCTCGTCGGCCTCGGTGACGAGGTCGATGGCCTCGCTCTTGGCGCGGATGTCGCCGGCGCCGAGATTGCGGAAGCGCGGCAGGATTTCGGCATCCGCCGCCTCCTGCATCAGGGCGGCCAGCGCGGCGACGTCGATCTCGGGGGTCATGCGGAAGGCTCCGGAAAGAGGGATTTGAAGTCGAAAAGCTTGGGGTCCATCAAATGCGACGGGTTCACATGGCCGAGCGCGCGCAGCATCCGATCCTTGCGGCCGGGCATGCGCCGCTCCAGATCGGCCAGCATCGTCTTCATCGCATTGCGCTCCAGCCCGTCCTGCGAGCCGCAGAGATCGCAGGGAATGATCGGAAACTGCATGGCCGCCGCGAACTTCGCCAGATCCTCCTCAGCGGCATAGGCGAGCGGGCGCAGAACCATCAGATCGCCCTCATCATTCAAAAGCTTCGGCGGCATGGCCGCCAGCCGGCCACCATGGAAGAGGTTCATGAAGAAGGTTTCGAGAATGTCCTCGCGGTGATGGCCGAGCACCAGCGCGTCGCAGCCTTCCTCGCGCGCGATCCGGTAGAGATTGCCGCGGCGCAGGCGCGAACACAGCGCGCAATACGTCGCCCCTTCCGGCACCTTCTCCTTCACGATTGAATAGGTGTCGCGATATTCGATGCGATGGGGCACGCCGATCGAGGCGAGATAATCCGGCAGGATGTGCTTGGGAAAATTCGGCTGGCCCTGGTCGAGGTTGCAGGCGATCAGCTCGACGGGCAACAGGCCGCGCCATTGCAGATCGATGAGCAGCGCCAGCAGGCTGTAGCTGTCCTTGCCGCCGGAAAGCCCGATCAGCCAGCGCTTCTGCCGCTCCAGCATGCCGAAATCGTCGATCGCCTGGCGCACCTGGCGCAACAGACGCTTGCGCAGCTTGTTGAAGGAAACGGAAGACGGCATGCCGGCGAAGATTGCCGGCTGCTGGCCGGCGAGATCTTCGCCCTCGATCGGCAAGGCAAGATCGCCGCTGATCGGCAACGTAAGATCGCCGCTGATCGGCAAGGCCCTATCGCCGTTCATCGGCAAGGCGCTTTCAGGCTCGATGGGTGAGGCATCCATGGATGGATCCGATCCGGGTCTTTCGGCATGCCCCGCATGAGGGCGGCCGTACAGAAATCTGGATGGCGGCATGAAAGCCGCCCAACTCTGCCAGCGGCTTGCCCCGATCGCCCGACAAGATCAAGCAAAAAGGATGTGCCAGCGTCAATCCAGCCACGCAAAGGCCCGGGGCGCACAGGTCTCCGGCAATCTCAAGCCGCGCCTTACGCGCCAAAAACCGACCAGCCGGTGCGGTGTGCCAGCATTTCCAGCGCCAGGGAGCCGAGCAGCGAATTTCCATTGTGGTTGAGGCCCGGCGACCAGACCGCGATCGAGGCCTTGCCCGGCGCCACCACCAGAATGCCGCCGCCCACGCCGCTCTTGCCGGGCAGGCCGACATGATAGGCGAAATCGCCCGAGCCGTCATAATGGCCGCAGGTCAGCATCAGCGCATTGATGCGCTTGGCCCGCTCACGCGAGACCACCGTGTGCCCCGACAAAGGCGTCACCCCGGCATTGGCGAGGAACAGGCCGGCGCGGGCCAGCTGGACGCAGCTCATGGCAATGGCGCAATGGTGGAAATAGACGCCGAGCACATGCTCGACCGGATGATCGAGCCGGCCGAAGGAGCGCATGAAATTGGCGAGCGCCGAATTGCGAAAGCCTGTGGCGGCCTCCGACCGGGCAACCGCGGGATCGATGGCGATGTCCTCGTCATTGGCGAGATAGCGCATGAAACGCACGATTTCGCCGATCACCTCGCGCGGCGTATGTCCCGCGAGAATGAGATCGCTGATGGTGATGGCGCCGGCATTGATGAAGGGATTGCGTGGCTTGCCGCCTTCCTGCTCCAGCTGGACGATGGAGTTGAAGGCCGAGCCCGAGGGCTCGCGCCCGACCCGTCGCCAGATGTTCTCGCCATGCTTGCCCATCGCCAGCGTCAGCGTGAAGACCTTGGAAATGCTCTGGATCGAAAAGGGCTCGGCCGCATCGCCGACGCTTGCCACCTGCCCGTCGATGGTGACGACGGCCATGCCGAATTTCTTCGGATCGATGCGCGCGAGCGGCGGAATGTAATCGGCCACCTTGCCCTCGCCGCGCCGGGGCGAAAGCGCCGTATAGATGTCGTCGAGAATGGCCTGCAGGTCGAGGGCTTGGGAATCCGGCATCCTGTTCTCCGGCGTCTGAAAAGCGCCGGCGCGGGCGGGCGCTGGATGTCCCTCGTCGCGGCGGCGGCTGAAGAATAAAAAAAGCCGCCCATTCCTGAGCGGCTTTTCGCGACTTCGCAAGTGCGAAGATGCAAGAGATCAACGCGAATAGAATTCGACGACCAGGTTCGGTTCCATGATGACCGGATAGGGAACATCGGCCAGGCCCGGAACGCGGGCGAAGGTGGCGACCATCTTGTTGTGATCGACTTCGATGTAATCCGGAACGTCACGCTCGGCGAGCTGGACAGCTTCCAGAACCGAAGCGAGCTGCTTCGACTTCTGGCGCACTTCGATCACGTCGCCGACCTTGCAGCGGTAGGAACCGATGTTGACGCGAACGCCGTTGACCGTGACGTGGCCATGGTTGACGAACTGGCGGGCAGCCCAGACGGTCGGAACGAACTTCGCGCGGTAGACGATGGCGTCCAGACGCGATTCGAGCAGGCCGATCAGGTTTTCCGAGGTGTCGCCCTTGCGGCGGTTGGCTTCGTCATAGATCGCGCGGAACTGCTTCTCGCGGATATCGCCGTAGTAGCCCTTCAGCTTCTGCTTGGCGCGCAGCTGCACGCCGAAGTCGGAAAGCTTGGACTTGCGGCGCTGGCCGTGCTGGCCCGGGCCGTATTCGCGGCGATTCACCGGGGACTTCGGACGGCCCCAGATGTTCTCGCCCATGCGGCGATCGATTTTGTACTTGGACGATGCGCGCTTGCTCATCCGTATTTCCTCTTGTTATCACCGGCGATCCTGTTCGTCAGGATCCCGGCCGTCTTGTCAGGAAACACGCCCTCCTCTTAAGTCCGCTCTCGCGTCCTTCTGACAGGCTTCTCTCGGTGCGACCGGAGACTCCACGGGACATGTCAAAGAAAACACCGGGCGTTGCGGCCCGGTGATGCCGGCGTCTTTAAGACCATGTCACCGAATTGTCAACCTCTGCCCCATGATGGCAGGCCCTGCCACTCCCTGCGGAAACCAGGGGCAAGATATAGCTTGATCTCCCCAAAAGATCTTTTTATGTTCTCTTAATAGTCACTTTTTGTTCAAGGCACCGGCATGGAACTCGCGGAATTCATCGTCGAGGCGAAAGCCGCGACCTATGTGGGCGGCGGCGCAAAGAGAGGCTCAAGCCGCCCAGGATCGCACGATCTGGCCTATGAGGCCGGCCGCTGGCGCTATCTCGACAGCTATTCGGCGGAACAGACTTTCTCGGCCAGGAATGCGTCTGGCAGGAGAATCGCCCCGTCTGGGCGATGAACTATTATGGCCGCATCCTCGAACCCGCGCTGATCGATGCCACGCTTGCCGGCGGCATCATCCAGAAGGCGCTGTCCGCCCTCTATCGCGAGGGCCGGTTTCTCGGCGGATTTCGGTTCGCGCTGGCGCCGTATGATTATATCGATGAGAGCACCGGCGATTATCTCAGCTTCACCGGGATCGAGCGCGCGGGACGGACGGTCTATCGGCTGGACTATCATGGCGGGCTGATTGTCGACTGAGCGTCAACGGCGGCGATCCGCGCGGGACAGGTCACGATATCAGAAGGAGCGTCGCGATGCGCCGCCCGAAATCCATGCGTGGACTGGAGACGCTGGGGCGCGTGCGCCTGTCGGAGAGCTTCTTCCTGCGCGATTTCCTCCATTCGGAAATCGCCAGCCTTCACGGATTTGCCAATATCCCCGACGATCCCGATCGCGCGATCGAGACCGGGTCGCAGCTCTGCCAGCAGCTGCTCGAACCGCTGCAGAAGACCTTTGGCCGATTGCATATTCGCTCGGGCTACCGCTCGCCGGAGGTGAACGATTTCGGCAACCGCCATGGGCTGAATTGCGCGTCGAATGCGGCGAGCGCGGCGGGCCATATCTGGGATGCGCTTGACGCCGAAGGACACAAGGGGGCGATGGCCTGCATCGTCGTGCCCTGGGTTTGGGATCGCCATCAGCAGCCCGGCGACTGGCGCCGGCTTGCCTGGTGGATTCACGACCACCTTCCCTATGCGACGCTGGAATTCTTCCCGAAGCTCTGGGCCGTCAATATTGGCTGGCACGAGCGGCCGGCACGCCGCATCACCAGCTTTGCCCATCCGCGCGGGCTCCTGACGCGGCCGGGCATGGAGGGGCATAACGGGCTGCATGCCGAGCATTATGCAGGTTTTCCGCCCCTGGAGCGATGAGCGTGCGCCTATTCAGGAGACGACGCCCTGAAGCTTCAGCCAGGACTCGAGCTTCAGCGGCCAGTCGGCCGTGGGGCTGCCGCGCTTGCCCATGCCGAAGCCGTGACCGCCGGCCGAAAGCCGCATCAGCTCGGCCTTTACCCCGGCCTTCTTGCAGGCCTCGGCCATGATCACGCCGTTTTGCGGGTTGATCACAGGATCATCGAGCGCATCCATCAGGAAGAGCGGCGGGCAATCCGGGCCGACATAAGTCTCCACCGACCAGGCCTTGACCAGGGCCGCATCCGCTTCCGGGCCGATCAGGATACGGCGCGACATCGACTTGCCGTAAGGCAATTGCATGGTGATCACGGGATAGGCCAGCACGGCCCAATCGGGCCGCGACGAGATCGTGTCGATGGTGTCGATCGGCGCATAGGCCCGGAAGGAGGAGCGCGTCGCCGTCATGCCGATCAGATGACCGCCGGCGGAAAAGCCGATCGAGCCGATCCGCTGCGGATCGAGATTCCAGCGGCCGGCATTGGACCGGATCAGCCGCATGGCGCGCTGGGCGTCCTGCAGCGGTGCCAGAGCGCCGGCCTTCCAGCCCTCGCCCGGCAGCCGATAGGTCAGGATGAAAGCCGTGACACCGCGGGCGTTGAACCAGTCCGCCGCGCCCTTGCCTTCCCAGCCATTGGAAATCGTCTTGTAGCCGCCGCCGGCCGCAATAAGCACCGCGCTGCCATTCGGCCGCTCCGGACGGAAGATATCGACCGTGGGCACGGAGACATTGAAGAAGGTGCCGGGTGGATTGGTTTCCGTCGGCCCCGCCGGCCCGCCGCCGCCCGGCGGGCTGTCCGGCCAGAGCGGCACGGTGGCGCCGCCGGTGCTGGCGTGCGCCAGACGCGGCATCATCGCCCCAACGGCAAGCGCCGAAAGGAAATCACGACGTCCCAACATTCACTGCCCCCTGAAGCCGCTCGCAGACCCTGCCGGCCGCCAGCTCGTCACCATAGTCGCCTCATGATTCCTGAAAGCCTCAGACGGAAAAGCCGGATTGTCAGAGGCTCCAGGCATTTGTTCCTGCATCAGCTTCACCCGAAAACCAGTTCCCACTCGTCGGGCTGATGCGCCGGTTTGCTTTGGCATCAGCTTCACCCGAAAACCGGTTCCCACTTTTCGGGCTGATGCCTTGCGCACCCCGCCGACCCGCGATCTCCCGGTTGGTGACGACACCGCATCTGCGATCACGCCACGGAAAAGCGGGCCACACGGCATCGGCGCCAGCCTTATTCGCTGCTTATGTCAGATTTATGCATAGTTTCGGGAAAACGGCAGTTCAATTCGATGGATATCCCAAACGTCCTCAAGACGTCATCGATGCTGTGGCTCGGCCTCTCATCCTGGAGAGGATGTGCGCAGCCACGCTGCCTCAGCATCCTGGATGCCACGCGGCGCTGGCTTGCAACCGATCGCGTCCCGTGGGTTCTTCCGGATCTGCCATCTGGCAGTGCGATCAATCTGCGCAGGCCATAGCGAAAATTCGTGGGATTGGCTCTACACAATCCTGTGAAAGCCACCTAGCTCAGCGCATTTTATTCGAATATTAATATTTTCATAGAAGTCGAGTTAATTGCATGCTGTGCAATGCAACTCAAACAGGAAAACTGTCACAGATTCTAGAGGGCAGAAAGTGAAAATTTGAGAGGAACCCTTGATCAGTTCTTTTCATTTTGCCCTTAGCGTGGACCAAGACCGGAGCGGAGATAAAGATGTTCTATACTCTATTTTGCGCTGCAGCAACGATCCTCGTGGTGATGCCGTTTGGTTTCGCACCGGCAGTTGCGGAACAGCCTCGTCTTTCACCGAGAAGACGCATTCATTAAGCATCCCGAGCGTTGGCATGCGGATGATTTTCCCGCGCCATAGTAAAGAATACGGCCTCGGATGGTAAATCTGGCGTTCGACGTTTCGTGACTATGATGAAGCATTCTGCTTCTCAGACAACTTTTGCGCTGTTGCTCCGCGGATAGCCCTGTCGGGTCGTCTCGCGTCCCGAGTTCAGCTGGCACGCAGCTGGATGGAAAACTGCGCCGGTCGAGCGACCGGAGGAGGCGATTTGACGGCCGGTCTGAGCCGTCTTCAGCGGCCTTGTCGAAACATATGCCAAGATCGGGACGATGCGGCGCGCTTATGCGCGGATCAGCCGGCCGGCGATCGTCCCCGCTGCCGCGCAGGCCGGACAGGCGTTGCCTTGTCCACGGCGCGCAGGGCGGCATCAAAGGCTTCACGCACCCACACCGCCATCTCATCGGGATCGTCATAGGCGGCAGGCGGCACCGTCCAGTAGGGCATCAGCACGGTCTTTCCGCCCTTCCCCTCGTAAGACCAGCGCTCGGCACCTGCCGCCTCCAATCTTGGCGCGCTTTCGCCATCGCCCTTCAGCATCAGCGTGTCATGGAGAAGGATGGCGAGGATCCGTCCATCGGCATAGATGCCCTTGCCGCCGAACATGCGCCGGATCGACACGGGACCGAGACTGTCGAAGATCTCGCGAATTGCCTCATCATCCATGATCTCACGCTCCGTCTTTGCCGTCGGTCCGGCCGGCGCATCCTGCGCGGCAGGAAAAGGACGTCAAGCCGGAAGACAAGCACGGCAGCGACAGGTGCTGATCGATCTTCGGAAGAAACGATGCCGAAAGAAAATCCAGGCCAGGGACGGATCCCGCCTTTCAAGCTCAGCCATCGACCAGACAGGCCGCCCGCGCGCGCGGCGCCTGTGCAGCGATGCGGCCGGTGGCGGCCCTGTCCGGCCGGCGCAGCGCCGCGATGATCTCCGCCAGGATCGCGACGGCGATTTCCTGCGGCGTGGCCGCGGCGATATCGACGCCGATCGGCGCATGGATCAGGCCGAGATCCTCGTCCGAAACGCCTGCGGCCGAGAGCCGCTCCACACGCTGGGCATGCGAGCGCCGGCTGCCGAGCGCGCCGATATAGAAACAGCGCGCTTTCAAGGCGGCGATCAGGGCCGGGTCATCCATGCCGGGATCATGCGATACCGCGGCGAGCGCCGTGAATTCATCCAGCGGCTGCGCGGCAAAGGCGTCTTCGGGCCAGTCCACCAGAAGTTCGACCCCGGCAAAGCGTTCCGGCGTGGCAAAGCCGCTGCGCGGATCGACCACGGACAGGGCGAAACCGCAGACCGGCGCCAGCGCCGCCAAGGCCTGGGTGATGTGAACCGCCCCCACGGCAACAATGCGCGGAGCCGGCAGATAGACATTGATGAACTGCCGTCCGTCTTCTGCCTGACAGGACTTTCCCGTGCGGAAAGCATCCGCAAGCGCCGGTTCCAGCCAGTCCCCGGCGATGGTCTCGGGCAGGACCATGCGCATGGCGCCGCTCGAAAGATCGGTGACGGTGGCCACGGGGCGGCGTGCGGCGCGCGCGCCATTGACGGCCTCGATGATGCCGGCCGTCAATGTGCGACATCCTGCACGAAAACGCTGATGCGCCCGCCGCAGGAGAGGCCGGCCCGCCACGCCGTTTCGTTCGAAACGCCGAATTCCAGAAGCCGCCCTGCCCCGCCGGTCTCGATCACCTCGATCGCCTGGGTGATGACTTCGCTTTCGACGCAGCCGCCAGAGACCGAGCCCTCGAAATTGCCGTCCTGATCGACCACCAGATGGCTGCCGCGCGGGCGCGGCGCCGAGCCCCAGGTGTCGATGACGGTTGCCAGCGCCACACGCCGGCCCTCGCCCGCCCAGCGCTGGGCGATAACCAGCGGATCCCCCGCCTCCATCCAAGCCGATACCATGCCTGTCCGCTCCTTTCGCCCGTCCGCGATGCCTTTGCGCCATGAGCTAGGGCACGACGGGGAAAATTGTATGCGGCTGGGATGTCGTGGTCTGATCGAGCGCGAAAAAGCCTGCCGAAGCTCAAAGCGACCGATAGGCGCGGTCGAGATAGACCAGGGCCGGATTGCGCTGGCCGAGCACCACGGCCTCGACGGCGCCGAACAGAACCATGTGCGTGGCGACCACGCGCGATTCGACGATCCGGCAGTCGAAGGCGGCCACTGCGTCTTCCAGCACCGGCGCGCCGGTAGCGAGCTTCGTCCAGCGGCCATGGTCGAATCGGTCGCCCTCGATCGGCTCGCTGCCGGAAAAGACCTGCGCCAGCGCCAGCTGATCGGCGCCAAGCAGATTGAGCGAGAAGACGCCGGCCTCAAGGAACAGCCGGTTCTTCGGATTTTTGGTGTTGAGGCAGATCAGCAGCGTGGCGGGATCGTCGGAGACGGAGCAGGCCGCCGTGATCGTCACGCCCCTGCGCTCGCCGGCATGATCGACGGCGGCGATATGAACATGGCCGGCGAGCCGGCTCATGGCATCGCGATAGCTCTCTTTGTCGGGTCTCGAAAGGGTCAAGGCCTCAGGGCTCCGTTTGGCAAGGCGTGGCCGCAGGATGAGAAGGCGCGAAAGACAAACCGCGCCCATTCTTGCGGACCTGCCGAGACATACATCTTTCCCATGCGGAAAAAAGCGTCCCACAGAGCTTTTCTCGGCTCCGTTTGCGATCGCGGCGGCGCGCCCTGCTTTCTCTTTGACCTTGCCTGCGTGCTGGCGCAAAATGGGCGCCATGCATTTCTGGACATCGCCATGCTGAAGCCTTTCCTGGGCCTTTTCCTCGCCGCAGGCCTCCTTCCCCTTGCCCATGCCGAACAGGCCGCAGCCGCCGGCCTGCGGCTTGCCGTGGTGGCGCCGACGCAAGGGCCCTTCGCCCAGCTCGGCCGGCAGATCATCGACGGCGCGAAATTCGAGGCCGAGAAGCGCGGCAGCACCATCATCGTGGTGCCGGAGCGCTGCGAGGAGGGCAATGACGATGCCCTGCGCGCCGGGCTCGCCGCCGCCAAGCCCGAGGCAGCACTCGGCTTTCTCTGCACGGAAAGCCTGGTCTCCGCTTTGCCGGATCTCGCCAAAACAGGCATTCCCGCCATCACCGTCAGCGTCCGTTCCGACATTCTGATGGAGGACGCGCTGAAGAATCAGTGGCCGCTCTTCCGCTTCGCGCCGTCGGGCAGGACGGAGGGCGAAGCGGCGGCCCAGGCGATCCTGTCGCGCTGGCGCGACCAGCCGCTGGGCCTGATCGATGACGGCACGATCCATGGGCGCGAACTCGTGGCGGCCGTCAGGGCGAAGCTCGAGCAGATCGGCGTGACGGCGACCTTCACCGACACCTTCCGCCCCGGCCAGGAGCAGCAGATCGCGCTGGTCCGGCGGCTTGGCCGCAGCGGCGCCAGCCATGTCTTCGTCGGCGGCGACCGCAGCGACATCGCCATCATCGCCCGCGATGCCGCATCGGAGAAGATCCCCCTGACCTTGATGGGCGGCGAGGCGCTGCAGGCGGCCGATGCCGGCGTGGCGCTGGCAGAGGGCACGCTCGCCATCGGCCTGCCCGATCCGGCCGAACGCGCGGATGCCGCCCCGGTCGTTGGCGCCATGCGCGCCGCCGGCCTGCAGCCGGATGGCTATGTTCTGCCTGCCTATGCCGCCGCCACGCTTTTGGAAACCGCCAAGGACCGCGCGGCAAGCGAGGGCATTCCGCTGGCCCAGGCGCTGGTCAGGGATCCCTTCCCCACCGTGCTCGGCCCGGTGCATTTCACCGAAGGCCATGAGTTGGCAAGATCGCGCTACCGGCTGCTGGAATGGCGCGGCAACAGGTTTCAGCTGGCCTCACCGGCGGCGGATTAGCGTATCGGACCCCAAACCCGGACAAGGGACACGAGGCGAATGTCTGTGAGCCGGCAAACCATTTGCGCCGTGTCCTGAAAAAGTCGGCATGGCAGGAGAAGACCGATGGCGCACTGGACCAACAGCATTGCCGATGTCGCCGGGCTGACGATCGGCCAGGCCGAGGATGAGGGACTGAAATCCGGGGTGACGGCGCTCTTGTGCGACACGCCCTGCGTGGCCGCCGTTCATGTCATGGGCGGCGCGCCGGGGACGCGCGACACCGATCTGCTTCTGCCTGAAAACACGGTGGAGCGCGTGGATGCGCTGGTGCTGTCTGGCGGCTCGGCCTTCGGCCTGGATGCGGCCTCCGGCGTGCAAGGCGCGCTCCGGGAAATGGGGCGCGGCTTTGCCGTCGGCCCGGCCCGGGTGCCGATCGTTCCGGCGGCGATTCTGTTCGATCTCCTGAACGGCGGCGACAAGGGCTGGGGCCGCTTCCCGCCCTATCGCGACCTCGGCTATCAGGCCGCGCTGAAGGCCGGGCGCGCGGTGGCGACAGGCAGCGTCGGCGCGGGAACGGGGGCGCTGACGGCGGGGCTGAAGGGCGGGCTGGGCACGGCGTCGCTGCGCCTGCCCTCAGGCTTCACGCTGGGGGCGCTGGTCGCCGTCAATGCGCTGGGCTCGGCGACGGTCGGTCGCACGCGTCATTTCTGGGCTGCCCCCTTCGAGAAAGGGCAAGAATTTTCCGGCCTCGGCTGGCCCTCGCCGATGCCTGAGGATGCGACGGCGCTGCGGCTCAAAGGACGGCCGGAGCCCGGCACCAACACCACCATCGCCATTCTCGCCACCGATGCCGTGCTGACCAAGGCCCAGGCCAAGCGCCTCGCGGTGACGGCCCATGACGGCTTTGCCCGCGCGCTCTGGCCAGCGCATACGCCGATGGATGGCGACCTGGTCTTCAGCCTGGCCACCGCGGCTGCGGAGCGCCTGCCGGATGCGGACGCGATGATGGAACTCGCCGCCTTTTCCGGCGCTGTCATGGCCCGCGCGATCGCGCGCGGCGTGCACGATGCCACGCCGGCGGCGGGAGACGTCATGCCCTGCTGGTCGAGCCTGACCTGAACTGGCCTAAACCGGACCGGAGGAAGGCGGATCGCGATCCCGAGGCAAAGATTGCCGCGCCGGGGTGCGGATGCTATTGCGCACGGGCAACGGCATCCGGCGCCGGGACGATCGAGCCTGGCCGGCTTCGGCGAGACGACAACCGGCCGTGTCCGGTGGCGGCGAATCCGCACGGCATGGCAGCGAAAGCGCATTTCCGCCGGATGCTCCGCCTGTTTGTTTTGCATCGGAGCGATCGGATAACCGATCCCGCCTGTCGATCCGATGCCTGAGGAGAACGCGCATGTCCCATACCCCGCCCATCCGCATCGCCCCGTCGATTCTCGCCGCCGATTTCGCGCGGCTCGGGCAGGAGGTGCAGGACGCCATGGCCGCCGGAGCCGACTGGGTGCATCTCGACGTGATGGACGGGCATTTCGTGCCCAACATCACCTTCGGTCCCGATGTGATCAAATCCCTGCGGCCGCTGACCGACGCCTTTTTCGACGCGCATCTGATGATCGCGCCGGCCGACCCCTTCATCGAGGCCTTCGCCAAAGCCGGCTGCGACCAGATCACCGTGCATGCCGAGGCCGGGCCGCATCTGCACCGCTCGCTTCAGAGCGTGCGGGCACTGGGCAAGAAGGCCGGCGTGGCCATCAATCCGGCAACGCCGGAAAGCGCGGTCGAATACCTGCTCGATACGGTCGATCTGATCCTGGTCATGACGGTCAATCCCGGCTTTGGCGGACAGAAGCTGATCGAGGCGACGCTGGACAAGGTTTCCCGCGTGAAGGCGATGATCGGCGATCGGCCGATCCAGATCCAGGTCGATGGCGGCATTGCGCGCGACACCATCGCTCGCGCGGCCGCCGCCGGGGCCAATGTCTTCGTTGCCGGCTCGGCGATTTTCGGCGCGAAGGAGCCGGGCGGCTATGCCCGCGAGATCGCCGCCCTGCGCGCCAATGCCGAGGCCGCCCGCGGCTGACCGCCTGGCGCCGGCGCGGGTCGTTCGACGCCCGCGCCGGCCGCATCCCGGCAGGGTTCAAACCACGCGCCGCGCCAGATTGTGATTCGCGCGGCGATGGTCTACAGCATCGCGCCATCAGGGCGCGCAACGTCCGGCCGCCGGTCCGCCGCGCCGCCCTTCCCTCTGCAGCCACCCGATTTTCCAAGAAAGCGGCATTGCCATGATCCCTCGCTATTCCCGACCGGAAATGGTCGCCATCTGGTCGCCCGAAACCAAGTTCCGCATCTGGTTCGAGATCGAGGCCCATGCCTGCGACGCGCTGGCCGAGCTTGGCGTGATCCCCGCCGAATCGGCTCGCACCATCTGGGAAAAGGGCGGCGCCGCCACCTTCAATGTCGACCGCATCGACGAGATCGAGGCCGTCACCAAGCATGACGTGATCGCCTTCCTGACCCATCTCGCCGAATTCGTCGGCCCCGATTCGCGCTTCGTCCATCAGGGCATGACCTCGTCGGACGTGCTGGACACCACGCTGAACATCCAGCTGGTGCGCGCGGCCGACATCCTACTGGCCGATATGGACCGGGTGCTTGCCGCGCTGAAGGCGCGCGCCCTCGAGCACAAGGATACGGTGCGCATCGGCCGCAGCCATGGCATCCATGCCGAACCGACCACCATGGGCCTCACCTTCGCCCGCTTCTATGCCGAAATGGCGCGCAACCGCACCCGTCTCGTCCATGCCCGCGCCGAAGTGGCGACCGGGGCGATCTCCGGCGCCGTCGGCACCTTCGCCAATATCGATCCGCGCGTTGAAGAGCATGTCTGCGAAAAGCTTGGCCTGACGCCGGAGCCGATCTCCACCCAGGTGATCCCGCGCGATCGCCATGCCATGTTCTTCGCCACGCTCGGCGTGATCGCCGCCTCGATCGAGAATGTCGCGATCGAGATTCGCCACATGCAGCGCACCGAGGTTCTGGAGGCGGAAGAATTCTTCTCGCCCGGCCAGAAGGGCTCCTCGGCCATGCCGCACAAGCGCAACCCGGTGCTGACGGAAAACCTGACCGGGCTGGCGCGCCTCGTGCGCATGTCCGTGACGCCGGCCCTGGAGAATGTCGCCCTGTGGCATGAGCGCGACATCAGCCATTCCAGCGTCGAGCGCGCCATCGGCCCTGATACGACGATCACGCTCGATTTCGCGCTGAACCGTCTCGCCGGCGTTATCGAGAAGCTGGTGATCTATCCGGACAACATGCTGAAGAACATGAACAAGTTCCGCGGCCTCGTGCATTCGCAGCGCGTGCTGCTGGCGCTGACCCAGGCCGGCGCCTCGCGCGAGGACAGCTATCGCCTGGTCCAGCGCAACGCCATGAAGGTCTGGGAAGAAGGCAAGGACTTCCTGACCGAGCTTCTGGCCGATGACGAAGTCCGCGCCCGGCTGAGCGAGGAAGAGCTGCGCGAAAAGTTCGATCTCGGCTATCACACCAAGCACGTAGACACGATCTTCGCCCGCGTCTTCGGCTGATCGGCCCTGCGGGGCATCGCCACCGCGATGCCCCGGTTCGGTTCATGCCCTGCCCGCGATGCCTGTCTGCGGCGGGGGCCTGTCTGCGGCGGGGTGCCGGCGGCTCGGTAAAAATAAAACAACCGCTCGCTCAAAATACAGCTTTCGCGCACAGTCTTTCTCAACCGCTGCGATGCAAGTCTGCCCGCGTCAGAGCATCGGACCGGAGACAGAACGCGGCCTGATGCTTCCGTCTTTTGTTTCTACATCGATGCCGCGAAAACCGGTTTCCGCTTTTCGCGCCGATCCACGAGAACGCGGGAGGAGCCAGCATGCGCCACTATCAGAACCGTCGTGAAGAACCGCGATCGCCCGCCCGGATCGAAGGGCAGGTCCGCTGCCACGACGCGCAGACACGCGGCCGGGTGCTCAATCTCTCGCCCGGCGGGGTCTGCATCGAGCTGCGCGGTCCGATCGGCGCCAGCCAGGGCGCACCGATCGTCCTCGACACCGAGGCCGTCGGCCTGCTGCAGGGCATCGTCCACTGGTCGCGCGGCGATCGCATCGGCATCCGGCTGGAACGCTCCAGCAATGCGGCGGCCAAGATCAGCTCCTATTTCCGCCTGTTCGCGCGGGGATAGCCCTCGCCGGACGAAAAGCCTAGCGGGGCGTGTCCGGGGCGGTGATCTCGGCTGCGATCTTGACTTCGCCGCACGGCGGACGCAGATGAGCCCGTCATGAAAGCCTCAGAAGCAGACATTCTCATCATTCCCGGCTACACCAATTCCGGACCCGACCACTGGCAGACGCGCTGGGAGAGCAAGCTCGCCTCCGCGCGGCGCGTGGAGCAGGCGGAATGGTCCAAGCCCGTGCGCGAGGACTGGGTGCAGCGCGTGGCGGAAGAAATCGCCGCGGCGACCAAGCCGGTGGTGCTCGTTGCCCATTCGCTGGGGGTGACGACCGCCATTCACGCGCTCGAACAGGCCGGCACCGACAAGATCGCCGGCGCCTTCTTCGTGGCGCCGCCGGATGTGGCCAATGCCGAGATCCGGCCGAAGCATCTGATGACCTTCGGACCCTATCCGCGTAACCGCCTGCCCTTCCCCTCGCTGATCGTCGCCAGCCGCAACGATCCGTTCGGTTCCTACGAGCATGCCGAGGCGATTGCCGATGCCTGGGGCTCGCTGCTGGTGGATGCCGGCGAATCGGGCCATCTCAACAGCGAGTCGGGCCATGGCCCCTGGCCGGAAGGGAGCATGGTCTTCGCCCGCTTCCTCAGCCAGCTCAAGCCGCCGCAGCCCGTAGGGTAGAGCGGCACGGCGTTCGTGCCCTCGCAAAAGCGCCCCAGCCCATCGCCAAAGACTGGCGGTGATCAGAATTCATCGACCTCGCTGAGCGCATCATGCATCAGCTCGTCCATCCTGGCGCGGATGTCCGCCTCGTCGATCGCCACACCGGCGGCCTCGAAATCGGCCTTCAGCTTGCGCACGACATCCTCATGGCCGAGCTCCTCGAAATCGGCGGCTGCCACCTCGCGAGCGTAGAGATCAGGTTCGGGATGGCCGAGCAGGCCGGCTGCCCACAGGCCGACCATCTTGTTGCGGCGCGCCTCGGCCTTGAAGCGCAATTCCTCGTCATGGGCGAATTTGTTTTCGAAAGCACGTACACGATCGGGCATGATGGTCATGGTCGTCTCCCTTTACCGGTCACGGCCACGCCTGCGGGCGCACGGCCCGCACGGCCGCAGGCGGGAGGAAATCAAATGGCCGCCAAAAGCGCAAGCCAAGCTTTTGCGCCTCTGATTGTTTCCGCATAAGCGCGCGCAAAAGCGCCCTCTCACCCCGGACGCCGATTGTGAAAGACGTTCATTTCGGCTATTCACCCGCTTGAACACCTTTGAGCGGACGCCGACTTTTTAAAAATGCCGGCGTTCCAGTAACGATAGAGACCAATTCCATGAACCGTCGCCGCCGTATTTACGAAGGCAAGGCCAAGATCCTGTATGAGGGTCCGGAGCCAGGCACGCTGATCCAGTTCTTCAAGGATGATGCCACCGCCTTCAACAAGAAGAAGCATGATGTCATCGACGGCAAGGGCGTCATCAACAACCGCATCTCCGAATATATCTTCACCCATCTGAACAAGATCGGCATTCCCACGCATTTCATCCGCCGGCTGAACATGCGCGAACAGCTGATCAAGGAAGTGGAGATCATTCCGCTCGAGATCGTCGTGCGCAACGTCGCCGCCGGCTCGCTGTCCAAGCGGCTCGGCATCGAGGAAGGCACCGTTCTGCCCCGCTCGATCATCGAGTTCTACTACAAGGCCGATGCGCTCGAAGATCCGATGGTCTCCGAAGAGCATATCACGGCCTTCGGCTGGGCAAGCCCGCAGGAACTCGACGACATCATGGCGCTCGCCATCCGCATCAACGACTTCCTGTCCGGCCTTTTCCTTGGCGTCGGCATCCAGCTCGTCGATTTCAAGATCGAATGCGGCCGACTGTTCGAGGGCGACATGATGCGCATCATCCTCGCCGACGAGATCTCGCCCGACAGCTGCCGCCTCTGGGATGTCGAGACCAAAAACCGTATGGACAAGGACCGGTTCCGCCGGGACATGGGCGGGCTGGTCGAAGCCTATCAGGAAGTAGCCCGTCGCCTGGGCATCATGAACGAGAACGAGCCGCCGCGCGGCTCCGGCCCGGTTCTGGTCAAGTAAGGAGCACCGATCATGATCAAGGCACGCGTCACCGTGACGCTCAAGAACGGCGTTCTCGACCCGCAGGGCAAGGCGATCGAAGGCGCGCTCGGCGCGCTTGGTTTCGACGGCATCGGCCAGGTTCGCCAGGGCAAGGTCTTCGATCTGACGATTGAGACCGCCGACCGCGAAAAGGCCGAGGCCGACCTCAAGGCCATGTGCGAGAAGCTGCTGGCCAACACCGTGATCGAGAATTATACTATCGCCCTCGACTGACGGGTGAAGGAGCGCGCCATGGCGAATGTCACCAACGAGCTCATGTACGAGCTGTTGAAGCGGATGAATCAGAGGTTCGACCGGGTCGATCAGGCCGTCGGCGAACTGAAGAACGAGATGCAGAGCATGCGCGGCACGCTCATCTCCATTCATCAGGACATTCACAACATCTATGGCATTTTGGGGCGGCATGAGAGCCGCCTCGATCGTATCGAAAATCACCTCGAACTGCGCGAGCTCGCCGAGGCCCAGGCAAGGTTCGAACCGCACCCATGAAATCAGCCGTCGTCCAACTTCCCGGCCTCAACCGTGACCGTGACATGATCGCGGCTCTGACGCTGATCTCCGGCAAGGCACCGGTCACCGTCTGGCAGACGGATACCGAAATTCCCGATGTCGATCTGATCGTCATTCCCGGCGGCTTTTCCTATGGCGACTATCTGCGCTGCGGCGCGATTGCTGCGCGCATGCCGGTGATGCAGGCGATCCGCGCCAAGGCGGAAGCCGGCGTGAAGGTGCTGGGCGTGTGCAACGGCTTCCAGATCCTGCTCGAGGCCGGCCTGCTGCCAGGCGCGCTGATGCGCAATGCCTCGCTGCGCTTCGTCTGCAAGGAAGTGAAGCTGGAAGTGGTCAATGCCGAGACGGCGTTTACCCGCGCCTATGGCAAGGGCCAGATCATCCGCTGCCCCGTTGCCCATCACGACGGCAATTATTTCGCCGATGCCGAGACGCTTGAGCGCATCGAGGGCGAGGGGCAGGTCGTGTTCCGCTATGCCGAAGGCACCAATCCGAACGGCTCGTTGCGCGATATCGCTGCCGTCACCAATGCCGCCGGCAATGTGCTGGGCATGATGCCGCATCCGGAAAACCTGATCGAAGCAGCCCATGGCGGGTCCGACGGCCGCGGCCTCTTCGCCTCCGCGCTCGACGTGATCGCCGCCTGATCATGATGCGTGTCATCCCCCTCGGCGCGCTGATGGCGCTAGCGGCCATCGCGCTGCCGGCCTGCCAGGCCTCGGCGCCGGCCCCCAAGGCCCCGCCCGCTCAGAATACGGCCGCCCTGCCGACCATGGAGCGGATCGCGCTGGCGGCCAATCGCTGCTGGTTCAAATCAGGCGATGCCGCCTTCAAGCCCTACCGCATGGCGCCCGAGCTGAACTCCTTCTCCGGCCGGCCGCGCATCCTGCTGGTCCATCGCGGCGCGCCGGAAGCCCGGCCGCTGGCCGTGGTGCAGGCGGAGGGCCACCCTGCCCGGCTGCAGGCCTTCGGGCCCCTGTTCTCGCAGGATGTGGGCCCGCGCATGACCGGCGATATCCGCCGCTGGGCAAATGGCGACACGGGCTGCTGACGCCTTGGCGCACCGGAGCGAAACGTGGGAACCGTTTTTCCGTCCGATGCGCCCGATCGTCTTTGTCTGAAGCATGATCTTATCGAATCCTCTCCGACCGGATTGTATCCCAAGGAGCGCAAGAGGAAGCCAGACATGAAAAAGGAGTGCATCCAGCCGGATCGCACTCCTTTTTCATGTCTGGGACAAGGATGACAATCGTCTCCATTGCTTCGCTGATGATCCGATCCTGATCGCTGATCGCATCATCGGCCGTCAGTCGAAGAAGAAGGATTTGGACACTTCGGCTTCCGCCTCGGCCCGGCTGATGCCGATATCGCGCAGCTGGTCGTCAGAAAGGTCCCGCAGAACCAGCCGGCCGGCGCGCCGCATCCGCCAATGGGAGAAACGTTCGATCAGACGGGCAAAGGTGCCCTTTGCCGGCGCAGGAAGCGGCGACACCATCTCGCCCGCGCTCGTGAAGATGCGTTCGCGCTGATAGCCATCGGGGAAAATTGTCTCATTTGTATCAAGATACACGGGTTCGATTCCTTTTGCGTTCTCAGAAGGAGGTCAATTTACGTCGTCGTCGGGACACATTGTTCCCTTGAGTGACAATCAATCGATACATTTGACATCGAACCAGAACAATGCCATTATTGTCACCATGACAAATTGGCTCCCCAATCTCTCCGAGGGCACGGGCCCGCTCTATCAGCGCCTGGCCGATTCCATCGAGGCGGCGATCGATGGCGGATCGCTTGCGCCTGGCGACAAGCTGCCGCCGCAGCGTAATCTCGCCTTCGACATCGGTGTGACGCTTGGAACGGTCAGCCGCGCCTATGCGCTGGTGCATGAGCGCGGGCTGGTGGCCGGCGAGGTGGGGCGGGGCACCTATGTGCGCGAGCGGGGCAATGGCGGCGAGCCCTCCCCGGCCTCGCCGCTGAACCACGAGCTGCGCAGCGGCCGCTCGCTCGATCCGCCGGATGGCAAACTGCGCTTCGATTCCACCGGCGCGGCGGATGTGGGACAAGCGGACCTTATAGAGCGGGTTCTGGCCCAGGTCGTGGCCGAGCATCCGGCCGAAATCACCAATTACGCCCGCAATGCACCGGCACACTGGCAGGAGGCCGGCGTGCGCTGGCTGTCGCGCCAGGGCTTTTCGCCCGAGGCGGAGGATGTGGTGTTCACGCAAGGGGCGCATTCCGCGATCATGGCGGTGGTGACGGCCGTCACCTCGCCGGGCGACAAGGTGCTGTTCGAGAGCCTGACCTATACGCACATTGCCCGGGCGCTCGGGCTGACCGGCCGGCGGGTGATCGCCAGCGAGATCGACGAGGAAGGGCTGGTGCCCGAGGATTTCGAGCGGGTCTGCCAGCAGCAGCATCCGGCCATCGCCTTTCTCATGCCCTCGGCCCATAATCCGAGCCTGGCGGTGATGAGTCTCGGCCGGCGGCGCGCGATCGCCGAGATCGCCCGGCGGCACAATGTGATGCTGATCGAGGATGATATTTACGGCGTGCTGACGCGCCCCGACATTCCCATGCTGGCCACACTCGCGCCGGAGCGCACCTTCGTGGTCTCGGGCTTTGCCAAGGCCGTGGCGGCGGGGCTTCGTGGCGGCTGGGTCGCCTGCCCGCCGAATATGAGCACGCGCGTGCGCGTGGCGCAGAAGATGCTGACCGGCGGCCTCGCCTTCCTGCTGGCCGAGAGCAGCGCACGGCTGGTGCTGTCAGGCGAGGCGGAGGCGATCCGCCGTGATGTCGCCGCCGAGCTTTCGGCGCGCCATGCGATCGTCCTGGAAAGTCTGGCAGGGCATTCCCTCCGCTCGACGTCGCAGATCCCCTTCTTCTGGCTCGACCTGCCGGAACCCTGGCTCTCCGGCACCTTCAAGGCCGCCGCCTTCGAGGCTGGCGTGCTGATCGACGATGAGGACGAGTTCAAGGCCGGGCGGCCGGACCGGGTGCTCCACAAGGTCCGCGTCGGCTTTTCCAACCACCGGCGCGAGGATGTGCGCCGCGGCATGGCGCTGTTGCGCAGCCTGCTCGATGGCGGCCTTTCCGGCTATGAAGGCGGGATCTGACAGTCTATCCCATAATCGCCGTTGGCCGCCTGCAAATGGCAATGTCTGCGCTTCCGGTGCTCACGTACGTTGAGTAGGCTGCGCTCCGGTTCTCGAAATCGCCATTTTCGGCAGCCCAACGGCAATTCTTGAATAGACTGTGAGAAGCAGGAGAGTAGCGCCCGCTCGACTTCGGGGCATAGGATGTTCCGAAATCCGCTTCCCACCTTTCGGTCCGATGCTCTAAAAGCCGGAATGCCGGGTGAGAAACGCAGCCTCTTGCGGCGAGGTTTCGCGCCCGAGGGCCTGGTTTCGATGCGGAAAGCGGCCGAAGCGGTCGATGATCTCGGCATGCTGGCGGGCGAAGTCGAGCGAATTGCCATGCTCCGGCCGCTGGCTGAACAAGGCAATGCAGCGCTGCTGGTCGCCGGGATCCTCGCTGTGCATGAAGGGCAGATAGAAGAACATCTGCCGATCGGCATCCATTCCCTCCGGATAGCCGCGCTCGAGCGCAAATTGCGCCAGGGCCCGCGCCTTGCCGTCGCCCTCGAAGGCGCGCGCCGTGCCGCGGAACATGTTGCGGGGGAACTGGTCCAGAAACAGGATCAGCACCAGGCAGCCCTCGGGCGTCTCAGCCATGACATCCGCCGCGCCGGCCCGCACCCGCTCGTAATCGGAGAGGAATCGCTCCCGCAATTCGGCATCGAATTCGGGTGTCGAACCGAACCAGTGCGCCCGGGCATGGTCGGACAGCCAGAAAGCCAGGACGGCGTCGGCTTCGATCGGGGCGGACATCTCCATCTCCTTTTCACGCGCACAGGGCCGGCGAAGGACGCCGCCCCTGTTTCCTATAGATGTTCCCGGCGATCAGGGCGTGACGCTACGGCACCGCAAGAGCGGCTCAGGCGTCGAGCATCTCGCGCACGGCGATCGCCAACTGCTTGAGCGAGAAGGGTTTTGGCAGGAAGCCGAACTTGGCGTCCGCCGGCAGGTTGCGGGCAAAGGCATCCTCGGCATAGCCCGAGACGAAGATGAACTTCAGGTCGGGATATTTCTTACGCAGTTCGGTCAAAAGCGTCGGCCCGTCCATCTCCGGCATGACGACGTCGGAGACGACGATATCGACCGCCCCATTCAGCTCGTCCATCACATCCAGCGCCTCGACGCCGGAGCCGGCCTCGTAGACCGTATAGCCGCGCGTTTCCAGCATGCGCTTGCCGCCACGGCGCACGGCTTCCTCGTCCTCGACCAGCAGCACCACGGCCGAATCGCCGGTGAGATCGGCGGGCTCCGCCGCAGCGGGTGGCGGAGCGGGCGCCGGCACTGGGGCGGCGATCGCGCTTGTCGGCATTGCCTCCAGCTCGACCAGCGGCTGCACCTCCTCGACATAGCGCGGCAGCAGGATGCGGAAGGTGGTGCCGCGGCCGACCTCGGAATCGGCATAGATGAAGCCGCCCGACTGCTTGACGATGCCATAGACCATGGAAAGGCCGAGGCCCGTGCCCTTGCCCACCTCCTTGGTGGTGAAGAAGGGCTCGAAGATCTTGTCGAGAATCTCGGGCGGGATGCCCGTGCCCTCATCTTCGGCCTCCACGAGCACGTAATCTTCCGCCGGCAGTTCGCGGCGGTTGAGCGCGGCCACTTCGCTGGCGGGGAAATTGCGTGTGCGCAGCGTCAGCGTACCGCCATCGGGCATGGCGTCGCGGGCATTGACCGCAAGGTTGAGAACCACCTGCTCGAACTGGCCGAGATCGGTGCGCACCGGCCAGAGATCCCGGCCGTAATCGATCGCCACCTTGACGTTCATGCCGGTCATGCGGTCGACCAGCATGCGCAGATCGCCGATCACGTCGGTCATGTTCAGCACCGTCGGCCGCATGGTCTGCTTGCGCGAGAAGGCGAGCAGCTGGCGCACCAGCACGGCGGCGCGGTTGGCATTGCGCTTGATTTCCATCAGATCCGCGAAGCTCGGATCGGAGGGGCGGGCCGACAGCAGCAGATGGTCCGACGACAGCAGAATCGCCGTGAGCACATTGTTGAAGTCGTGGGCGATGCCGCCGGCCAGTGTGCCCACCGCATTCATCTTCTGCGTCTGGGCCATCTGGGTCTCGAGCGCCTTCTGCTCGGTGATGTCCAGCGCATAGACGATCGCGGCCTCATCCGGCGCCTCGTCGCCGGCTTCCACCACGGCCTTCACATAGAAGCGCACATGGCGCGCCTCATTGCCGGGATGGCGCGAATCGATCGGGGCGATATCGCTCTGCCGGTCGCGCGCGGCCGCCAGCGCCTCATGCATGCCGGCGCGTTGGTGCGGATGGACGACGGCATCCAGCAGCGCGCCGCGCTCCATATCCGTCTGCGCAACGACATCGGCAAAGAGCTTCAGGAAAGGTGCATTGGTGCGCAGGATCCGGCCCTGGCTGTCGACGGAGGCGATCGCCATCGGCGTGTTGTTGAAGAAGCGGGTGAAGCGCATGGCGGCAGCGGAGGCCGAGGCCTCGGTTTCCTCGCCCGGCGTGCGCGCCAGAACGATGGTGCGGCTTTCGCCCGGCGCGCCATCGCGCGCGGTGGACACGCGGTGGATCAGCCGCACGGGCAGGCTGCGGCCATCGACACGCTTGAGATCCAGATCGAGCGCCCGGGTCTTGAGCAGGCCCGGCTCCGCCTGGACGGACTGGATCAGCGCCAGCCCCTCGCCGGCCACAAGATCGCCGATCGCCATGGAGCCCGGCTGGAACCGGGTGAGATCGAGCCCCAGCCATTCCGCGAGCGTGGCATTGATATAGACCACCTCACCCTTATGCCCTGCGGAGAAGAAGCCGGCGGGCGCATGGTCGAGATAGTCGATGGCGTTCTGCAGCTCCTTGAAGAAGCGCTCCTGCTGCTCGCGCTCGGAGGTGATGTCGGAAATCTGCCAGAGATAAAGGCCGTTGCGGTCGCCGTCCTGCAAGGGCAGCACGCGCGCCTTCAGGCGGAACCAGTGACCGGCCGCCGCCGGGCCTGCCTGGGGCTTCAGGGGCCGCAGCAGGCGAAATTCCTCATGTCCCGCCCGCCCGTCGCGCAGGCCGTTGGTCAGGCGATAAAGCGCCTCGGAAGCCTCGCGCGCGCGCGACAGGATGGTTTCCAGCGACTGGATCTCGCTGGCCCGCGACGCGCCCGTCATCGCTCCATAGGCGGCATTGGCATAGACGATCCGCCCCTTGCGGTCGGTGACCACCGTGCCGTCCGGATGGCCGTCGAGAAAGGCGCGGGCGAGCTCGTCCGGCCGCGATTGCGGCATGACCTCGATGAAGCCGATGGCCGAGGAGACCAGGAAGAAAATGCCGACCATGGCCAGCACGCCGAGAATGCCGAGCACGATCTCGCTGTCGAGCTGGTTCTTGAAGATGATGAACAGCGCCGCCGACGCCGTCAGCACGATGGCGAGCAGAATGATGCGCAGCACCGTGCCGGGGCGCGTGCTTCGGTCGACGATCGGCATCTGATAGTCGCCGGCGTGGCGCAGTTTCGTCATCGAGCTCCTCATTCCTGTCTCATGTCCTCGGCGCCTTCCAGATCTCGGCGGCCCACCGCGCGGCGGACGATTCGCTTTGCGCGCACCCGTTCTCTTTACCCTGCTGCGGGCGGCCGGGCGATGTTGTGTTCGCCAAAGAACGCGCGCCGACTCACGCGGGCGGCCCATGCCATCAGCCGCCTTGTGCCGCAGCGAGCTTGCGCCTGTCTGCCGCCGTCTGTCTGCCGCAAGTCGGCCGCGACTCACCCGCAAGCTGGCGCCGTGTCTCGTCCGCCGTTCGTAACTTTAGTCTTAAACCGAGGGGCATGGGCAGGAGTTTGCCGAGGGGTGCGGCGGTTTTGTCGCCCGACACGGCGTGAAAAGGCAGGGACGATGGGGAGATCGCGCGGGCAGGCGATTCCGGTTTCTTTGCGAATGGGTTAAGGATCGGCAAGGATTGGATCGCCTGCTGGAAACGGAAGCGGTCCGGCGAGCGGGATGGGCCGGCGCGGAAGGTCGACCGACCGCGCGCCAGCCGGCCCGATGTTGAGACGCGCCGGGCAAAGCTGCACGGACAGGCCGAAATGATGACGGCAGGCCGGAAGGGACAGAATGGAAGATCTGATCGCCAGCAATGGAAGCCGCTTCCTCTTCGCGGTCACGATCGTTGGCCTGGCGCTCGGCGCGCTGGTGGGCGTGCTCTGGCTGTTGAAGCATCGCGGCACCGCCTCCGGCCTTCTGCGCGGCGCCCGCCTGCGCGAGCAGCGGCTCGCCGTGCTCGAATCGACCGCCGTCGATGCCCGCCGCCGGCTGGTGCTGGTGCGCCGGGATGATGTCGAACACCTTCTCCTGATCGGCGGGCCGGCGGATCTAGTTCTGGAAAGCCGCCCGCTCGGCGCACAGACGACGACGCCGGGGATCTTTGGCCTTGAGGCAAGAGCGGGGCTTCCCGCTGGGGTGCCGGAACCGGACGCGACGCCGGCCGGTGCGCAGGGGAAGGCCGGTGACGGGCCGGATGGAGGGCGTGCCGAGGCTGCGCGGTCTGAGAGATCGTCCCTGGCAGCCACGGCGCCGGTCGCGGCGTCCGGCCGTGCCGAACATCGCGATGTGCCGCAGGCACCACCGGAGCTTGGCGGGAGAGAGTGGGATCTCGAGGGGCACATGCCGCGAGCGGCGCGGAACGAGGGGCAAAGCCCGGCTCAGCCGGCCACCACCCTGACGAGCCCAGCGCTGCCGGCCATGGCTGCGCCAACGGCAGCCATGCCCCTGGACTCGTCACATGACCATGCCATCGACCATCCCGCGGCGCTTCCCTCCTCCCAGCCCCTGACGCCTGCCCCTTCGGCAGCGGCTTCTTCCCCGACGCCGCCGGACCGGCTGCGCGCGGCGCCGATCACCGATCCGCTCGATGTCCTGTTCCCGCAGGAGCAGAAAGAGGACGAGGCATCCAGAGCGGCGGCGCTTGCCCGGCGGTTCGCACCGTTTGACGATGAAGAGGATGCGGAAGAGGCTTTTGCGCCGCAGCGCCCGGCTCCGCCCGCCGCCCATCCCGCGACTGTCGCCCAACCGGCCGCCGGCCGGCCGCTGCAAACGATGGACCCGCTCGACGCCCTGTTTCCGCCGGAAACCGCAACGCCGGAGACAGGCGTAGCGGCTGCGCCGCAGGCCGTGTTCTCGCCGCTGCAGGAGCCGTCGCAGGCTTTGGAGGAAAAGCCGTGGGACGACAGCCTGCGGCCAGCCCCGCGACAGGCCGCGCCGCAGATCGTGGCGGCGGCGCCCGTCGCGCGCGATTTGCCATTCCAGATCGATCCGCCATCCGCGCCGCCGGCCACCGATCCGCCGCCCTCCGACCCACTCGACATGCTCTTCCCGCAAACCCCTTCGACAGGCTGGCCGGACGAAACCACCGCGACCGCTGACGGCGCGGCGCATGAGCGGGGCGAAGTGCTGCGCGCAATGGATCACGCCGGGATCAACAGGGCCGCGGGCGCCGCGAGAGCACCGGCGCGCGCGCTTGGCGACGCGGCCTCGCTCTTGCCGCCAGCGGCCCCTGACCTGACCGCAACAGCACCCGCCGGCAGGCCACGCCCCCTGCCCTCCAGAGCCGCCGAACCTGCTCTGTCGGGCGCGCCAGCCACGGTAGAGGATGCACCGCCGCCATCCGAAGCGCCGCCTCTTTCCCGCCGGCCGGCGCCTCTTGCGCCAGCGCGAAGCGCGGCGGACGATCAGCGTGCACGCGGCCTTGGCGAGACAACAGGCCCTGCGGCGGAGCGGCCTGCCGATGAGGGGCAGCGTGCGCCCCTGTCCCCAATGCCGAAACCATCGAGGGAGCCGGCATCGGCGCAGCAAGCCGCGACCGTCACGCCCTCGATGCCGGACGGCGAAAGGGCAAAGACCGAGACGGCGGCAATCCGGCCGCCGGCAACCGCGTCCTCGGCCATCAGACCGGCGACAGCCGAGCCGCCGACGCCAGCCCCGGCCACGCCGGATGAGACTGCGCCCGCAGTGCCGGGCGCGGCCGCCGCCGAATTTGCGCAGAAGCTCGCCAATGAGCGGCGCATGCCCTTTGAACAGCGCCTGGCGCGGGCCGCCGCGCAACGCGCCGCCGAAGCCGCGCGGCCCAGGACGCCGCCTGTTTCAGCCATGGGCCAGGTTCTCTATCGCGATGCGGAGACCACCTCCCCGGCGGCAGCGCCAACACCCGCCCGCCTGCCCCCAAGGCCGGAGCCTGCAACCGTTGCCCCTGTAAGAGCCGCAACGGCCGAGGCGGCGAAAGCGCCACCGGCACAGGGCGGCGATCCGCGCTCGGCAGCCGATATTCTCGATGCCGCGCGCGACCGCGTTCTGCCGGCGGCGCGCCCGCGGCCGCCGCGCATTGCGGAACAACCCGTCGAGGCACAATCGCTCAAGGAACAACTTGTCCAGGAAAAGCCATCGGCACCGCCCGGAAGTTTCGCGAGCATTCTGGCTGCTGGTGCAGACGGAAAGGGCAGCCCGGTGACCTCACCCCCCGCATCATCTGCACAATCGGCGGCCACCCCTTCCGCTCCCGCCTCATCCCCCACGCCCCGGGCCAGCGCCGCGCGGCCGACAGCCCCGCGCGCGACCGCCACCCAGCCGATGCCGCGGGCAACGCCGACAGCACCACCGAAGTCCTCCTGAGGTCTGAACTGCAGCGATCGGGGATGGCAGCCATGGAGGTAGCAGGCATTGCCGGGAATTCGGCCGCGTCGCGCGTGCCTGCGGGCGCAATGCGCCCGCTAGAGCATCGGACCGAAAAGTGGGAACCGGTTTTCGGAAAAATCCGATGCAAAAATAAAAATCCAGAGCATCGCACTGAGGACTGTTTTCAGTCCGATGCTCCAGAGCATCAGACTGGAAAGCAGGAACTGGATATCGAGAAAAATTCAATGCAAAAACAGCAATCGAGAGCAAGGCGTCGCGTTTGATTTTCAGCTCGATGCTCTGAAGGCTGAAACTTGCGACCAAGACGTTGCTCGGATGCGCGAACAAGGCTTTCGTCATAAAGCGGCAGGTCAGCGTGTCGAGGCAAGACGCTGCGCCAAGGTTCAAGAACAAGCGCCCGGCGTGAAGCAAGGGGACACAGAAAGTCTATTAGCCCACCAGATAGATCCGCGTGCTATCCATTGACCCGACGCCAAGGCAGCTCAAGCCCTGCCCGGCCGGACATCACCGAGGCCGACCGTCGGGATCTGTGACGTCAACGCCCAGAACAGTGATCACGGAGAGCGCCGTCTGCGAAACCGAAGGATCATAGGCGTCCGATGCTCTATGGCCCGACGCCGAACCCAGGTGGCTCCGGCGCCGGCTGAACGGTTCTATTCGTCCCGATAGACCTTCTCGCGGCGCTCGTGGCGCTCCTGCGCCTCGATCGATAGCGTGGCGATCGGGCGCGCGTCCAGCCGTTTCAGGCCGATCGGCTCGCCGGTTTCCTCGCAATAGCCGTAGGTGCCTTCGTCCAGGCGCTGCAGGGCCGCGTCGATCTTGGAGATCAGCTTGCGCTGGCGGTCGCGGGCGCGCAGTTCGATGGCGCGGTCGGTTTCGGAGGATGCCCGGTCGGCGAGATCGGGATGATTGGCGCTTTCCTCGGCCAGATGGCCCAGCGTTTCGCGTGCCTCGCGAAGAATGTCGTTCTTCCATGCATTGAGCTTGGCCCTGAAATAAGCCCGCTGATGCACGTTCATGAACTCATCGTCTTCCGACAGCACGTAGGAACTAAGATCGATCTTCTCACTCAACGCGTTTCTCCCGAAGAACATCTCATGTGCGCGGTGTATAGACCCACAACCGAAGCGATTCAAGCCTCGCCAGGCCTGTCCGAAGCAGAGAGGCCTTGCTAAAAACTGAGGCTAAGGAGCTAATATTTCATCAAAATTACGGTTTGGTGACAGTAAGCCTCTCTTGACGGATCAGCAACCGTCGGCTGGAAGGGGATCAACCCCCAGGTTTGGGGAGGACGGAAACGCCATGATGCAGTGCCGGAACACGCCTGCGGTGCCTTCGCATGCGCAAAAAATAATCACGCCGCTTCCGTCGGTTCGGAAAATTTCCGTGCCGGGCTGATCCTCTCTTGATCTGTCGGCCGCGCCGGGGGAACCTGATGGCCGCTCATCTGCCCTCCTGCACCGTTCTCCGCCGGCGCCCCTCAACAGAGACTCGCTTGACACCTGACCCTGCCCCCGAATTTCGCCTTTTTCTCCTGCGCCATGCCCGCGCGGCGCAGGCAAAGCCTGGCCTGCGCGATGTCGACCGCACGCTCGATCCCGTCGGCGAAGGCGATGCCACCCATCTCGCCCTTCGCCTTTCCGGCCTCGGCCTGATCCCCGAGATGGTGCTGTGTTCCCCGGCCCGGCGCTGCCGGCAGACGGTGATGGCGCTGCAGGGCGTGGCCGGCGACACCATGCCCGTGCAGGTGGTCGATGCGCTCTATTCCGGCGGTGCCGAGGTCTATCTGCACGCGGCGCTCGCGCAGAATTGCGGCTCGGTGCTGATCTGCGGGCACAATCCCGTCATCGACGAACTGCTCCGCGCGCTCGTCGGCGAGGACCTGCCTGCGGGTCTCTACGATCAGGGCTATCCCCCGGCCGGTCTCGCGGTCATCGATTTCGACAGACCGCCCGGCGCTGGCGTCACCGGCCGGCTCGCTCATTGGATCGATCCGCATCAGTAGCGGCTTGGCGCACGGTCCTGCCTTCAAGCGCGGGAGGGTTCTTCAGATGTCGATCATGAAGCGCCCTCCTGCCCTTCCATGACGCTTAGGCCGCGCCTATATCGGCGAGGTTGCCCCTGACGCGCCGGCCCCGGCGGCGTCCTCATGCCGGAGAGCGTGCCGCTTGTCGTCCTTCCTGTCCCGTCTCGCCGACGACGCGCTGATCGCGCTCGATACGTTTTCCGATCGCACTGCCGGGCTGGTCCATCCCGCGCTGCGGCTCGGGGTCACCGGCCTGTCGCGCGCGGGCAAGACGGTGTTCATCTCCTCTCTGGTGCACAATCTCCTGAATGGGGGACGCCTGCCGGTGTTCGAGGCTGTGCGCTCCGGACGGGTCTCGCGCATCCGTCTGGCGCCGCAGCCCGACGATGCCGTGCCGCGCTTTCAATATGAGGACCATATCGCCGCGCTGGTGCGTGACCGCATCTGGCCGGATTCGACCCGGGCGATCTCTCAGATCCGCCTCACGCTGGATTATGAGAGCGCCAGCGGCTGGGGACGCATGTTCTCGCGCGGCGAACTGTCGATCGACATCATCGACTATCCCGGCGAGTGGCTCCTGGATCTGCCGCTGCTGTCGCAGGATTTTCGCACCTTCAGCGCGCAGACCTGGGAGCGGGCGCAGAAAGGCGTGCGCGAAGAGCTGTCGCGCGACTGGTGCCGGCTGGCGGAGGCCGAGGCGCTGAACGCGCCGGCGGACGAGGCCAAGGCGCGGGCGCTCGCCGAGCGCTTTACCGCCTATCTCAAGGCCTGCCGCAGCGACGAGCGCGCGCTCTCCATCCTGCCGCCCGGCCGCTTCCTGATGCCGGGCGATCTCGACGGCTCGCCGGCGCTCACCTTTTCGCCCCTGCCGCTGCCTGCCGAGGGCCGGCCGGAGCCGGGCTCGCTCTGGGCGATGATGGAGCGGCGCTACGAGGCCTACAAGACCCATGTGGTCAAGCCCTTCTTCCGCGAGCACTTCGCCCGCATCGACCGACAGATCGTGCTGGTCGATGCGCTGACGGCGATCAATCGCGGGCCGGAAGCCGTGGCCGATCTGGAGGAAGCGCTGGCGGAAGTGCTGGCCTGTTTTCGCCCGGGGCTCAATTCCTTCCTCTCCTCCTTCGTCACGCGGCGAATCGACAAGGTGCTGATCGCGGCGACCAAAGCCGACCATCTGCATCACGAATCGCATGACCGGCTGGAGCGGATCACCGGACGGCTGGTGCATCGCGCGGCCGAACGGATCGGCCTGAGCGGAGCCGGGCTGGAGGTGATGGCGCTGGCGGCCGTGCGGGCCACGCGCGAGGCAACGGTGGAGGAAGGCGGCGCGAAGCTGCCGGTCATCGTCGGCGTGCCGATCGCGGGCGAGACCATCGACGGACAGGTCTTCGACGGCAAGCGGCGCACCGCGATCTTTCCTGGCGATCTGCCCGCCAATCCCGACCAGCTCTTTGCCGCGCGCCCGGACGGCGATCTCGTCAATTTCGTGCGGTTCCGCCCGCCCGAAATCGAGGAGACCGGTGGCGGGCTGAAGCTATCGGTGCCGCATATCCGGCTCGACCGGGCCATGCAGTTCCTGTTCGGAGACCGTCTTGCATGACCAGTGATCCGCCCCGCCGCCCGGCCGCCTTCTCGCTCGATCCGGAAGAGGCACGGCCGCAGCCATCGCCCGCCGCCCCGCGCCGGCCCGCCGCCTTCGACGATGGTGTGACGCTGACCCCGGTTTCGGAAGACCCCTTCGCCGAGACCACCCTGCCGCTGGAGCCGATCGAGGTAACCGAAGCGCGGGTGCTGCCGCGCCGGCGGCGCTTTTCCTTTGCCGGGCTTGCAGCCGGCGCCTTCGGCGTGCTGGTCTCGCTGGCGCTGGGCCTGTGGCTGGATCAGCTGATCCGCGACTTGTTTTCCCGTTCCGATGCGCTGGGCATGGTCGCCATCGGCGCCGTGGCCCTGCTCGTTCTGGGGGTCATGGTCGTGGTCGGGCGGGAACTCGCGGGCATTTTCCGGCTGGCCAATGTCCAGACGCTGAAGGCCGACGCGCTCAACGCCGCCGGCCAGCCAGCGGCCGGGCCGGCGCGCAAGGTGGTCGATCAGCTGACCGGGCTGTTGAAGAACCGGGCGCAGACGGCCTCCGGGCGGGCGGCGTTGAAAGCGACCGAAGGCGAGATCATCGACGGGCCGCAGCTGATCGAGCTGGCCGAGCGGGAGCTGATGAGCCCGCTCGACCGCGATGCCCGCCTCTTGATCCTCGGCGCGGCCAAGCGGGTCTCTCTGGTCACGGCCGTCAGCCCGCGCGCGCTTGTGGATCTCGGCTATGTGATCTACGAATCCGCCCGGCTGATCCGCGCCGTCGCCGAGCTTTACGGCGCACGACCGGGAACGCTCGGCTCGATCCGCCTGATGCGCGATGTGCTCGCCCATCTTGCCGTCACCGGCTCGATTGCCGCCGGCGACAGCCTGGTCCAGCAGGTGCTCGGCCATGGCCTCGCCTCCCGCCTCTCCGCGCGGCTTGGCGAAGGGGTCATCAACGGGATGATGACCGCGCGAATCGGCATCGCAGCCATGGATGTCTGCCGTCCCTTGCCGTTCCGCGCGCTGCGCCGGCCGGGAATCGGCGATTTCCTCGGCGATCTGGCGCCCGGCGAGCGGCGGCCATCAGCCGAACAGGGTTAATTTTTGCGCTGTGTCCGGCAGCGCACCAGACCTGGATCCTGCCGGAGGCGCCGCGGGAAATCCTAGCGGGACCAGCGGGATAGCCGCACTCACCCGCGGCTTTCGCCGCCGCATCGCTTGCGCCGGACAGCGCCGGAGTTGAGGCGGACGAAACCAACCATTAACCACTCAAGTGCCATTGTCGTCAGCAGATTTCGATTTTCGTCCTTTCCAAGGAAACGCTGATGCCCCCGCGCCTCTCAACCCTCGCGCCCGTTCTGGCCGGCCTCGCAGCCCTGGCCGGCGCCGCCCTTTCTTCGACGCCTGCGGCGGCGCAGTCCGACAAGATCTTCTTCCAGTCCGTGAACGGCCAATGGTCCGGCCCGGGCGAGATCGTTGCCGGCAAGTACAAGGGCACGAAGTTCACCTGCGACCTCACCGGCACGCCGATGACCGGCAAGGACACCGGCATCAAGCTCGACGGCTTCTGCCGCGTCGGCGTGTTCAAGCAGCCGATGTCGGCCACCATCACGCAGAAGGGCAATTCCTACGGCGGCAGCTTCCTCGATGGTGCCGAGGGCAAGGGGCTCGATATCGTCTCCGGCGCCGTGACCAAGGACAAGGCCGTCGTCGGCATCACCCGCAAGAAGCTGAACGGCGCGCTGATCGCGCGGCTGCAAGACCCTTCGACCATGAACGTCACCATCTCGGTGAAGGTCGATGACAGCATGATCCCGGTCATCGGCCTGAGCCTGTCGCGCCAGGTCGATGCCATGGCGGTCGGCGCGATCAAGCCCTGATCGGCTCCATCTCCAACGCGGAAAAACAGCGTGACGTTACGGCCGCTCCATCCCCGGGGATCGAGCGGCCGTCTGCATGCGTTGAGGCTGTCGACAGGACACGACGCAGTGATTTATGGCCGCGACCGCGCCATGCAATCAGAAGGGCCAACCTCCGCAGAACATTCCGATGAGCGTTCCCCTCCCCCTTGCGTCATGTCAGGGCTTGAGCGACTACTGTCCGGTTTAACCTCCTCCCAATGACCAGCGCATTTGCCGTCGGTCCTCGCCCGATGTCTGGGGTCTGTCTCTCGGGGCGTTGACGGAGCGTCGTTCGGCAAGGTTGAGGCAGACGACCCGGGTGAATGTGCACGGTTGACGGGTGGTGTCCTGGGTCGCCTGGGTCATCAGATGCGACAAGCAGCTGCTCAAAGCGCGGCGAGCGAAGCTGAAGGATTGCGCTGCGCTGGAGCCGCGCTGCGGAGACCCGCCCTTCAAGCAGACCTTTCGCAGCCAAAGCCGATTGACGCCAGCGCGTGCTCATCATAAAGCCATTGCACTGAATCCGCTTGATGCGAAGCGATACGGAAGAGTGTCCGAGTGGTTTAAGGAACCGGTCTTGAAATTCTGTCAGACCTGTGTCGCTCCATCACATCCAGTCCCCATTAATACCGTTTTTTCAAGCCTTTAGACGAATGCACATCTGATGCCGTGCGGAACCATGCCGGAACGTGCTACGCAGTTGCGTAGCAAAAAGCGTAGCAGATCGTTCGCCAAATGTTCGGAGTGTTCCAAAGCTGCCCTTCTGGCTGTTTGGCAAATTAATTTCATCATTTGAAATTTGTCATCATGTATGCCTCACGGGTGGCCATCTTGTATTTACGCTCTTATCTGTGCAATCTCGGTGATGGAATTGGAGAAACGGTATGGCGGATGCAACCGGACGCTCGCTCGATATCAAGTACGACAAAAGCCGCTACTTCAGGGTGATTAACGTTGACGGAGTGTACGGTGGCGTAGCGCCTAATGGCTCGCTGCATCTGAGCCCGTATTCGGAGCGTTACGCACTTCCTAGCCTGGGTCGTTTGGATCTAGATGAGGCTGGCCGACCAATTGGTGAAGAGCACTACGTTGACCGCCACAATGGAGTTTTCCGCGAGATAGAGGCGGATCTTGTCATTGATTTCATGCCAGCTATCGGGTTGTACGTATGGCTTGAGCAAAAGCTTCGCATGATGGCGCAACACCTAGGTTCAGGACCTATTAATTTGGTTTGAGATGTGATTCACGGTTTCGGAAAGGAGACCGTGATGTGTGATGTGTTTTTGCTGAGCGAGCGCCAGATGGCCCGGATTTCCCCTTTCTTTCCGCTGGCGCATGGCATTCCCCGCGTCG
>NZ_MKIO01000039.1 GCF_001938945.1 Xaviernesmea rhizosphaerae
TGAAGGCTTTCAGCCCCCAAGAGTGCTCCAACTACCTCAGACATGCGGGGTACGGTTCAAACTAAAACTGACAGACTCTAGCCGATGGGCGAACCGCGAGAGAATTGGGCCGGAAAGTGGGACCCGGTTTTCGGAAACATCCGATGTCTGGAAACAGAAAGGGCGCGCCACCCGGCACGCCCTTTTTTTTGTCTTCACGAGGCGAGGAGGCGCTCAGGCGCCGCCCTTCACGCGGGCAAGCCCGGCGCGGGCCGGCTCGTATTTCGGGTCGAGCTGCAGCGCATGCGAATAGGAGCGCGCGGCCTTGGCCTTGTCGCCGCGCCGTTCATAGACCAGCGCCTGGTTCGCCCAGCTCTCGGCAATGTTGCCGTTGAGATTGATGGCGGTGTTGAAGTCGGAGAACGCGTTGTCGTCGTCGCCCAGCGCCAGATAGGAAATACCGCGGCCATTATAGGGCTCGGGCGAGGTGGAGGAGAGCGAGATCGCGGTCGAGAAATCCTCGATCGCCTGATTGTGCTGCTTGCGCGCCTGATAGATCAGGCCGCGATTGTGATAGGCGCGCGGATCGGTGGTCTCGTTCTGGATCGCCTGGTTGAAATCGGCGAAGGCCTGGTCGAGGCGGCCGGCTTGGCGATAGAGATTGCCGCGGCCGATATAGGCAACGTCATAGCGCGGATTGATTTGCAGCGCGGCGTTGTAATCCTTCAGCGCCGAGGCCTGATCGCCCATGTTGCGCTCCACCAAAGCGCGGTTGGCATAGGCCTGATAGAAGCGCGGGTTCAGCTCCAGCGCGCGGTTGAAGTCCGCCAGCGCGCGGCGGAATTCGCCGGCGCGGCCGTAAGCGGAGCCGCGGACGTTATAGCCTTCGGGATCGTTCGGATTGGCCGAGATGACCGAAGTCAGCGAGGCGATGTTCTGGTCCGAGCCCTGGGCACGGTCGACCTTCATCATGTCGCTTCCGGCGTCCGTCTGGCAGCCGGAGAGCAGGGCCGCGCCCAGAAGAAGAAGGCCGGCTGCTGCGGCTCTGGTCACGCGCGGTGCGCTGTCGCCCAGTCTACCGCCAAGAGTGCCGCTTCGGCCTGCAATGCCCACAATCGTCAAAGTCGATCCCTCGTGTCCGATCTTCCCGGCGCCGTCCTGCAGACGGTCGACCTCCACCCTGTCCTGTCCGATTGCGCCGCTTCGATCAAGCGTAAATCGCTCATGAACACGCGGCATCATCTCTTCACCGGCCCTGAACGCCTCAAGGCCCTGCGCCGGCTGGCCCGGATTGGTTCCGGCTCCGGCGAATGCGGCCAGTCATCCGGCCGCATCAGGCGATCGGTCCGACGCGCCGGCAGGCCGGGTTCTGGCCGGCTGGCGCCACGCGCGCACCCCTCATCAGGTCACGCGAAACGGACAGGCTCGTCGCCCGATCAGGCTCCAGGCGTCGATGCAGGAACAGCCTGCCGGCGAACCGGCACGTGCCATTCCCTTGCGAATCGCCTGTGACGCTTGCGGCGCAAAGGCGGCGAAATCCGGGCGGAGTGGCAGAATTCGCGAGCGCGACACCCTGAACGGCCAATCCTGCTGGCAAGGCCGCGCGGCGCACACCATTGCCGAATCGACAAATAAAAACGGCGACAAACGAAAACGGAGCGCCGCTGATGCACCTTTCGGTGCGCGGCGCTCCGTCATCAAAATGGCAATCGTGGCGCTTCAGCCGAAGCGCCCGACAGCGATCAACGGCTGCCCGGACGGCCGGCGCTGACGAGGCCCTCGCGCTGGGCGCGCTTGCGTGCCAGCTTGCGAACGCGGCGAACGGCTTCAGCCTTTTCGCGGGCGCGCTTCTGGGAGGGCTTTTCGTAGTAGTCCCGCATCTTCATTTCGCGGAAGATACCTTCGCGCTGCATCTTCTTCTTGAGAGCGCGGAGCGCCTGGTCAACATTGTTGTCGCGGACGAGTACCTGCACGAGAATCACGTTCCTTTAAAGTGGTTTGAATGGCCAAGGCCGAGTTCTGGCGTAAAGCAGCTCGCTCCGGCGATCTTCCCTGCCGTTCCGCCGCTGACGAAAACAAAAGAAAAGCGCTCGCGCGGGCACCTGCCTTGCGATTGGTGTGCGGAAATATCAGAACAGGTCGGCAGAGTCCAGACGCGATTAACCGGCTGATCCGAAAAAGCGCGCATTCCCGGGGCTTCCAGGGCGCATCGCCACGGGTTTTCGCGCGCGCGGGGTGCGTCGGGGCGAGTCCGGGCGCTTCCCCGCGTCAAGGAGCGGGCCGGGCAGACGGCTCGCCCTCCGTTTCCAGCGCCGCGATCGCTGCCTTCAGGGCGGCGCGGGCGCGGGCGCGCTCGCCGGGGTCGAGCCGGCTAAGATCGAGATGCAGGTCGAGGCCGTTCACATGCTCGCTGAGCACCCGGGTGGCCTCGCGCGCCTCGCTGAGGCCATCGACCGCATAGGGCACGACCTCCCGGGGAATGCCCTTCATGGTGATGGGCGCCAGCGGATGGGCGATGACGATGTCGGACACGAGCGAATAGGTCTCGTAGCTCATGACGATGCGCCCGCCCTCGGCAATCGCCTGAAGCCGTGCGGCCAGATTGGCCTCGGCGCCGATGATCGTATAGTCCATCCGGTCGTTCGAGCCGAAATTGCCGACATTGCAATAGCCGGTGTTGATGCCCATGCGCACCACGAAGGGCTGCTCCGTGCCGCGCCGGCGCCAGCGCTCCTTCAGCTCGCCGAGCCGCTGCTGCATGTCCACGGCCATGCGCAGGCAGGCCCTGGCGTCCTCCACCGGCCCGCGCGTCTCGGGGTCGCCAAAGAAGACCAGCATGGCGTCGCCGATGAACTTGTCCACCGTGCCGCCATGCTTGAGCGCGATGGCCGACATCTCGGTCAGATAGTCGTTCAGCATCTCCGTCAGCGCCTCGGGCTGCAGGCGCTCGGTGGTGGCGGTGAAGTCCTTGATGTCGGAAAAGAAGATGGTCAGCCGCTTGCGCTCGGTCTGCACCACCACATCCTTCTGGCCGGAAAAGATGCTCTTGTAGATCTGCGGCGAGAGGTAGCGGGAGATCTTCAGCGAGATCGCCGCCAGGAACTCGTTGGTGGTCTCGAGCTCGCGGTTGACGGCGCGGATCGTCGCGGTCTGGCGCTTCTGCAGGAAGACGACCGTGGCGCCGAAGGCGGCCATCAGCACGAAATAGCCGAGCAGGAATTTGAAGGCGAAGAGATTGGTGGCCAGCGGCTGGCGGATCACCACCTCCTGGATGCCGCGCACGTCGCCCACCTTCCAGTCGGTCTTCGGGCTTTCTGGATGGGTGTTGTGGCAGGCGACGCAGGCCGCACCCATGATGACGGGCGTGACGAAGCGCAGCGTGTTGGTCATGCCGCTGCGGGTCAGCTCCGTCGGCGTCTGCTTGGGATCGGCGCGCAAGGCGCGCAGTGCCTGATCCTCGAAGCCATCGAGATTGTGCGGTGCGCGGTTCTTGAACGGCAGGTCCGACACGAATCGGTAGGTGATGTTGGACTGCTGCTCGCGGATCACGTCGCCCAGTTCGAGCGACAGGGTGGCCGGGATCGGAATGGCGCCGGGGATCGCCGCGTAATTGTGGCTCAGCACCGTCTCCTGGCCGATGCCGCTTGCATGGGCGGCCTGGATGCGGCCGACGACATTGGTGGAATAATAGCCGCGGATGGAGCTGATCAGCGAGCTCATGTCGTGCGCCTGCCGGCTCAGGGCATTGCGGGACAGCGCGCTGATATCGAGCCAGACCGCGAGCGGCAGGCCCATGAGCAGCACCGTGACCATCAGGATCAGCAGACGCCCCTGTCGCCGGGCGACATGCGTGGTTTTCGGGTCGATCATCGTTTGGGCCTGTCCATGCCGAGACCACGCTGCGGCGACGCGGCGCAGTTCTCGCGTAGAGAGCATCTGACGTCGCCTCGGTCAATCGAACCGGGAGGATTCGTTCCGCGAACGGCTGTCTTGCCGGCCCTTATGTCGCCCTTGTCGAAACTTCGTCTTCGTCACGTCGCAAAAGAGACGGTGCGTCGCGAAAGGATCTGCGATGAGTAGCGTCAAGCAGCAGGCCGCGGGGTGCGCGCGCCGGCCGGCACAACAATCCTGCAGGATCAGCGAAGGAGATGGGGCGCATGCGCAAATATTCGGTTTTCGCCGTCGCGCGCGAGGCCATGCGGGCGCACAAGGGCTGGGAGGCGCAATGGACCTCTCCCGAGCCGCGCGCCCAGTATGATGTGATCATCATCGGCGGCGGCGCTCACGGCCTGGGTGCGGCCTATTATCTGGCCAAGGAGCACGGCATCACCAATGTTGCCGTGATCGAAAAGGGCTGGCTCGGCGGCGGCAATACCGGCCGCAACACCACCATCATCCGCTCCAACTATCTCTATGAAGAGAGCATGGACATCTATGAGCACTCGCTCAAGCTCTGGGAAGGGCTGAGCCAGGAGCTCAACTACAACGTCATGTATTCGCCGCGCGGCGTGATGATGCTGTCCCACAACATCCACGACCAGCAGGTGTTCAAGCGCCATATCCATGCCAACCGTCTCTATGGCATCGACAATGAATGGCTGACGCCCGAGCAGGCCAAGGAATTCTGCCCGCCGCTCGACATCTCGGCGAGCGCCCGCTACGCCATCAACGGCGCTGCACTGCAGCGCCGTGGCGGCACGGCGCGCCATGATGCGGTCGCCTGGGGCTATGCCCGCGCGGCCTCCGACCGTGGCGTCCACGTGATCCAGAATTGCGAGGTCAAGGGCATTCGTCGCGGGCCGGACGGTGCCGTCACCGGCGTCGAGACCACCAAGGGCTTCATCGGCGCCCGGAAGATCGGCGTGTCGGCCTCGGGTCATAATTCCATGGTGCTGGGCATGGCCGATGTCCGCCTGCCGCTCCATTCCGTGCCGCTGCAGGCGCTGGTCTCCGAGCCGCTGAAGCCGATCTTCCCCTGCGTGGTCATGTCCAACACGGTGCATGCCTATATCTCGCAGTCGGACAAGGGCGAGCTCGTCATCGGCGCCGGCACCGACCAGTACAATTCCTATTCCCAGACCGGCGGCCTGCAGATCATCACCCATACGCTGGATGCGATCTGCGAGCTGTTCCCGATCTTCCGCCGGGTCAAGATGATGCGGCAATGGGGCGGGATCACCGACAACACGCCGGACCGCTCGCCGATCCAGGGCGTGACGCCCGTGCCGAACCTGTTCGTCAATTGCGGCTGGGGCACCGGCGGCTTTAAGGCGACGCCCGGCTCGGCCCATCTCTTCGCCCATCTGATCGCGCGCGGCGAGCCGCATCGCCTGGCCGCCGGCCTGACGCTCGACCGTTTCCGCACCGGGCGGTTGATCGACGAAGCCGCCGCCGCCGCCGTGGCGCATTGACGAGACTGCTTCTGCCCCGCGCCGAAACGAATTGATCAGGATAAGCCCATGCTGTTGATCCACTGCCCCTATTGCGGCGAGGCGCGCGCGGAACTGGAGTTCCGCGCCGCCGGCGACGCCCATATCGACCGGCCGGCCAATATCGCCGCCATCTCGGATGAGGAATTCGCGGAATATTTCTTCCTGCGCGACAATCCCAAGGGCCTCATCTATGAGCGCTGGCGCCATATTCATGGCTGCGGCCGCTTCTTCAATGCGGTGCGCGACACGGTCAGCGACAAGTTCGTGATGACCTACAAGGCAGGCCAGCCCAAGCCGGACCTGAGCCCGGCGCCTGGCGCAGCGCCCGCGCTGCCGGCCGACAGCCGCCCCGTCGAAACCTATGAAGCCACGGAAGGAAGAGCAGAATGACGGGCGCCAACCGCATTGCCGGCGCGGGCCGGCTGACCCCCGCCAAGACCGCGCGGTTTCGCTTCGACGGCCGCGGCTTCACCGCACTTGCCGGCGACACCGTCGCCTCGGCGCTGCTCGCCAACGGCATTCACCTGATGGGCCGTTCGTTCAAGTATCACCGTCCGCGCGGCGTCGTGTCCGCCGGTCCGGAAGAGCCGAACGCGCTGATCAACGTCTCGCGTGACACTGCCCGCAGCCAGCCGAACGTGCGCGCCACGGTGCAGGAAGTGTTCGACGGCATGACGGTGGGGTCGCAGAACCGCTATCCCTCACTCGCCTTCGACCTCGGCGGCATCAACGATACGCTTTCGCCCTTCTTCGCGGCCGGCTTCTACTACAAGACCTTCATGTGGCCGAAGCAGGCCTGGGCCTCGATCTATGAGCCGCGTATCCGCGAGGCTGCCGGCCTTGGCGTGTCGCCCAAGGAAGAGGATCCGGATCATTATGCCTGCCGCTATGCCCATTGCGACGTGCTGGTGATCGGCGGCGGCGCGGCGGGTCTGGCCGCGGCCAAGGCTGCGGCGGCCACCGGCGCCACCGTCATCCTGGCCGACGAGCAGCCCGAGGTCGGCGGCGCCCTGCATTTCGACACCGGCGCCGAGATCGACGGGCAGAACGGCTATGCCTGGGCACAGGCCACGGCGGCCAGCCTCAAGGCCATGGACAATGTCACGCTGCTGACCCGCACGACGGCCTTCGGCTATTACGCGCAGAATTTCGTGGCCATGGCCGAGCGCGTCACCGACCACATCGACCGTCCGCAGGCCAATGCGCCGCGCGAACGGCTGTGGCAGGTCCGTGCCAAGCGGGTGGTGATCGCCACAGGCTCGATCGAGCGGCATATGGTCTTTGCCGACAACGACCGTCCGGGCATCCTGCTGGCCTCTGCCGCGCGCACCTATCTCAACCATTTCGGCGTGACGGTCGGCCGCAAGGTCGGCGTCTACACCGCCCATGATTCGGCTTACGAAGCCGCCTTCGACCTGAAGCGCGCCGGCGTCGAGATCGCCGCCATCGTCGACAGCCGCCTGCGCCCCGGCGACGGCCTGTTCGAAAAGGCCCGCTCGCTCGGCATCGAAGTGTTCACCGACCATGCTGTCATCGCCACGTCTGGCCGACTGCGCGTCGCCTCGATGACGGTGGTTCCGAATGGCGGCGGATCCAAGCGCAAGATCGCCGTCGACGCGCTGATCACCTCGTCGGGCTGGACGCCGTCGGTGCACATGTTCTCGCAGTCGCGCGGCAAGGTGGCCTATGATGCCGCCACCGGTCGCTTCCTGCCCGGCCACTACGTGCAGGACTGCGTCTCCGTCGGCACCTGCAACGGCACGGACGATCTCCAGGCGATCCTGGAAGAGGCAACCGCTGCCGGCGCGAAGCTGGCGGCGGAAGCCGGCCATGCCGAGGGTGCCGCACCAGTTCCGGCCGGCCGCAATGCCATTGCCTGGACCGGCGGCATGGCGGGTGCCGCGTATGGCGCCGGGCCCGACGACAGCGTCAAGGCCTTCGTCGACTTCCAGAACGATGTCTGCGCCAAGGACATCCGCCTGGCCGTTCGCGAAGGCATGCACTCGATTGAGCACATCAAGCGCTTCACCACCAATGGCATGGCGACCGACCAGGGCAAGCTTTCCAACCTGCATGGCCTGGCTATTGCAGCGGAAGCGTTGGGACGCGGCATTCCCGAGGTGGGGCTCACCACCTTCCGCGCGCCCTATACGCCGGTGACCTTCGGCACGCTGATCGGCCATGCCCGGGGCGATATTTTCGACCCGACCCGCAAGACGCCGATGCATGCGGTCGAAGAAGCCAATGGCGCCGCCTTCGAGGATGTCGGCCAGTGGAAGCGCGCCTGGTACTATGCGCGTCCCGGCGAGGACATGCATGCCGCCGTCAACCGCGAATGCCGCACGGTGCGCACCACGGCCGGCTATTTCAACGCCTCCACGCTCGGCAAGATCGAGGTGGTCGGCCCGGATGCGGCCGCCTTCCTCAATCTGATCTACACCAACAGCTGGGACACGCTGAAGCCCGGCCGCTGCCGCTACGGCATCATGCTGCGCGAGGACGGCTTTGTTTATGACGACGGCGTCGTCGGCCGCATCGCCGAGGACCGCTTCCACGTGACCACCACGACCGGCGGCGCGCCGCGCGTGATGCACCACATGGAAGACTATCTCCAGACCGAGTTCCCGCATCTCAACGTCTGGCTGACCTCGACGACCGAGCAATGGGCCGTCATCGCCGTGCAGGGTCCGAAGGCGCGCGAGATCATCGCGCCGCTGGTGGAAGGCGCCGACCTCTCCAACGAGGCACTGCCGCATATGAGCGTGGTGGAAGCCAAGGTCTGCGGCGTGCCGGCCCGTCTCTTCCGCGTCTCCTTCACCGGTGAACTCGGCTATGAAATCAACGTGCCGGCTGATTACGGCGCGGCGGTGTGGGAGGCAGTCGCCAAGGCGGCCGAACCCTTCGGCGCCTGCCCCTATGGCACCGAGACCATGCACGTCCTGCGCGCCGAGAAGGGCTATATCATCGTCGGCCAGGATACGGACGGCACGCTGACCCCTGATGATGCCGGCGTCGCCTGGGCCGTCGGCAAGAAGAAGCCCGATTTCGTCGGCATTCGCGGGCTGAAGCGGCCGGACCTGGTGCGCGAGGGCCGCAAGCAGCTGGTCGGCCTGCTGACCAAGGACCCGAAGGAGGTGCTGGAGGAAGGCGCGCAGATCGTCGCCGATCCGAACCAGCCCAAGCCGATGATCATGCTCGGCCATGTGACCTCCTCCTACTGGTCGGAGAATTGCGGCCGATCCATCGCCATGGCCGTGGTCGCCGGCGGCCGGGCCAAGGTTGGCCAGACGCTCTATGTGCCAATGCCTGACCGCACCATCGCGGTCGAGGTGACCGATACGGTGTTTTTCGACAAGGAAGGAGGCCGCATCCATGGCTGATCCGATCGCGATTGCCGCACGCCGCCCCGTGCTGGCCCCGCATGCCTCCGGCGCCGCGCGCGCCGCTCTCTCAGCCGCAGGGCCGGCGGCCCGCCTGTCGCTGCGCGCCAAGCCGGACGCCGTGGGGGCGCTCTCCGCCGCCCTCGGCCTGGACCTGCCGACTGCGCCGAAGCACGCCGCCCGCAACGGCGCGCGCCATGCGCTCTGGCTTGGCCCGGACGAATGGCTTGTCATCGACGAGGACGAGGCGGACCTGATGGCCGCCTTAAGCTCGGCCGGCGCGCTGCATTCGGCGGTGGACGTGTCCCACCGCAATGCCGGCATTCTCGTCACCGGCGCGGAGGCTGCAACTGTTATCAACAGCGGCTGCCCGCTCGATCTGTCGCTGACGGCCTTCCCGGTCGGCGCCTGCGCCCGCACGGTGCTGTCCAAGTCGGAGGTCGTGGTCTATCGCACGGCCGAGGATGCCTTCCGCGTGGAATGCTGGCGCTCCTTCGCGCCCTATGTGCTGGCCGTCCTTGCGGAAGCCGCTGCGGAGGCTTGAGCATCAGAGAGGGAGTCGGTAGGTGAAGCCCCCGTCATCTGCCTGCCGACATCCCGACCGGGGACGAGCCACGCGTCTCGTCCCGTCCTTCGGACCCCCGCTGGGGAGAAGGGACCCGCGGCGAGTGTGCTGGCCTCCACGCTGCCCAAAATTTGACTGCTGATGGCTGGGCGAGACAGAGGGCTGCGAATTGGGAGGAAGGGTCTGCCACTGGCCTCCTCTCCCCATCGGGGAGAGGGCAGGGTGAGGGGGCTGAGGCGAACCGCCCGTAATCCACACAGCAACGCCCGCCTGACGCTGCCTCACACCCCTTCCGGACGGTCCTTCGGGTCAAACTGGATGATCGTCTGCCAGAGCGCCGTCAGCGCCGGCTTCCTTTCGTTTTCGATCTCCACCGTTACGTCATAGGTGATCATCAGCATGCTCGCGCCGCGAAAGCGGGCCTGCGCCATGGTGAAGCGGCCGCGCACGCGCGCGCCGCTCTTGACCGGGGCGGCGAAGCGCACGGTGTCGAAGCCGTAATTGATGCCCATGGTCTGCTCGCGCACGCGCGGAAGACAATCGTAATTCATCGCCGACAAGAGCGATAGCGACAGGAAGCCGTGGGCAATCGTGCCGCCGAACGGCGTTTCGGCACGGGCGCGCTCGGGGTCCGTGTGGATGAACTGGTGATCGTTGGTCGCCTCGGCGAAGCGGTCGATCATCTCCTGCGAGACGGTGATCCAGTCGGACAGTCCGACCTCGGTGCCGACGAGGGCGGGCACGTCGGCAAGCCCGATCTCGCGCGGCAGGGTGCGCTTAGTGTTCATGCCGTCTCCACGAAAAAGCCGATGCTGCGGGCAGCCAGAAACGCTGGCGGCTCGCTCCCGCTCAAGCCATCCTGCCACTGGCCGGCAAGGCCGAGCGCGGTAGGGGCATGGGCGCGATTGATGGCGACTGCCAGGCGCGTGGCCCTGCCGGTGCGCGCATCTCGCGTCACCAGGATCATCACCAGCCCCTGCGTGCTGCCGCCGTCCCAGTCGGCGCCCGACATATCGCCGCCGTCGAGCCTTTTCCAGCTCACGTCACCATCCCCGGTGAGAAAGCCCGGGTCGCTCAGCGCCGGAAACCGGGCGCGCAGGGCGGAAAGCTCTTGCGCATGCGCCATGAGGACCGGATCGGCGGCCGACCAGTCCACCCAGGTGATGGCATTGTCCTGGGCATAGGCATTGTTGTTGCCCTGCTGCGAGCGGCCGAACTCGTCGCCCGCCGTCAGCATGATGGCGCCGCGGGTGGCGAAGAGGGTGGAGAGAAGCGCCATCAGGTCGCGCCGGCGCGCCTCCAGGATCGCCGGATCGCCGGTCGCGCCTTCCGCGCCATTGTTCCAGGAGTGATTGTCATTATGGCCATCGCGGTTGTTCTCGCCATTGGCCTCGTTATGCTTGCCATTATAGGCGACGAGGTCGGCCAGCGTGAAGCCGTCATGGGCGGCGATGAAGGTGACGCTGCGGGTCTCGCGCTCCCCATGCCGGGAGAAATGCGCCGACGAGCCGGACAGCGCCGCGGCCAGCGCGCCGATCTTGCCGGCATCGCCGCGCCAGAAGCAGCGGATGTCGTCGCGGGCCCGGTCGTTCCATTCAAGAAAAGCGGCAGGAAATTCGCCGAGCTGATAGCCGCCGGGGCCGATGTCCCAAGGCTCGGCGATCAGCAGCCGGTTCTTCAGCCAGGGGTCGGCGAGCATGGCCTTGAACAGCGGCGCCTCCCGGCGGAAACCGAACTGATCGCGACCGAGAATGCTGCCGAGATCGAAGCGGAAACCGTCAATGCCGGCGAAACGCACGAAATGGCGCAGGCTGTCGATGATCAGCCGCTCGACCACCGGATGGGCGCAGTCGATCGTATTGCCGCAGCCGGTGTCGTTGATCAGCGTCAGATCCGAAGCGTGGCGGTAATAGGTCAGATTGTCGAGGCCGCGCATGGAGAGCGTGGCGCCGAAGCGGTCGCTTTCGCCGGAATGGTTGAAGACGAGATCGAGAACCACGCCGATTCCCGCCTGATGCAGCGCCGCCACCGTCTCGCGCAGCTCGACGATGCCGCCGGGCACCAGCCGCGGATCGAGCGCCATCATGGCAACGGGATTGTAGCCCCAGCCATTGGTGAGGCCCAAAGGTCCGAGATGGCGCTCGTCGATCCAGGCGGTGATCGGCATCAGCTCGATGGCCGACACGCCGAGCGCCCGCAGATGGGCAATGATGGCGGGATGGGCGAGGGCGGCCACCGTGCCGCGCTGCGCCTCGGGCACTTGCGGATGCAGCATGGTGAAGGGGCGCACGGCCACCTCATAGAGCAGCCCGCCTTTGGTCCAGAAGGGCGGGGAGATCGGCACCTCCTCAAGCGCGGTGACGATGGCGCGCGGGACGAGGCCCGACGTGTCCACGCCATGGGCTGACAGCGCGGGGTCATAGTGGAAGGGGCGGTCCAGCGTCACCGCATAGGGATCGACCAGAAGCTTGGCGGGATCGAACCAGAGGCCGCGCTCCGGCGCGTAGATCCCGTCGGCGCGAAAGCCATAGGCGGTGCCCGCGGGTGCTTGCGTCCTGGTGCGCCAGACATGATCGGCGCCGCGCTGCATCGGTAGGCGGGTTTCGTGTCCGCCCTCGAACAGGCAGAGATCGACGCGGTCGGCATGGCGCGAGACCACGGAGAAGGCGGTGCCGTCGGCGGCGGGATGGGCACCTAGCGGGCTGTCGGTCATCGGATGCTCCAGGGGCAGGGGCGGGGGCGGGCGGTTTGCGCGGGGGCGGGCGGCGAGGCATCGACTATGCCGGCCAGGTCTTGACGCTTCGTTCCCTCCCGTTCACGCCGCATCCTTTGCGGGTCCCGAAGGGCTGCGATACAGTGGCGCAAAACGGCAAACCCGAGGAGGAGACGGCCATGCCCTACAGCATCACCCTGCATCGCGTTCTGCGCGCGCCGAGCGAGCGGGTCTATCGCGCCTTTCTCGAAGCGGATGCGCTGGTAAAATGGATGCCGCCCAACGGGTTCACGGCAACGGTCCATGCGCTGGACGCCAAGGTCGGCGGCGGCTTTCGCATGTCGTTCCGCAATTTCACAAGCGGGCAGTCGCATTCCTTTTCCGGCCGCTATCTCGAACTCCACCCGCATGAGCGCCTGCGCTACACCGACAGTTTCGACGATCCGGCACTGCCGGGCGAGATCGAGGTGGTGGTGACGTTGAAGGCGGTCTCGATCGGCACGGAGCTGACGGTAACGCAGAGCGGGCTTCCGGATGTGATCCCGGCCGAGGCGTGCCATCGCGGCTGGCAGGAATCGCTGGCGCTGCTCGCCGAACTGGTCGAGGCCGAAATACCGGGCTGAGCCGCCGAGCGAATTCAAAGGTCAGGAGGCCCGGCGCATCCAGGGAGGCGCCGGGCCTTGTCGTCCGATCAGGTAATGACGCTCGGCGTCTGGCGGCCGGTGCGTTCGCGGATGTCGGCGATTTCGTCGGCGGCCTGGATCAGGTCGGCCAGCGCCTCCTGCGTCTCGATGTCGTGGCGGGCCGCGTCGGGCTCGAAACGCTCGATATAGACGCGCAGCGTGGCGCCCGAGGTGCCGGTGCCCGACAGACGATAGACAACGCGCGAGCCGCCTTCGAACAGGATGCGGATGCCCTGATTGCTGCTGACCGAGTGGTCGACCGGATCGTGATAGGAGAAATCATCCGCCGTCGCGATGGTCAGGTCGCCGATCTTGGTGCCGGGGAAGGTAGCGAGCTTGTCGCGCAGCGCGCTCATCAGCCCGTTGGCAGCCGCGGAATCGACCTCTTCGTAATCATGGCGCGAATAATAGTTGCGGCCATAGATCATCCAGTGCTGGCGGGCGATCTCGACAACGCTTTCCTGGCGCACGGCGAGAATGTTCAGCCAGAGCAGAACGGCCCAGAGACCGTCCTTCTCGCGCACATGGTTGGAGCCGGTGCCGGCACTTTCCTCGCCGCAGATCGTGGCAAGCCCCGCGTCGAGCAGGTTGCCGAAAAACTTCCAGCCGGTCGGCGTCTCATAGATGCCGATGCCGAGCTTTTCCGCCACGCGGTCGGCCGCGCCCGAGGTGGGCATGGAACGGGCGATGCCGGCCAGCCCCTTGGCATAGCCGGGGGCCAGATGGGCATTGGCGGCCAGCATGGCCAGGCTGTCGGACGGGGTGACGAAGATGCCGCGGCCGATGATCAGGTTGCGGTCGCCGTCGCCGTCGGAGGCAGCGCCGAAATCGGGCGCGTCGTCGCCCATCATCTGGTCGTAGAGCGCCTTGGCATGGACGAGGTTCGGGTCGGGATGATGGCCGCCGAAGTCCGGCAGCGGCACGAAGTTCAGCACCGAACCCTTTGGCGCGCCGAGACGGTTTTCGAGGATTTCCTTGGCATAGGGTCCAGTCACGGCACTCATGGCGTCGAAGACGACGCGGAAGCCGTTCTGCAGCAGCGCGCGGATGGCGTTGAAGTCGAACAGCTCTTCCATCAGCGCGGCATAGTCGGCGACCGGATCGATCACGCTGACCTGCATGCCGGCGATCTCATGCGTGCCTTCGATGTCGAGATTGACGTCGGCCACATCGGCGATCTTGTAGGCGTCGATTACCTTGGTGCGGGCATAGATCGCATCGGTGATCTTCTCGGGCGCCGGGCCACCATTGCCGATATTGTACTTGATGCCGAAATCCTCGGTCGGGCCGCCGGGATTGTGGCTGGCCGACAGGACGATGCCGCCGAAGGCCTGGTATTTGCGGATGACGTTGGAGGCCGCCGGCGTGGAGAGAATGCCGCCCCGGCCGACCAGCACGCGGCCGAAGCCATTGGCGGCTGCCATCTTGATGGCGATCTGGATGACCTCGCGGTTGAAATAGCGGCCGTCGCCGCCGATCACCAGCGTCTTGCCCTGGAAGTCCTCCAGCGAGTCGAAGATCGACTGGATGAAGTTCTGCGCATAGTTTTCCTGCTGGAACACCGGCACCTTCTTGCGAAGGCCGGAGGTGCCGGGTTTCTGGTCACTATAAGGCGTTGTGGCAACGGTCTTGATCATCGGGTTCATTCAGCCTTTCGCGCAAAGTTGGGAATAGAGCGCGGCATAGCGGCCGGCGCTGGCATCCCAGGAAACATCCGTTTTCATGCCTTGTACCTGCAGGCGGGCCCACAGGCGCGGCTCATTGAACAGTTTGAAGGCCCGCTTGAGAGCCTGTTTGAAAGCATCCTCGCCGACCGGCGAGAACAGGAATCCCGTCGCGGCCTGCGCAAGCATCGCCGCCTCGTTGGCGTCGATGATGGTGTCCGCCAGGCCACCCGTGCGCGCCACGATCGGCACGCAACCGTAGCGCAGGCCATAAAGCTGCGTCAAACCGCAAGGCTCGAATCGGGAGGGGATAAGAATGGCATCGGCGCCGGCCTGCAACTGATGCGACAGGGGCTCGTCATAGCCTTTCACCAGGCCGACCCGGCCGGGATAGGCGAGCGCAGCCTCCTCGAACAGGGCTTCGAGCTCCGCATCGCCCGAGCCGAGCACGGCAAGCGAGCCGCCCTGCGCGATGATGTCGGGGATGACGGCGGCCAGAATGTCCATGCCCTTCTGCAGGGTCAGGCGGCTGATGACGCAAAAGAGCGGGCCTTCCGGCGCATCCAGCTTGAAGCGGTCGAGCAAGGGCTTGCGGTTGGCACGCCGCGCCTCCAGCCGGGCCGCGTCATAATGCGCGGCGATCATCGGATCTGTCGCGGGGTTCCACACCTCGGTGTCGATGCCGTTGACGATGCCGGAGAGCGCATTCTGGCGCGCCGCCAGCAGGCCCTCCAGCCCGAGGCCGAATTCCGGCGTCAGGATTTCCTCGGCATAGGAGGGGCTGACGGTGGTGATGGCATCGGCCGCGCGCATGCCGCCCTTGAGGAAGCCGAGATGGCCGTAATATTCGATCCAGTCCATATGCAAGGCCGCCCAGGGCAAGGCCAGTTCCTGGAAGATATCGGCAGAGAACTGCCCCTGGAAGGCGATGTTGTGGATGGTGAGGACGACAGGCGTTTCCGGCCGGCGGCCGAAGCGCAGATAGACCGGCGTCAGCGCCGCCTGCCAGTCATGCACATGGACGAGGTCGGGCACCCAGTCCTTGAGGCAGCCTTCCGCGATCAGGGCGGCGGCCAGCGAGAGCGCGGCGAAGCGGCGGAAATTGTCCGGATGATCCTTGCCGCTCGCATCGAGATAGGGGCCGCCCGGCCGGTCGAACAAAGCGGGGCAGTCGACCAGCAGCAGGTCAAGCCCGTGATGGCGCGCCGAAAGGATCCGGCCGGGATGGCCGAACAGCGTGTCGAACACATGCACTTCCTGCGTCTCGGCCAGCTTGGCGAGAACGGCGGGATAGGCCGGCATCAGTGTTCGCATGGTCACCCCATGCGCGGCCACCGCCTCCGGCAGCGCGCCGGCGACATCGGCCAGCCCGCCGGTCTTGATCAGCGGATAGACTTCGGAGGCAACGGAAAGAACCTGCATGGCCGGAATGCCCTTGTTGTTCGTTTGGAAGACCCGCGTCTCGACCCGTCAGCAGATAGCCGGGCGAAAGCCCGGATGACGCGGCTGGCTGCTCCTTCCGCCAAAGACAGCTGGCCCGCCGCCCGATGTCTTCCGATGCTTCTGGATCAGCTTCACATGAACGGATGATGACAGAGGGCGCGCCAGCCTAGGAGGCAGGGGTGCATCCCCGTCACGACGTGTCGGGACCTGCCTGGACGGCCAGCACGTCATCCACCCCTCGACACGGCAGGGGGCGGGCGCTGCGCAAAACAGTCTGGGCGGCGCCGCATCCGCCGGGGCCGCCCAGTTTTCCGATGTCAGAGCATCAGCCGGTCGATCATCGGCTGGGTGATCAGGCAGATGCCGCCTTCGGAGCGGCGGAAGCGCTTGGCGTCCAGCTCCGGATCCTCGCCGACCACCAGCCCCTCGGGAATGACCACGCGGGCGTCGATGACGACATTGCTGAGCTGGGCGTGCCGGCCGATCTTCACATCCGGCAGCACGACGGAATTCTCGACGCGCGAATAGGAATTCACGCGCACGCCGGTAAACAGAAGGCTGCGGTTCAGCGAGGCGCCCGAGATGATGCAGTCGCCCGAGACCAGCGAGGAGACGGCCGAGCCGCGGCGATCGTCGTCGTCATGGACGAACTTGGCCGGCGGCTTGATCTCGGCGAAGGTCCAGATCGGCCAGGTGCTGTCATAGATGTCCAGCTCCGGCGTGATGTGCGTCAGGTCGATATTGGCCTGCCAATAGGCGTCGATCGTGCCGACATCGCGCCAATAGGCTTCGCGCTCGAAATTGGAACGGACGCAGGAGCTGGTGAAGCGGTGGGCGATCGCCTTCCCGTGCTCGACGATATAAGGGATGATGTCCTTGCCGAAATCGCGGCTCGACTTCGCGTCGGCGGCATCGCGGCGCAGGATGTCCATCAGGAATTTCGTGTGGAAGACGTAGATCCCCATGGAGGCCAGCGCCACCTCGGGATTGCCGGGAATGCCCGGCGGATCGGCGGGCTTTTCGACGAAATCGATGATCCGGTCGTTCTCGTCGACATGCATGACGCCGAAGCCCGTGGCTTCCATGCGCGGCACTTCCAGGCAGCCGATGGTGACTTCTGCGCCGGAATCCACGTGCTGCTGCAGCATCAGCTCGTAGTCCATTTTGTAGATATGGTCGCCGGCGAGAATGACCATGTATTCGACGCCGTAATCCTCGATGATATCGGCGTTCTGGTAGACGGCGTCGGCCGTGCCCTCATACCATTGCGTCTCGGAGACGCGCTGGCTGGCCGGCAGGATGTCGAAGCTCTCGTTGCGCTCCGGCTGAAAGAAGTTCCAGCCGCGCTGGAGATGGCGGATCAGCGAATGCGCCTTGTACTGGGTGGCGACGCCGATGCGGCGAATGCCGGAATTGAGCGCGTTCGACAGCGCGAAATCGATGATGCGGGCCTTGCCGCCAAAATAGACCGCCGGCTTGGCGCGACGGTCGGTCAGCTCCTTCAGGCGGCTCCCCCGGCCGCCGGCCAGAACATAGGCCATGGCGTCTCGCGCCAGAGGTTGCGTGCGTTTCTCCATGGTCGTGCCTCCCAGTATCCCAATGCTCCGGCAGCGCTCGGCGGAGCGCCTCGTCTCTTGTTTTATATCATGGTTGCGAATGCGCCAGCCTGTGCATCCGCTCGTCTGTCCCCCGGAAAATGGCGGCCTGGCGCCATGTTCCCCGCATCATTTTCCGGTCGCTCCCCTTGCGGCGCGCACTTCGTCATCTCCGGTCAGATCGCGCCCGAAGCGCCCGGGGCCTGCGGCGTGTCGGCCTCTTCCTCCGTGCTCACCTCCTCGAACATCACGGTGGCCAGCGGCGGCAGGGTGATGGCGGCATAGATCGCGCCGGAGCCGAGGCGCACGGCCTCGATCAGGCCGCCATTGCCCTTGCCGCTGCCGCCATAGATCTCGGCATCGGTGTTGACGATCTCCCGCCATTGCCCGGTCTTGGGCAGCGGGATGGAATAGTGCTCGCGATAGACGGGCGTGAAATTGCTGACGACGGCAATGCGCTTTTCGCCCGGCGCCTTGCGCAGCCAGGCGAAGACCGAATTCTCGCGATCGTCGGCGATCAGCCAGTCGAAGCCTTCGCCCTCGCAGTCGCGCGCATGCAGCGCGGGCTTGGTGCGATAGGTGCCGTTCAGGTCGCGCACCAGGCGGCGCATGCCGGCATGCAGCGGATATTCCAGGAGATTCCAGTCAAGCGCACGCTCATGCGACCATTCGCTCCACTGGGCGAATTCCTGGCCCATGAACAGCAGCTTCTTGCCCGGATAGCCCCACATGAAGGCATAATAGGCACGCAGATTGGCGAATTTCTGCCAGTCGTCGCCCGGCATCTTGGCGATCAGCGAGCCTTTGCCATGCACCACCTCGTCATGCGAGAGCGGCAGCACGAAGTTTTCCGAGAAGGCATAGACCAGGCCGAAGGTCAGGTCGTGATGGTGATATTTGCGGTGAACAGGCTCGCGCGACAGATATTGCAGCGTGTCGTGCATGAAGCCCATGTTCCACTTGAAGCCGAAGCCCAGGCCACCATCATGGACAGGCGCGGACACCTTGGGCCAGGAGGTGGATTCCTCGGCGATCGTCAGGATGCCGGGATGGCTGCCATAGACGTTGCGGTTCATGGCCTGCAGGAAGCGCACCGCCTCCAGATTCTCGTTGCCGCCATATTCGTTCGGCACCCATTCCCCATGCTTGCGGGAATAGTCGAGATAGAGCATCGAGGCGACCGCATCGACGCGCAGCCCGTCGAGATGGAAGGTCTCGGCCCAGTAGAGTGCATTGTTGACCAGATAGGAGAAGACTTCGGCCCGGCCGAAATTGTAGATCGCCGTGTTCCAGTCCGGGTGAAAGCCCTGGCGCGGATCCTGGTGCTCATAGAGCGCCGTGCCGTCGAAATGGCGCAGGCCATGGGCATCGACGGGGAAATGCGCCGGCACCCAGTCAAGGATCACGCCGATGCCGGCCTTGTGCGCGCCGTCGACGAAACGGGCAAGGCCCTCCGGCTCGCCGAAGCGGGCGGTGGGGGCATAAAGGCCGGTGGTCTGGTAGCCCCAGGAGGGGTCGTAGGGATATTCGCTGATCGGCAGAAATTCGATATGGGTGAAGCCCATATCAACGCAATAGGGGATCAGCCGGTCGCCCAGCTCGTCCCAGCTCAAGAACTCGCCATTGTCGCCCTTCTGCCAGGAGCCGGCATGCACCTCGTAGATCGAGATCGGCTGGCGTCGCGCATCGGCCGAGGCCCAATGCGCCCGGTGGGCGGCATCCTGCCAGTCATGGTCGATGACGGGGGCGGTGATCGAGGCGGTGGCGGGGCGCAGTTCGGATCGCCGTGCGAAGGGGTCGGCCTTGAGCGGCAGCAACTCGCCCTGCGCGCCGATGATCTCGAATTTGTAGGGGGAACCGGCGGTGACCTCGGGCAGAAAGATTTCCCAGATGCCGGTGTCGCGGCGCAGGCGCATCACATGGCGCCGGCCATCCCAGGCATTGAAATCGCCGACGACGGAGACGCGCCGCGCATTGGGCGCCCAGACGGCGAAATGGAAGCCATCCACGCCCTCATGACGCAGCGGATGCGCGCCCATCTTGTCGAACAGGCGCAGATGCGATCCTTCGCGGATCAGGTAGTCGTCGAGCGGGCCGAGAACGGGCCCGAAGGAATAGGGGTCGATGACCCGCCACTGCCCGCTTTCATTGGCGGCGCGGTGGACGAGCGGCTGGAAACGATCGGCCGCAAGCACGCCTTCAAACAGGCCGGCATCGTGGATTCGGGTCAGCGTGCCGAGCGGCGCACCATCGAGGCTTTCCACGCTGACCGTCTCGGCGCCGGGCAGGAAACAGCGGGCGATCAGCCCGCTCTCCCCCTCATGCGGCCCCAGCACGGCGAAAGGATCGCCGTGCTGACCGTTGACGATGGCATCGATCTCTTCTTGCGGAAGCGATGATTGGGTTTGCGTCGCGTCCGCGATTGAGATGATCATCCTGCTCTCCAGATTTCCTTGGCATATTGGCGAATGGTCCGGTCGGAGGAGAACCAGCCCATGCGCGCGGTATTGAGAATGGTCTTGCTGTACCAGGACTCGGTGTCCGTCCACAGCGCGTCCACCTCGCGCTGCGCCTTGGCATAGGCATCGAAATCGGCGGCGACCATGAACCAGTCGTGGCTGTAGAGGCCATCCACCAGGCCGGCGAAACGGTTGCGGTCGTCGGGCGAGAACACGCCCGAGGAAATTGCCTGCAGCGCCTGCGAAAGTTCGCGCGAGCCTTCGATGATCGCCCGGGGGTTGTGGCCCTCGGCGCGCGCCTTGGCAACTTCATCTGCCGTCATGCCGAAAATCTTGATGTTGTCCTCCCCGACATGGTCGCGCATCTCGACATTCGCCCCGTCCAGTGTGCCGATAGTCAGCGCACCGTTCAACGCAAATTTCATGTTCCCGGTTCCCGAAGCCTCCATCCCGGCTGTGGAAATCTGTTCCGAGAGGTCGGCGGCCGGCACCATCACCTCGGCCAGCGAGACATTGTAGTTGGGAACGAAGACCACCTTGAGCAGGCCGCGCACCGCCGGATCATTGTTGACCACGCGGGCCACGTCATTGGCAAGCTTGATGATCAACTTGGCATTGTGATAGCTCGGCGCCGCCTTGCCGGCGAACAGCTTGACGCGTGGCACCCAGTCCATTTCCGGATGCGAGCGGATCTGGTCATAGAGCGAGATCGCCTCGATGATGTTGAGGAGCTGGCGCTTATATTCGTGGATGCGCTTGATCTGGATGTCGAACATCGCCGCCGGATTGATGCGGATGCCCATGCGGGTCTGCACCAGCTGGGCGAGCTTGACCTTGTTGTCGCGCTTGATGGCGGCAAACCGGGCCTGGAACTCCTTGTCATGCGCGAAGGCGTCGAGCGCCTTCAGCTCCTCGGCATCGTCCATGAAGGCATCGCCGATCGCCTCGCGGATCAGGCTGAACAAAGCGGGATTGCACTGCATCAGCCAGCGGCGCGGGGTGATGCCATTGGTCTTGTTGTTGATGCGCTCGGGATAGAGCCGGTGCAGATCGGCAAAGACCGTATCCTTCATCAGCTCGGTGTGAAGGGCGGAAACGCCATTGATCGAATGCGAGCCGACAAAGGCGAGGTTGCCCATGCGCACGCGCCGGTCGCCGCTTTCGTCGATCAGCGAGATCGTACGGATGGCCTCGTCGCTGGAGCCCTTTTCCTTGCGGGCCTCGATCAGGATCTTGGCGTTGATCGCATAGATGATCTGCATGTGGCGCGGCAGCAGGCGCTCGAACAGTGGCACCGGCCAGGTTTCCAGCGCTTCGGGAAGAAGCGTGTGGTTGGTATAGGAGAAGGTGTGGCGGGCAATGTCCCAGGCCTGGTCGAAGCTCAGCCCGTGCACATCGGTCAGAAGCCGCACCAGCTCCGCCACCGAGACGGCGGGATGGGTGTCGTTGAGCTGAATCGAGACCTTGTCCGGCAGCGAGGTGAAATCGGGATATTGCTGCAGATGGCGGCGCAGAATGTCCTGCAGCGAGGCGGAAGAGAAGAAATATTCCTGGCGCAGGCGCAGCTCCTGGCCGGCCGGGGTGGCATCGGCCGGATAGAGCACGCGGGCCAAGCTCTCGGCCTTGTTGCTTTCGCGCAGGGCACCGATATGGTCGCCGGCATTGAAGGCGTCGAGCAGGATCGGATCGATCGGATAGGCGGTCCACAGGCGCAGCGTGTTGGTGCGCTTGGCGCGCCAGCCGACAACCGGCGTGTCGCAGGCCGTGGCGATCACGCGCTCGCCCGGCTTCCAGACATAGCGGGTCACTTCCTCGTCGATGTTGACCGTCTCGACAGAGCCGCCGAAGCCGATCTCATAGGAGCTTTCGCGCCGCTCGAACTCCCAAGGGTTGCCGTGGGTCAGCCAGGTTTCCGGCAGTTCCACCTGCCAGCCATCGGCCATCTGCTGGCGGAACAGGCCGTGGACATAGCGGATGCCGTAGCCATAGGCCGGAATGTCGACGGTGGCCATGGATTCCATGAAACAGGCCGCCAGACGCCCCAGGCCGCCATTGCCGAGTGCGGCGTCCGGTTCCAGCTGGGCGATGACGTCGATATCGACGCCGTAGGTCGACAGCGCCTCGCGCAGCGCATCGGCAATGCCCAGATTGGTGATGGCATCGCGCATCAGCCGGCCGATCAGGAATTCCAAGGATAGGTAATAGACGCGCTTGGCGCCGGTCTCATAGGTGTTGCGGGTCGAGTCCATCCAGTTGTCGGTGATGCGGTCGCGCGCCACGAGGATGGCGGCCGTCAGCCAGTCATGCGGCTTGGCGACCTTCGGGTCCTTGCCGATGCGGTAGGTCAGGCGCTCGATGATTTCCTGCGCCAGGATCTTCGGATCGGACGCGCGCGGCTCCGCCGCGGGAACGTTCTCATTCTCGACTCGTCTGTTCATGAACCGCAACCCCTCGTCGCTTGGAGCATGCCGCGCAGAGCCCGGGAGCGGCTGTGCCGACATGCAGGAAACAGGAACCCAGGGCCCTCGCCACCTTCTGAAAGGGAGGCGAAAACCTGGAGTCAACAACAAGCGGGTCAAGGCCATCTCACACCCGCGTGATGGCCATAGTTATGCATTGATGTGAAAACCGTGCAACGGGAATGGGCTGTTCAAAAACGGCACAATGCGCGGGTGGTGAATGCTTTGCGAAAGCTTCCCCGCGCTGATGGCATTTTATCGAAGCTACTGGTTTTCCGATATGTTTTCTTAAATAGTCGCGTGGATAGTCGACGGCCGGATCATTGCGTCAGCCGCACGCTCAGGCTCGCCGCATTCATGCCGATCGTCTTGAAGGCGGCGATCAGGCTTGCTGCGTTTTCGGCCGCGAAGAAATGCGCGCTGTCGGTGGCGCAGGCCGAGAGAAGCTTCTTGCCGGCATCGGGCGCCTTGAACGCGACGGTATAGACCTCCATGCCGTCCTTCTTGGCCTGGCTGCAGCTGTTGAGCGTGGCATTGTCTGAGGCGCCGGACGTGTCCTTCTTCTTGTTGTAATAATTGTTCTCGCCATCGGTCATGAAGACGATGAATTTCTTCGGCGTCAATCCGGTCCGGTTCTGGTGCGCCTCGTTTTCCGAATGGGCGCCAAGAGCCTGGTAGGCGGCGGCGAATGCACCGCTGGAATCGGTGTTTCCCTTGGGCGCGAGCGCATTGGTGTAGGTCATTGCAGCGCTCGTGCCCCAGTCGAGCGCACTTGGCTCCATCATGGCCGTGCTGTAGGACACGGCGCCGGTGCGCACATAGGCCTTGTTGGCGTCATTGTTGTTCAACTGGCCGAAGAGGTCGGCGACGGCGAGTTTCAACGAGGCCATCTTGCTCAGATAGCATTTCGCAGCCTTGTTGCCATCCGCGCAGTTGGCGGCAGGATCCCGTTGATCGGTCGGTTCGCCCATCGAGCCGGACTGATCGAGGACCAGGAACATCGACAGCGCGTTCTTGGTGACCGTCGATCCCTTGGAGACGCTTCGGGCATGCACCATTGCATCGCTCGCGCCGATCAGCCGGGTGAGACCGTTGATCTTGACGGGCATGGTGGAGGCGATCGTCACGGTATAGCGCGTGCCGTTTCCGGGGATCGCCTCTTCGCTGACATTGACGTCGAGATCCTGCGCAAGCGTCTCGCCGGCCACCTGTTCCTCTGTCTGGGAGGAGCGGAACCAGTTGCGCATCTGCGTCTTGAAGAAGTCCCGCGCGGCAAGCTTGGCTTCGTCGACGGTCATGGTCTTGTTGGCAAGGCCTGAGGAGGCGGCGAGCGACGCCGCGTCAGCGGCATCCTGGAGATGGGTACGGGCGCGTGCCATATTGGTCACGTCGATGGCCACGCCACCGGCGCCGAAGGCGACCGGCAGCAGCAAGGCCGCCGTGATCGCGAAGTTCCCCCCATTTGACGCGAGCAGAGACCGCATCTTGCGTCGCGGCGCCTGTCTTCCCGGCATGATGCCTCCTTCTCCTCGGCAATGCATCAGCCACTTTTACAAGAAGAAGATTTCACGCTGCTTTGAAAAATCGGTCAAATGCGATGGGAAGTCGATTGCGCCACGGCGGGAAGAGCAATGCAGGCAAAAAGCGGTTGGCGGCTTGTCGGCGCATTGCTCCAGCCGACGCCAGCCGGAGGCCTGCCTGATGCCGGCCTTCAGCCGCCGATCTTGACTGGGATGACATCGACCGCCTGATGGGTTTCGTGGCTGCCATAGCTCTTGAGCACGCCGATGACGGGCGCTACGTCGCTATAGTCGCGCCCATAGGCGACGACGATGTGATCGCTGCCGGCGGCCATGTCGTTGGTGGGGTCGAGTTCGATCCAGCCCAGCGTGGGCCCGCACCAGACGCGCACCCAGGCATGCATGGCGTCCGCCCCTTCCAGCCGCTCCTTGCCCGGCGGGGGCAGGGTGCGCAGGAAGCCGCTGACATAGCCGGCCGGAATGCCGAGCGCGCGCAGGGCCACGATCATCACATGGGCGAAGTCCTGGCAGACGCCGCGCTTGATCTTGAAGGCGTCGCGCGGTGTCGAATCCACCGTGGTGGCCTTGGGATCATAGGTGAAGTCGGTATGGATCGCGCTACAGAGACGACGGGCGATCTGCAGCACGCTCATATCCGCCTCCACTCCCTCGCGCGCATAGGCGGCGATGGCCGCATCTTCGCCCAGACGCGGGCTGGTACCGAGGAAATGATGCGGCGAGTCCGCCGTCATCGACCAGACCGCGTCGAGATCGGCGCCCAGCAAGGCCAGCGGGGGCGAGAGATCGACGGTTTCGGTCTGGCTCTCCACGACCACGCGCGACTGCATGCGCAAGACAAGCTTCTCATGCGTCTTGCGCAGCAGCAGGCCGGTGACGGCATTGCCGAAGAAATCCTGGCGGTCATAGCGTTCGTCGGGCAGCGGCGTGGCGGTTAGCGAACCGGCGATCAGCCGCTGCCGGCCGGGAATCGACAGGGGCATGGCGCGGATGACGTGACGTCCGCCGGAGACGGGCACTTCATAGCGATAGGTGATGCGCAGCGTGATGTCGTAGAGCATTGTGGATTGCTTCAGCGCCCGGCCGTCGATCGGCCCTGCCGGCGCGCGCGGGTTCGTCCGGCCGGGTTCGTCCGGGGACATGCGGGTCGAAAATGCTTCATCGATGCCCTTGGCATCCATAGCCTCTCTCCTGGTCGCCGACGATGTGCCCTCTCACGCGAAAGCTCTGCGGATCACTCTAGCCGGACGACCCTAAAATCTCTTTCACGGTCGCAAACAAAGATCGCGCCGGGCTTTCCGTCCTGGTCGATCTCCTCCGGCGGGCGATCCGACCCGGCAGAGGCTCCCGTTGCTTCAGCGCCCTTTGTTCTCTCCGTCTGCGGGCGGGCGCTGGCCGCGTCCGGACGGTGTCGATCGATTTTGGACGCCAGATCCGGCAGGCCGCTCGTTCAATTGAGATAGGTCTGGGCGAGAATTCCGGAAAAGCGCTCCAGATCGTTTTCCAGCCGCGTATACAGCGCCCGGTCCACCGCCTCCGTCGTCGTCACTGCCAGACCCGAATGCAGCCGCATCGCCTCGCGATAGACCGGCGACATATGGCCCTTGGTATAGGCCTCGGGCAGTTCCTCGACCTGGGCGCGGATCTCGTTCAGCTGATAGAGGATCGAGCGCGGGTTCAGGGGATCGAGCGCCAGAAGGTCCGTCACCGTCAGCTGCACCGTGTTGACATTGTAGCGGCGGCGATGGGTCATGACGCTGTCGCCGATCTCGAGGAGCATGTCCAGCGTGCCGTCGGGGACATCCGGTTCGGACATATGGCCGAGCAGCCGCGTCATGTGCATGCCGCGCTCCAGATAGCGGCCGATTGACAGGAAGCGCCAGCCGGTGAAACGGTACATGTTTTCATGCACGAGACCGGCAAAGCCCGCGAGCTTGCGCAGAAGCACGGTCATGGCGTGGGTGGCGTCGTCTCCTGCCTGGACATGCGCCTGGAACATGCGCACGGTCTTCGACAGGTCGTTGAGCGCCAGCCAGCCATCGGCGGAGAAGCGGTCGCGGATGTTGCTGGCCGAAAACAGCGCGCTGTCGATATTGGCCATCAGGCTGTCGGGCACGGGCTGGCGCGTGTCGATGTCCACGGCGGCCAGATAGTCGGTGAACATCTTCAGAAGCGGCATGGAGCTGTCGGCCGATTCGGCATAGCGCCCGTGCCAGGCGCGCAGGATACGCAGCGCCCCCTCCGCCCGCTCGATATAGCGGCCGAGCCAGAAGAGATTGTCGGCCGCCCGGCTCGGCAGGCTGCCGGGCATGGTGCGGATGAAGCTTTCTTCCGGCGGCAGGAGCGAGATGCGCTCGACCGGCTTGTCGCTGACAATCCAGACATCGGCGGCGCTGCCGCCCGCCTGCATGGTGATCGCCGCCGCATCCTCGCCAGACGAGATGCGGCCGAAACCGCCCGGCATCACCTGCCAGCCGTCGCGCGTGCGCGCGGCATAGACGCGGAGGCTCATCGGCCGCGGGATCAGCTTGCCATTGACCCAGGCCGGCGTGGTGGACAGCTTCACCACTTCCTGGCCGACCAGCTTGACGCCGTCGCTTGCCAGCCATTCGGCGATCGAGGCCTTTGCGGTGTCGCGCAGCGAGGCGCCGAGCACGGACTGGCCGTTGTCGTCGAAGAAGGGGCGGGTGGAATAGGCCGGGCCGATCACCATCTTCTCGAGCTCGGCGGCCACATGCTGGCGCTCGGGCTGCTGGCCGCACCACCAGGTGGCGATGCTGGGCAGGAGCAGCTCCTCGCCGAGCAGATGCCGACAGATACGCGGCATGAAGGCGAGCAGCGCCCGGGTTTCGAGAATGCCCGTGCCCAGGGCGTTGACGAAGGTCACGGTCTGGTCGCGCAGCGCCTCGAGAATGCCCGGCGTGCCGATATGCGAGCGCTGGTTCAGTTCCAGCGGATCGGCAAAGACGGAATCGAGGCGGCGCCAGAGCACGCCGACGGGCTTCAGCCCGGCCACGGTGCGCACCATCACCTTGCCCTCGACCACGGTCAGGTCCTCGCCCTCCAGCAGCATGAAGCCGAGGTAGCGGGCGATATAGGCGTGCTCGAAATAGGTCTCGTTGGCCACGCCGGGGGTGAGAACGGCGATGCGGTCGTCGGGATGGCGCTTGCCGGCCTGCAATGTCTCGCGGAAGGAGCCGAAGAAGCTCGCCAGCCGGTGGACATGGGTCTCTGCATAGATGTCGGAGAAGGCGCGCGCGGTCGCCACCCGGTTTTCCAGCGCGAAGCCGGCGCCGGAGGGCGCCTCGGTGCGATCCGACAGGACCCACCAGTTGCCATCGGGCCCACGGCCGATCTCGAAGGAGCAGAAATGGAGGTAATGGCCGTCGGCTGGCGGGATGCCCACCATGGGCCGGAGAAACTCCGGATTGCCCGCCACCAGCGACGGCGGCAGGAAGCCCTCTGCCACCAGCCGGTTCTCGCCGTAGAGATCGGCGGCCATGCGCTCCAGGAGCTCGGCGCGCTGGACGATGCCACGCGACAGCACCTGCCACTCATTGTCAGCGATCAGGATGGGAATATAGGAGAGCGGCCAGGCGCGCTCGGAATTCTCGGTGCTGCCATAGGCGCGGTAGAACACGCCGGCATCGCGCAGATAGCGATCGGCGCGCGCGAAACGGTTGGCGAGCTCGGCCTCATCCATGCGGCCGAGCGCGGCCAGAAGCGGCCGCCAGACCGGGCGTACCGCGCCTGTCGTATCCATCATTTCGTCGGCAATGCCGGGCAGGCTCTTGTAATCGGCGCCGGGATCGAGCTTTGCCGCGACGGGCTTTTCCGCGGGCTTGCCGCCGGCGGCTGCAGGGCCAGGCTTCGCCGCTCCGGCCCCGGCGGCAGCTGCCGGAAACGCGGTCTGCGCCGCCTTTGCCGATGCCTTGCCGCCTGCCAGCGCGGAATCGGCCGGTGGCGGTGCATCCGTTGCGTGAGGGGACGCCTTGGGCGTCATCGGGTCCGACATCTCTTACAATCCGGGCGGCCTGCGCATGTCGAGCGTCAGCGGAAATTCCGCCGCTGGCTGCTCGCGCATCAGAATATACGGGCCCGCACGATGGCCCCAAGGTTCGAAACGCGCAAGCCGGCGCGCTTCCGCTTCGTTTCCGTTGACCGGGAAGGTGTCGTAATTCCGGCCGCCGGGATGGGCGACGTGATAGGTGCAGCCGCCGATCGCGCGGTTCGACCAGCGGTCGAAGATGTCGAAGGTCAGCGGGGCATGGACCGGCAGGACCGGGTGCAGGCCCGAAGCCGGATGCCAGGCCTTGAACCTCACGCCGGCGACGGACACGCCGCTCCTGCCCGTCGGCTTCAGCGGCACCGGCCGGCCGTTGCAGGCCACGGTGTAGCGCTCGGGATTGATCGTTTCCAGCGTCACCTGCAGCCGCTCGACCGAGCTATCGACGAAGCGAACCGTGCCGCCGATCGCGCCCTGCTCGCCCATCACATGCCAGGGTTCGAGCGCTTGGCGCAGCTCCAGCCGGGCGCCGTCATAGTCGACCTCGCCGCAGAAGGGGAAGCGGAATTCGAGCTGAGCCTCGAACCATTCGGAGCGGAAATCGAAGCCGTTCTGCCTGAGGTCGCTCAGCACGTCGAGGAAATCGGCCCAGACATAATGCGGCAGCATGAAGCGGTCGTGCAGGGTCGTGCCCCAGCGCGTCAGCCCGCCTTCGGCCGGCTTCTGCCAGAAGCGGGCGATCAGCGCGCGCACCAGCAATTGCTGGGCCAGCGACATGCGCGCATTTGGCGGCATTTCGAAGCCGCGGAACTCGACCAGGCCGAGCCGGCCCGTCGGCCCATCCGGCGAAAACAGCTTGTCGATGCAGATCTCGGAGCGGTGGGTGTTGCCGGTCACGTCGGTCAGAAGGTTGCGGAACAGCCGGTCCACCAGCCAGGGCAGGGGCGGCAGGCCCTGGCCGGGCGCGGGCACCTGCGCCATGGCGATTTCCAGCTCGTACAACGCGTCATGGCGCGCCTCGTCGATGCGCGGCGCCTGGCTTGTCGGGCCGATGAACAGGCCGGAGAACAGGTAGGACAGCGAGGGATGGCGCTGCCAGTGCAGGATCAGGCTCTTCAAGAGGTCGGGCCGGCGCAGGAAGGGGCTGTCGTTCGGATTGACGCCGCCGACCACCACATGATTGCCGCCGCCGGTGCCGGTGTGGCGCCCGTCGATCATGAACTTGTCGGTGCCGAGCCGGCTTTCGCGCGCTTCTTCATAGACGGCGCTGGTGATCGCCACGCACTCCTGCCAGCTGGCGGCCGGATGGACGTTGACCTCGATCACGCCCGGATCGGGCGCGACGCGCATGACGTTGATGCGCTCGTCATGCGGCGGAGCGTAGCCCTCGATATGCACCGGCTTGCCGATCCGGGCCGCGGCGCGCTCGGTGGAGGCGATGAGATCGAGATAGTCCTCGACGGACGCGGTCGGCGGCATGAAGACGCAGAGCCGGCCATCGCGTGCCTCGACGCTGATGGCGGTGCGCACGAAGCCGTCGATTTCCAGAACCGACTGCTCCATCCGCACCTGCTGGGCGGCGGACGGCTGGAAATGCGCTGTTCCGAGCGTGCGCCCGTCCTCCTGCGCGAAATCGGGCAGCGGGGCGCGCGGGATGCTGGGGTCCAGCGGGTTGATATAGGGATATTGCGAGGGGGAGATCCAGGTGAGCGAGGTCAGCGGCAGGCGATAGCCGACCGGGCTGTCGCCGGGCACCAGGAAGATCCGCCCGCGCCGGGTGCGCCAGCGCTCGCTGATCCAGCGCCGCCCGCCGGCGCGCGCGTTCCAGGGCTGCACCGGCAGAACATAGCCCGACGGCTTGGTCAGGCCGCGCTCGAACACCTTGACCATGCGGGCGCGCTGCTCGACATCCTCCAGCTTGTTGTTGGAAGGATCGAGATTTTCGGGAAGATTCGCCTCCTTGAGCACCCATTGCGCCGGGTCCTCATAGGCCGGCAGCACATTCTCCGAGGGCACATCGAGCTCCTCGGCGATGGTGGCCAGCAGCAGGCCGGCATCGTCGTCGGTCACGCCATAGTCCCGGCCTTCCTGGGCGATCAGGTCGCCATTGCGCCAGATCGGCAGGCCATCCTTGCGCCAATAGAGCGAGAAGGTCCAGCGCGGCAGGCTCTCGCCCGGATACCATTTGCCCTGGCCGTAATGCAGGAAGCCGCCGGGGGCGAAGCGGGTGCGCAGGCGGCGGATCAGCGCGTCCGCCTTGGCCCGCTTGGTCGGCCCCACGGCGTCGGTGTTCCACTCGCCCGACTGGAAATCGTCGATGGAGACGAATGTCGGCTCGCCACCCATGGTGAGGCGCACGTCGCTTGCGCGCAGAACCTCGTCGACATCCTGACCCAGCCGGTTCAGCGCGTCCCAGCTCTCGTCGGAAAAAGGCTTGGTGATGCGCGGATGTTCGGCCACGCGCGTGACCTTCATGTCGAAGGCGAATTCGGTCTTCGCCTCGCCGAAGAAGCCGCCGGAAATCGGCGCGGCGTTGCGGTAATGCGGCGTGGCGGCCAGCGGAATGTGGCTCTCGCCGGTCAGGAGGCCCGAGGTCGGGTCGAGGCCGACCCAGCCGGCGCCCGGTAGATAGACCTCGCACCAGGCATGCAGGTCGGTAAAGTCCACCTCGGTGCCGGAGGGGCCGTCCAACGCCTTCAGGTCCGGCGTAAGCTGGATCAGATAGCCGGAGACGAAGCGCGCGGCAAAACCCAGATGGCGCAGGATCTCGACCAGAAGCCAGCTGGTGTCGCGACAGGAACCGAGCGCCTGGGTCAGCGTCTCTTCCGGCGTCTGCACGCCCGGCTCCATTCGGATGACATAGTTGATGTCGCGCTGCAGCTGGGCATTGAGATCGACGACGAAATTCACCGTGTTGCGCGGCGTGCGGTCGATCCGGTCGAGATAGGCCTGGAGCGCCGGCGTCGCGGGCTCAGGCTTGCGGTAGATCGAGAGGTCATCGACCAGCGCCTCGGCATAGTCGAAGGGCCAGACTTCCGCCTCTTCCTCGACGAAAAAGTCGAAAGGATTGTAGACGGTCATGTCGGCAATCAGATCGACCTCGATCTTCAGCTCGGTGACCGGCTCGGGAAAGACATAGCGCGCCAGGAAATTGCCGTAGGGGTCCTGCTGCAACGTGACGAAATGGTTCGACGGCGAGACTTTCAGCGAATGGCTGAGCACCTTGGTGCGCGAATGCGCGGCCGGCTTGAGCCGGATCACCTGCGGGCCGAGCTGGATCGGCCGGTCATATTGATAATGGGTCAGGTGATAGATGCTGGCTTTGATCGACATGCTGCCTCGTACTCGCCCCTCTTCAACGGTCTTTAGCCGTCCTCGCCGCGATTTTGTGCAATGCGAAGGGAGAAAGCAAGCGGGATCAGGCAGGGTGTGGAAGAAGCCGCGCGCCGGCCCTAAAGCGCGTGGCGACCTTTCGGATCCGCTGATCGCGCTTTAGGGCCGGGTTTGCCGCATCCTTTCACTGCAAAACCGGTGCCCCTTTTTGCGCGACAGGCTCCGGCTGTGCAGCCTCTTCGGGCCTCCCTCGGCCTATACTGTGGTCAGCGCGCCATGGAGACCAGCGAGAAGGAGGCGCCTTGCGGATCGAGGCAGGGGATGATCCAGGCGCCGCCGGGCACTTCCATCGGCTGGCCAAGCAACTGACCGCCACCCGCCGTGACCCGCTCGCCGGCGCCATCGAGACCTTCGACGGTGAAGTAATATTGCCAGCGGTGTGGCCCCGGCATTTCCGGCGGCTTGCGCATCATGCCGCCAAGGCCGACGCCGCCCACGGCAAAGATCTGGTAGGTGCCGAGCGGGCCCATATCCATCGCCGTGTCCTTCTGCCAGTCGTAGAGCCGGTGATAGAAGGTCATCGCCTCCTCGACATCCCCGCACATCAGCTCGTTCCAGCCGACATGGCCTGTCGCCATGGGCTGCGTCGGCGCGCCGGGCGTGCTGGCGTGGAAAAGGCAGTAGACGGCGCCCTGCGGGTCGGACACGACAGCGAAGCGGCCGACGCCGGGAATATCTTCAGGCGCGCGATGAACGGCGCCGCCCTCGGCGGTCAAGCGCGCCGCGGCCGCATCCACATCGTCCACGCCGATATAGCCGAGCCAGTGCGGCCTTGCGCCGCTTTCCGCCAGGTGCGGGGGCATGTCCATGATGCCGGCGACCATATCCTTGCCGGCGCTGGCAATGCGATAGTCAAGCCCCGGCATGCCGCTGTCCTCGACCGTCCAGCCGACCACCTGGGCATAGAAGGCGGCGGCCGCCGCCGGATCGCTCGTCATCAGCTCGTGCCAGACGAACCGTCCGTGAATTTCGCTCATCCCCATTCCTCCTGTGATGATCTCATTCGGCAGATGATCCGGAAGACGCGCGGACCGCCGCCGCTTGACGATTAGGTTGATATCAACATAAATGGACCATGTCAAAGCAGCAGATGATTCCCTTTCAGACGACACTCCTTGTGAAGGACACCTGTCTCTGCCTGCATGCGCAACGCGCAGCACGTGCTCTGGCGCGCCTCTTCGATGACGCGTTGAAGCCGCATGGGCTGACCAATGGTCAGTTCTCGCTGATGATGTCGCTGAACCGCCCCGTTCCGGCCGGCATGGCCGATGTGGCCAGCCTGCTCGCCATGGACCGCACGACGCTGACGGCGGCGCTGAAACCCCTGGAGCGGCGGGGGCTGGTGCTCGTCGCTGCTGACGAGAAGGACAAGCGCCGTAAGGTGCTGCGCCTTACTCCTGCGGGGGAAGCGCTTCTGGCCGCCGCCCTGCCGGCGTGGCGCAAAACCCATGCCACGCTCGATGAACGCCTGCCGGATATCGAGCGGCTGAGGGCGGATTTAAGGGCGGTGTCTTAAGCAGAGTGCCAGCGCAGCCTTGCCGCCGCGCCGGTCGGGCTCGTCAGATGCTGCTCATTCCTCGCCGGGCAAAATCCGCACGGCGCCCTTGTCGGCGCTCGATGCAAACGCGGCATAGGCCTTGAGCGCGGTCGTCACGTTGCGCTTGCGCGGTGCAACCGGCTTCCAGCCGAGCTTGTCCTGCTCGGCGCGGCGGGCGGCAAGCTCGGCATCGCTGATGGCGATGTTGATCGTGCGGTTCGGGATGTCGATCTCGATGATGTCGCCCGGCTTGACCAGGCCGATGGCGCCGCCCTGGGCGGCCTCAGGCGAGGCATGGCCGATCGACAGGCCCGAGGTGCCGCCGGAGAAGCGGCCGTCGGTGATAAGCGCGCAGGCCTTGCCGAGGCCCTTCGACTTCAGATAGCTCGTGGGATAGAGCATTTCCTGCATGCCCGGACCGCCCTTTGGGCCTTCATAGCGGATGACGACGACGTCGCCGGCCTTGACCTCGTTGCCCAGAATGCCCTTCACGGCTGCATCCTGGCTTTCATAGACGACAGCAGGGCCGGAGAATTTCAGGATCGATTCGTCCACGCCCGCCGTCTTCACGATGCAGCCGTCGAGCGCGATGTTGCCCTTGAGCACGGCCAGGCCGCCATCCTTGGAGAAGGGATGTTCGACCGAGCGGATCACGCCCGTTTCGCCATCGGTGTCGAGTTCGTCCCAGCGCGCTTCCTGGCTGAAGGCGACCTGGGTGGGGATGCCGCCCGGGGCCGCGCGGAAGAAGGTGCGCACGGTCTCGGAATTGGTGCGGGTGATGTCCCAGCGGTCGATGGCGTCGCCGAGCGATGCGGCATGTACGGTCGGGCTGTCGCGGTTGATCAGGCCGCCGCGCTCGAGCTCGCCCAGGATGCGCATGATGCCGCCGGCGCGATGCACGTCTTCCATGTGAACGTCCTGCTTGGCCGGCGCCACCTTGGACAGGCAGGGCACGCGGCGCGACAGGCGGTCGATGTCTTCCATGGTGAAGTCGATGCCGCCTTCATAAGCGGCGGCGAGGATGTGCAGCACCGTATTGGTCGAGCCGCCCATGGCGATGTCGAGCGACATGGCGTTTTCAAAGGCCTGCTTGTTGGCGACGTTGCGCGGCAGCACGCTGGCGTCCTCCTGCTCGTACCAGCGCCGCGTGATGTCGACGATCAGGTGGCCGGCTTCCACGAAGAGGCGCTTGCGGTCGGCATGCGTTGCGAGCGTCGAGCCGTTGCCTGGCAGCGATAGGCCGAGCGCTTCCGTCAGACAGTTCATCGAATTGGCCGTGAACATGCCCGAGCAGGAACCGCAGGTGGGGCAAGCCGAGCGCTCGATGACCTTGACGTCCTCGTCTGAGACCTTGTCGTCGGCGGCGGCGACCATGGCATCGACCAGGTCGAGCGCATGGGTCTTGCCGTGCAGAACGACCTTGCCGGCCTCCATAGGCCCGCCGGAGACGAAGACCGAGGGAATGTTGAGCCGCATGGCGGCGTTCAGCATGCCGGGGGTGATCTTGTCGCAATTGGAAATGCAGACCATGGCGTCGGCGCAATGGGCATTGACCATGTATTCGACACTGTCGGCGATGATTTCGCGGCTCGGCAGCGAATAGAGCATGCCGTCATGGCCCATGGCGATGCCGTCATCGACGGCGATCGTGTTGAACTCCTTGGCAACACCGCCGGCCTTCTCGATTTCGCGGGCCACCAGCTGGCCGAGATCCTTCAGGTGCACGTGGCCGGGCACGAACTGGGTGAAGGAATTGACGACGGCGATGATCGGCTTGCCGAAGTCGCCGTCCTTCATGCCGGTGGCGCGCCACAGGCCGCGGGCGCCGGCCATGTTGCGGCCGTGGGTGGTGGTTCTCGAACGGTAAGCAGGCATGGTCATGTCCTTAGACGCTGCTAAAGCGCGTCGCGATCTCTCGAATTCGCTTCCCGCACTTTAAGTCCTTGTTTTGTCGCATGTCGTGATCGCAAAACCGCTGACCATTCCCGCGCGACATGTTCCAGAGCGAACTGTCGGAGAGCGTGCACGGCTCTCGTTTGAAATCCTGCTCTGATTTTCCGATTTCGATCATGACTGCGATTCAAGGCCGAACCCGTCTTCAATCGTCATGATCCAGGCGGCGCGTCTTCAAGGCAAAGGGCGGCCTCCTCGGTCGTCATACCCTTCCGGCTGCGCGCGTTTTGGCGGCGTTCCTAGCGCAAAAGCATGCCCGCGTCACCTTCTTTTGCCGGAGCTTCCGTTTTCTTCCGGAACGGCCAGCATGGAGACGCCTGGCGGAGGTTTCCCCCATGACTCGCGCCGCGCCGTGGCCTTGCGGGACGATGATGATGGCACTACGAGCCGCACTCTCAGGTTGTTTCTTTTCGTCGCTATCAGCAACGGGTGTATTTTTAACATCTCTGTGCAATTCACGGCTTTCAAAGAAGCGCGTGTTTTTTTAATCTCTTGTTCAAGACAATCCTGTCCTACGCCACAGCATTCACCGGTTCGATGAAAGTTTCATCCGCGATGTTTCCATGTTGATCGGCTCGCATAATCTCTTGGAAAATTTAGCCGTTATGGCCTCCGCGGTGCCGTTTTGCATCAGCCTTTGCTCCTTTCTCGCTCCCTTGACTGAGACCTGCCAGAAGGCCGTCTTCGGTGTGGCGATGGGGCTCAGTGTCGCGGTCCTGCTGCTGGTCGGCTTCCCGCATCGCATCGACTTTCTCATCCACCTGCCCAATGGCCTCATCGTGCTTGCCGCCTTTTTCGGTGGCCTTCCGGCGATTGTACCCGCACTGATTGTGGTTGCAGGCGTCGCCGGCGCGCAGGCTGGCACGATGGCCGGATTAGCCATGGGGCAGGCGCTGCTGTCCGGCGCCATCGGCATCATCTTCCATTGCCTTCGCCGCAGACTTGCTCCGACGGCGCTGGAGATGGCAGGCCTTTCCTGTCTCGCCGCCCTCACTCTGGTCTTCTGCGGACTGGTGGAGGGCGATGCGGGCGAGCGCAGGCAGGCCGAGATTCTCGATCCCGCTTTGCTTCTGTTCCTGACCACATTCCTGTCAATGGCGGGAATGGGCCGAGAGATCACGCGCAACCGGCGTCTCGGAGAAGCGCGGCTTCTGCGCACCATCATCGATGCGCTGCCCGACAATTTGCTGGTGAGCGATCGAACGGGACGGTTCATCACCGCGAATCCGGCGGCCGCCACCTTTCTCGGACGCGCGGCGAAGGACCGTCTCGCGCAGGCGCAGCTCGCCGACTTCTTTGACGGGCAGACCCTGCGCGCGATCACCGCGCATCAGCAGGCGGTGATCATCGAGCATGCGCCGAGACTGCGCGATTATCCGTTCGTGCTGAAGACGGGGCAGGCCGGCTGGCTTTCGTCGATGAAGGCACCGATTCTCGACGATGATGGCCGCCTTGTCGCGATCATCTCACTCGATCGCGATATCACCCAGGCCAAGGAGATCGAGCTGCAGCATGTGCAGACCGAGGCAATCCTGCGCGAGGCTATCGGCTGCATGGCCGACGCCATGGTGGTTCTTGATGAAGACAACCGGATTCTTCTGATCAACCAGCAATATTCCGCTTTGTTCGCACAGACGGAGATGATCATTGGTTGCCATATTGAGACGGTGCTGCGCCGTGCCGCGCCGCTTTACCATGCGGCTGGCGAGGATGCGCAGGCCTTCTCCGCCCGCGTCCTGGCGATGATGCGGGTGGAGGGACGGTCGGACCTGACGCTCGGGCCGGATTTTCATGTCTCCATGACCGTGCGGCAGATGGCGAATGGCTATCGGCTGGTGGTCCTTTCCGATATCAGCGCAGCGCGGGCGGCGGAGCGGGCGATGCTGTCGCTGAACAACCGGCTGGAGCAGCTGGCGCGCATCGACGAGGTCACCGGTCTGTTCAACCGGCGCATGCTGAACCAGCATCTCGATCATCTTCTCGGCGACAGGGACGGGGCGGAGCCGGCTTTGACGGTGATGCTGATCGATGTCGATCACTTCAAGTGCTATAACGACACCTACGGCCATCTCGCCGGGGATGCCTGTCTGGCCGCGATCGGCGCCTGTCTTACCGGGCTTGCCGGTGAGCTGCCCCTGGCGATCGCCGCGCGTTATGGCGGGGAGGAGTTCGCCCTGGTGCTTCCAGGCATTCGCCGGGTCGCGGCCGCCTCCATCGCCGATGTGGTGCGCCGGCGCATTCGCGATCTGGCCATTCCGCACAAGGCCAGCGTCTTCGAGGTGGTCACCGTCAGCATCGGCCTTGCCAGCGGCCCCATGCAGGGACTGTCCGATGCCGCCAGCTATCTTTCGGCCGCAGACCTTGCCCTTTACAGGGCGAAGGCCTCCGGCCGCGATTGCGCCTTTACCTTCCATGCCAACATGCTGCCGCCGCCGACAGCCTGAGCGTTTCGGGCCCGTGCATGGCGCCTCTTTTCCGGGATGGCCCTTCGGGCGAGAGAGTGCTTTCGGCGGAACAAACCTGTCCCTCGCGTGGTTTGCGGGCTGAAGCCGGTTTTCGACCATCGGAGAGGCAGCCATGACCACGTCGTCGACAACAACCGACCACCAGACCATTCGCGACTGGGCGGAAAGCCGCGATGGCCATCCCGCAAAAGTGAAGGGCGCCAAAGACGGCGGCATTCTGCGCTTCGACTTCGGCGAGCCCGAGGAAAGTCTGGAACAGATTTCCTGGGACGAATTCTTTGAGATCTTCGACGGCAATGGCCTGGCCCTCGTCTATCAGGACGAGACCGCCGACGGAAAAACCAGCCGCTTCTGCAAGTTCATCGACCGGCATTGAGCACAAGGTGCCTGTCTCTGACCAAAAGCTCCCACCTGTTCACTGTCAAGAAGACGCGGCGGCGGTTTCTCGAACGCACAATCGAAGAGATCCGGAAGCCGGTTTCTGAAAACCCGTTGCAGAAACAAACACGGGAACATCGGACATTGTCCCGTTTTCTATCCCCTGCCTGAGCGCGCGCGCCCGTCAGGATCCGGCAAGCTGCTGCTTTCCCCAAACCCTTATTTTTTCATCCGCCCGCGTGGCGGATGTCTTCCGTTGAAACAGATCCTTTCTTCTCCGCCGTTCCCTTCCCTCCGCGAATGCGCGTTCCAGATCCACACCTGATCCTCGCAACCCCAGACTCTGAACCCAGCACAAGGCGCTTCTGTCCATGACCCGCCCCCTTTCTTCCCGTCCGCTTTCCACCTATCGGCTGCAGTTTCGCGAGGGCATGACCTTCGACAAGGCGGCCGAGCTGGCGCCCTATATCAAGCGGCTCGGTGTCAGCCATCTCTATGCCTCGCCGATCTTCGCCGCGACCAGCGGCTCGACCCATGGCTATGACGTGACCGATTCCAACCGCTTCGATCCCGATCTCGGCGGGCAGGAGGGCTTCGACCGGCTTTCCGCTGCGCTCAAGGCGGAGGGGCTGGGGCTGATCGTCGATATCGTCCCCAACCACATGGCCTCCTCGCTGGAAAATCCGTGGTGGCGCAGCATCGTCGAATGGGGCGCGGACAGCCCGCATGCCCGCACGTTCGACGTCGACTGGTCGCGCCCTTTGACGCTGACCGTGCTTGGCGGCAGCTTCGAGGAGGCCGTCGAAAAGGGCGAGATCAAGCTGGGCCTCGATGCGCAAGCCGGCGTGATCGGCCTTTCCTATTATGAGCAGGTCTTTCCGCTTGCGCCTTCCACCTATGCCCAGGCGCTCAAGACGGTCGATCTGCCGCTCGCCCGGCATCTGGAAGCTCTGGCGGCGAAGGCCGATCCTGGCGGAGAGGATGACTTCCATGCCGCCGTCCGCCAGGCCTTCAGCGAGGATGCGGCCGGTACCTCGGCTCTTGAAGAGGCCCTGGCCGCGCTCGCACCCGCACAGATCACCGAAATCGCCGAGGCACAGCCCTACCGGCTGATGGACTGGAAGAAGGCCGCAAGCGGTCTCAGCTATCGCCGCTTCTTCGAGATCGCGGGCCTGGCCGGCCTGCGCGTCGAGGACGAGGCTGTGTTTACCACCTCCCATGCCCTGATCCTCGACCTCGTGGAAAAGGGCGTGGTGCAGGGCCTGCGCATCGACCATGTCGATGGGCTCGCCGATCCCAAGGCCTATCTCGAGCGGCTGCGCGCGGCCGTCGGTCCTGACGTGCCGATCGTGGTGGAGAAGATCATCGAGGAAGAGGAGCGCGTGCCGGAAGACTGGCCGGTCGAGGGCACCACCGGCTATGAATTCATCGCCGCGCTCGCGCGTCTCTTCACGGTGAAGGACGGGCTCGACACGCTTGCCCGCGCCTATGACCGCTTTGCCCCCGGCGATCCCTACGAGACTCTTCTGCACGATGCAAAGATGCTGATGCTGCAGGAAAATTTCGAGGGCGAGGTGAGCACGCTGACCCGCATCGGCCGAGAGGCTGCCGGGGCGGGCGTGGAGAGTAACGAGACCTTTGCCGCCGCGCTGCGCGCGCTGGTCGCCGGCTTCACCGTCTACCGCACCTATGGCACGACCGGCGCGCTGAGCCCGGCGGACGAGACGGTTCTGGATGACGCGCTCGCTGCCGCCGCCATCGATCTCTCCACGCAGGAGCGGGAGGCGCTCGGTGCGATCGAAGCAATCCTGAAAGGTCGGAGCCCAAGCGCGGCTGCAACGGACTTCCGAACCCGTTTCCAGCAGCTTTCCGGTCCCGTCATGGCCAAGGCCATGGAGGACACGGCTTTTTACCGCCACAACCGCTTTCTGGCGCTGAACGAGGTGGGCGGCAATCCGGTCGAGCCGCACCTCACCGTCGATGCCTTTCACGATGCGATGATCCGGCGGGTGGTCGAGCAGCCGGAGGCGCTGTCCACCACCTCCACCCATGACACCAAGCGCGGCGAAGACAGCCGCGCGCGGCTCTATGCCCTCTCCCAGGCGCCGGAGCGGTGGATCGAAGCGGTCCAGCGCTGGCATGGCCAGAATGCCGGCGCGGTTCAGGCGCTCAAGGAGGGTGCGGCACCCGAGCCGGCGGTGGAGTGGGGCCTCTACCAGGCGCTGGCGGGTGCCTGGCCGGTGGGCCTGAAGACGGATGACGCCAAGGGCATCGAGGCCTTCGGCACCCGGTTTGCCGCCTATGTCGAAAAGATGATCCGCGAGGCCAAGCTGCGCAGCTTCTGGGCCGAACCCAACGAAGCCTATGAAGCCGCCGTGCAGGATTTCGTGCGCGGGCTCTTGTCCTCACCGGAATTCCTGCGCGACTTCGCCGCCACGCTCGGGCCCTATGCGCTGACCGGGCTCTATAACGGGCTGGCGCAGACGCTCGTCAAGATCGCCGCACCTGGCGTTCCGGACATCTATCAGGGGTCGGAGACGGAGGATCTGAGCCTCGTCGATCCCGACAATCGCCGCATGCCCGACTTCGCACGGCTAGCGCGCCTGGCGGAAGGCCCGGCCAGGATGCGGCTCGATTTCGACGCGCTCGAAAGCGGCGCGGCAAAGCAGTCGCTGGTGCGGCTCGGCCTTGCCGCCCGGCAGGCGCAGCCGGCGCTGTTCCTGGAGGGCGACTATCGGCCGCTGACGCTGTCGGGCGATCACGCCCATCGCTTCGTCGCCTTTGCCCGTGTGTCGGGGACGCAAGCCGCCGTGGTGGTGGCGCCGGTGCGCATTCACGAGCTCTTGGAAGCCTCTGGCGCGCAGGGGCTCGATATCGCCGCCGGCGAGATCACGGTGCATCTGCCGCAGGATCTGGCAGGCCGCGTGTGGCAGGACCGGCTGGGCGAGCACGGCGGAAGCATGACGGCGGGCGATGCGCTGGCCTTGTCCGCCTCGGCGGCCGCGCCTTTCCTGCTGATGACGACGGGCTGAGAATGAGGCCATTGCGCCTCACGCCGTGAGCGTCACAGGGCTGATATGCCGGCGGAACAATTGACAGGCGAAGACGTTAACGGGGCACCGCCCCGTTGACCTTTTTCCTGCGTTCGCCATGGGGCAGAGCGGGCAGGGCTCGGTGAGGGGTAAAAGCGGCGGATCGTCCCAGCGCGGGCGCCATCCGCCGCGCTCATGCATCACGCGCAGCGCCCCGGTCCGCCATCCTTTCCGGTGCGGCGGGGCCGTCCGAGGGGAAACATCTTGTCACAACGCGGTTCCGTTCTTTCCCGTGCAACGTCCGCTTTCGGCCGGCGTGGCGGCATCATCCGCGTCGGCGAAAATGCCTGGCGCTCGGTGAAGGCCGAGCGTCTCGCCTTTCTGATCGATGCCGCCCGCTATTATCAGGTGCTGGACGAGAGCCTGCGGCGCGCCGAGCGCGAGATCCTGATCGTCGGCTGGGATTTCGATCCCGACATCTGCCTGCGGCCGGATCTGCCGGACAGTCCGACGCTGGGCACCATCCTCGAAAGCCTGGTGGACGCGAACCCGCTGCTGCAGGTGCGCATTCTCGTCTGGGCCATGGGGCCGATCTATTCCGGCAAATCGCTGAAACTGTTTCGCCGCAGCGGCTGGCCGCAGCATCCGCGCATCGAGCTGCGCTTTGACGGCCGCCACCCGATCCGCGGCTCGCATCACCAGAAGATGGTGTCGATCGACGACCGCATCGCCTTTCTCGGCGGCATCGACCTGACCGCGCGGCGCTGGGACGACGATCGGCACCTGCCGGACAATCCCTTGCGCGTCACGCCCAAGGGCGAAGCTTATGAACCTGTGCATGACATGCAGGCCATGCTCTCCGGCCCGGCCGCCATCGGCGTCGGTGATCTGATCCGCCTGCGCTGGCGCGGCGCGGTCGGCCCGATCGAGGCGCCCGGCCTTGCCGCGCCGGACGCCGTGGAAGCGGCCGATATCTGGCCCGACAGCATCAAGCCCGACCTCACCGACTGCCGCGTCGCGATTGCCCGCACCGAGCCGGACGGACCCGACCATGACGGCCATCAGGAATCGATATCCCTCCTCAAGGACGCGCTGAAGGCGGCGCGCAAGCATGTCTATATCGAGGCGCAATATCTCGCCTCCTTCGGCATTGCCGACATCATCGCCCGACATCTGGAAAATCCGGAAGGTCCGGAAATCCTCATCGTCGTCAGCCGCATCTCGCATGGCTTCATCGAAAAAATCATGATGGGCAACAACCGCGACCGGCTGATCCGCCAGCTCAAGCGCCGCGACCCCTATGACCGTTTCCGCGTGATGTATTCGGTGGTGCCGAAGGCGGGCGGCGGCGAGCAGGAGGTGCTGGTCCATTCCAAGCTGGTGGTGGTCGACGATGTCTTCCTGCGCATCGGCTCGTCCAACCTCAACAACCGGTCCGAAGGGCTGGATACCGAGGCTGATATCGCCGTAGAGGCCGTCAGTGAGACGCATCGCCAGGCGATCACGGCGCTGCGCGACCGACTGCTGGCCGAGCATCTCGACGTGACGCCGGAGGCTGTCTCCCGGTCGATCGCGGAAACCGGCTCGCTGCTCGACGGTGTCGAAGCGGTCAATCACAATCTGCGGGGCCTGCGCCATTTCGATGTCGACGTGGCCAAGGGCGCGGTCGATCCCATTCCCGGCACGGCGATCGTCGATCCCCACAGGCCGTTCCGCCCGGTCAAGGCGGTGCTGACCGGCATGAGCCAGCTCGCCCGCAAGCTCAGAACTGCGGTGTTCTGACAGTCCTCGACAAGTCCCACGAAAAATCCCGCCTATCCTTCCGGACGGCGGGATTTTTGTGGCTGACGCAGGCCGGCGGGCGAGCCACGCAGGCAAAGGAGACAGGGATCAGGCCGGGTGCGCGTGCCCTTCCGGCGCCTCGTCTTCATGGCGCGGACGGGCCTTGTCGCTCTTGCGGATCAGCATCTCGCTGCCGATCAGCAGCGGCAGGCCGATGGCAAGCGGGATGAAGTAATAGGCGACGCGGAAGGCGATGACGGCGGCGACCGATTGCGCGCCCGGCAGAATGTGCGCAACCGTGGCCTCCAGCACGCCGATGCCGCCCGGCACGTGGCTGATGATCGCCGCGACATTGGCGATGATCGAGACGGCGGCGACCTTCAGGTAATTCGCCTCGGAAAAGGCCGAGAGCATCTGGTGCAGGCTGGCGGCGACGCAGGCGAAGTTGAGCGTGCCGAACAGGACCTGGCCGAGCGCCAGCCGCAGGCTGGGCATGGTGAAGCTCCAGCTGCGCAGCTGCAGCGGCTTGCGCAGCGTGGCGGCCAGGATGACATAGACCACCGGCAAAAGCGCCGAGACGATGGCCAGCGTGAAGACGGCGGAGCTGGACAGCCCTGTCATCTGCACGGCTTCCTGCGGCCGCAGGAACAGGCCGAGAGATCCCAGCGTCATCAGGCCGATGCCGACGGTGACGCCGCAGAACAGCACGATCTTGGCAACGTCCTCTGCCGTCAGTCCCCAGCGCGCGTAATAGCGATAGCGCACTGCGCCACTGCTCAAGGCCGCGACGCCGACATTGTGACCGATCGACAGCGACACAAACGACGTCAGCAGCGTGCGGTGAAAGGCCAGCCGCTTGCCGGCGTAGCGCACGCCCATGGCATCGAAACAGGACAGGCAGAAATAGGAGGCGAAGGCGAAAGCCAGACTGGCGGCGAAGTGGCTGAGCGGAATGCTGCGCAGCGCCTGCAGGATCTCGTCGAGCGAATATTCCCGAAGCGTGCGGACGAGCAGGTAGACCGCGGCGATGATCGCGACGATCATGACCGCGCGCAGGAGAAGACGAAACGTCATGGGTTCAGTCCAGCTGGGCCCGGCGGGGGCAGGGCGCGTGTCCTCGAGGTGGTATCGCGCTGCCGGACCCTTCTCCGGCAAAACGATGTCACGGAACGAAAATGCCCCTCATCGGGTTCCGTGCCATGTCCAGAAAGCCTTCCAGCATGACGACTGCCTTCCGCCTGATCACCTACAATGTCCATAGCTGCATCGGCACCGACCGCCGCCATGACCCGGAACGGGTGGCGGAGGTGATCGCAGCCGCGCGACCCGACATCATTGCGCTGCAGGAGCTGGATGTCGGCCGGCTGCGCACCAAGGGGGTCGATCAGGCGCAGCGCATCGCCGATCATCTGAAAATGACCGCGCATTTCCATCCGGCCATGCATGTGGAGGAGGAGCAATATGGCGATGCGATCCTGACGGCGCTTCCCTCGCGCCTGCGCCGCGCGGGCTCGCTGCCCTCGATTGGTGAGCCGCGCGGGGCGATCTGGGTGGAAATCGCTGTGGCGGGACGGCCGGTGCAGGTGATCAACACCCATCTCGGCCTGCGCGGGCGCGAGCGCAGCCTGCAGGCGCAGGCGCTGCTGGGGCCGGACTGGATGGGGCATGCCGATTGCCAGGCCGGTCCGGCGATCCTGACCGGCGATTTCAATGCCGTTACCCGCTCGCCGGCCTTCCGGCGTCTCAACCGTGCCCTGCCGGCGGCGGCCGATCCGCGCACAGGGCGGCTGGCGCCCACCTTTCCGTCACGCTTCCCGCTGATGCGGCTCGACCATGTCTTTCCCAATTCGGGACTGACCGTGACCGCTTGCGCGCCGATCGCCAATGCCCAGACGCGCCTCGCCTCCGACCATCTTCCGCTGCTGGCAACGCTGGATTTTGCCGAAGCGGCCGATCGACAGAGGGACCAAGCGAACGGAACATCGCAGGCATCCGCTCGTTAAATCTGCAACGGTGTTCGTCGCTCGAGCACCGGCCAAAACAGCAAAGGAGTTTCCGATGCCGAACCGCGACCCCATCCCGACACCCGACGCCGAAACGCCGCGCGGGCCGATTGCCACGCCGGGCATTCCTGACCGCGCTCAGGATCGACCGCAGGACCCACCGGTTCTCAATCCCGGTGACAGCAAGAACCCGAACGATCCTTCCCTGAAGGATCCGGCCCTTCTGCCGATCGGCGATCCCGCCGCCATGGCGTGAGCGGGTTGACCCGCCGGCGAGCGCTCACAGAGTGAGCCATGTCGCTGAAAAGATGAAAAGATAAGGCGGCACAGATCGACCCGATCGGGTTTGGTCTGTGCCGCCTCCTTTTGTAGGTGGTGAGAACCCTTGCGAGCATCGGCCTTATAAAAGATCCGGGAGATCACGTCCGACTTTGAGATCCCTGGCATAGGTGACCATCACGCGCGACGTCATCCTCGGGCTTGTTCCGGGGATCTGCCCTGGTCAATAAGTCGTAGAGATATCAAGACCTTGCAGATATCGGGGTCAAGCCCGAACATGACGAAACGAGGAGTTTGCCGTCTTTCAGAAAGCTCCGGATATCGCGCATCGATCAACCGGATTTCGTAGGACAATCGGACGGGTCATGATTTTCCGCCCGAATGCGCATAGCCCGGCCTGACAGCGGAAAATCAGCAAAGAGCGAGCGCGCGTCCGATCATTGTCAGGCTGTGCTCAGGCGCGCCGGCGAGCACGCTGTCCGACAGGTCGATCTGGCGGATCGCATCGCTGGCCAGAAGGCTCGCGGTCCCATGCATCGTCGCCCAGATAAACAGCGCATGCCGGTCCAGCTCTTCCGCATCCACCGGTCGATGCCCGGCAGCATGAGCAGCCTTCAGGTTTTCCCGCAGCAAGGCGAAGGCATGGCGTGCCTGGCGCATCATCTCAGGGTGATCTGCCGGCGCCGGCAGCGGCGTGCCGAACATCAGCCGGTAGTTCAGCGGCTGTTCCAGTGCGTAGGTGAGGTAGGCTCGCCCCATCGCTCCAAAGTCCTGCGGTGGCTCGCTCTTCTGCGACCTTGTGTCCAGCGCTTCGGCAAAGGCGGCAAAAGCGCGGGCAACAATTTCCGCCAGCAGATGATCGCGGCTTGGGAAGTGGCGGTAGGGTGCTCCATGCGACACGCCCAGCCGCCGCGCCACCTCGCGCAGGCTCAATTTCTCCAGGCCGTCTTCAGCAACGATCGCACGGGCTTCCTCGACACAGGCCTCGCGCAAATTAGCCGGCCGATCCTTGACCTCCCTCATCCTTCATCCCCTATGCTGATTGTATGGCCTGATCCCTCGTCCAGCGATGCAGTCCGTGTGCCCTGCCACGCGCATGCGATCGGCCAAGTCCGCGCCCTACCCATTCCTCCTGGACACGAGCGCATCCCCTTCCGATCGGCATGTAGACAGTGTCTACTTTATCGGGTAGAGGCTGTCTATAGAGCCAGTCAGGAGGCGCGGATGGACAGGCACGCGGTGGACTTGTGGTGGTGGACGGTGGCGGTGTTGCTTGGCCTCTTCGTCGCGACATCGGTTCTGTGCTGGTTCGACGGCCGGCAGATCGACGGGGCAAGCGTCTGGGCCAAGCCGATCAAGTTCCAGCTCTCGCTCGCCTTGCATTTCGCGACGCTGGCCGCAGTGACATCTTGTCTTGGGCAGGCCTGGCGCGATGGCGCTTTTCTGTGGTGGGTTGCCGTTGCGGCCGTCGCGTGCACGGCATTTGAGGTCGGCTACATCATGCTCCAGGCCGCGCGCCAGCAGCCATCGCATTTCAATGTCGGTACGCCTCTCTATGCTACGCTCTATGCGATGATGGCGGCCGGTGCGGTCGTCCTGACGGTGGCGGCCGGCATTGTCGGGCTCGTCGTTCTTCTCGACCGGGCGGCGGCTTTCGACCAGGCCACGCGTCTGGGCACGGGACTGGGACTGATCCTCGGCACGGTGCTTACCCTGATCGTCGCCTTTCGCATGGGAGGCGCGCTGAGCCATCATGTCGGCACGGAGCTTCCCGGGGCCGCGCGCATGCCGCTGACCGATTGGTCGCTCAGCGTCGGCGACCGGCGCGTGCCGCATTTCTTCGCAACGCATTTGATGCAGGCGGGCCCGCTCGCGGGCCTTGCCGCCGGCAGTCTGCTGCCGCGCGGCCCGGCTCTTGCCGTCACCTTGGTCGTGCTGGCAGCCGGCACGGCCCTGACGCTCTGGACCTTCGCAAGGGCCAATGCCGGCTTGCCGATCCCGCGGATCTTCTAGAGAGTCAGACGGAAAAGTCGCAACCGATTTTCGATCCGACCGCCCGAGGCGATTGTCGGCCTCGACCCCATGGTTCTAGAGCATCAGACTGAAAATCGCACGCAATCCGATGCTCTAATTTTTTGTTTTTGCATCGGATTTTTCCGAAAACCGGTTCCCACTTTTCGGTCCGATGCTCTAATCCAACAAAGCGTCAGAGACGACCCTCGCCCTTGAAGTAACCGGGATATTGCACGCGTTCCGGATCTGGCTGGCTGGGGTCGGCCTGGTCGTCTGCCGGGGGCGGCGAGGCGACCGGCTCCGCCTGTCTGTGTGACGCGAGCCCCGCGCGCAGGAGGGCGCTCAACGCCTCGTCGCGCGAGAGGCCTTGCTGGGCCATGAAAAGGCCCAGCGCCTCTTCGAGATCTTGGGGCAGGGACGTCATGAGGCTCTCCCGAGAGGATGATGGTTCGCACAGCCGCCAGCGCGGCTGGAGCCTCTGCCGCCAGCGCGGCTTTGGCTGCGACGCTCAAGCCATGCGGTCTGTCCGTCAACGTGGGACAACGCCGGCGGGTTCCTTGAGCCGGGCGGCGGCAAAGCTGCGCATGTCGCAGTCACGCCAAAAATCCGGCTCCTTTATGCAAGCCAAGCCGTCACTCTACTTGCAGTAGCTCGTGCCGTTGCCATCGACATAACAGCGGGAGTGCGTCTTGCCGGCATTGTTGTTGCGCCTGGCTGCGGGCGGCAGGCGTTGAGAATCGACCTTGGCGCCGCCCAGTTGCAGCGAGCGCGACGTGCCGCTGCAATCGAGCTGGAAATTCTGGTTGCCATAGGTTCCCTGCGCGCCGCAGCGGCCCGTTGGCGTCACCTCGTAATTCTTGTACTGCGCCTGTGCCGCGATCGGCGTCGCGGCAAGCGTCACGCAGAGCGCGATCGTCTTGAACATGATGTGCCTCCCGCCCGGTGAAACATGCGGGCTCTCTCAATGTAGGCGCTGCGCGCCTGCCGGAAAAGCGGCGGCCTGGCGGGATTTGGCGTGATGCCCGCATAATCCCGCCGCCGGCCCGGTCCATCTGCGTTGGCGCAGACGATATGTTACGAAAAAAGGCGACGCGATGATGAGGATCGCGCCGCCCTTTCAGAAGGCATCGGACTGAAAATCAGATGCAGTTCGATGCTCTCAGAGGCGTGGAGGCCAAACTGTTCCGTCGGCCTGTCGAAAGGCGATCAATCCTTCAGATCGACCCGGTCGAGGATCTGCATCAGCGTGTCGGTGCAGGCCTTCATCGGTTCGTCATCGGCGCATTTCACCTCAACCTTGGTGTCGCCTTTCTTGATCTCGAAATGGGCGCCCTTGGGTGGACGCGGCGGCATGGGGCGGCCCTCTTCCATCCAGGGACGGCCCGGACCCTTGGGCGGACGGCCTGCTTCGCCCGGCGGCGGGGGCGGGGGCGGCGCAGCCTCTCCGGCGACCGGCGCGGGGCCGCCCGGCGGCGGCGGCGGGTCCTGCGCCAGGGCCGAGCCGGCCAGGGAAAAAGCGAAGGCGGCGATCAGCAGCGACTTCATCCTGTGTCCTTTCACATTTCGCAGACGCCGAATTTCAGGAACGGCGCATTTCAGTAACGGCGGATGAATGAGATCGCACGCAATTCGTTCCCCCGGGAGAGCAACATGACAGAGATTTCATCTTGGCGGGCAGGCCGTCCCACACAGGCGGTCTGACGGCGCCAGGGCCGGCTGTGAATTTCTGTCGAAACCGATCGAGCGATTGCTGTCCTGTTGCCAGCGCGCGGTTCGGGCATCTAATCCTGGCCCGAGGCCGCTCGATGCTGCGACCAAGATCCTGCGCCTGAGCCCTCGGGGATGCCCGCGCGATCAAGCCCGCGCCATGCCGGAGGCTGAAACGCGAAAAGGTCTCTCGATTTCTCGAAAGACCTTCTCAATCAGGCAATTAGGATGGTGGGCGTGACAGGGATTGAACCTGTGACCCCTACGATGTCAACGTAGTGCTCTCCCGCTGAGCTACACGCCCATCCGATGAGCGGCATAGACCACAAAACCCTTCGCGCCGTCAAGAGCCGATGTGAAGGTTTTTTGTGATTTTTTTGACAGCCTTATGCCGCCAGCATCTTGTTGACCTCATCGACGAGGTCGCGCAGGTGGAACGGCTTGGAGAGGACCTTGGCATCCTTGGGCGCCTTGGAGTCCGGATTGAGGGCGACGGCGGCGAAGCCGGTGATGAACATAACCTTCAGGTCCGGGTCGAGTTCGGTCGCCCGGCGGGCCAGTTCGATGCCGTCCATTTCCGGCATGACGATGTCGGTCAGCAGGAGCGAGAAGGGTTCTTCGCGAAGCCGGTCATAGGCGCTGGCGCCATTGTCGAAGGACAGAACCTTGTAGCCTGCCTTTTCGAGCGCCTTCACGAGGAAGCGGCGCATATCGTTATCGTCTTCTGCGAGGAGAATCTTGGTCGTCATGGATTTCCAGCCGTTGCTGTCCTAGGTCTTCATGATCTCGGGGGCGCGACGCGCCTCCCGGCTATGACGTCGGAAAATGGTTAAATATCCCGTGACGGCGCGCGATCACACGACACCCACGGGGCCCCGTACTGACTATGGACACAGATGCCTTCCACTGGCAACATGGCAGACTCTCGACATGGCGACATGGTAAAAAGGAATGTGATGTCCGCAGCCTCCGGGGAGACGATGTTCGAGGTCCTGGAGCCGGACCAGCAGCGCCTTCCTCTCGTTCTCAATTCGCCGCATAGCGGGCGCGTCTATACGGCAGACTTCCTGGCGCAGTCGCGGCTCGATGCGCTGTCGATCCGCCGCTCCGAGGATCCCTTCGTCGAAGAACTGTTCTCGGCCGGTCTGAGGCTGGGTGCGCCCATGCTGAAGGCCCATTTCCCCCGCGCCTTTCTCGACGTCAACCGCGAGCCTTACGAGCTCGACCCGCGCATGTTCGACGGCTCCCTGCCGTCCTATGCCAATATCGGCTCCATGCGCGTGGCCGGCGGGCTCGGCACCGTGCCGCGGCTGGTGGCGGAAAACATGGAGATCTACCGCAGCCGCCTGCCGGTCGATGTGGCGCTGGCGCGGATCGAGGAGATCTACAAGCCCTATCACGCCTGCCTGCGCAAGCTGATCGCGCGCACCCATGTGCGCTACGGCTTCGCCGTGCTGGTGGACTGCCATTCCATGCCCGGCAATATCCGCGTCGCAGGCGGGGCGAGCCGACCGGATTTCATTATTGGCGACCGCTATGGCACCAGCGCGGCCGGCGAACTCAGCCGCGCGGCCGTGGAGATCCTCGAGGATCTCGGTTTTTCCGTCGCCCGCAACAAGCCCTATGCCGGCGGCTTCATCACCGAGCATTATGGCCGGCCGAGCCGGGGGCTGCATGCGCTGCAGATCGAGGTCAACCGTGCGCTCTATATCGACGAGGCCACGCTGGAGAAGCGGCCGGAATTTCCCTTCATCCTGAAAATGATCTCGCTCTTTCTGGAGAGCTTCACATTTCACATGATGAAATATGCCGAAAGCCTGCCGCTGGCGGCCGAATAGCGTCCTTGCAGGCATATTTTTAACGGGTCGACATCGGCCGGCCCGCGGGATGTACGATCTTTCCGCCACCAGGTCGAGGACAAAAAAAACCGCGCTTGCGCGCGGTTAAGTCTAGGGAGGAAACACCCAAGGAGGGTATTTACAGCCACGAGTGACTGTACTGTGACAGTAATATTGCATTGCACAAGTGTCAACACGGTTTTGCCGCATTTGACCGATTTCTGCATGAAAAACGAGCTTTCGACAGAAGTGCTCAAATTGAAAGCAAGCTGATGGAGCTTTTGGCAGAGGGGTGACGCTGCCCGGAGCCAGGACGGCAAGCGGCCGGCATCCCCAGATGCGGCTGTGTTGATGACGGAAGCCTGGGCGAAGGGATCGGCCCGGCATCGTCTTACCGCTGATCAACGCATCGGCCGCAGGGGAACGCTTCCCCGACCTGCAAAAGTCTGACATGAACAAGCCCGATGTTCCCTTAAAGGATCGGTCTCCGGTCGCGCATTTTGCACATGCGGCGTCGGTGCGATCCACGCCTTTGCCGCCGGCATTCTTCGTCTGATCGCCGGTCGGTGCCGTCATCCATCCTGCGCGCCTCAGAGGTTTTGCGAATGATCCCCGATCTTGCCTTTCTCAACCGCCTGGCGGATGCCGCCAAGGCCGAGACCCTCCCGCGTTTCCGCACCGGGGTGGCCATCGACAACAAGTACAAGGTCGGCTTCGATCCGGTGACGGAGGCCGATCAGGCGGCCGAAGCGGCGATCCGGGCGCTGATCCAGGCGGAGTTTCCAGATCATGGCATTCTGGGCGAGGAGCATGGCGGCGAAGGGCTCGACCAGGATTATGTCTGGGTGATCGACCCCATCGACGGCACCCGCGCCTTCATCTCCGGCCTGCCGGTCTGGGGCACGCTGGTCGGCCTTTATCACCATGGCCGCGCCATCATGGGGCTGATGGACCAGCCGTTTACCGGCGAGCGCTATCTGACGATCGGCGAGGGCACCTATTATCGCGGACCGGAGGGCGAGAAGCGGCTGACCACGCGCGCCTGCGTCACGCTCGGCGAAGCGACGATGTTCACCACTTCGCCCTTCCTTTACGCACCCGTCGCCGCCGCCTCCTACAAGGCGCTGGAGGCGCAGGTGCGGCTCGCCCGTTACGGCTGCGACTGCTATGCCTTCGCGCTTCTGGCCGCCGGCCATGTGGATCTCGTCTGCGAGGGCGGGCTGAAGCCCTATGACATCGCCGCGCTGATCCCGCTGATCGAGCAGGCGGGCGGCGTCGTGACCGACTGGAAGGGTGGACGGCCCGAACAGGGCGGCGACATTCTGGCGGCGGGCGATCCCGCCCTGCATGCGCAGGCGCTGGCGCTGCTGGCAAGCGCCGCACCCTGAGCCTTTATTCGTCGCATCCCGCGCCAGCACCCGGGCAGCGCGGCCGTCGTCAGACGGCGGTCGCCTCCTCGATCTGTTGCGGCAGGCCGCTGTCGACCGAGCCGGGAAAAAAAGCCTCGATGGCCGCGAGTGCTTGGTCGCGATAACGGTCGGCCTCCTGCAGCACCTCGTGGCGTGCCCCGACGATCGGGATCAGCGTGCATGCGCGAAATTGCGCGGCCAGCGCTTCCAAGGCGGCGTAGGGAACCAGCGGGTCGCGCGTCGGCGCGAGGATCAGCGTCGGGATGGTGATCGCGGTCAGATGCTCCTGCCGCCGCACGCGGCGCATGGCGCTGAGTGTCTCATAGAGCCAGCGGGCGCTGGGGGGGCCAAGCGCCAGATGCGGATGTGCCTCGGCCAGTCCTTCGCCCCGGGCGAAGCGCAGGGGATCCGATGTCAGCGGATTGGCGGAAAAGGGCCGCGGCCCCCGGTCGCGCGTCAGCGGAAACGTGCCGAAGCCCAGCAGGCTGGCGGTGCCCGCCAGCGCCACGACCCGGCCCTCGTTCAAGGCCTGGCCGCCGAGCGCCACGAAAGGGGCTGACAGGACCATGCGGTCGATCCGGCCGGAAAGCTTCGGCGCCTGCGACAGCGCCACGAGCCCGCCCATGGAATGGCCGAGAAGGAAGAAGGGAAGCCGGGTGTCGGGCAGAACGACCTGCTCGAGAAAGGCCTCGAGATCGCGCTCGTAATCGGCAAAGCGGCGCACATGGCCGCGCCGCGGCAGGCGCTCGATCAGCCGGTCGGAAGCGCCCTGGCCGCGCCAGTCGAAGGTGGCCACCCAGAGGCCGCGTTGCAGAAAGCCACCGATCAGCTCGAAATATTTCTCGATCGCTTCATTGCGCCCGTGCAGCAGCACCACCGTGCCCCGCACCGGCCCCACCTCGCCGCGAAAGACGGCGTAGCGCAGGCGCCGGCCGTCCGCACCCTGGAAATGGCCGACCGTGGCTTTGCCCGGCAGGGGATTGTCGGGCGTGGGGTAGAGTTCGGCATCCTGGCTCATGCGCTGACCGCAATCCTGCCGGCGCATTGGCCCGAAAGGCCGGTTCCCACTTTTCGGCCCGATGCGGGCCGGGCCGGTTTGCGAAGCCAAGTCATCAAGAGTTCCTGTCGGTAAGGCCGCCATGCCCGGTCAAAGGCTGGCGGTATGGGAAAAGCAGTGCCGATCATGGCGGCAAGCGCCTTCAAGTCATCTTAATCCTTGACGGGAAAGCGTCCAGAATTTTGACCTGACAGAGAGGAAGCGGGGGAAAGACGGCTCTGTTTCGCCGCAAGAAAAGGGGCCGGAATGCCACGGGGTTGATCTGCATTCCGGCCCTAGAAGAGGCGCATCAGCGTTAAAGGAACCGTCCGGTGCCAAAGGGGGACGTCACCATGGCGACCCACGGTTCCCGCTCATGCGATGATGCCTTTGTAAGGGGGCGAGCCTGAACGACAGCGGAACCGGCCGTTCATCCTGCATTCATCTTCAGCGTCTGTGCGAGACCCGCGCGATGCCATCGATTTTTTCGTTTTGCCAGGCTTGAAGCGGCGAAAAACAGCTCCCATCTCCTCGTTGCAGGCGCCGAAGACGGGCCTGCAAGACCAGTCCATCCGTTGCCGGCAGCCGGGACGGAGGGGCTCCCAGAGACCGCAATTCGTTGCTCCAAGGAGGACACCATGCGTCACGTTGATTTTTCGCCGCTCTATCGTTCGACCGTCGGTTTCGACCGCCTGTTCACCATGCTGGACAGCCTCGGCCAGCCCGACCAGTCGCAGAGCTATCCGCCCTACAACATCGAACGCACCGGCGAGAACACCTACCGCATCACCATGGCGGTTGCCGGTTTCGACGAAACCGAACTGTCGATCGAAGCGCGTGAGCACACGCTGACGGTGAAGGGTGAAAAGGGCGAGGACAAGACCCCGGAAAACCAGTTCCTGTATCGCGGCATTGCCAAGCGCGCCTTCGAGCGCCGCTTCCAGCTGGCCGAATATGTGGAAATCCAGTCTGCTTCGCTGAAGAACGGCCTGCTTCACATCGATCTCTTGCGCGAGATCCCGGAAGCCGCCAAGCCGCGCCGGATCGAAATCACCGCCGCGAACTCGGCACCCAAGCAGATCGAAGCATCCACCATCCAGGGCGCTGCCGTCTAACAGTCTATCCAATAAGCGCCGCTGGCCGACTGCAAATGGCAATTTCTGTGCTTCCGGTGCTCACGTACTTTAAGTACGCTGCGCTCCGGTTCTCGAAATCACCATTTTCGTCAGGCCAGCGGCAATTCTTGAACAGACCGTAAGGCAGTGCCAGCAAGAACAGGGCCACCTTATAGAGTCTTGGCAGAATCGACGGCGTCCGGTTTCGGTCGCCGTTTTTGTTTGATGCGAACGTGGCCCGTTACAAAGCTGACCAGTTACAAAGCTGACAGGAATCGATCCACGTCGTCCGGCTGGGTGGCAAAGCTTGTGACCAGGCGATACATGCCCTCATCAGGCCCGATCTCATGCGCCATGTCGCGCGGCGGGTGCCAGTCGTAGAAGACGGCGCCCTGATCCATCAAGGCCTTGGCGCGGCTGCGCTCGATGATGACGAAGAGCTCGTTGGCGTCCGCCGCCCAGCCGAGCCGGGCGCTGTTGGAGCCCTTCAGGCCCTTGGCCAGCCGCGCGGCCATGGCGTTTGCGTGGCGGGCCATGTCAAGCCAGAGCCCGCCTTCGAAATAGGCCTCGAGCTGGGCGGAAACGAAGCGCGTCTTGGAAAAGAGCTGGGCCGAGCGCTTGCGCAGGTAGGGGAAGCCTTCCGCCATGGCGGGATCGAAGAACACCAGCGCCTCGGCACACCAGCAGCCATTCTTCGTGGCGCCGAAGGACAGGATATCGACGCCGCGCTTCCAGGTCATCTCGGCCGGTGTGGTGTCGAGCGCCACCAGCGCATTGGCGAAGCGCGCGCCGTCCATGTGCAGCGGCAGCCGGTGCCGCCTGGCAATGGTGGAGACGGCCTCGATCTCCGTGAGCGTATAGACCGTGCCGGCCTCGGTGGCCTGGGTCAGGGTGATCGCCATCGGCTGCCCGCTATGGACGACGCCGGGGGTGAAGCGACCGATCTCGGCGGCAAGCTTGCCGGCGTCCATCTTACCGAACGCGCCATCGACCGCCGCCATGCGCGCGCCGAGCGAGAAAAACTCCGGCGCATTGCATTCATCGGCATTCACATGGGCCTCGCGGTGGCAGAACACATGGCCACCCGGCTTGGACACGCTGGCAAAGGCCAGCGAATTGGCGGCCGTGCCTGTGCCCACGAAGAAGACGGCGACCTCGCGCTCGAAGAGTTCGCTGAACAGACCCTCCACCTTCCTGTCCAGATCGCTCGTGCCATAGGCGGCGGCAAAGCCGCCGGCGGCCTTGAGCAGGCTTTCGGCAATCCGGGGATGGGCGCCGGCCCAATTGTCGGAGGAAAAGATCATGGAACGGTCCTGAATGCGAACGGGAAAGAAATGGTCTGTTTCGGCGGTGCGGCGTGCGGTGCGTCGCCGCGCCAGGGGTCGGTCACGACAATAGAAACAAGCGTCCGCTAAGCCAAGGTAGTCGAGCCCGGCATGGCCGAGGCCGCCGGCTTTCGACAGCAAAGATCGCCGGACGGCTGGTTTGCGCAAGAAAATTACGTAGCTATGCGGTGCTGCGCAAGGAAACGACAGGAGCTATGCGTTTTTCCAGGCTTGCCTCTTGCAGGCGCAGGGTGTTTCTGTCATAGAACAGCGGAAATAGGACAGTCTTGCTGTCCTATTTCGTGCGGACGCTGTCTCGCGCAGACAAGGAGCGGCGCCTTGGCCAGCCGACGCGCGCTTCATGCCCGCAATCCGATAATGTGCAGCGGCCCCGGACAGGCGATGTCTTGTCCTGAAGGCGCGGCGCGCAATGTCTTTGATCGGTCCGGTCGCTTGGGGGCGTGCCGGCGGGTCGCAAGGGTGGTCGTGCTGCCTGGGTGAGGGAACATGGTTTCCTGCCTCGGCCGAGCGACAAAACGGCACAGATCGGACCTGCCGAAAGCGGCAAGGCTTCATTTGCGGCCGAAACGAGATCATGCAACCATAGGGGCGGGGCCGCCGGTCGGAGAGGGACGTTCTCCTGCGGTGGCACCTCGGCTGCGGCAAGGCCTGGCAGGTGTCCGGGCGCAACTGGGAGAAGACCAATGACGGATCATACGCCATTCGAAAGCATCGAGACTGCTGGCGCCGTGAAGAAAGCCGTCGCCGCGCGACAGGCGTCCGGTCTTCCGGCGCGCCAGGGCCTCTATGACCCCACCAATGAACACGATGCCTGCGGCGTCGGCTTCGTGGCCCATATGAAGGGCCAGAAGTCGCACCAGATCGTGCGCGACGGCCTGTTCATCCTGGAAAACCTGACGCATCGCGGCGCTGTCGGCGCAGACCCGCTGATGGGCGACGGCGCGGGCATTCTCGTGCAGATCCCCGACCGGTTCTTCCGCGAGGAAATGGCGGCCCAGGGCGTCACGCTGCCCAAGGCTGGCGATTACGGCGTCGGCTACCTGTTCATGCCGCAGGACGAGGCCCAGGTCGAACACTTCAAGAAGGTGATCGCAGATGTCGTGGCCGAGGAAGGCCAGAAGCTGCTCGGCTTCCGCGACGTGCCGGTCGACAATGCCTCTCTCTCCAAGGCGCCCGACATCGCCGCTACCGAGCCGCGCCATGTGCAGGTCTTCATCGGTGCCGGCCGCGATGCCGCCACACAGGACGAATTCGAGCGTCGTCTGTTCACCCTGCGCAAGGTGATCTCCAACCGCATCTACGACGCTTTCGAGGGTGCCGAGACCGGCTTCTACCCCGTCTCGCTGTCCTCCAAGACCATCGTCTACAAGGGCATGTTCCTGGCCTATCAGGTCTCTGCCTATTACAAGGACCTGGCCGATCCGCGTTTTGAGAGCGCGGTGGCACTGGTGCACCAGCGCTTCTCGACCAACACCTTCCCCTCCTGGAAGCTGGCGCATCCCTATCGCATGGTCGCCCATAACGGCGAGATCAACACGCTGCGCTCCAACGTCAACTGGATGGCGGCGCGTCAGGCTTCCGTGTCCTCGCCGCTGTTCGGCGACGATATTTCCAAGCTCTGGCCGATTTCCTACGAAGGGCAGTCGGACACGGCCTGTTTCGACAACGCGCTCGAATTCCTGGTGCAGGGCGGCTATTCGCTCTCGCATGCCGTGATGATGCTCATTCCCGAGGCATGGGCCGGCAACCAGCTGATGGCGCCCGAGCGCAAGGCCTTCTACGAATATCATGCCGCGCTGATGGAGCCGTGGGATGGTCCGGCCGCCGTCTGCTTCACCGATGGCCGCCAGATCGGCGCCACGCTCGACCGCAACGGCCTGCGTCCCGCCCGCTATCTCGTCACCGACGACGACCGCGTCATCCTGGCGTCGGAAGCCGGCACGCTGCCGGTGCCGGAGGAGCGCATTGTCAAGAAGTGGCGGCTGCAGCCGGGCAAGATGCTGCTGATCGACATGGAGCAGGGCCGCATCATTTCCGACGAGGAGGTGAAGTCCTGGCTCGCCGGCAAGCATCCCTATCGCCAGTGGCTCGACAACACCCAGCTGATCCTCGAGGATCTGAAGCCGGTGGAGCCGCGCGCGCTGCGCCGCGACGTGTCGCTGCTCGACCGCCAGCAGGCCTTCGGCTACACGCTCGAAGACACCAAGATCCTGATGTCGCCGATGGCGACCACGGGCCAGGAAGCTGTCGGCTCCATGGGCACGGATACGCCGATCTCGGCCATGTCCGACAAGCCCAAGCTGCTCTACACCTATTTCAAGCAGAACTTCGCCCAGGTGACCAACCCGCCGATCGACCCGATCCGCGAGGAACTGGTCATGAGCCTCGTCTCGTTCATCGGGCCGCGGCCGAACCTGCTCGACCATGTCGGCGCCTCCCATGCCAAGCGGCTGGAAGTGCGCCAGCCGATCCTGACCAATGGCGACCTGGAGAAGATCCGCTCCATCGGCCATACGGAAGACCTGTTCGACACCAAGACGCTCGACTTCACCTATGAGGTCTCGCTGGGTGCCGAAGGCCTGAAGGACACGTTGGACCGCCTGTGCGAGCGGGCGGAAGCCGCGGTCAAGGGCGGCTACAACATCATCGTGCTCTCCGACCGGCAGATCGGCCCGGATCGCGTGGCGATTCCGGCGCTCCTGGCGACCGCCGCCGTGCATCATCACCTGATCCGCAAGGGCCTGCGCACCTCTGTGGGCCTCGTGGTGGAATCCGGTGAGCCGCGCGAGATCCATCATTTCTGTCTGCTGGCCGGCTATGGCGCCGAGGCGATCAACCCCTATCTCGCCTTTGACACGCTGATCGAAATGCACAAGCGCGGCGAATTCCCCAAGGAAGTCGACGAGAGCGAAGTGGTCTACCGCTACATCAAGGCGGTCGGGAAGGGCATTCTCAAGGTCATGTCCAAGATGGGCATCTCGACCTACCAGTCCTATTGCGGCGGCCAGATCTTCGACGCCGTCGGCCTGTCGAGCGAATTCGTCGACCGCTATTTCTTCGGCACGGCGACGCAGATCGAAGGCATCGGCCTGGACGAGATCGCCAAGGAGACCTTCGCCCGCCACCAGACCGCCTTCGGGCCGGATCCGGTGCTGACCAACACGCTCGACATCGGTGGCGAATATGCCTTCCGCATGCGCGGCGAATCCCATGCCTGGACGCCGGATGCCGTTGCCTCGCTGCAGCACGCCGTGCGCGGCAACAGCCAGGACCGCTACCGCGAATTCGCCAAGATGGTGAACGACACGGCGTTGCGGATGAACACCATCCGCGGCCTGTTCAAGATCCGTTCGGCGGAAGAGATCGGCCGCACACCGGTCGCCGTCGATGCGGTCGAGCCGGCGGTCGAGATCGTCAAGCGCTTCTCCACCGGCGCCATGTCCTTCGGCTCGATCAGCCGCGAGGCGCATACGACGCTGGCGATTGCGATGAACAAGATCGGCGGCAAGTCGAACACGGGCGAGGGCGGCGAGGAGAGCGACCGCTACATGCCGCTGCCGGACGGGTCGATGAACCCCGAACGCTCGGCCATCAAGCAGATCGCATCCGGCCGCTTCGGCGTGACGACGGAATATCTCGTCAATGCCGACATGCTGCAGATCAAGGTGGCGCAGGGTGCCAAGCCCGGCGAGGGCGGGCAGCTGCCCGGCCACAAGGTCGATGCGACCGTGGCCAAGACCCGCCACTCCACCCCCGGCGTCGGCCTGATCTCGCCGCCGCCGCACCACGACATCTATTCGATCGAGGATCTGGCGCAGCTGATCTACGATCTGAAGAACGTCAATCCCGAGGCTGACGTGTCGGTCAAGCTCGTCTCGGAAGTCGGCGTCGGCACGGTTGCCGCCGGCGTCGCCAAGGCGCGCGCCGATCATATCACCGTCTCCGGCTTCGATGGCGGCACGGGCGCTTCGCCGCTCACCTCGCTGAAGCACGCCGGCAGCCCCTGGGAAATCGGCCTGGCCGAGACCCAGCAGACGCTGGTGCTGAACGGCCTGCGCTCGCGCGTGGCGCTGCAGGTGGATGGCGGCCTGAAGACCGGGCGCGACGTCATCATCGGCGCGCTGCTGGGTGCGGACGAGTTCGGCTTCGCCACGGCGCCGCTGATCGCCGCCGGCTGCATCATGATGCGCAAGTGCCATCTGAACACCTGCCCGGTCGGCGTGGCCACCCAGGATCCGGTGCTGCGCAAGCGCTTCAAGGGCACGCCGGAGCATGTGATCAACTACTTCTTCTTCGTTGCCGAAGAGGTGCGCGAAATCCTGGCCTCGCTCGGCTTCACCAAGCTGGACGAGATCATCGGCGCTACAGACCTCTTGCAGAAGGACGAGCTGATCGCGCACTGGAAGTCCCGTGGTCTCGACTTCTCGAAGATCTTCCACAAGGTGGAGGCACCGAAGGAAGCGACCTACTGGACCGAGCGCCAGAGCCATCCGATCGTCGACATTCTCGATCGCACCCTGATCGAGAAGGCCAAGCCGGCGCTGGAAAGCAAGACGAAGGTCGCCTTCGAGGTGCCGATCAAGAACGTCGACCGCTCGGCCGGTGCGATGCTTTCGGGCGCGCTCGCCAAGCGCTGGGGCGCCAAGGGCCTGAAGGACAACACGATCGACGTGACGCTGACGGGCACGGCCGGCCAGTCCTTCGGCGCCTTCCTGGCGCGCGGCATCACCTTCCGCCTGATCGGCGACGGCAACGACTATGTCGGCAAGGGGCTCTCCGGCGGCCGAATCATCGTGCGCCCGTCCGAGGCAGCGGTCATCGTGCCGGAGGAGTCGATCATCGTCGGCAACACCGTGCTCTATGGCGCGACCTCGGGTGAATGCTACTTCAACGGCGTGGCCGGCGAGCGTTTCGCCGTGCGCAACTCCGGCGCCATCGCGGTAGTCGAGGGCGTGGGCGACCATGGCTGCGAATATATGACCGGCGGCGTCGTGGTGGTTCTCGGCCAGACGGGCCGCAACTTCGCGGCCGGCATGTCCGGCGGCGTCGCCTATGTTCTGGACGAGGCCGGCGACTTCGCCCGCCGCTGCAACATGGCCATGGTCGAGCTGCAGCCGGTGCCGGAAGAAGACGACATGCTGGAGAAGCTGCATCACCACGGCGGCGACCTCATGCACAAGGGCATGGTGGACGTGACCGGCGACATGACGCGTCACGACGAGGAGCGCCTGTATCAGCTGATCACCAACCATCAGCACCATACCGGCTCGCCGCGCGCCAAGCACATTCTGGAACATTGGGCGGAATACCGTCCGAAGTTCCGCAAGGTGATGCCGGTCGAGTATCGCCGTGCGCTCGAGGATATGGAGCGTATGAAGATGGCCGAAGCCGCGGAATAAGCCCCGCGCCTTCATCCTCCCGAGGGGCTATCCCGGGCGAACATCTCCGGACGGGGCGGTTTCGGGCGCAAAAGCAGCGTCTGCCGAAGCCGCCCCTTACTCCGGCCTTCAAGTTATGGTAGCGGGCTGCCCGTGCGCGCCTCCGCATGTCGTCTTTAGACGGCGTGACGCGGGGCGGGCCATGACCGTCAACGGCAGCTAGGTGTGATTTGTCGAAGGAACTGAAAGAACGCGTCGCCTCCGAAGGGGCCATCCCGCTCTCCTGGGTCACGACAGGGCGCGGCGATGACTACCTCAATCTCGGCGATGCCCTCTCTCCTGTCATCGTGGCGATGATGTCCGGCCTGCCGGTTACGCATACGGCTGCCAAATCGGGCCAGACGAGGCTGGCCGCCGTCGGCACCATCGGCCACATGTTCGCCGGCGGGGATGTCTCCTTCTGGGGAACCGGCACGTCGCCGCACCTCAACCCCAACCAGTCGACCGAAGCCAAGGTGCTCTATTCGCGCCCGGCCAACACGCGCTTCACCACCTATGCAACGCGCGGCCCCTTCAGCCGCCGCGTGCTGGATGCCGACGCGCCGGGGCCGGCCATCTATGGGGACCCGCTCTGGTTGCTGCCGCGCTTCCATGATGCGCCCGTCGAAAAGACCTGCGAGCTCGGCGTGATCCTGCATCTGTCGGAACTGGCCGACCGTGCCCACGACGCGCATCCCAAGCCGGATTCCGCCCGCCATATCATCGCGCCAGCGGACGCGGCAGCGGTGAAGCTGATCAATACGGTCACGCCGGTCAGCATTGACGGGCTGCGCCACCGGCTGGATGAGATCCTGTCCTGCAAGCGTATCGTTTCCACGAGCCTTCATGGCATGGTCTTTGCCGAATCCTACGGCATTCCCTGTCTCTATTTCTCGCCCCGTGCCCGCCAGGCGGGTCTCGGCCGGATCGATCTGATGGCCGAAGAGGGGCTCGACCTGCGTTTCGTCGATCTCTATCGCGGCCTGGGGCATGACCATCTCGATGTCTGGTATCAGCCGCGCCATCAGGAAACCGACTGGGCGGCGCTGATCGAGACGATCGACCGCGTCTGGAGCCAGAAGGTGCTCGACGAGGATGCGCTGATTTCCTCCTTCCCCCTGCCGCTGAACATGCTGGGCAAAGGGACGGGCGGCAGTGCCTTCGATCATCCGCTGGTGCGTGGCCTGCCGACGCAGCGCGACCATGTTGTGGTGCAGACGGTCAAGGAGGCCAAACGCACCTTGCTGTCCCGCCTTCTCGGGCGCGGCTGAAGGGGCTAGCGGATCATGGTCATCGAAGCGGCACGACAGTTTCTGGGGCTCAAGACCGAGCCGGCTCATGGCGTTCTGGTGCAGGCTGAGCGCCGGGCGGCCAAGCGCATCCGGCTGTCCTGGGTCTGGACCACCGACAAGCATCCCGACGCCAATCTGGGCGATGCGCTGAGCGCCGTCATCGTCTCTGTGATCTCCGGTCGCGGCGTCGAGCGGGCTGCCTTCAACAACACGTCCGAGCGGCTGGCCGCCATCGGCACGATCGGCCATGCCCAGCAGGGCGCCTGCGTCCATCTCTGGGGCACGGGCTTCGACCTCGGCCGTCATGTCGACGGGACGCCCGGCGATTATGCTCTTCCCGAGAATACGGAACTGGTGGTGCATGCTGTGCGCGGGCGGCGAACGGCCGAAGGCTTGCGCGCGCGTGGCATCCAGGTGCCGGATATCTTCGGCGACCCAGCCTGGTTCCTGCCGCGGATCTTCCCCTTTGCCGGTCTGGAAAAGACCCATGATCTCGGCGTGATCGTGCATATTTCCGAGCTGGAGGAGGCGCGCGCTGGCGCGCTGGTGCGCGCCACCATCGAGCGCTACAAGCTGCCGCCCGAGATGGCGGAGCGGATCCGCATCATCAACACCTATTGCGGGGCCGATATGGCCGGCATGGAAGACAAGCTGCGCGAGATGGTGTCCTGCCGCCGCATCCTGTCGACCAGCCTGCACGGCCTTGTCATTGCCGAGACCTACGGCATTCCCTGCGCCTGGTTTTCCACCGGGCATGGCGAGCCGGGGGCGCTCAGCCTGGAGGGTCCGGTGCCGATCGATCATCGCATGGTGGATTTCTACAGCGGCGCGGGGCGCGAGGCGGTGTTGAGCTATCTGCAGCCGCTGGCGCAGCCGACCGACTGGGAGGCGGCCATGGCCTTCATCGACGCGCAGTGGCGGCCGCTCGACTATACCGGCGAGGCGCTGTTTGCGGCTTTTCCGCTGCCGAAGGCGGTGAAGTTCAAACAGCCGGTCTGGGCTCTGCCGACCGCGGTGTTGGAGAGCAACCGCTATTGACAAGGCGGCCGTTTCCGTTGGTTTCTTGACGGATGCGGCGCGATAAAATTCCGGTTTCGTCCCGCGCTGCAGCAAGGCATGGGGGACGACCGCCGGAGCAAGGGATTGCCGATCGCAGGCCACGCTTCTTCCCGGAAGAGCGGCCGCGGGCGGCGGGATCATGGGGCAGATCATCGCCGGGCGCGCATGGCCGAGAGGGCCTGGCCGCCGGCACAGACGCAAAGGGTCAGGCAATGGGCAAGGTCACCGGCTTCCTCGAAATCGATCGGCAACTGGCGAAATATCAGCCGGCCTCCGACCGCATCCGTCACTTCCGCGAGTTCGTCCTGCCGATGTCGGACCAGGAAGTGCAGAAGCAGGCGGCACGCTGCATGGACTGTGGCATTCCCTATTGCCACGGCCCGACCGGCTGCCCGGTTCACAACCAGATCCCCGACTGGAACGATCTCGTCTACAGCAACAATTGGGACGAGGCGATCCGCAACCTGCACTCCACCAACAACTTCCCGGAGTTCACCGGCCGCATCTGCCCCGCGCCCTGCGAGGAAGCCTGCACGCTGAACCTGGAAGACGCGCCCGTCACCATCAAGACCATCGAGCAGGCGATCGCCGACAAGGCCTATGAGATGGGCTATATCGTGCCCAAGCCGGCGGTGACGAAGACCGGCAAGTCGATCGGCATCATCGGTTCCGGCCCGGCCGGCATGGCCGCAGCCCAGCAGCTCGCCCGCGCCGGCCATAATGTCCATGTCTATGAGCGCGAGTCGCGCCCCGGCGGCCTGCTGCGCTACGGCATTCCCGACTTCAAGATGGAAAAGAACTTCATCGACCGCCGCGTCGAGCAGATGAAGGGCGAGGGCGTGACCTTCCATTGCGGTGTGAATGTCGGCGTGGACCGCACGGTGGACAGCCTGCTGGCCGAGCATGATGCCGTGCTCTATTGTGGCGGCTCGGAAACCCCGCGCGATGCCGGCATTCCCGGTGTCGAGTTTGCCGGTGTGCACGATGCCATGCCCTATCTGGTGCAGCAGAACCGGCGCGTCGGCCGCGAGAACATCGACAGCGTCGGCTGGCCGTCCGATCCGATTCTTGCCGGCGGCAAGCATGTCGTCGTGGTCGGCGGCGGCGATACCGCGTCCGACTGCGTCGGCACCGCCTTCCGCCAGGGGGCCGTCAAGGTCACCCAGCTCGACATCCGCCCGCAGCCGCCGGAGAAGGAAGACAAGCTCGCCGTCTGGCCCTATTGGGCAACGAAGATGCGCACCTCCTCCTCCCAGGCGGAAGGCGCCATCCGCGAGTTCCAGGTTGCCACACTCGAATTCGTCGGCGACGAGGACGGGCTCCTGAGCGGTGTGAAGTGCTGCCAGGTCGATGACCGCCGCAAGCCGGTTCCCGGCACGGAATTCGTCATCAAGGCCGATCTCGCCTTCATCGCCATCGGCTTCCGTGGTCCGCTGACCACGGGCGTTCTGGCCGAATATGGCGAACGCCTGGCGATCAACACCGACAGCCGCGGCTCCAGCAACGTCATCGCCAATGACCAGGACTATCGCACCTCTGTCGACCGGCTCTATGCCGCCGGCGATGTGCGCCGCGGCCAGTCGCTGGTCGTCTGGGCGATCCGCGAAGGCCGTCAGGCCGCCCGCGCCATTGACGAGGCGCTGATGGGCGCGAGCGTCCTGCCGCGTTAGAGCATCGGACCGAAAAGTGGGAACCGGTTTTCGGAAAAATCCGATGCAAAAACAAAAAATTAGAGCATCGGACTGCGTGCGATTTTCAGTCTGATGCTCTAAAGGAAACGTCCGCGCCTGCGGGTCTTACGCCGTCCGTGTCCGCACGGGCGGCTTTTTCATGGGCGCGGGATGCCCGTCCGTTCGGGCGTCGGGCCGAAAGGCAGATCAGGGGCTGTCCAAGTGCACAAGCCTTTGCGTCCTGTGCTGTGGTCCCGCCGTTTCCCGCCCGATGCTTCAGCCCGGTCCACCGCCGCCTTTCAAGGGCGCAGCGCCGCCTTGTCGAGAGGGGTCGCAGCGGGCGTCTCCGTGTCGCCCTGCGCGTCGGCTTGCGGCGTCGGCTGCGATGGCGCGGGGGCCGGCGTGGTGGCGATCGCCGGGGACGACAGGCGGAAATCATCGACGCGGCCGGCGGGCGCCGGCGCCATCTCGCCCTTCTCCACCAGGAGATCGCGGGGGCTCTTGCCGTCCTTGACCGCAACGGGCAGGCCGCCGAGCAGCGTGCTGCCACCATCGAGTTCGGGATCGGTCAGCGCGATCGGTGCGGTGCGCAGGATCGCCTCATTGCCTGCGGGCGCAGGCACGAGCTTCTCGTTCAGAACGCCGCCGCCTTCGCCCTGGTCGATGCCCAGCAGGCGGCGAATGTCGTCTTCCAGATAGAAGGCGAGGCGGCGCTTGCCGGCAGGCGTGAAATTGATGCCTTCCTGCCCACGCAGCCGCACCTGCTGGCCGTTGATGTCGGCTCCGGTCATGACAAACTTGCCCTCCTCGTCAGCAAAGCCGTCCCAGACATCGACGAATTCGGCGCCGACGCGTTCGGCCGCGCTCCGGTACAGCGCGTTGAGGGTGACCATGTCGGCGCTCATCATCGAGGAGGGGAAGGGCGGCATGCCCACCCAGAGCACCGGCACCTTGGCGGCTTGCGCTTGCCTGGCAAGGCGATCGACGCGGCGCGTATATTCGGCGGTCCAGCCCTCGCTGCGGAATTTCTCCCGGGCCTCGCCGAAGCGCAGCATCTGCCGGTCATTGGCGCCGAGGCTGATGACGATCAGCTGCGGCTTGACCGCCTGTATGGCGGCCGGAAATTCGGCCAGCCAGTCGAAATGGTCGTCGCGCACCAGGCCGGAGGAGCCGTCGGTGCGGCTTTCCACCCGCAGGCCGGCGGCCTCGGCAAAGGCTTCGGTCAGGCCGTCCGCCAGGCTGGAGGCAACGAAGTCGCCGGTGACCAGCACCGTCTTCGCGTCCGCCGCCTTTTCCACCACGGGCTGGGTCTCGATCACCGTGACCGATGGCGTGGGTCTCGGCTTGGCCTTGGCCGCAGGCTTGGGCCTCCGGCGCTGCGGCGCCGGGCGGGTCTCCACGCCAAGTCCATCATCATAAACGCGGGGCGCCTCCCTGCGGCTGCGCGGCGTGCCGAACAGCATTTCCATGATGGTGCGCCGCTGCTCCTCGGCATGCGTCGGCTCTGGCAGGATGCACAGGCAGGCCAGCAGGACCGGCAGGAGACACGCACGGGCCTTGTGCGCGAGGCCAGCCCAGACATGCCCTGTCCGGGCAATTATGGCGCGCAAAGACCAGCCGCAAGGCACTGCGGCCATCGCCGTCGCCGGGCGCGGCCTGTCGGGTCTGGTCAAAGGCTCGTTCCTCGTTGATGCCGGCCCTTGTGGCTTTGCCGGCGGGCGCCCGTCAATGGCCAGTTCTGGCGTCGGACATCCTGGAGCATCGGACGGGAAACTGTCTTCAATGCGATGCTCTCGGTTTTTTCATCGGATATGTGAAAACGGGTGCCGCTCGTCGCTCCGATGTCCGCCCCGCGCTATGTTCGCCCTCAGCGCCGCAGGGCGCGCAGCACATGCTGCGTCGGCTCGCCATCCGGCGACAGGCCCGCCTGGCTCTGGAAGGCCTGGATGGCCGCCTTGGAGCCCGAGCCGAAATTGCCGTCCACCTCGCCATTATAATAGCCGAGTTCCTTCAGGCGGGTCTGGATCTCCATCTTTTGGCGCACGTCCAGCGAACCATCGGGACGGTTCCAGGGCTGCTGCATGCCGCCGAAGCCGGCAATCTCGTCAGCCAGCAGGCCGACGCCCAGAGCATAGGAATCGGAGGCATTGTAGCGCTTGAGCACGAAGAAGTTCTTCGTCATCAGGAAGCCCGGGCCGCCGGCGCCGCCGGGCAGCTTCAGCATGGCGCGCTGCGACCCGTCGCGGAAGCTCTTGCCGTTCGGGCGGCGCAGGCCCAGATCGGCCCATTGCTTGAGCGATTTGCTCTGACCGGAATAGCGCGATGCCGCGGCGGGAACGACCACCTCGTAGCCCCAGGTCTGGCCCGTCTGCCAGCCATTCGACTTCAGGAGATTGGCAGCGGTCGCCAGCGCGTCGGGCACCGAGCTCCAGATGTCGCGGTGGCCATTGCCATCGGCATCCACGGCATAGAGCAGGTAGCTTGTGGGGATGAACTGGGTGTGGCCCATGGCGCCGGCCCAGGAGCCGACCAGCTCGCGCGGGGTGACATCGCCGTTCTGGAGGATCTTCAGCGCGGCGATCAGCTGGGTGCGGGCATATTTGGCGCGCTTGGGGTCGGCATAAGCAAGCGTCGCCAACGCGCGCGGCACATAATGCAGCCGCTCGTCCTTCTGCAGCACCGCGCCGTAATTGGACTCCATCGACCAGATCGCCAGCAAGATGGTGCGGTCCACGCCATAATGGCGCTCCAGGGCATCCAGCGTGCGCTTATGCTTGGCCGCCATCTCCTGGCCGGTGCGCTGGGTGAAGGGATTGACGCGGGAATCGATATATTCCCAGATCTTGGTGGTGAACTCAGGCTGGTAGGTCGCCTTGCGCAGCACGTCGGGATCGGGCGTGCGCACGCCGGCAAAGGCCTGGCGGTAGGTCGCCTGGGTGATGCCAGCCTTGGCGGCCGTTGGATAGAAGCTATTGATCCAGGACTGGAAGCCGGCATCGGCAAAGGCAGGCCGCGCGGCGAGCGGGAGCGAGGCCGTGACCAAGGCGGCGGCACTGTAGCCGAGAAGAGCTCTCCGGGTGGTCATGGGCATCGTCCTTTCCATGTCGTTCATCGCATGTTCAGCGGCGTTTCGATAGGCCGGTCCGGCTCAGGCAATGAAGGCTCTGAGGGCCGGAACCGTTCCCGCCTCACCGCGTTCGACAGCCGGGCGGCTGGAGGACATCGTAAACCATGAACGTCAACAAACACTTTACCATGGATTTCGCGCTCGCGCCGCGCTTGCAAAAGCCGCCTGTCTTTGCGTAGTTCTTGTGATGAGGCATGTCTGCGCATCTTTACTTTGCTGCGCTGCGGTGGGAGTTTGTCGCAATATGCGGAATTTTCGGCTTAATCTTATGAGAAATCAAAGATTTATCAGAAATTTTGCACCTGCGTGAAATTTTTGCTAGAGCCATCGGGCCTCCTCTATTCACCGGCGCGCGAGAGCCGGCGTCATCACGTTACATTCATAATTCTGTTAAACCCCGGAGACTTCCATGACTGACGTGCGTAAAGTTCGAAAAGCCGTGTTTCCCGTTGCTGGGCTGGGCACGCGCTTCCTTCCGGCAACCAAGGCGGTGCCGAAGGAAATGCTGACCGTCGTCGACAAGCCGGTCATCCAGTATGTCGTCGATGAAGCTTTGGAAGCCGGCATCGAGCATCTGGTTTTCGTCACCGGGCGCGGCAAGGCCGTGATCGAAGACTATTTCGACATCCAGACCGAGCTGGAACAGACGCTGCGCGAGCGCAACAAGAAGGCCGAACTGACGCTGCTCGAAGGCATTCTGCCGGCTGCCGGCACCACCAGCTTCACCCGCCAGCAGGCTCCGCTCGGCCTAGGCCATGCGGTCTGGTGCGCCCGTGACATCGTCGGCGACGAGCCCTTCGCGGTTCTCCTGCCGGACATGATCATGAAGGGTGAGAAGGGCTGCCTCAAGGGCATGGTCGATCTCTACGAGCAGAGCGGCGGCAACGTCATCGCCGTCGAGGAATGCGCGCCCGAGCTGGCCCATAAGTACGGCATCGTCGGTGTGGGCGACGCCATCGGCGAAGGCTTCAAGATCAATCAGATGGTGGAGAAGCCGGCTGCCGGCACGGCGCCGTCCAACTTCTTCATCAACGGTCGCTACATCCTGCAGCCCGAGATCTTCAAGATCCTGGAAACCCAGGAGCGCGGCGCCGGCAACGAGATCCAGCTGACCGACGGCATGCTGAAGCTCTTGGAAAGCCAGCAGTTCGCCGGCTATCACTTCCGCGGCGAAACCTATGACTGCGGCGCCAAGGACGGCTTCATCATGGCCAACGTCGCTTTCGCCCTGTCCCGCGCCGATATCCGCGGTTCGGTTGAAGCTCCGCTGAAGGCGTTGCTCTCCACCCTGTAACCTTGCCGATCCCACGGCATTGACCCGAACGCCCGGCCTCGCGCCGGGCGTTTTGCGTTGCGGGCCTGCCGGTGATTGGATGACTACCGCCGCATGGTCAGGCCGATGCCGACCTTGGCGATGCTGGAGTCGACGCCGCTATCGCGCAGCGTGCGCTCGTAGGAGACATCGCCTGTTAGCGCCAGCGCGCGGTTGATGTCCCAGGTGAGGCCCGCGCCGGCAGACCAGACGCGCTCGTCCGGCGTGGTGGAGCCTGAAGGATAGTTGCGCAGGGTCAAGCCGCCGGACAGGCGGGCAACCAGTGCATTGCGCAGCTCGCGCGTGGCGCGGCTGGTGAGCGTATAGGCGATGGCGCCCGATTCGCCCGCGGTGGTCGAGGGTTCGAGCGCGGTGGTCAGGCTCGTGGCGATGTTCGTGCCGCGCTGAGGCGACCAGTTGATCAACCCGTCGATCGTCAGGGCGCCGATATCGCGCAGTCGCGCATCGTCAAAGGCATAGCGGCCATAGCCGAGCGCCAGCTCGCCGCCGAGCTTCTCGCCGAAATCGACCTGCAGACCGGCCCGCCCGCCCCAGCTGGTATAGGAACGGGCATAGCCCAGCATGTCGCGCCGCTCGTCATAAACGCCGCGCCCCACCGAGGCCTCGAGGAAGGGGATCAGCGCAGGGGAGAGGACGTAGCCCATGCGCGCCGTGGCCACGCCGACATTGCGGTTGCGGTCCTTCATCGAGAGAACCGTGCCATTGTCGAGATCGACATCGCCATAGCTGTAGCGCGTGCCGTCCAGCCGGGCGGAGCCGCGCAGCACGCCGAAATCGTGCTCGACGCTGGAGCCGAGCGAAAATTGCTGGACGACCGACTGGCTCGTGGCATTGGCCACCGCATTGGGGTCGGAGGCATCTTCGCGGTCGGCACGATAGCCGGCCCTCAGATGCGCCGTGGTCAGATGGCTGACATCGAGCCGCAGGTCGGCCTGGACATCGGCGAAGGGGTCGGTGGAGCCTTTGCCTGAGATGTTCTTCTGCCATGCGCCCTGGCCCGTCACCGTCAGCTGGTGCCGGGACCAGTCGGAGGTCAGCGTGGCGTTGACGCCGGTTTCCACATAGCCGCGATGCTGCCCGCTCGTGCCGTCGCGCCGGTTCTCGGCATTGACCGACTGGTTGATCGAGGGCTTCAAGGTGAAGCTGCCGAGACGGATGCCCGGCGCATCGTTGCGGGTCGGATCGAGCCTCGGGCGCAGCCCGTCGACACTGGCTTCGCGCAGATTGAGGCGGGACATATCCTCGTTCAGCGCCGGCGCATCCGAGACCCTGCCGATCCGCGTGCCGGGGGGCACCTCCTGCGCCACGCGCGCCTGGGTGGCCGCCTGCAGGGTGGTCGTCGTCAGGCCATTGTCCTCTCCATCAGCATTGCCGGCCGCCGGCGTCGCCGCGAGCGCCGGAGCAGGCTGCTGCAGGTCTGACGCCGTGGCCGGATCGGTCCTGCCGGTCTGCGCCGCGGGCTGGGTGGCGGCCGGTTGCAGGGCCTGCTGCGCAAGGACCGTCGCCACGCCGCCCGAAAGCGTCACGCTGCCCGCCAGCGCGGCAAACGCCAGCAGGCCGCCCTTGCGCGGGCGGCGCCTGTCCGTGATCGAGCGAGTGGACGCCATGCGCGCAAGGTCCGGCTGGAAGGATCAAAATCTTTCCGGATCCTAAACGGACAGGGTTAACCAAGCCTTACTAGCCCCCTGTCAGACCCAGCCGGCAAGCTCGCGCCGCACCACATGCTCCAGAACCGCCATGCCGTCGGCGCTGTCGTTCAGGCAGGGAATATGCGCGAATTTCTCGCCGCCGGCATGGTGGAAGGTCTCGGCCGCTTCCTCGGCGATTTCCTCGAGCGTTTCCAGGCAATCGGAGACGAAGCCGGGATTGACCACGGCAATGCGTTTGATGCCCTTCTGCGCCAGGGCCTCCACGGTCTTGTCGGTATAGGGCTGCAGCCATTCCTCCGGCCCGAATCGCGACTGGAAGGTGACCTGCAGCTTCTCCTTGGACCAGCCGAGCTTCTCCCGCAGAAGCCGTGCGGTCTTCTGGCACTGACAGTAATAGGGGTCGCCCTTCTTGAAATAGGACTGGGGAATGCCGTGGAAGGAGGTCAGCACCACCTCCGGCTCCCAGTCGAGCGTCGCCAGATGCCCTGTTATCGAGCGGGCCAGCGCCTCGATATAGATCGGATCGTCGTGATAGGGCGGAACGGTGCGCAGGGCCGGCTGCCAGCGGGCTTTCAGCAGCGTCTTGAACGCCTCGTCATTGACGGTGGCGGTCGTGGCCGCGGCATATTGCGGATAGAGCGGGAACAGGAGGATGCGCTCGCAGCCCTCCGCCTGCAGCGCCTTCATGCGCGAATCGATCGAGGGATTGCCGTAGCGCATGGCCCAGTCCACCGTGACATTGGGCAGGTCGGCGAAGCTCTCGGCCATCAGCTCGGCCTGGGAGCGGGTATAGGTGCGCAGGAAGCTCTCATTGCGCTCCTTGTTCCAGATGCTCTCATAGGCCTTGCCCACCTTGCCCGGCCGGGTATTCAGCACGATGCCGAACAGGATCGGATACCAGAAGACGCGCGACCACTCGATCACCCGCTTGTCCATCAGGAACTGCTTGAGATAGCGCCGCATCGGCGCGTAATCCGTGCCCTCCGGCGTTCCCAGATTGACCAGCAGCACGCCGATCCGCCCATGCTTGACCGGGGGATGGCTGGCCGGCTTGACGCCGGCGGGCGAGGGGCCGCCGGCAAAGGCGGTGACCGGCAGGCTGGAAAGCGGGGAGGGGCTCGTGGCTGGGTTCATCTGAAGGATCCTGTCTCGGACGCTTGCGCGGCCTGTGTGCGATGGCACGGTGCCGCGGAAGAATGATCATGGTGCCGCCCGGCCGGATCGATTGATCCGCAGGACCGGCATAAAGGGCGCTGCCGCCCGACGGGGTGAGGCGGCAGACCGTTCGTCAAGTTCTACGTGGCGATGCGTCAAGCGGATGTAAAAACGAAGGCCGGCCCGGAAAAGCCCGGACCGGCCGTTTCATGCGGCAGAAGCTGCGGCCATTTGTCCCGGCCATCTTGAGCATCGGATCGATCCGGATCCGGAGATCCTTTTCACGCCGATGCTTTCGATCGGGCGAGCTTATTGCGCCGGGATCGTCAGTTCGGTGCCGACCAGAAGACGGCGCGGCGCCGGCTTGCCATTGGCGTCGAAAATGATCCGCCACTTCTCGCCATCGCCATAGGCCTTTTCCGCGATATCCCAGAGCGTATCGCCCTTGACGATCACATGGGTCTGCGGACCGCCGGTGGCTGCCGCCGGAGCGGCCGGAGCGGCCGGCGTTGCCGGTGCAGGGGCGGGCGCAGCGGGCGCCGGGGCGGGAGCCGTAGGCGCAGGAGCGGCGGGAGTTGCCGGAGCAGGGGCCGCCGGAGCGGCAGGTGCCGGAGCCGCAGGAGCCGCCGGAGCGGGAGCGGCAGGAGCGGATGCCGCCGGAGATGCGGGAGCCGCCGGCGTTGCCGGAGCGGGAGCCGCCGGAGCGGTGGTTGCAGGTGCCGTGGTTGCAGGTGCGGTCGCGGCGGGGGCCTGGGCGGTTTCCGGCTTCGGCGCCGGCTTGTAGTCGGCCGGGGTCAGGTCGGTGATGCGCCCGTCGGTATAGGGCTTGTAGGGCGAATGGGCGGCGATGTAGTCGGCCGTGACATCGGCGAGATCCGGGCCGAAATCATAGGCGTTCTTGCCGTTCTTGGCGAAGACGCTGTAGCCGTCGCCACCGCCGCGCATATAGTTGTTGGTCACGACGCCATAGGTCTTGGCCGGGTCGAGCGCCACGAAGGCATCGCCTTCCTTCACCTGGATATCGCTGACGCGGCTGCCGGCGGGCTTGGACTTGTCGAAGCTGTATTTCAGCCCGGCCACCTGCGGGAAGCGTCCCGCGCCGTCATCGATCTGGCTGACGCCGTTTTCCAGCGCGGCCTTGATGTCGGCGCCCGTCAGCTGGAACGTGGCCAGCGTGTTCTGGAACGGCAGAACGGTGATGACTTCGCCCTGGCTGACATCGCCGCCATCGATGGAGGCGCGCAGGCCGCCGCCGTTCTGAATGGCGATGGCAATGCCCTGGTCCTTGACGCGGGCGAGCATGGCATCGGCCACCAGATTGCCCATCGAGCATTCGCGGGCGCGGCAGACCTCACGCGCGGCCTCGATCGGCGCTTCGCTCTTGCCGATGATCTTGGCGCGCATTTCGGCGATCGGCTTGGCCAGTTCCGCCACCTGCGCCAGCATGCCCGGATCGGGGGCGATGGTGGAATCGAGCAGGATCGGGTCGCCCTTGGCGCTCTTGACCACGCCATTGTCGTCGAAGGTGATGACGATGTCGCCCAGATACTTGCCATAGGAGGCGGCGGTCACGACCGGAACCTTGTAGCCGCCGGGATTGTCCGACAGCGTCGGATAGGGGCCGGCCGCCTTGGGATCGGTGTTGGACAACAGCGTGTGCGAATGGCCGCCGACGACCACGTCGACATCAGGGATCTTGGCGATCACGTCGACATCGCGGTTATAGCCGACATGGGTCAGCGCGACGATTTTGTTGACGCCTTGGGCCTTCAAAGCCTGCACTTCCGCCGTGATCGCGGCCACGTCGTCGGTGAAGGTGACGTTCGGGCCGGGCGAGGCCAGTTCCGGCGTGTCCACGGTGGTGGCGCCGACGATACCGATCTTCTGCCCGCCGATCTCCACAACGGTGGAGCGCTTGACATGATCGCCGAGCGTCGAGCCGGGCTTGATCTCGACATTGGCCGAAACCACGGGGAACTGCACCTTGTCGAGGAAGGGCGCGAGCGCCTTCTCGCCATCGTCGAATTCATGGTTGCCGAGCGTCATCGCGTCGAACTTCAGCGCGTTGACGACGTCGAGCTCGGCCGTGCCCCTATAGGTCGTGTAGAACAGCGAGCCCTGGAAATTGTCGCCGGCATTCAGCACCAGCAGGTTCTGCCCCGTCAGCGCCGCGCGGCGCTGGTCCAGGATCGTCTTGAGCCGGGCCGCGCCGCCGAAGCACTGCTTCTTGGCCTCATCCTCGGGCGAGCAGGTGGCGTCGAATTTGTTGATCGATTCCAAGCGGGAGTGGAAATCGTTGATATGCAGGATTTCCAGCGTGTAATCCGCAAAGGCCACGCCGGAGGACAGGGCCAGAAGCGAGGCGGCGAGAAACCCGGTTCTAAGGGTTTTGGTCATGGTCGTCTCCAAGGTCGTTCCTCTTGTGCGAGCGCCCTGCCGCGACCCTGCCGGCACAGCGGAGGGTTGCGCCAGGCGTGAGGTCGCAAGGACCCGTAGGGAAAGCCGGGTCCGGGTCACAGAGCGGTCCGGCGGCGATGGTTCCATTCCCTTGATAAGACATCAAGCAGAAAGTGCCGTCGTCAAGAAACGATCATCGACCGCGCGGATGCTCCGCCTGCTTCGGCCGCGCTCAGCCGCGGCGCGTCAGCGAGAATTGCGAGCCGGAATCGGTGGTGCAGTTCAGCTGGCTTGGCGTGGCGAGCGCGCAATTGACCTTGGACTGGGTCTTGCGCACCATCGAGGTCATGTTGATCTCGACCAGCTGCGGCGTGACATTGGTATAGTTGCCGGAGGCCAGCAGCTGGTTGGTGTCGGTCGTGCGGGTGGAGAAGGTGCCGCCGGAGAAGGTGGAGACGATTCCGTTCGGATCGACCCAGGACCCTTCGACCCCGGCCGGAGCCACGGGCGCCGCCGACCCATAGACCGGACGGTAGACCTCCTGCGGGGCCGACTGGCAGGAGGCGGCCAGGGCGGCCAGGGACAGGGCGAACCAGGTGGCGATACGTGTCATGCTGCTCAAGCTCTCTCCTCGCGGGGTGTGGCCCTGCTTCAGCGTCGAAACCGACCTTTCGCAACCGCCTGCCGCCCCTCGGCCCATCATGGGCCTTCGGTAAACCATGCCGAAACCGGCCTGTGAAAGCAATATGGTGCAAGTGCGGCGGGTGGCGAGAGCCCGCGGCCAACGGCCGGTGTCTGTCCCCTGAATTCTGGGGGCGCGGCAGCGCGTCCGGGCGAAAGGCTGCCAAAGGACGGGCAAGAGACGGACGACAGGCAAGAGACGGAAAGGGCCGGCGCGGGCGGCAGTCCCGTTCTCGAACGGACATCTGCTTCCCGGGCCGGCCCCGTTCATGATTTCTATCGCTGATGATCTCCACGCAGATACCCTGCCGTCAGCCGGATCGGGGCGCATGTCATGGCGCGGTCATACGGTTTCCGGTCTGATCAACCGGAAACCGTATCAGACGATCATACCGGCAAGGCCGCCGCGCGGCCCTGCCGATGTCAGATCCCGGCTTAGAGCATCAGACTGAAAATCGCACGCAGTCCGATGCTCTAATTTTTTGTTTTTGCATCGGATTTCTCCGAAAACCGGTTCCCACTTTTCGGTCCGATGCTCTAGCGGACCAGGATGTTCTTGAACTGCCAGGCATCCTTCTCGTCGATGTCTTCCGGGAACAGGCCCGGACGGCCGTCGAGCGGGGTCCAGTCGGTGTAGTGACCTTCGACCGGGCCGAGATAGGGCATCTGCACTTCGAGGCAGCGCTTGTAGTCCATCTCGTCGGCTTCGACGATGCCGGCCTCGGGGTTTTCCAGCGCCCAGACCATGCCGGCGAGCACGGCGGAGGTCACCTGCAGGCCCGTGGCGTTCTGATAGGGGGCGATGCGGCGGGTCTCTTCGAGCGAGAGGCGCGAGCCGAACCAGTAGGCGTTCTTCTCGTGGCCGTAGAGCAGCACCCCGAGTTCGTCGAGGCCGTCCACCAGCTCGTTCTCGTCGAGAACGTGCAGCACCGGCTGGGCCGTGCCGCCATTGCCGAACATTTCGTGCAGCGAGAGCACGGCGTCATTGGCCGGGTGGTAGGCGTAATGGCAGGTCGGGCGGTAGGTGACGTCGTCGTCCTTGTCGCGCACGGTGAAGAAGTCGGCGATCGAGATCGACTCGTTGTGCGTGACCAGGAAGCCGTATTGCGGGCCCGGCGTCGGGCACCAGGTGCGCACGCGGGTGTTGGCGCCCGGCTGCTCCAGATAGATCGCGGCCTTGGAGCCCTTCTTGTGCTTCTGGGCGTTCTTCGGCATCCAGTTCTCATGGGTGCCCCAGCCGAGTTCGGCCGGCTGTAGGCCTTCCGAGATGAACCCTTCGACCGACCAGGTGTTCCAGAACACGTTGAGCGGCTTGGGGTTCTTGGTGCGCTGGGTGTCGCGCTCGGCAATGTGGATGCCCTTGACGCCGACCTTCTTCATCAGCTTGGCCCAGCCTTCGCGGTCGTCCTGCGCAGGCTCGTCCACCGAGAGGCCGCTATCCTTGGCGATGTTGAGCAGCGCCTGCTTGACGAACCAGGACACCATGCCCGGATTGGCGCCGCAGCAGGACACGGCCGTGGTGCCGCCCGGGTTCTTTTCCTTTTCCTTGCGCACGGTTTCGCGCAGCGCGTAGTTGGTGCGCTCGGAATTGTCCATGCCCTTGTCGAAGTAGAAGCCGAGCCAGGGCTCGACCACCGTGTCGATGTAGAGCACATCGAGCTTGCGGCAGAGCTTCATCAGGTCGAGCGAGGAGGTGTCGACCGAGAGGTTGACGCAGAAGCCCTGGCCTTCGCCTTCTGTCAGCAGCGGCTTGAGGATGTCCTTGTAGTTTTCCTTGGTCACATGCGCCTTGAGATGGCGCACGCCATGCTTCTGCATGATCTCGACATCGGCGGCGTCTTCGCGCGGCTCGATGATGACCATGCGGTTCTTGTCGAACTTGAAGTGGCGTTCGATCAAGGGCAGCGTGCCGCGACCGATCGAGCCGAAGCCGATCATGACGATCGGACCGGTGATTTCACCATAGACCGGATAGGTCACTGCGGCCGTTTCCGAAACAGCCTGCTCCACGGTCTCGACGGTGGGTTCGGTCGTGTCCACAGAGGTGGTGTCTGCTGCCATTTGATTGTCGCTCCTTCTTGTCGCTGCGTGAGGCGTGGCGTGGATCGCTGAAGCCCGCCCCTTCTGTTTGGCAGGCCTAGAGCACAATTCGATGTCACAATAAAGAGCCGGCACGATTTCGCCATCCCCGCCGCGGTATCACCCAACGAGAATCGCCGGAATGAGCCCGCGCAGGCTGTTGCCCATGAAGATCCTGCCCGCCTTGAGCTCGTCAAGCGTCAACCGCGTGACACGGGCGCGGCGGGTGCAGGTCAGATGGGTGCGCAGCACGCCGGCAAGAAGGCCGTTGCCGATCGGCGGCGTCTTCAAGATGCCGGTGCCGTCATCGAGAAACAGCGAGGTGATCGTGCCCTCGCAGGGCAGGCCCGCTTCGTTGAGCAGAAGCACCTCGTCGGCGTCCTCCGGCGTAAATTCCGCCCGCGCTGCCTCGTAAAGCCCGCGCCGGCTGACCTTGTGGCGCAGCAGCCGGTCGCGCGAATCCGCCCGGGTCGCGGCAATGCGCAGGCGCCATGTGGTGCCCGGCGGATGGGGGGTGAATGGGGCATGGGCGAGCGATAGCGTGCCGTCGCGCTTGAGCGACAGGCGCAGGCGGGACGGGCCATCCGCCGGGAGATCCGGCTCGCGTGCGGAGAGGAATGCGTCGGCCGCGTCGGCCCCGGCAAAGCCGAGCCGGCCGGCCGAGCGCTTGAGCCGCGCCAGATGCAGGCGCTGGTGCAGGATGCCCTGCAGCGGCTCATGGCGCATGGTCTCGAACAGGTGGAAATCGTCCTCGCTCATGGCGCGTCCCCACCTGTATCCGGGCCTGTATCAGGGGCCGTGTCCGGGGAAAGCGCCGCGATCGGGCTGTCACCGAGGGCAAAGCGGGCCTTGAGCAGGCATTCCTCATATTCGGCTTCCGCCGTGGAATCGAAGACGATGCCGCCGCCGACATGGAAGCGCGCCTGGCCGTCGTCAAACAGGGTGATGGTGCGGATGGCGACGTTGAAGCGCATGGTGCCATCAGGCGCGATCCAGCCGATGGCGCCGCAATAGGCCTCGCGCGGGCCGACCTCCAGCGTGGCGAGGATCTCCATCGCCCGCATCTTCGGCGCGCCGGTGACGGAGCCGCAGGGGAAGAGCGCGGCGAAGATGTCGCGCAGCGTCAGTCCGGGAACGAGCTTCGCACGGACATGGCTGACCAGCTGGTGCACGGTCGGATAGGTCTCCACGGCGAAGAGCGCCGGCACCTCCAGCGTGCCGACCTCGGTGATGCGGGAGATGTCGTTGCGCAGGAGATCGACGATCATCCGGTTTTCGGCCTGCGTCTTCGGATCGTCGACAAGGGCGGCGACGATCGCCTCGTCCTCTGCCGCGCTCGCGCCGCGCCGCGCCGTGCCCTTCATCGGATGAGTCTCGATCATGCCATCCGCATCGACCTTGAAGAACAGCTCCGGCGAGCGCGAGAGCACCATCGGCCCCTCCAGCGCAACGAAGGCGCCGTAGCGCACGGGCTGGCGGGCGGTGAGCGACCAGAAGGCGGCGAGCGGATCGCCGCTCCAGCGCGCCATGATCGGCATGGTCAGATTGGCCTGGTAGCAGTCGCCCTCCGCCAGATGCCGGTGCAGCCGGTCGAAGCGCCGGCGATAGGCCGCCAGATCCCAGGCAGCCTGCGGTTCGGCGAGGAAGGGCTCGTTTTCCACGCGCTGGCGCGGCATGGCGAGCGGATGATCTGTCAGCGGCGTCTCGAACAGGCCGAAGGAGAAGAGCGGCGTCTCGCGCCCGCCCTTCGCGAGCGGGGCGAGCTTGGCCTCGAACAGATGCCCGGCCTCATAGCCCATCAGGCCGGCGATCCACAGCCCTCTCTCATGCGCCGCCTGCAGCCGGGCGAAACCCCGCTCGAAATCCTCGGGCGTCCAGACCGTGACGATCTCGACCGGCTCGGCAAAGACCAGCGTGGTGTCGGCGGCATCGTCGCGGAAGAGGATGAAGGGCGCGGTCTCGGTCATCGCTTACAGGGCATCGGGGAGCATCAGGGGAATGAATTGGGGCGAAGGCGAGGCCTATCATGATGGGCCGCGCCCTGCCATCCCGGCTGCGACCCCGCTCGTCCGGTTTGGGGACGGCCACGCCATGGCGGCCGTCCTGCGCTTTCCTGCCGGGCCTCAGCCCTCCAGCGCCTCCAGCTCGTCGATCAGCCCTTCGATCATCGACAGGCCCTTCTGCCAGAAATCGGGATCGGTGGCATCCAGGCCGAAGGGGGCGAGGAGTTCGCTGTGGTGCTTGCTGCCGCCGGCCTTCAGCAGGTCGAAATACTTGTCCTGGAAGCCGCTCTCGGCCTTCTGGTAAACGGCATAGAGCGAGTTCACCAGGCAGTCGCCGAAGGCATAGGCATAGACGTAGAAGGGCGAGTGGATGAAGTGGGGGATATAGGTCCACCAGGTCTCGTAGCCGTCCGAAAGCTTGATCGCCGGTCCCAGGCTTTCCGCCTGCACCGCCATCCAGATCTCGCCGATCGCCTCTGCCGTCAGTTCGCCCTCGCGCCGCGCCGTGTGCAGCCGGCGCTCGAAATCGTAAAAGGCGATCTGGCGCACGACGGTGTTGATCATGTCCTCGACCTTCTGGGCGAGCATGGCCTTGCGCTCGCGCTTGTCGCGGGTCTGGTCGAGCAAAGCGCGGAAGGTCAGCATCTCGCCGAAGACGGAGGCGGTCTCTGCCAGCGTCAGCGGGGTGGAGGCCATGAGCGCGCCTTGGCCGCCGGCCAGCACCTGATGCACCCCATGGCCGAGCTCATGGGCGAGCGTCATCACGTCGCGCGGCTTGCCCATGTAGTTGACGAGAACATAGGGGTGGGCGGAGGGAACGGTGGGATGCGCGAAGGCGCCGGGCGCCTTGCCGGGCCGCACAGGCGCATCGATCCAGCCGCCGTCGAAGAAGCGCCGCGCGATCGCGGCCATGTCGGGCGAGAATCCGGCATAGGCGGAGAGAACCGTCTCGCGCGCCGCATCCCAGCCGATCGTCGCATTCGGCGTTTCCGGCAGGGGCGCGTTGCGGTCCCAGAAATTGAGCGTGTCCATGCCCAGCCATTTGGCTTTCATGGCGTAGTAGCGATGCGACAGGCGCGGATAAGCGCTCTTGACCGCCTCGGCCAGCGCATCGACCACCTCGCGCTCCACCCGATTGGCGAGGTGCCGGCTGTCGGCGATGTCTTCAAAGCCGCGCCAGCGGTCGGAGATTTCCTTGTCCTTGGCCAGCGTGTTGGTGATCAGCGTGAAGACGCCGAGCTTGTCCTTGAAGGCCTTGGTGAGCCCCTCCGCCACCGCGCGGCGCGTGGCCGGCTCCGGCTCCTGCAGGAGGCTCAGCGCCACTTCGAGCGGCAGCGTCTCGCCATCGACCGTAACCGTCATCGCCGCCATCGTCTCGTCGAACAGCCGGTTGAAGGCGGCCGCCCCCGTCATCGACTTTTCCAGGAACAGCTGCTCGATCCGGTCATCGAGCTGATAGGGCTTTTCCAGCCGGAGATCGCGGATCCAGGGGGCATAATGGGCGGCGACCGGATCCTTCGCGATCGCGCCGTCGATGGCTGCGTCCTCCAGCCGGTTCATCTCCAGGCCGAAGAACAGGAGGTGGCTGGACAGGTCGGTCAGCTTGGCCTGCACATCGCCATAGAACTTGCCGTTGGCGGGATCGGTGGTGTTGGAGAAATAGGTAAGGCCGGCAAAGGAGGCGATGCGGCCGATCAGGTCTTCCAGCGCCTCCATCTGGCGGATCGCCGCGCCCAGGCCCTCGTCGCCCTCCTTGCCGGCGGCCTCTGCGAGCCGGCCCTTCCAGCGTGCCTCGAAGGCCAGCGTCTCGCTCTCGGCGCGGGCGAGATCCTGCCTGAAGGCGTCGGAGTCCCGACCGGGATAGAGGTCTTCGAGCCGCCAGCTGGGCAGGCTGCCGAGATCGCTGCCCGCGCGCGCCGGGGCGGCGGCGGCATCTGGGGCGGAAACCGGAAAGGGCTGGATGCGGATCATGACAGGTCGTTCCTTTATCAATGCGTTGCGCGCGGGCATCGATGCGCTGCGGGTCGGCGTCCCGACGAGGTCTTGACCCGCGAGCACCGGCCCGCCCGCCGGGCGCGGCGCGAGACCACGCGCATCTGACATGCTTTGCCGCGTCCATGTAAGAGGCTGGAGTCGGGGGAGAAGAGAAGGGCCGCAAAAAGGCCGATGGTTAAAATCCGAGCCTTTCTCAAAAGGGGATGTTCAAGCCCGCCATGCGATGACCAAGCGATCGGATCCGCGCCGTTGCCGGGCAGGTTTCCTCGCATCCCTCCGGCGAAGGGGCATCCAATTCAAGGCGGGCAGGTCAAGACCAAGCAAGTCGAGACTGGGCAAGCCGAGACCAGCAGGTCAAGGCCGGGACATGAAGGTCCCTGTCCGAAGCGGGCAGTTGGCTCTTCGTGCAAGAGGGCGAAGGAGAGGAATGATGCCGTCTCATATTCTGGTGATCGACGACGATCCGGTCCAGCGCCGTCTTCTGGCGGGCATGGTCGAGCAGCTGGGCCATGTGGCGCATCACGCGGAGAACGGACGCGTGGGCTTGTCGCTCCTGGAGGAGCTGGGCGATCAGGTCGATGTCATCCTTCTCGATCTCATGATGCCGGAAATGAGCGGCCACGCCTTCCTGGAGGAGGTAGCGCAGCGCGGCATCGATACGCCGGTGATCGTGCAGACGGGGCAGGGCGGCATCGAGACGGTGGTGCATGCCATCCAGGCCGGCGCCTTCGATTTCGTGATGAAGCCGGTCTCGCCCGAGCGGCTGACGATCGCCCTGCATCAGGCGATGAAGGTGGAGCGGCGGCATGCGCCATGGGCGGGCGAAAGAGCCGATGCGGGCGAGGATATCGGCTTTGCCTCCATCGTCTCGGCGAGCCCGGCGATGATCCGCGCGCTCGATCTGGCGCGCCGCGCCGCCGAATGCGACATTCCCGTGCTGATCGAGGGCGAGACCGGCGTCGGCAAGAAGCGGCTGGCCCGCGCGATCCATCAGGAGAGCCAGCGGGCGGAGCGGCCCTTCATCGTCGTCGACTGCGCAGCGCTGACCCCGGTTCATGCCGAAGCAATCCTGTTCGGGCGTGAGCGCGGCCTCGGGCCTGCGGGCGCGCCGCGCCTTTCCGGCAAATTCCGCGATGCCGAGGGCGGCACGCTCTTGCTCAGCGACATCGCCGCGCTGCCGATGACAGTGCAGGCCAAGCTTTTGCGGGCGGTGCAGTTCGGCGAGATCGAGCCTGTAAACGCGAATCACCCGATCAAGGTCGATGTGCGCCTGATGGTGGCGAGCGGCCGGGATCTGATCGCCGAGGTGCGGGAGGGCCGGTTCCGCGAGGATCTCTATTACCGGCTGAGCGTGTTTCCGATCGCGCTCTCGGCGCTTTCGCGCCGGCGGGAGGATGTGCCGGCGCTCGTGCGACGGCTGGTGCAGCGCCTGGGCGCGGAATATGGCCATGGTTCCGGCCAGGGCATCGACGCCGGCGCGCTGGCGCTGCTGACGGCCTATGACTGGCCGGGCAATATCCGCGAACTGGAGGCCACGCTCTACCGCGCGCTGCTTCTGGCCGAGGGGCGCGAGCTGACCGTGCGCCATTTCCCCGAGATCACCGCGCGCACCGGGCCGATCGGCCTGCGCAGCATGGCGGCGGATGGCATGTCTGCCCGTCTGGCCGCCGCCACGCCCGAGGTCGAGGCCGAAACACCGGGCAGGGTGGCCGTTCTCGGAGCCCCGGAGGCTGAGCCGCGCACGGCTCGAAGCGATGGCCTGATCGCCACGCTGGACAGCACAGGCGACGTGCGCAAGCTCGCGGAGATCGAGGAGGACATTATCCGCTTCGCGCTCAAATTCTATCGCGGGCAGATGAGCCAGGTCGCGCGCAAGCTCGGCATCGGCCGCTCCACGCTCTACCGAAAACTGAAGGATTACGGCATCGATCCCGACAATCCGCTGAGCAGCGCGGCCTGATTCGAGGCCCGCACCGCGCCATCTGATCGACCGCATGCGGTGCAAGGCCGGCCAGCGGCTCGTCAAATCTGTTGATTGCGGCAGGCGAGAGGCGGCATTCCCGGGCCCAGGCTTGTGCCAGGCTGACCCTGCCACGTTTGACCGAAAGGTCCGAAATCACGGGAAACCCGTGTCCAAGCCCTGTATTTCCAGGGCTCGCGCCTGCTCCATCCCCGGGAAAGGGCGCGAATCACCCGGCGCTGCCGCCGCATGATGGCGTCGTTTAGACCTTGTTAGCCATCCGTTCACTATATTATAAGGATCGGCGACGACTGTGGCATATTTGCCATGCTGTCACCGTATTTGGCAGTCATCCAGTCTGCCACGAGGCGCATGTCCTTCGGACGGGGATCAGGTTTGCAGAATTTTTTCGGAAAGCCCGACGGCTCCATGCTCCGCGACGCTTGCGGGAATGTGGTCCGTAAAATACCGCGGTTGCTCGCATCGCTCTTGATCGCGAGTGCCCTGGTAACGCCAGGATTCACGCCGACCGTTGAGGCAGCCGGGCAGACCCGGACGCTCAAGCTCTATTTCGTCCATACCGGCGAAAAGGCGCAGATCACCTTCAAGCGTAATGGTCGCTACGATCCCAAGGGGTTGCAGCAGATCAACCAGTTCCTGCGCGACTGGCGCCGCAACGAGCCGACGCGCATGGATCCGCGCCTTCTGGATCTCGTCTGGGAAGTCTACCAGAAGAGCGGATCGCATGAATATATTCACGTCGTCTCCGCCTATCGTTCGCCTGCGACCAACGGCATGCTGCGCTCGCGCACCAAGGGTGTCGCCAAGAAGAGCCAGCATATGCTTGGCAAGGCGATGGACTTCTACCTGCCCGATGTGAAGCTCGCCACGCTGCGCGAGATCGGCATGAAATTCCAGGTGGGCGGCGTCGGCTATTATCCGACCTCCGGCTCTCCCTTCGTGCACATGGATGTCGGCGGCGTGCGCGCCTGGCCGCGCATGAGCCGCAACGAACTCGTGCGCCTCTTCCCCGATGGCCGCACCATGCATCTGCCCGCCGATGGTGGCCCCCTGCCGGGCTATGAAGCGGCGGTGGCCGACTACAAGCGCCGCGTCGGTGCCGATGCCATCCAGGTCGCCGGCGGCGGATCGACGGCAACGGGCGAGAAGGACGTGAAGCGGCGCGCCACCCTGTTCGCCATGCTCTTCGGCGGTGGCGACGAGGACGAGGAACCCACCGCGATCGCCAGCGCGGACGAGGGCGGCGAAGCCCCGGCACCGGCCCGCAGCCGCGGCAAGCCGGCCGCCGCACCCGCCCAGCCGGTTCTGGCCGGCGTGGAAACGGGCGAGGAGGCTCCGGCCGCCGCCGCGCCGGCGGCGCAAAAGCCGCTGGCCGTGGCCAATGCGCCGGTCCCGGCTGTGCGCCCCGGTCTGGCGGCCCTGCCGGGCGGCGCTGTCGAGACTGCGCTGGTGGCACCGCCCCGCAACGCCGCCGCCGAGGCGCTGGCCGCGGCGACGCCGCAGCCGAACCCCGAATTCGCCGATCTTTCCACCTATAAGATTCCCGTGCCGCAGACGCGCGTCGTGCCCGAGGCCGTGGCCGCCATCGATCCGGCTCTGGCCGAGGAGACGGAACTGGCCTTCGTGCCCGTGCCCGCCTTGCGCCCGGCCGGACAGGATGCGCTGACCTCGCTTGCCGCCGCCGAGGTTGGAGAGCAGCAGAAGGTCGCCGAGCAGCAGGCCCAGCCGGAACAGCCGCAGCTGACCGAGGTCGCCGCCGCCGATCCGGATGCGCAGGAAGATGCGGCCGAGCCGGCGCAGATGGTCATTCCCTCTCCCCGCGCGTTGGCGGCCAATCCGCATCCGGCCGTCGCCCAGGCGGAAACCCGCATCGCCATGGCCGTGCCGACGCCTTCCGCGTCGCAGCGCCCGGCGCAGGCGACCGCCAAGCCGGCCAATGCACGCGATGCGCTGCAGGCGCCTGTGGAGATGGCGGCCTATCAGCCGGCAAAGGCGACCAGGCCGGATGCCTTCGCCGTGCTCGAGCCGCAGCCTGAGGCGCCGGTGAAGGGCAAGCGGCCGAAGAAGGAGCAAGCGGAAAGCCATGCGCCGGCCGCCAAGCGCACCGAGCCGAAACTGACCGAGAAGATCATCGCGGAATGGGCTTTGTCCAACAGCCGCATGGCCACGCTGTCCGAGCCGGTCAAGGCGCCGCGCTTCGTCTCCAAGGCCCTGCGCGCCTCGCCGACTACGGTCTACTCCGCCGGCTTCTCCGCCGAGCCGCAGAAGCCGGTCGATACCGCCCGCTTCTCCGGCAGCGCCGTCAATTTCCTCGAAGTGAAGAAGTTCAGCACCAATTGATCGGGCATCCGGAAGCGTGCTTCCGGACCGACTGCGCTACGCCGAATGTTCGCCGGATCTTGAGGCAGAACTGTCGGCCGATCCCTTCCCCTGATGCCAGAAGGCCCGCCGAGCGATGTGCTCGGCGGGCCTTTTTGCTTAGAGCATCGGTCCGAAAAGTGGGAACCGGTTTTCGGATAAATCCGATACGGAAACAAAAGCCTAGAGCAGCGAACTGCATACGATTTTCAGTCCGATGCTCTAGGACGGATCGTGCCTTGCCTCAGGCGACCTTGGCCAGCTCGCCATGCGGATCGAGGACGAACTTGGTCGCTGCGCCCTGGTCGAAGCTTTCATAGCCCTTGGCCGCCTCATCCAGCGGGATGATCTTGGCATTGACGATGTCGGCGATCGGCAGGCGGTCATGCAGGATGGCCTGCATCAGCTGCCGGTTGTATTTCAGCACCGGCGTCTGGCCCGTGTGGAAGGACTGGGCCTTGGCCCAGCCGAGGCCGAAGCGCAGCGACAGGCTGCCCTGCTTGGCGGCATTGTCGACGGCGCCGGGGTCTTCGGTGACATAGAGGCCGGGAATGCCGATCGATCCCGCGGCGCGGGTGATTTCCATCATCTGGTTGAGGACGATGGCCGGCTGTTCGCCGCCGGCATGGCCGCGCGCCTCGAAGCCGACGGCGTCGATGGCGCTGTCCACCTCGTTGGTGCCCACCACCTGCGCGATCATGTCGCCCAGCCGGTCGCTCTTCGACAGGTCGACCGGCTCGAAGCCGACCTTGGCGGCATGATCGAGACGGTCCTTGTTGAAATCGCCGATCATCACCACGGCCGCGCCGAGGATGCGGGCCGAGGCGGCGGCGGCCAGGCCGACCGGACCGGCGCCGGCGACATAGACCGTCGAGCCGACGCCGACGCCCGCCTTGACGGCGCCGTGGAAGCCCGTCGGCAGGATGTCGGAGAGCATGGTCAGATCGCGGATCTTGGCCATGGCCTGGTCGCGGTCGGGGAACTTCAGCAGGTTGAAATCCGCATAGGGCACGGTGACATAGCGGGCCTGCCCGCCGATCCAGCCGCCCATGTCGACATAGCCATAGGCCCCGCCGGCGCGCGCCGGATTGACGGTGAGGCAGACGCCGGTGTCCTGCGACTTGCAGCAGCGGCAGCGGCCGCAGGCGACGTTAAAGGGCACGGAGACGATATCGCCGATCTCCAGCATCTCCACATCGACGCCCTTCTCGATCACCTGGCCGGTGATCTCGTGGCCCAGCACCAGGCCGGGCATGGCCGTGGTGCGGCCACGCACCATGTGCTGGTCCGAGCCACAGATATTGGTCGATACGACCTTGAGAATCACGCCATGCTCGATCCGGCGGCCATCCGGCGCCTCGAGCTTGGCGTCATCGATGTCGCGGACCTCCACCTGTCCGGGCTTCAGATAGACGACGCCTCTGTTCCTGCTCATGTCATCTCCTCCTCTTGATTACGCGCCGGTCTTCCTCGAGCCTGCGCGTCTCGGTGGCCGCCGGCACGAATCCTGTGCCGGATCGGCTTTCTCCTCCGTCGTGTCCCTTGCCCGCCAGACGCGGGGTCGGGGCCACTGACGCATCCGCGCGATGTTCGGTCTCGCGGAGTCAGGTTTCCGCCGATACCTCGGGAAAGGCCCTGTCGACCCCTCATGGGGCCTGCCGGTGTTCTCCCGGGCATGCTGCTGGTGATGTCTGCTCTGCCCTTTCCGGTGCGGCGTGCTGGCCGTCGCGTTCGAGACAGATCCTGTCCGGCCACGCCGCTCCTCAACGGCATGGTCGGTCTCCTCACTGTCGGATCCTATCATGACCCGATCTTGACGGGCAGGAGAGCACGAGCGGGCCGCAGGCAAAGGCGGAATTGCGACATGCATGCCCTGCGCCACGACATGGCATCGCAAGGCGCCTTGCCGCACCGGCAGGCGGATGAGAGGTTGTCATACGCAATCCCGAGGATCCCGTGCGAATTTCGAGGCTTCTGGGAAGAAGGTGATCACGCGAGACGTCATCCTCCGGCTTGTCCTGAGGACTGCCATGGTGAGGGATTCAAAGAGATATCAGGCGTTTGCAGATGTTTGGGACAAGCCCGGCATGACGGAACAAGGACTTTGCGCGTCTGTCCGGAAGCTCCAGACATCGCGGAGCGATCAGCCGGATTTCGGATCACGGCTCGCGAATGGCTGCGTCGTGCACTGTGCCCGCCGATCATGCTGCCCGCTTATCTCGGCGATCCTGCCGGCAGCGCGCAGGAAAAAGCCCGCCAGCGTGATGCGGCGGGCCTGGTGTCTTCAAGCGCCTCGGGCCGAAGCCCGAAAGCGGCTCGCTGTTGATTCTGGCGGGCGGCGGCGTCGGTCCTCGTTCCCGCTCCGACGCGCGCGCTGCCTCAGTCGTCGTCCTGGGGCAGTTCGATCATGCCCAGCGCGGCGAGATAGGTGTCGAGGATGGCTTCCTGCTCGGCCCGCTCGTCCTTGTCCTGCTTGCGGATCTGGATGACCTTGCGCAGGATCTTGGTGTCGAAGCCGGTCGCTTTCGCCTCGCCATAGACATCCTTGATGTCGTCGGCGATCGTCTTCTTCTCTTCCTCGAGCCGCTCGATCCGCTCGATGAACGACCGCAGCTGATCGCGTGCGACTTCATGCGCGTCCGCCATGGCAATCTCCTTTTTTGGGGGGAATAGGTTTCAATGGCAGTCCCTGCCGCGAAGCCGAGGCAAGGTCAAGCCTTGAATCGGTCCGGCAGGTCTGCCCCGGTCCCGGTCGCAGGCTGGGAAAGCGGCGCCAACGGCTTCGCCGTCAGTCCTGATGCGGCGGCTTGTTGCGCTCGAAGGCCGCCTGGCTCTGCGGCGAGGCCTCCTTCTGATTCTGCTCCCGCCAGACCTCATAGGGCATGCCATAGATCAGCGCGCGTGCCTCCTCCTTGCCGAGGGACACGCCGGCCTCGCGCGCCGCCTCGCCATACCAGTTGGACAGGCAGTTGCGGCAGAAGCCGGCGAGATTCATCAGGTCGATGTTCTGCACATCGCTGCGGGCGGACAGATGCGCGAGAAGGCGGCGGAAGGCGGCGGCCTCGAAAGCCTGCTGCTGCTCGGGGGTCAGGTCGGTCATGGCTTTTTCCTTTTCGGCCGTCGGGGCGCAGGCGCCGCCGCGCAGATCTCTCTCCTGGCCTCAGATGGCGGCTGGCCGCAGTGCCGGCAAGACCTTCCCGAGGTCCGGTGACGCTTTGCTTTCCAACTCGTCTGTCGCGGGATAGGGGCCCGTGCGCGAGGCGTGCCGCTCATGACGGTGGAGGTCCGGTCGGCGGTTGAGGTCCATCAGCAAGGGCGCGAGGCGCTGCGCCCAGTCCTCGACACCGGCGGCATCGCCGATCTTGTCCTGACGGATCTCGATCAGCGCATGCGGCAGGCCGCGCATCATGCAATGGCGGTAGAGCGTGTCGCCCTTCAGTGCGCCGTCATAGGGTTCGTTGTCGCCGGTGTGGATCGCCTGCGCCTCCAGCGCCTCGATCAGCGGGCGGGCGACCCGGTCGTCACTGTCCCAGAGCACCGCCGCCTCCCAAGGGCGTGGCACGCCTTTCCAGGCCGGCGTGAAGGAATGCAGCGAAATGACCAGCGGCGCGGCCCCATGGGCGGCCTCGACCTGTCGGATGAGGCGATCGACGGCCATGTGATAGGGCCGGTGGAAGCGGGCGATTCGCCGCTGCCATTCATCCGGCGTGATCGGATGGTTTCCGGGGATGATCGCGCCATCGGATATGCGCATGATCAGCGTCGGATCGTCCTCGCCCCGGTTGGGATCGATCAGCAGCCGGGAAAAGCAGCTCATCACCCCGGGCGCGCCGGTCAGCTGGCAGAGCCGGCGCAGGAGCGGCTCGATGCCGATATCATAGGCGATATGCCGCTCGAAGGCCGCATGCGGCAGGCCCAGATGCCCGTAATCGTCCGGCAGGCGGCGGGTCGCATGATCGCCGAGAAGCACCAGCCCCGCCGCAAAATCGCCCTCAATCCGTTCGAAAGCGCCGCTGTTGTCCATCATTATCCGGTTGCCTATGTCCGCCTGTGTGCAAGAAGTCTTTGAAATCGGACTCATTCTCGGGAATCATGCAGCCATTTCAAAATTCTGCAGTCTCTCTTCGCCATAAGGGAAGAAGACGGTGGCTGCAGGGAGAAAGAATGACGTTCTGATGACATGCGATGATCTGGCCGGCAAGGGGCAGCTGCCTGGGAACGGGCGGCGGAAGCGGGTTTGGCAGGCGCCGTCGGGCCATGGGGATGGGCAGTGTGACGCGTCGGCGCCCCACGCGGACAGATCGATTAAATCGATTAAATTCGCGTTGACAATCCCTTCTTCGCATCGCAAGAAGGCGCAGCTCAAACATAATGGAGCACCATTGGGAACAGTGACTGGCGCTCGGGGCCGGCGTCTTCGGCGCTGGTCCGCCGGGGGGCTCGGGATCTTTCTTCTCACCGCGCTGGCGCCCGTTCTGGCGCCCGGCGCCGCCCATGCCGAATTCCGTGTGTGCAACGGCACGCAGAATCTGGTGGGGGTGGCCATCGGCTATCGCGCGAAGGAAGGTTGGATCACCGAGGGCTGGTGGCAGGTTCCGGCGACCACCTGCGCGACTCTGATCGAGGGCGAGCTGCAGTCGCGCTATTACTATCTCTATGCCGAGGATGCTGCCCGTGGCGGCCGATGGACGGGGAATGTGAACATGTGCGTCGCCGAGAATGAGTTCAAGATCGTCGGCGTGCAGGATTGTTTCGCGCGCGGTTTCCAGCGGATGGGCTTCAAGGAATATGACACGGGCCGACAGGGCAGCTGGATGGTTCAGCTCTCCGACACGCCCGGCTCCCAGGAAGGTCAGAATTGATGAAGCGGAACAGAAAAGCCAAGATCCTCGCAACCCTCGGCCCGGCCTCGGGCGAGGAGGAGATGATCCAGAAGCTGCATGAAGCGGGAGCGGATCTCTTCCGCATCAATATGAGCCATGCCAGCCACGATCTGATGCGCACGCTGATCGCGCGCATCCGCTCGGTGGAAGCCCGCTGCGGCCGGCCGATCGGCATTCTGGCCGACCTTCAGGGCCCGAAGCTGCGCGTCGGCAAGTTCGCCAACACCAAGGTGACGCTGACCCCCGGCCAGACCTTCACGCTGGACAATAACGAGGCGCCCGGCGACGAAACCCGCGTCTTCCTGCCGCATCCCGAGATTCTCGAAGCCGTCAAGCCGGGCGACCGCCTGCTGATCGACGACGGCAAGCTGCATCTCAAGGCGGAGAAGGCCGATGGCAAGAGCATCGTCTGCACCGTCGTGGCCGGCACCTCCATCTCCGACCGCAAGGGCGTCAGCCTGCCGGACACCCTGCTCGGCGTCGGCGTTCTGACCGACAAGGACCGCGCCGATCTCGACGCCGTTCTCGCCACCAACGAGGTGGACTGGGTGGCGCTCTCCTTCGTGCAGCGTCCCGAGGATCTGGCCGAAGTGCGCAAGATCTCGCAGGGCCGCGTCGGCCTGATGTCGAAGATCGAGAAGCCACAGGCGATCGACCGAATCGACGAGATCATCGAGCTGTCGGATGCGCTGATGGTCGCCCGCGGCGACCTCGGCGTCGAAATGCCGCTGGAAGCCGTTCCGGGCCTGCAGAAGCAGCTGATCCGCGCCTGCCGCCGCGCCGGCAAGCCGGTGGTCGTGGCCACGCAGATGCTCGAATCAATGATCTCCGCACCGGTTCCGACCCGCGCCGAAGTCTCCGACGTCGCCACCGCCGTCTTCGAAGGCGCTGATGCGGTGATGCTTTCGGCCGAATCGGCTTCGGGCGCCTATCCCGTAGAAGCCGTGTCGACCATGGCGTCGATCGCCAGCAAGGTGGAACAGGATCCGCATTATCCGGGCATCATCTACGCCCAGCGCACCCCGCCGGAAGCGACCGGCGCCGATGCGATCTCGCTGGCGGCCCACCAGATCGCCGAGACGCTCAATCTGGCGGCGATCGTCTGCTACACCTCCTCGGGCAATACCGGCCTTCGCGCCGCCCGCGAGCGGCCGCAGGTGCCGGTCATTGCGCTGTCGCCCGTCATCCAGACTGCGCGCCGTCTCTCGGTCGTCTGGGGCCTGCACAGCGTCGTTACCGGCGACGCCGCGGATCTGGACGACATGGTCAACCGCGCCTGCCGCATCGTCGTCACCGAGGGCTTCGGCAAGCCGGGCGACCGCATCATCATCTCCGCCGGCGTGCCGCTCGGCACCCCGGGCGCGACCAATATGCTGCGCATCGCCTATATCGGCCCGGATGGCCAGACCGGCTTCTGACCGGCGGCGCTTCCGAGCTGCACCACGAAGAATGGGCGCGTCCGCAGGGCGCGCCCTTTTTCGTGGCTGCAGTCCTGCCGCCTTACTTGGCGTCATCCTTGGCAATGCGCCGCTCGGCGCGCCGGGCGATGCCATCGAGATCGGGATGGCGACCGGCCACGGTTTCGATCGCGGCAATGGCGACATCGGTGACGACGTAGTCAGGCTTGTGGCCGAGATTGTGGATCCGAATCAGACGGGAGCCTGAAATCGCCTTGTGCAGCCCGACCGAATGGATCTCCGGCAGCACGACCCCGTCGCGATCCCCCGTGATGATCACGGTGGGTGCGGTGATTTCCCGATAGCGCGGCGCCACCTCCCGGACGTAGCCAAGCAGATTGGCGATATCGGTCGCATTGTTGCGGAACGCGCCGGGGCGCAGCGCCAGCCGGGCGCGCGTCTTCTCGACATAGTCGTCCGGCCGGGGATTGGGCGCGAAGACGGCACGGGTGGCCTTGTCGATCGACAGCAGGCCGACCGGCGGCACCACCAGCGCAGTGAAAAGCGGCCCGATCACCGGCGATTTGGCGACGGAGTAATACCATTCGATGCCGCCGGGCCAAGGATGGGTGGCAGGCGAGAGAAAGACGAGGCCGGCCACCATTTCCTTGTGCCGCAGCGCGAAGGTTGCGGCAATGGCGCCGCCGAAGGAATGGCTGACGATGATGGCGCGGCGAATGCCCCGCTTTTGCATCAGCGTGGCGATCGCATCGGCTTGGCCATCGGGAAAGCGGTTGCGCGGGCCGCCGGCATCGGAAAAGCCGAGTCCCGGCCGATCGACGAACAGCATCTCCGCCCGTCCATCGAGCGGCACGCGAAAAGCGCCATAGGGATCGAGCAGGCTGGTGCTGGCGCCATGGATGAAGACGAGCGGCGGCAGGTCGGCCCCCTTCGGGCGCGGCACATGGACGCTGTTCAGCTTGAAGCCGCCAACATCGATCCGCTCGCCCTGCGGCAGGCCCGGGGTGGCTGCGGGCGGATTGTTGCCGGCACGCCCGGTGCCCTGGGCCTCGGCCCTGCCCGGGGAGACCGAAAGCGCAATCGCGAGCGCTAGGCCGCCGAGCGAAGCGGCCAGCGCGCGGCCTCGAGCGCTGCTTGGGCCATATGTGGCTACGGCTTTTTGAAGCAGCTGCAGGAGGCCGAGGGGGCGGGACCCATGTCTTGCCCGAGAGGCAGGGGTCGGCGAGGTAGGGGAGGGGGATGGTGTCGTCAGGAGCGCGCGTGTCATGCCGCGCATACGCGGCAGCCCTCTCGACGGTTCAGCTCTTGGCCACGGCAGGGTCGGATTTCGCCACGGGGACCGGCGAATGCGCTGGGCCGAGCCGTTTCTTGAGCGGAGGACCCGCCACACCGCGCTCAGGTTCGGCTGCCGGCGACCTTTTCCTGCAGCGTGTTGAGCTCCTCCTGCGCCTTGCGCTCCGCGGGATAGATCTCCAGGAATTTTTCCCAGACGCGGACGGCGAGTTCCGGCTTGTCCATGGTGGTCAGGATGGTCGCCATGCCGGCCAGCGCGCCGAAATGGCGCGGCTCGATCTGCAGCACGTGATTGATGTCGGACATCGACTTGCGATAATTGTTCATCTGATAATGCAGCGTGGCGCGCCCGTTCCAGCCCTCGCTGTAATCGGGCGCGAGCGCGATCACCTGATCGTAGAAATCCAGCGCGCTGGTCTGCCGGTTCTCGGCAATGGCCTTGGCGGCCTGCAGCATCAGGAAATTGACCGTGGCGCTGCCGGACTCGGCCCATTCCAGCCGGATCTGGCCGGAAATCTCGCGCGCCTTCTCAGGGTTGCGCTCGCGCTTGAGCGCATCGAACAGCGCGTTGAGCGTGGCCTTGCGGTCGTCAGAGGCAATGCCCGGCTTTGCGGGAGCGGAGGGAGAGGCAGCCGGCGTTTCGGCTTTCGGCGCGCTCGTTTCAGCGCCGGATGTCGGCTGCAGGCCGGCACCGGGATCGGCCGCGCGCGCGGGCAGGGCAAGCGCAAAGGCCAGAACAAGAGCGGTGGCAGGGAGACGAATCAAAAAATCGGCCATAGCGATCAGATTAAAGCGCCATGGCCGATCTTCAAATCACAAAAGCTGTGAGACCCTTTTCCGCACTTTGCCATCTGTTCGCGAACAGGGCAGGCGCAGGGTCTCGAGCCCATGGTCCTGAGCCCGAAGGCTCAGCCCTGACGGGCCTTGAAACGGGGGTTCAGCTTGTTGATGATGTAGATGCGACCCTTGCGACGAACCAGACGGTTCTCGCGGTGACGGGTTTTCAGCGACTTGAGCGAATTCTTGATCTTCATTTTCCTGGTCCGCAGTTCTCGGCGGCGTGCAGCTCGCCCTGTCCCTAACACAATCGAAAGCGCGGCCCGCATGCGGGAACGCGCTTTCTTCAAGAGTGGCAGGCAGATAACCCGGCGAAGCCTTTCTGTCAACCAGCAAAGGCCGCCGGAGGCCGCTACTCTGCGCTCCCCGCCGGGCTTTCCACGCCGGCGCGACCGCTCCCCGTCAAGGAGCGGAGAGGACGGTCACATGCCCCATCTTGCGGCCGGGGCGGGCCTCTTCCTTGCCATAGAGATGGACGAGCGCCTGCGGTGTCGCCAACCAGTCGGTGAGCCTGTCGACGTCGTCGCCGATCAGATTGTGCATCAGACAGTCGCTGTGGCGGCGGGTGTCGCCGAGCGGCAGCCCGGCGACGGCGCGGATATGCTGCTCGAACTGCGAGACGATGCAGGCGGCTTCCGTCCAGTGCCCCGAATTGTGCACGCGCGGTGCGATCTCGTTGACGGCGAGGCGGCCATCGGCCAGCACGAAAAACTCGACGCCGATCACGCCGACATAATCGAGCGCGGTCAGAATGGCGGCGGCGGCCGTGCGGGCGGCCGCGCTGGTGGCCTGGTCGATGCCGGCCGGCACGCGCGAGGTCGAGAGAATGCCGTCGCGATGGATGTTTTCCGCCGGGTCATAGGCGGCGATGCTGCCATCCGTTCCCCGCGCGGCGATGATCGAGATCTCGCGCACGAAGGGCACGAAGCTTTCGAAAATCAGCGGCACGTGGCCGAGCGCGTCAAAGGCCTCCTCCGCCGTCGTGCCGCCGGGCTTGAGCACGGCCTGGCCCTTGCCGTCATAGCCGAGCCGGCGGGTTTTCAGTACGCCCTGGCCGCCGAAATCCGCAAGCGCCGCCTGCAGCGCCTCCAGGCTGTCGACCGCGTGATAGCGCGCCGTATCCAGGCCGCAGGCGTTAAGAAAGCGCTTCTCGACCAGGCGATCCTGCGAGACTTCCAGCGCCTTGGGCGGCGGATAGACCGGAAGGCGGGCGGCAAGCCGCGCGGCGGCGATCACCGGCACGTTCTCGAACTCATAGGTGACGAGATCGCAAGTCTCGGCCAGCGCATCGAGGGCGGCTTCGTCGTCATAGGGGGCGGCGATGACGCGGGTCGCGACCTGCGCGGCGGGGCAGGTGGCATCGGGCTCCAGCACGACGACACGCATGGACAGCCGGGCTGCGGCCATGGCGAGCATGCGGCCGAGCTGTCCGCCGCCGATAATGCCGATGGTGGTCATGCCGCATCCACCGGATGGCGGGCGACGGCCGCGCTCTGCTCGCTGCGCCATTGATCCAGCCGCTCGGCCAGATCGGCATCGCCAAGCGCCAGGACGGCAGCGGCCAGAAGCGCCGCATTGATGGCCCCGGCGCGGCCGATGGCCAGCGTGCCCACGGGAATGCCGGCCGGCATCTGCACGATCGACAGGAGGCTGTCCTGGCCGGACAGAGCCTTGGACTGGACCGGCACGCCGAAGACCGGCAGTGGGGTCAGCGCCGCGGTCATGCCCGGCAGATGCGCCGCGCCACCGGCGCCGGCGATGATCACCTTGAAGCCTTCGTCGCGGGCGCCCTTGGCGAAATCCACCATGCGCTCCGGGGTGCGATGCGCCGAGATGATGCGGGCGTCATAGGGAACATCCAGCGCATCGAGCACGTCGGCGGCATTCTTCATGGTTTCCCAGTCGGACTGGCTGCCCATGATGATCGCCACGGGAGGCGGGGAAAGCGGGGTCACGGACGGCGGCTCCTCTGTCGGTGGCCCGGATCGTCCGGCGGGTGGGTCCAGGCGGGTTATGGTCTGAGGCCTTGGCCTGAAACGGATCGCGCACCCGGTGGGTGGCGACCGGGCGTCAGGCGATGATGTCGGGGATGATCTGGTCTTCGAGCTTGGTGATCTTGTCCTTGATCGCCAGCTTCTTCTTCTTCATGCGCTGGATGCGCAGGGCGTCGCAGCCGGTCTGGATCATCGCATTGATGGCGGTGTCGTAATCCTCGTGCTCCTGCCGCAGCCGGGCTACGCTCAATCTCAGTTCCGCCTGATCCTGATCTGGCATTGCTTATGACCCTCGTCGCGCCCAAGGGGCGGCGCAAACACCCCATTCATCGTTTCGATCCGTCGCTTAGCATGGATTAACCGCAAACGGGAAGTTCGCCCCTGCCACGAAAACGCCTTCGACAAATGAAAAATGTCATGGCACACTCTCGTGCGTTACCAACCGGACATCCGGCGGTAAGACCGGATGCAAGCTAGAAGGAAGGGACTGCCAAAATGAATATTGAGGCCCATCTCGCAACGCTTGAAAAGAAACATGGAGTGCTTGAGGAGGAACTTCATTCGGCTCTTCTGCAGCCGTCGACCCGGGACGATTACATTTCTAGCCTGAAGCGGCGTAAGCTGCGCTTGAAAGACGAAATCGCGAAGCTGAAAGCGTCGTTTCACTGAGTTTTGCTAGGCTTCAATCTTGAGGCTTTAGCCTGGAGACGTGCAAGGCTATATTGGATCGACAAAGCGGTGTGAGCAGGCGAATCGGCTGGATGTGCCCGGCCTCTCTTGCGCCCTCGATCCGGTGGCCCGGATGGCGGTTCAGCCGCCATCCGACAAGAGGCGCAAGGCCCGACGCCGGCCGCGCCAGGCTGTCTGACCGACCAGCAGACCCGATTACGGGCAACGGCCTTCATCCCCCTTTGCATGATTTTTTCGCGAATGAACGGATGATCCCGGCGCAGGTTGCGTCTCCGCAGACGCCTTTTCCGCTTGCTATGGCCAGATGGACGCCGGAGCGGCTCACATTTTCGTTTAAGCTCTTTCTGATGGAAACACGTCCGCGTGATCGCTGGCTGACGAATGCGCCTGCCCCGGGTGGCGTCGGGTTCGCCGACGCTTTGGCGCGTTGCCTCATAGAGTGCGGCGCGGAGCCTGATCGGACAAAAAAACAGTGCCGATTTCGGTCCGCGGCTTCCGACGGCTCCTACAGCGTCCGGGTCTGCGCTTTTCAGCGAAAGCATCTCGGCGGGCTGCTTGCCGATGTGGGCCAGCCATGGTGAAGGGGAAGAGATTGGCAAAGCCAGGCCAGTGGATCACCGAGCCTTGAAGAGGATGTTCCGGGTCGGGCGGACCGCGCCAAGGGCGTGACGCAGCTTCATCCTTGTCACAGTGCCGCAATGCCCGTGTCGAGCACGTTCCTGCACCGGCGACGGTCGCTCAACCTCAGGACCAGAACTGGTCGAGCCAGAGATTGACCTTGTCGAAGCCCTTCTTGTTGATCGTATAGATCCGCCGGGTGCCGCTGGGCGATACCGAGACGAGATCGGATTCCAGAAGAGCTTTCAGATGTTGCGAGACAGCGGGCCGACTGATCGGAAGCCCTTCTGCGAGTTCGTTGACCGTACGCGGAGCGCGACGGAGTTCCTCCAGCAGATAGCGCCGGTTCGGATCAGAGATAGCGTCGAAAGGATCAGCAAGAGACATGAGGGAATGCTAAGATAAATTATTCTTATGGGCAAGCGGAATTGTTGCAGTGCGTTGCGAGAGGACAGCCATAAGGCTGTGACTTCCGGGTGTTTTCTCGCCATTTAATAGAACTTATAAATTTAATAAAATTAAAAATTGCAACCTGAGGATCACGGGGCGAGCCAGGTCGACAGCGATTCGTGGACCAGTTTCAGGCCTGCCAGGAAGGCCATCATGTACATGAAGGGATAGAAAGTCTGCGGTTTCATACGGCGCACGAAGAAGGCACCGGCCATGGTGGCGATCACGGCGAAGGGAAAGAGCGAGACCGAGGTCATGAGATTGTCGGTGTCGAGCTGGCCGAGCGCGAAATAGGGAATGAGCTTGACGGCATTGAGGATGGCGAAGAAACGCACCATGGTGCCGGTGTAATCGCGCGGGGGCAGCTGTAGCGGCAGGGCATAGACCTGGAAGGGCGGCCCGCCGGCATGGGCGACGAAGCTGCCATAGCCCGACATGGCGCCGAGCACGCCGGCCAGAAGCGGGCGATGCGGGCGCGGCGTGACGACAAGGCCGCGCCGGACCCGCCAGACCTGCACTGCATAGCGCAGCGCGAACAGCACGGCGATCAGGCCGATGATAAGACGCAGCGCATCGCGCGGCACCACGGCGGCCGTCGCCCAGCCGATGGCGATGCCGGCGAGCGCGCCGGGAAGCAGGATCAGCAGCGTTCTGCGGTCGCCATTGTGCCGCCAGGCCCAGAGCGAGACCATGTCCATGGCGATCAGGATCGGCAGAAGCAGCGCGGCCGCCTGCACCGGCGGCACCACAAGCGAAAGCAGCGGCACGCCCATCAGGGCCAGCGCCTCGCCCATGCCACCTTTGGAAAAGCCCACCAGAATCACTGCCGGAATGGCGACGAGATAGAAATTCATATCGGGCAGCATGGTCTTCTCCTCAAAAAGCGCATGGCGACCGGTCGGCCTGGTGTCCGCGCTCTGTCCGTCCGGCATTGACGCCTGCCGCAGGCGGCGGTTCCTTCCCCGGCCCTCCCAGACCGGCGGGCCCGCGCAAAAGCGGTTCCCAGGATCGCGCGACATGCTGTAAGGGAAAGAGAGCAGAGCGCAACGCGCAATTTTCTTGAGGGTCAGCGGGTTTTGACCGAAAGCCCGCCGAGGAGTGACATGACGGACATGGACAATCGCTGCCGCCTGGTTCTGGTGCTGCCGGAGCTTGACGATTCCGACCGGCAGGTAGAGCGCCTTGAGGCGGCGCTTTCGGGCGGGGATGTCGCCTCGGTGATTCTGACGCAGGGCGCGCTGGATGATGCCACGTTTCAGAAGCAGGCCGAGCGCCTGGTGCCGATCGTGCAGCAGGCGGGTGCGGCGGCGATTATCGCTGGCGACAGCCGGGTGGCTGGCCGCGTCAAGGCGGATGGCCTGCATGTGGCGCAAGGGGCGGAGATGATTGCGGAAGCAGTGGAGAAATTCACGCCGAAGCTGATCGTCGGCGCGGGTGGCGCGTCCGATCGCCATCAGGCGCTCGAGATCGGCGAGGCCCGCCCGGACTATATGTTCTTCGGCAAGCTCGACGGCGACATCAAGCCGGAAGCCCATCCCAAGAACCTGGCGCTGGGCGAATGGTGGGCCTCGATGATCGAAATCCCCTGCATCGTGCTTGCCGGCACGGACCCTGCCTCCGCGCTCGCCGTTGCCGAGACCGGGGCCGAATTCGTCGCCCTGCGCCAGGCCGTGTTTGCCGCCGAGGCGCCAGGCGCCGTCGTCGCTGCGGTTAATGCGCTTCTGGACGAAAAAGCGCCACGGTTTGAAGATTAATCGGCAGGACATGATCCCGACCGCACCCTCTTTTCGGCTTCCCGCCCTGCTGGCCTGCCTGCTCACGCTTGCAAGCCCGGCCGCCTTGCGGGCGCAGGCGATCGATCTGCCGGGGGTTACGCTTGAGGGACAGAGCTCGCCGCCCGCCGCCGCGCCGGAGGCTGCCGCAGGCGCGCAGGCAGGCCATGCGGACGAGAGCTTTGCCGGGCGTGTGGAGCAAGGGACTGGCCCGACGGGCAAGCGCGGGCGGATCACCCCGTTCAACGGCGCGGCCCTGCCGGCCGAAGATCTCCCCAGGCTCGGCTCCTCCGCCACGCCGCCGCCGGCGCCCGGCGCGATCGCGCCTTCTGGGGGCGTCAACGTGCTGGACCGCATGGGCGCGTCCCTGCCGGCCCTGCCCAAGGAAAAGCCGTTCAAGGGCAAGCCCGACGAGGCCTATGGCGCCTTCCAGCGCGGCTATTATCTCACCGCCATGGAACTGGCGCTGCCGCGTGCGCAAAAGGGGGATGCGGCGGCGCAGACGCTTGTGGCGGAAATCTTCGCCAATGGCCTCGGCGTGGCACGCAATACCAAGAATGCCGCCTTCTGGTATGAACAGGCCGCCAATGCGGGCGATCCCGTGGCCATGTTCAAATTCGCGCTGATGCTGATGGAAGGACGCGATGTGCCGCGCGACCGCAAGCGCGCCGATGCGCTGATGCGCGATGCGGCCGACATGGGCAATGCATCGGCCCAGTTCAACTATGCCCAGACGCTTGTGGCCGATACGCCGGGCGAGAAAGGGCTGAAGGCGGCGCTGCCCTATTATGAAAAGTCCGCCGAGAAGGGCATTGCCGACGCGCAATATGCGCTGGCGCAGATCTATATGAATGTCGAGGGCATCAGCGACGACAAGCGCGCCACCGCGCGCGCCTGGCTGCTGCGCGCGGCGGCCTCCGGCTTCGACACCGCCCAGCTCGATGCCGGCATCTGGCTGGTTGACGGCATCGGCGGCGACCGCAATCTGGAGCAGGGCTTCCGCTGGATGCGCGAGGCTGCGATCGGCGGCAATGTGATCGCCCAGAACCGTCTGGCCCATCTCTACATCAACGCCATCGGCACGCGGCCCGATCCGGTCGAGGCGGGGAAATGGGCGCTTCTCTCTCTGAAGGCCGGCCTCAGCGATCCCACGCTTGACGACTTCATGGAAGGCCTGCCCGACGATCAGGTGGCCCAGGCCCGCAAGGCCGCCAGCCTCTTCCGGCCGCAATAAGGCGCTTGCGCCTGGGCGCGCCGGCAGGCTCGCCACTTGAACTTCACGCGCATTTATGGTCTTCACAGGGCCTGAGAGACATCGACACCACCAGAGCATCGGACCGACCATCGTCATCGGTCCGACGGTTATGGCGGGCGATGCGGTCGGCCGTCAGGGTCGACGGTTTTGTGACAGGGTTTTTGCCGGTGTCCTTCGTGCGCCCGGCTGCCGATTGGAAAAGGATCAAGCGGGATGGCGCGTTCAGCTCTTCTCAACGTCATGGTACAGGCTGCCTTCAAGGCTGGGCGCTCGCTGTCGCGCGACTTCGGCGAGGTGCAGAACCTGCAGGTCTCGATGAAGGGGCCGGGCGATTTCGTCGCGCAGGCGGCCCGCAAGGCCGAGAAGATCCTGCGCGAGGACCTGATGAAGGCCCGCCCGACCTATGCCTTCCTCGGCGAGGAAGCCGGCGAGATCGAGGGCACCGACGGCTCGCACCGCTGGATCGTCGAGCCGCTCGACGGCGCGACGAATTTCCTGCATGGCGTGGCGCAGTTCGCCATTGCGGTCGCGCTGGAGCGTCAGGGCGAGATCGTTGCCTCGCTGGTGTTCAATCCGGCGCTTGACGAGCTGTTCACCGCTGAGCGCGGCGGCGGCGCCTTCCTCAACGACCGGCGCCTGCGCGTGGCCGCCCGCCGCACCTTGTCCGATTGCGTCATCGCGACGGGCATTCCCTATCTCGGCCGCAGCAATCATGGCACCTATCTTGTAGAACTGCGTCATGTCATGGGTGAGGTTGCCGGCCTGCGCAGCTTCGGCGCGCCGGCGCTCGATCTTGCCCAGGTGGCCGCCGGCCGGTTCGATGGCTTCTGGGAGCGTGGGCTCGATCCGTGGCAGATCGCGGCCGGCATGCTCCTGGTGCGCGAGGCCGGTGGCTGGGTGTCCGACATTGACGGTGGCAATAAGCTGATCGAGAGCCGCTCGATCATTGCTGGCAACGAATATATCCGCAAGGCCCTGCAGGACGTCGTCCATCGTCCGATTCCCGGCAAGTGACCCTGGCCAGGCAGGCAATGACGCCCATGCGCGGGCTCTTGCTTCTTCAATTCGGCACAAACATAACTTAGACCTTGTCCCGCCCTCTCCTGATGGGAGCGGGACGGGAAAGGGCACGGACAGGTCGCGCCGATCTGAGCACGCCGTTCGGCCACAGAGGCGCTGCCGCGCGGTCAGGCATCCCAGTCGGAGCACGTGCACCGTCTGGTCAGGCAGAGGCGCTCGGGTAAAGGCTTGCGAAGGGTGAGGACAGGATGGCCAGGCTGAGATCGTCGGAACGCGGCTACGCGGACGAGCCGGAAGATCATGGGTTGCCGGAGGCCCAGCTGACGAGCCCGATGGTGTTCGTCTGGACCATGGTGATCTTCCTGATCATCGTCGCCTTTGTCGGCGCCATCCTCTTCCGCCAGGCGCATGCCGCCTTCCTCAGCAATCCCGGCCTTAACGGGCTGATTCTCGGCGTGCTGCTGATCGGCATCTTCCTGTCCTTCGGCCATGTGCTTGGCCTTCGCCCCGAAGTGCGCTGGTTCAACGCCTTCCGCGCCGTCGGCAATGCCGAGAAGGTGGGGCGCGAGCCGGTGCTGCTGGCGCCGATGCGCGCGCTGATCGGCCGGCATTCGCATCACCACGGCATTTCGACCGCCGCGCTGCGCTCGATCCTCGATTCGATCGCCACCCGGCTGGACGAGACCCGCGACACCTCGCGCTATCTGATTGGCCTGCTCGTCTTTCTCGGCCTGCTCGGCACCTTCTGGGGTCTGCTCGGCACCATCGGCTCGATCAACACGGTCATCCAGTCGCTCGATGCCGGCACCGGCAGCACGGACGACGTGCTCTCGGCGCTGAAGACCGGCCTTTCGGCGCCGCTGACCGGCATGGGCACCGCCTTCTCCACCTCGCTCTTCGGTCTGGCCTCCTCGCTGATCCTCGGCTTCCTCGATTTGCAGGCCGGCCGCGCGCAGAGCCGCTTCTATACCGAGCTTGAAAACTGGCTCTCCTCCGTCACCGATGTCGAGGCCGACCGCGCCGTTGCGGTCGCTGGCGGCGGCAATCTGGAGGAGATGCGCGACGTGGGCGAACAGCTCAGCCGCCTGGCGCAGGATTCCGGCCTCAACCAGCGCACGACGGCGGCCATGGCCAATCTCGCCGATGGCATCCAGGGCCTGGTGAAGAACATGCGCGGCGAGCAGCAGATGCTGCGCGACTGGATCGAGGCGCAGCAGGAAGAATCGCGCGCCATGCGCTCCACCCTTGAAGGGCTGATCAACCGGCTGGCCGAGCGCGGCAGCGCGCCCGCCGCCCCGCCGCGCATGCCGGCCGCTCCGCCGCCGCAGGTCGCTCCCGTCTCGGCGCCGGCACCCTCTGCCGCCGCGCCGCAGCCGGCCCCGCCCGTCGTAGCGCCCGCGCGTGCGCGCCGCGAGCCCAAGCGCGAAGAGCGGGGAGAATAAGCCTTGGCCCTGTCGCGCCGCAGCCGTTCGCACCGCACGATCGATTACTGGCCGGGCTTCGTGGACGCGCTGTCCACGCTGCTGCTCGCCATCATGTTCCTGCTCTCGGTCTTCGTGCTGGCGCAATTCCTGCTTAGCCGCGAGATCAGCGGCAAGGATGACGTGCTCAACCGGCTGAACAGCCAGATCAACGAGCTGACCCAGCTTCTGGCGCTCGAAAAGAGCGGCAAGCAGGACCTGGAAGATTCGCTGGCGAGCCTGCAGGCCTCGCTTTCGGCATCCGAAAGCGAGCGTTCGCGGCTGCAGACCCTGCTTTCCCAGGGCAGCGGCAGCACCGACACCGCCAATCAGAAGATCGGCGAGCTCAGCGGCGAGCTGGACGCCGAGCGCCAGAACAGCGCCCGGGCGCTCAGCCAGGTGGACCTGCTCAATCAGCAGATCGCGGCTCTTCGGGCGCAGATCGCCGCCGTCGAAAGCGCGCTCCAGGCCTCCGAAGCCAAGGATGCCGCCTCCCAGACCAAGATCGCCGATCTCGGGCGGCGGCTGAATGTGGCGCTGGCCCAGCGCGTGCAGGAGCTGAACCGCTATCGTTCGGACTTCTTCGGCCGCCTGCGCGAGATCCTGTCGGATCGCGAGAATATCCGCATCGTCGGCGACCGTTTCGTGTTCCAGTCCGAAGTGCTGTTCCCCTCCGGCGGCAACGAGCTCAATCCTGCCGGCCAGGAGGAGATGAGCAAGCTCGCTGCCGCGCTGATCGATCTCGCCAAGGAAATTCCGCCGGAGATCGACTGGGTCCTGCGCGTCGATGGCCATACGGACTATGTGCCGCTGTCGGGCAATGGCCGCTATGTCGACAATTGGGAATTGTCGTCCGCACGCGCCACCTCGGTCGTCAAGTTCCTGATCTCCAAGGGCGTTCCCGCCGACCGGCTGGTCGCGGCCGGCTTCGGCCAGTATCAGCCGATCGCGCCCGGCGACAGCAAGGAAGCACGCGACCAAAACCGGCGCATCGAGCTGAAACTTACGGAGAAATAAGCGGTCCCCATCCCTTTCGCGCGACGAGAGCATCGGACCGAAAGCTGGGAGCCAATTTCCGGAAATCTGATGCAAAAACAAGACGCTAGAAGACCAGGCTGCGTATGGTTTTCACAGTGCGACACCATGATTTGCGACCTTGGCTGGCCCCCTCATCCGACCCTTCGGGCCACCTTCTCCCCGCTGGGGAGAAGAGACGTGCGCCGCCGCCTCGCCCCGCCTGCACCCATAAGAAAATGCGGCTTATGCATTGTTTTCCAGCGGGTTGGATGGAGGCGCCGCGCTATCGGCCGGGTCTCTTCTCCCCGCCGGGGAGAAGGTGCCGGCAGGCGGATGAGGGGGTGTTCAGGCGCACAGATCTGATGTGCCGTGTACTGTGGTATGATTTTCAGTTCGCCGCGAGAAAAGAAGGGCCGGTGCTGGCGCGCTGGCCCTTCCTCGTTGCGGCAAGCTTCGATCCGGCTTCAATCCAAGGTGATATGCGCATCCCGCACGATCGGCGTCCATTTAGCGACCTCGGCCTTCACATGCGCGCCCAGTTCCTCGGGAGAGGAGGCGACGATGGTGGCCGAGAAGTCGTTCATGCGCTTGATGACCTCGGGATCGGCCATGGCCTTCTTCGAGGCGGCATTCAGCCGCGCCACCACATCGGCCGGCGTTCCGGCCGGGGCGAAGAGCGCGTTCCAGGTATAGGTCTCGTAGCCGGGCACCGTTTCGGCAATTGCGGGCAGATCCGGGAAAGAGGCGGCGCGCTTGGCCGTGGTCACGCCCAGCGCGCGCAGCGTGCCGGACTTGATATGGCCGGAGGAGGAGGGCAGGTTGTCGAACATGATCGGCACTTGATTGCCGATGACGTCGTTCAAGGCCGGACCCGCACCCTTATAGGGAATATGCTGCATGGAAACGCCCGCCATGCTCTTGAACAGCTCGCCCGACAGATGCAGGGGCGTGCCGTTGCCCGAGGAGGCATAGGCATATTTGTCCGGTTCGGCCTTCAGGAGCGCCACGAGTTCGGCCACGGTCTTTGCGGGAAATTGCGGGTTGACGACCAGCACGTTCGGCACGAGCACCAGCAGCGAAACGGGCGCGAAATCCTTTTCCGGATCATAGGGCTTGGTCTTGAGGATCAGCGGATTGAGGGCGTGGGTGGCGACCGTGCCCATCAGGATCGTATAGCCATCGGCCGCGGCGCGCGCCACGTTGGAGGCCCCGACATTGCCGCCGGCGCCGCCGATATTCTGCACGATGACCTGCTGGCCGAGATCCTCAGACATCTTGTTGGCGACGATGCGGGCGACGACATCGGTCGAGCCCCCGGCCGCAAAGGGCACGACGAGCGTGAGCGTGCGCTCGGGAAACTGGGCATGCGCCGTTCCGATCCATGCGACGGCCAGAGCGGCACCCGCAAGCATGCGCGTGATGAATGACATGACAATCCTCCCATCGTCATCCTGTTGCGCGCCCTCCACCTCCATGGATGAGCGTTGCCGAGGATTTGAGCGGGCGGATCGCTCGGTCGCAATCGGGCTTTTCGCGCGGGGCCGGCCGAAACGGCGCTTTGCCGGCAAGGATGTTCCCTTCCTTGCCCAGATGTCCCCGCCGATGGGTGAATTTCCACCCATCCGCCCTTCTCGGATGGCGTCTCAGGAGCTTGCGGCACTCCGCTCGAGGCTGGCCTGGCCGTGATCGAACTGCAACCGGGCCAGCCGGGCATAGAGCCCGTTCTGGCGGATCAGCGCGGTATGGGTGCCTTCCTCGACGATCCGCCCCTGGTCCATCACCAGAATGCGGTTCGCCTTGAGCACGGTCGCCAGACGGTGGGCGATGACGATGGTCGTGCGGTTTTCCATCAGCCCATCGAGCGCACGCTGCACCAGCGTTTCGCTTTCGGCATCGAGCGCCGAGGTGGCCTCGTCCAGAAGCAGGATCGGCGCGTCTTTCAGCAGCGCGCGGGCGATCGCGATGCGCTGGCGCTGCCCGCCCGACAGCGTCACGCCACGCTCGCCGGCCAGCGTGTCATAGGCCTGCGGCAGGCGCTGGATGAACTCGTCGGCCTGGGCCGCCTTCGCCGCAGCCATCACCTGCGCACGCGTGGCACCGGATGTGCCGAAGGCGATGTTGTCATGGATCGAGGCGGCGAAGATCGTCACGTCCTGCGGCACGATGGCCATGCGGCGGCGCAGGGCATCGGGCGTGACGCTGCGCAGATCGGCGCCGTCCACGAGAATGCGGCCGGAGGTGGGATCATAGAAGCGCAGGAGCAGGGCGAAGACTGTGCTCTTCCCCGCCCCGGATGGGCCGACCAGCGCCACGGTCTCGCCGGGCTCCACGGTGAAATCGAGGCCGCGCAGGCTCTTCTCGCCCGGGTGGCTCGGATAGGCGAAATGGACGCCGTCGAAAGCGACCCGGCCGCTGGCGGGCTGGGGGAGCACGAGGGGAAGGGGCGGGGCAGCGATGGCGGGCTGTTCGTCGAGCAGCTCATGGATCCGCTCGGCGGCGCCTGCCGCCTGGGCAAGCTCGCCCCAGACTTCCGACAGCGCGCCGAGGCTGCCGGCCGCGAAGACGGAATAGAGCAGGAACTGACCGAGCGTGCCGGCGGAGAGCGAGCCGTCCAGCACGCTTTTCGCACCGAACCAGAGAACGGCGACGACGCTGCCGAAGATCATGCTGATGGCGAAGGCGGTCAGTGCCGAGCGCGCCGTGATGGCGGCCTTTGCTGCGCCGAAGGCGTCTTCCACTGCCGCGCCATAGCGGGCGCGGGCGGCTTCCTCGGCGGTGAAGGCCTGGACCGTGCGGATCGCGCCGATCGCTTCGCCCGCATAGGCGGCAGCCCCCGCCAGCCGGTCCTGCGCCTCGCGTGAGCGGCGGCGCACGGAGCGCCCGAAGCCCACCAGCGGGAAGACGATCAGCGGAATGGCGATCAGCACCAGGCTCGACAGCTTGGGACTGGTATAGACCATCATGATGATGGCCCCGAGACAGAGGATCACATTGCGCAGCGCCACGGAGGCGGTGGCGCCCACGGCGGATTTGATCTGCGTCGTGTCCGCCGTCAGCCGCGAGACGATCTCGCCCGACTGGTTGACATCGAAGAAGGAGGGCGAAAGCCGGGTGACGTGATCGAAGACCTCGCGGCGCAGATCGGCCACCACGCGCTCGCCAAGCGTGATGACGAAATAATAGCGCGCGGCACTGGCCAGCGCGAGCACGACGGCGAGCACCACGAGCATCGAGAAATAGGTGTCGATGAAACGACCATCGGCCGCGCTGAAGCCGTGATCCACCATGCGCCGGACGGCGAGCGGCAGGGTCAGCGTCGTGACCGCCGCGGTGACGAGCGCGATGCCGGCGCCCGTCACCATGCCGCGATAGCGCTTCACATAGCGTCCGAGGCCGGCCAGCGGGCGCAGCGAGCGCCGGGCCGCCTTCGGCTTATCCTTGTTGTCCGACACTTGGGTCTTCCTCGTGATTGCCGAGAGCCGCGTGAACACCGCGCTTGCGGGCGCGGGCGTCTCCGACAGGCCTTGTTATCCCGCAGGCCTTCATGTATAGGCACGCCATCCCATAGAAAAGCTGCGGTCCGAAAAGAGGTCTGCGGCTTCCTTATCGCGTTTGGTCCCTTTGCCGCAACGGGTTGCGACAAGAAGACCCAGGAACTCCGCAGGAAGAGCATCATGAAGGCTGATATCCATCCCGCTTACCACATGATCAAGGTCGTCATGACCGATGGCACCGAATACGAGACCCGCTCGACCTGGGGCTCCGAAGGCGCCGTCATGAACCTGGAAATCGATCCCAAGTCCCACCCGGCCTGGACCGGCGGCAACCAGCAGCTGATGGACCGCGGCGGTCGCGTTTCCAAGTTCAAGAAGCGTTTCGAAGGCCTCGGCCTCTAAAACGTTCCGCATCAGCGGTTTGCTTCAAAGCCCGGCTAGCGCCGGGCTTTTTGCGTTTCAGCCAGCGCAATGGCGGGCGTGGCCATGCGTCGAGCGATGAGCCGCGCGATGACAAGCGTAACCCTGCCCTGGCGAGGATGACGGTTTTTTACCCGCAAACGAAAAGGCCCGGTCACGATGACCGGGCCTTGAAGCAGGATTGATGCGCTCGAAAAATCTGTTCGGGTCAGTTGCCGCCGAAGGCGGTCTGCAGCAGGGTCAGCTGCGCCTTGACGGCGTTCTGATTGTCCGGCGCGAAGCTCGCCGCGTCCTGCGGGCGATAGATTTCGCGGTCGAGCAGGGCCACACGGTTCTGCAGGCGCAGCGAGCGGTCGATCAGCTCGCGGAAGCTTTCCGGCAGGTCGTTCCAGCCCGGCGCGGTGCGGTCGACATTGAAGCTGTCGAGGCGAACCTTGTTCTTTTCAGACAGAACCTGATCGCGGGTCATCTCGCCATTGTTGACGGCGCGCTGCAGCAGCAGCCAGGAGGCCATCTGCATCAACCGGGTGGTAAGCCGCATGGACTCGGCAGCATAGAGCACCGAGGCGAGGCGCGGCAGCATTTTCGACGCCGTGCGGCCGGGGCCGTCGAGGTAGGTCGCGGTTTCCTCAACCAGCGCCATGCCTTCGGCGTAAAGCGACTTGAACTGTGTGGAAGCGGCGGCGTGGCCTGCAAAGCTCACCGTGTTCAGACTTGGTTCGGACATGTCTATTCCCTGCCTCGACGCATCAATCAACCTGCGCAGGTAACGGCCCTTCGCGGAAAAGGTTTCGCTTGTCCCTGCTGCTTGTCATGAACATCGTCCTTTAAAGCAAGCTGCGCAAGTCTGTTCTTAATAGAGGGTTAATACCCACAATTCTCTGCACTTTGTCCTAACTTGGGACGCAGGGGCAAAAAAAGAGCCGCTCGGAAGCGGCTCTCAAGGTAAAACAGGGAGAAAAATCAGACGTTTCGCTTGTGGCAATCGGCCTGAATCCAGAGCGATCTGGATAACCCCACGAATACCGCAGCTTGCTTAACAAATGGTTTCGCACGAATATTTCATCACCTTCGCAGGCGCTGAAATTTCATTTTTCTTCGCGGGATAGGGGAGACGATTCGCCTGTGGCGGGGCCGTGGCCATCCGGTGTGTCCTGACCGCCGCTTTCATGCCCAGGATCGTTAACCGATCCGTCATCGGCAAGGGCTCTGGCCGATGGCAGGAGCTCCGGCTTTTCGTCTGCGCCAGCGGCGGCGGTGTCCGTGCCGGCTTGCGGCGCGGCCGGCCGGTCAGCTGCGGCCGGTGTTGCGGCCTGGACCGTTTCGGCAGGCGGCGCGGCCTCCTCCGGCGCGCTTGCGGCGCGGGGCGACATCTTCAGGCTTTCGGGCGTGCTCATCAGGCCGGCATTGGTGGCGGCGAAGCTGTCGCGGCGATCGACGGGGATGGGTGCGCGCATGCGGCTGCGGATCATCGCATAGGCGGCGATCAGCACATGGGCGCAGGCAGTGATCATGAACAGGCTGTAGGGACCCATGGCGGTCATGATCGGGCCGCCAATGGTCGGGCCGATGATGGTGCCGATGCCGTAAAGCAGCAGCAGCCCGCCCGACACCTTCACGAAATCTTCCGGCGCGGCAAAGTCGTTGGCGTGGGAGGCGGCGATCGGGTAGAGCGCATTCGCCGTCGCGCCGTAAATGGCCACAAGCGTCACCAGCGCGACGACATGGGCCGGCTCAATGACGAAGATCAGCAGACCGGCGATAGCCGCCACCATCGACAGACCGGCTAGCACATAGCGCCGGTCCATGCGGTCGGAAAGGCGGCCGGCCGGAAACTGCATGATCGCGCCGGCAAAGATGACGGCGCTGACCATGAAGGCGACATCGGCATCCGACAGGCCTGCCTGCCGGCCGAACACGGCCGCCAGCGTGCCATAAGCGCCATTGGCAATGCCGATCAGCAGGATGCCGAGGAAGGACACCGGCGAATTGCGGTAGAGCCCGCCGAGATCGAGGCGCACCTGTTTCAGCGGCGCCGGAGAGGCGGCGGTGGACATCAGCGTCGGCAGCATGGCCAGGCAATAGACGATGCCGCAGATCATGAAGAACAGCGCGCTGTTGGTGTCGCCAAAGGGGATCAGCAATTGCCCGCCCACCACGCCGAGCAGGGTAATGGCGATATAGAGCGAGAAGATCGCGCCGCGGCTCTCATTGGTCGCGCGTTCGTTCAGCCAGCTTTCGATGATCATCGAGGTGCCGGCCGTGGAGAAGCCGGTGGCGGCGCGCAGCACCACCCACCAGATCGGATCCACCAGAATGCCTGTCAGCAGCGCGATGATCGCCAGCACCGCGGCGAAGATCGAGAAGGCGCGCACATGGCCGGCGCGGCGCACGATGGCCGGCGCAGTCAGGCAGCCGGCGACGAAGCCGGTGGCCCAGGACGTGCCGAGAAAGCCGAGCAATGTGGCCGAGTATCCTTCCGAGGTGCCGCGAATGGGCAGAAGCAGGCCGTGCAGGCCATTGCCGAGGAAGAGGAACAATGTGCCGAGAAGCAGGGCGGCGACCGGGACAAGGTTTTTGCGCATGAACAGTCCGCTGGCGTTGAAGGTTCGGATCGGGGGCGATGCGCCGCTTCGCCGCCAGAGATCTGGCTGTCGAACCGTTGCGAATCGGCGTGAAGCCGCATCCCTCGATGCAGGCCTCTCCTCCTCATAAACGGGTAATGTGCAAAAGACGTGTGAAATTGCAATCTTTCGCGAAGCATGAAAGATCGATGGCCGCGACGGGCCCCTTTGTGCTCATCGCAGCGCTCAGACAGAGGAAAGCAGCATGTCGACAGCATCGGACGGGAAAATGCGCGGGGTCCGATGCTCCGGGGCGCTCTTCGGCCTGATGCACTCCGGCCAACGCTCCAGGCCTTCCTGTTCAAAGCATCATCTTCCCGACGCTCGCTTCACGCCGGTCGCATCCTGCGCCAGGCGGTCGTCCATCCCGGTGTCTGGCCTCCGCCCCTGTGGGCACCCCGCAGTCAGCCTTTCTCGGTCCAAAGCCGCGGGGCGCCCATGAGCAAGGCTCTCGCGCTTCTCCTGCTTCTCGCCATGGCCGTCCAGCTGCTGAAACCGCTGGGCTTTCCGGGGCTGCGCCGCCGTCGGGATTTCTGGAAGATCGCCGTGGCTGCCATCGCCGTGATGATGCTCACCGTGCTGATCCGCCCCTGATCAGGGATTGCGGATGAGGCTGGTCGCGTCGGGTGTCTGCCGAAAACCGGCTCCCACTTTTGGCCGACATGCTGCAAAAACAAACCCGGCCGCTTTCGCGACCGAGTTCGCCTCCCCTCCAGAAGGCCGTGAGCAGGGTGTCGACGCATGCGCCTGTGACCCTTAAGCAAGCGGGGCCTTGGCATGCTGTCGTCCTGCCTATGTCTGCTTCCTGATCCTCGCCGCGCCCGGTGCCGGAATGGGCTGCGGGTGATCCGATCTATTGTCTCAGGCCGCCAGTTCCAATTCCCGGCGCCAGCCGCCAAGGGCCGCCAGGCTGCAGAGGCGGGCGCGATGGGTGAAGGCGCGCTGCCCGGCGGCGATATTCTCCTGCTTGCCCTTCCAGGCGGCGAGGGCTTCGGCCTGGAGCGCGCGGCCATAGGAGAAGGTCAGCGTCCAGGGCAGGGTGAAGCCGGACACCATGGTGGACAGATGGGCGGTGGCCTCCTCCGTCGACTGGCCGCCCGAGAGGAAGGCAATGCCGGGCACGGCGGCGGGAACGGTGCGCTTGAGCACGCCCACCGTGCGCTCCGCCACTTCATCCACCTTGGCCTTGCGGGCATGCTTGCCGTCGATGACCATGCTCGGCTTGAGGATCATGCCTTCGAGCGCGACGCGCTGAGAGGCCAGTTCCTCGAAGACGATCCGCAGCGTGGCCTCGGTCACCTCTTCGCTGCGGGCAATCGAATGGTCGCCCGGCGTGCCGTCCATCAGCACCTCGGGCTCGACGATCGGCACCAGGCCGGCGGCCTGGCACAGCGCGGCATAGCGCGCCAGCGCCTGGGCATTGGCCTTGACCGCGCCGGGGCTCGGCAAGGTCTCGGAAATGGCGATCACGCCGCGCCATTTGGCAAAGCGGGCGCCGGCCTCGTAATAGCGCGCCAGACGGTCGGGCAGCCCATCCAGCCCTTCGGTCAGGGTTTCACCGGGGAAGCCGGCCATCGGCTTGGCGCCGAGATCGACCTTGATGCCGGGAACGGCGCCGGCCGCGCGGATGAGATCGACCAGCGGCGTGCCGTCCTCGGCCTTCTGGAACAGCGTTTCCTCATAGAGGATGACGCCGGAAATGCAGGGCTTCATCGCGTCGCTGGCGCGAAACAGCATCTCGCGATAGTCGCGGCGGCTGGTTTCCGTGGAGGCAAGGCCGATCGTGTCGAAACGCCGCGCGATCGTTGCCGTCGATTCGTCAGCGGCCAGCAGACCCTGACCCTTCGACATCATCGCGCCTGCAATATCGTCCAGCCTTTCGCCCGTCATCCTCTGTCCCCTTTTATCTCTTTGACCAAAGAAGTATCAGAATATTTCACCAGTGAAAATAGGCAGTTAAATCCGTTCAAACGATTGAAAATATTTTAATCGTTTGAACAGTGCAAGTTTCCCGCGCGGATCTCTGCTTCCGTGACCCGCGCGCATGCTTTCCATTATCAGAAAAGGCGCCCTCTCGAGGGGAGAGCGCGCCTTTGCAGTTTATTCAGCTTGTAGCGAGACTTTCCGTCCGGCCGGCTTACTTGCTTTTCAGGATGTCGACGCCCGGCAGCGGCTTGCCTTCCATCCATTCCAGGAAGGCGCCGCCGGCGGTGGAGACATAGGTGAAGTCGTCGCCGACTTCGGCATGGTTCAGCGCAGCCACGGTGTCGCCGCCGCCGGCAACGGAGACGAGGTCGCCCGAGCGGGTGCGGCTGGCGGCATGCTTGGCCACGGCCACGGTGGCCTTGTCGAAGGGGGTGATTTCAAAGGCGCCGAGCGGGCCGTTCCACACCAGCGTTTCCGCCTTGCTCACCCATTCATTGACGGCCGTGACCGACTGGGGGCCGACATCGAGCACCATGGCATCGGCCGGGATGCTGGCGATCTCCACCACTTCATTGGCCGCGCCGGCCTTGAACTCGCGGGCGATGACGCCATCGACCGGCAGCACGATGGCGCAGCCTGCGCCTTCCGCCTCGGCCATGATCGCCTTGGCGGTCTCGGCCAGGTCATGCTCGCACAGCGACTTGCCGACATCGGTGCCGCCAGCGGCCAGGAAAGTGTTGGCCATGCCGCCGCCGATGACCAGCGCATCGACCTTCTTCACCAGGTTCTGCAGGAGATCGATCTTGGTCGAAACCTTGGCGCCGCCGACGATGGCGACCACGGGGCGCTTGGGATTGCCGAGGCCCTTTTCCAGCGCTTCGAGCTCGGCCTGCATGGTGCGGCCGGCATAGGCGGGCAGATGGCGGGCGAGGCCTTCCGTGGAGGCATGGGCGCGGTGGGCGGCTGAGAAGGCGTCGTTGACATAGATGTCGCCATTGGCGGCCAGCGCGGCGACGAAGTCCGGATCGTTCTTTTCCTCGCCCTTGTGGAAGCGGGTGTTTTCCAGAAGCAGGACGTCGCCGTCCTTCATGCCGTCGATCGCAGCCTTGGCCTTGTCGCCGATGCAGTCCTCGGCAAAGAGCACGCGCTGGTCGAGGATGTCCTCGACGGCGGCGGCGATCGGCTTCAGCGACATGTCGGCGACGGGTTCGCCCTTCGGGCGGCCGAAATGGGCGAGCAGCACGACCTTGGCGCCCTTTTCCGAGAGCTCGCGGATGGTCGGCAGCACGCGTTCGATGCGGGTGGCATCGGTGACCTTGCCGTCGGCCATGGGAACGTTGAGATCGACGCGCACGAGCACGCGCTTGCCCTGGATATCGGTGAGGTCGTCGAGGGTCTTGAAGGTCATCGGGTTCTCCGGGTCAGACTCGCTGAAACAAGGTGGGATAATCCGTCACCAGCCCATCCGCATCGACCGGCAAGTCCGCCGAGAACGACCGGTCCGCCGCCTGATAGCGGTAGAGCGCGCCGGGGACGAGGCAGGTATAGATCTGCCGGTCGATCACCGGTTCAAAGCGATCGAAGGGGATGTAGAGCATGGTGAGCTGACGGGGCCCGTCCTCGGGCCTGAGCGCCAGCCGGCGGATCGGAAGCGTATTGGTAAAGGGCGTCCCCGCGAGGTCGATATCGACGCAGCCGTCCAGCGCGGGACGAGGCGTGCCGTCGTCGCTGAACCAGCGGCCTTCGCCGTCGCTGCTGAGGCTCAGGGAGCACCCATTCGTAGTCTCGATGTCAAAGTGGCGCACATGCCAGCGGGTATCGCAGGCGATGGCGTAGCGCACGCCATAGGCCTCGCCGCCACGTCCGCCGATGATGACTCCCCGCACCAGCAGGGAGCCATCGGATTTTGGAAGCAGGTCCAGATGTTCGAGCCCTTCCCCGTCGAGCGAACGCCAACGAACCGTTCGGGGGGAGGGGCTGCGAAACAGCATCGGATCAGATGAACTTCGCCAGAGCGACGGCGGTGTCGCACATGCGGTTGGAGAAGCCCCACTCGTTGTCATACCAGGTCAGGATCTGCACGAAGGTGCCGTCCATGACCTTGGTCTGGTCGAGGTGGAAGGTCGAGGAATGCGGGTCGTGGTTGAAGTCGACCGAGACGTTCGGCTGGTCGGTATAGGCCAGGACGCCCTTCATCGGACCATCGGCGGCAGCCTTGATCGCGGCGTTGATCTCTTCCTTGGTGGTCTCGCGCTTGGCGATGAACTTCAGGTCGACGACCGAGACGTTCGGCGTGGGAACGCGCATGGCGAAGCCGTCGAGCTTGCCCTTCAGTTCCGGCAGGACGAGGCCGACGGCCTTGGCGGCGCCGGTGGAGGTCGGGATCATGGACAGGGCCGCCGCGCGGGCGCGGTACAGGTCCTTGTGCATCTGGTCGAGCGACGGCTGGTCGTTCGTGTAGGAATGGATCGTCGTCATCATGCCCTTTTCGATGCCGATGGCATCGTTGAGCACCTTGGCGACCGGCGCGAGGCAGTTCGTCGTGCAGGAGGCGTTGGAGATGACCAGGTGGTCGGCGGTCAGCTTGTCATGGTTGACGCCATAGACGACCGTGAGGTCGGCACCGTCGGCCGGGGCGGAAACGATGACGCGCTTGGCGCCGGCTTCCAGATGGGCTGCGGCCTTGTCGCGGGCAGTGAAGATGCCCGTGCATTCCATGGCGATATCGACGCCGAGATCCTTGTGGGGCAGTTCGGCCGGGTTGCGCACGGCGGTCACCTTGATCGGCTTGCCGCCGTTGATGACGATGCTGTCGCCCTCGACCACGACGGTGGCCGGGAACTTGCCGTGGATGGAGTCGAAGCGCAAGAGATGCGCATTGGTCTCGACCGGGCCCAGGTCGTTGATGGCAACCACTTCGATATCGGTGCGGCCCGACTCGATGATGGCGCGCAGGACGTTGCGGCCGATGCGGCCGAAGCCGTTGATGGCAACTTTCACAGTCATGGATAGAGTCTCCCTCTCTTCTAAACGGCGGCTTGGCCGCGCGGCGCCGCGCGGGCGGATCTCCAACAATGGCGAGGCGCCGATCGACGGAGGATGCGCTTGACGCTGCCAAGGCCCCTGTTCTGGACTATCGCAATCCCAAGGCCTTGGCGAGCAAAGGGGCTCCCCGGGATTTGCAAGGCGGACGTGCAGAAATGCGGGGTCTCGTCCGGAGCCGCGGGCGGCGGCTCCGGACGCAGAACAATCAGGCGAGCTTGGCTTCTGCCGCTTCGACCACAGCCTCGACCGTGATGCCGAAGTGCTTGTAGAGGTCCTTGTAGGGGCCCGAAGCGCCGAAGCTCTTCATGCCGACGAACACGCCGTCGGAGCCGATCAGGTGATCCCAGCCCTGGCGGACGGCGGCTTCCACCGCGATCTTGACCGGAGCCCTGCCGATGACCTCGGCGCGGTATTCGTCCGACTGCTCCTCGAACAGCTCGAAGCAGGGCACGGAGACCACGCGGGCGGCAACACCCTTGGCGCTCAGGGCTTCGGCCGCCTTGACGGCGATCTCGATCTCGGAGCCGGAGGCGAAGATCGAGACCTTGGCGTCGTCGGCCTTGACCAGCTCATAGGCGCCCTTGCCGCAGAGGTTTTCCTCCACATACTCGGTGCGCACGGCCATCAGGTTCTGGCGGGTCAGCGCCAGCGCCGAGGGACGATGCTGATTGTGCAGCGCCAGCTGCCAGCACTCGGCCGTTTCCGTGGCGTCGGCCGGGCGGAAGACCAGAAGGTTCGGGATCGCCCTGAGCGCGGCGACCTGTTCGACCGGCTGGTGGGTCGGGCCGTCTTCGCCCAGACCGATCGAGTCATGGGTGAGCACGTGGATGACGCGGATGCCCATCAGTGCGGCCAGGCGGATCGACGGACGGCAATAGTCCGAGAAGATCAGGAAGCCGCCGGAATAGGGGATCAGGCCGCCATGCAGCGCGATGCCGTTCATCGCTGCCGCCATGCCGTGCTCGCGGATGCCGTAATGCATATAGCGGCCGGAGAAGTCGGTCGGCGAGATCGACACCATCTGGCTGGTCTTGGTGTTGTTGGAGGGCGTCAGGTCGGCCGAGCCGCCCAGCGTTTCCACCACGATGCCGTTGATGACCTCGAGCGCGTCTTCCGATGCCTTGCGGGTGGCGGGAGAAGGCTTGGTTTCGGCCAGCTTCTTCTTGTAGTCGGCGATCGCGCCATCGAGGCCCTTCGGCAGGTCGCCGGCGAAGCGGCGCAGGAATTCCGACTTCTTGCCGGCATCCGTCTGCTCCAGGCCCTTTTCCCAGGTTTCGCGCAGCTCGACGGAGCGGGCGCCGGACTGGCGCCAGGCCGAGAGAACGTCGTCGGGAATTTCGAAGGCCGGGCTTTCCCAGTTCAGCGCCTTGCGGGTGGCGGCGATTTCCTCGGCGCCGAGCGGCGAGCCGTGGACCTTGTGGGTACCGGCCTTGTTCGGAGCGCCGAAACCGATGGTGGTCTTGGCGGCGATGAAAGTCGGGCGGTCGGAGGCATGCGCCGCTTCGATCGCCTGGGCGATCTGCTCGGGATCGTGACCATCGATCTCGATCGTGTTCCAGTGCACCGACTTGAAACGGGCGATCTGGTCGGTCGAGTCCGACAGCGAGACCGCGCCGTCGATGGTGATGTTGTTGTTGTCCCAGAAGACGATCAGCTTGTTCAGCTTCAGGTGACCGGCCAGCGCGATCGCTTCCTGGCTCACACCTTCCATCAGGCAGCCGTCGCCGACGAGCACATAGGTGTGATGATCGATGAATTCAGGCCCGAATTCGGCATTGAGCTTGCGCTCGGCAATGGCGAAGCCGACCGAGTTGGCGATGCCCTGGCCGAGCGGACCGGTGGTGGTCTCGATGCCGGCGGCATGGCCGAATTCCGGGTGGCCGGCGGTCTTGGCGCCGAGCTGGCGGAAATTCTTGATCTCCTCGATCGTCATGTCCTCATAGCCGGTGAGGTAGAGCAACGAGTAGAGCAGCATGGAGCCGTGGCCGGCCGACAGGATGAAACGGTCGCGGTTGGGCCAGTTCGGCTTTTTGGGATCGAAGCGCAGATAGCGCGAGAAGAGCACCGTGGCGACGTCCGCGGCCCCCATGGGAAGGCCGGGGTGACCCGAATTCGCCTTCTCGACAGCGTCCATGGACAGGAAGCGGATAGCATTGGCCATCCGATCGTGGGTTTCGCGAGAGATCATGACGTTTCCGCTTGTGTGACGTGATCAGGACGGCCTTCAAACTCCTCCGAAGACCGTGTCGGAAGCGGGTTGAGACATAGCACCTCGACAGGTGGAGTCAACAAAGACAGGCCCTGCGGAGACGGGGCGGCGCGCCCATATGATCCACAGCTATTGCCTCATGGCAAAACAGGCGGGCGTTGCCGCAACTTGACGAATAGGGTTAAGTGTTTGGATGAACAGGATGTCGACCGTGCGGATGATTCGGCTGCGGGCGGATCTTGACGGGCCGGGCGGCGATTCGCGGCCGTGCCGCGTGGGCAGTGCGCGGCGTTGCCAATCGATGTAAGAGAACGGGGCCGGGCATGGCGGCGGAAAAGACAGTGGCGGGTGCCATCGATGCTCTGCGTCAGGCCGTGGAGCGCCTCGACCGGCTGGTCGATGGCCGCTTCGATCGCGAGCGTGACCTTGGCGAGATCGAGGGCGAGGTGCGGCGCGTGAATGCCGACCGCGCGCGCCTTGCCCAGGAGCTGGATCAGTCGCAATTTCGCGCCAACCGGCTGGAAGAGGTCAACCGCGAGGTATCGCGCCGGCTGGTGACCGCCATGGAAACCATCCGCGCCGTGCTGGATCGCTGAGCCGCGTCAGTTCCGGACTTGGGAGCGGCTTCGGTCTTCCGGCTTCCCGTGCTACTGGTTCACTGTGTGCCGGCAGCGTCGGGCCGCAGGACTTTTGGTGCGGCGTGCAAAAACATCAGGACAGGAACGGCCGATGGCGCAGGTAACGGTAACGATCGACGGCAAGGCCTATCGCATGGCCTGCGAGGAGGGGCAGCAGGATCACCTGACCGATCTCGCCAGCCGTTTCGACCGCTATGTCAGCCATCTGAAAGGCCAGTTCGGCGAGATCGGCGATCTCCGCCTCACCGTCATGGCCGGCATCATGGTCACCGACGAATTGAGCGAGGTCGGCCGACGGATCTCGGCGCTGGAGTGCGAGGTGGAGGATCTCAAGCGCCAGCGCGAAGAAGCCAATCATGGCCAGGCGCGCATCGAGCAGGCCATGGCCGCAGCGCTGGGCGAGGTGACCGCGCAGATCCACGGGATCGCCGCGCGCATCAGCGGCCAGGCCCCTGCGACCCCTTCCTGAAGGCCGCAGGACCTCCAGCGTCAGCCGCTGTTTCGCTCAAGGATTTTCGACCGATATCAGTGCGAGCCTCTGGTCTAATGCCGGCAAGCCGCCTATATTCGCTCTACGGTCTGCGCTTCCCGACAGGAACCACAATCCCTGGGGCCATACTCGATCCAAAGGGAGCTGTCCCTGACCAGTCCCGTGGGGCTGGACATATGGCGCCCACCTACGTTTGTAGGCACCCAGGATCGTAAATCTCCATCGGTCGTCGTGGATCGTACTGATTTTGTCGCCGCCTCTGCTGGCGTCCGTCGCCGCTTTCGATGCGCGACCTGTTTCCTATCCCTGATCTGCGATTTGCGGTATCCTATTATGCGGGCTTCCGGTTCCACGGGTTGCTGGCCTATTGGCGGTGCCTATCCGGAACCGCGCTTGCGCGCATCGGATTGGGAATTATGGGCATTCCGATGCTCTGGATTCCTGTCTTCGCATCGGATTTTTCCGAAGACCGCCGCCCGCTTTTCGGTTCGAGGCGCTGGAAAGGGTCATTATCTTTTAGAGTTTTCTTATTCTTCTGATTCTAATTGTGATCTCCGATTTTAGAGAACGCATGAGGATGCAATGGCTCGCCTGTTTTTCTCAATTTGGGCGGGTGATTTTTTCCGCCGTTTTTTTGATGACCGGTTCGGCAACCTTGCCGTTCTCTTTGCCTTTTTGCTCCCATGTCTGGTTCTGGCGATGGGTTGCTTCACGGACGTGGCCAACGCCTTCAGTCTTCGCCAGCGGTTGCAAGGGGCGGCCGATGCGGCGATCCTGGCGGCGACGGCAGACTATCAGCAGGATACGGATCGAAGCACCCTCATCTCCAAGATCGAAACCTATCTGAAGCTGGATTCAGCCGGTCTCGGCCGGCTCACCTCCGGTCCGGATCTGATCGACGGAAAGGGTCTTTGCATCACGGCCGGCGCCGAGGCGCAAACGGCCTTCATGCGACTGGCGCAGATCGACAGTGTCCCGGTCTCTGTTTCCGCCTGCGCACGCGCCGGGCAGAGCGGCTCGATCGAGATTTCCCTCGTTCTCGACGTCTCCAGCTCGATGATCGAGGATAAGCGGTTCACCCCGATGAAGAAGGCTGTGCGGAGCTTTCTGAAGAAATTCACCTCCGGCGGCAAGCTCGCAGACAATGTCAAAGTGGCGATCGTTCCCTTCTCCAGCCGGGTGAATTTCGGAATGCCTTACAAGGACTGGTTTATCCGTTACGACAACAAGGAGGCCATCCCCAAGCGCTGGCGCGACCCTCAGTCCTATTATACCAACATGACGTTTTCGAAATGGATCGATGATACGACATGGCTGGCCCAAAACTCCGACAATTATTACTGGATGGGCTGCGCGGAGCCGCGTGTCGATGTCGAGATGCGCTCCAACGGCACGCTGGGACAGGAATCGCTCGACGACCGTCCGCCCGATGTCCTCCCCTTCGTCGCCATGGACAGCAATGCGCAATCCGGAACGAGCTTCTGCCCGCCGCCTTTGACGGAGCTGACGAACGACATCAACCTTCTGACGAACGCCGTAAACGAGATGACATCCGAAGGCGCAACCCGTCTGGATGCCGGCATAATCGCCGGCTGGTACACGCTCTCCCCGCGCTGGGCTTCCGCCTGGTCCTCCGGAAAGCCTAGGAATTACGGCAATGATGTTAAAAAGTACATCATCTTCATGACCGATGGCGAGATGAATGTGAAATATGGCCCCTCCAATACGGACAAGCTGGACTGGATCTGCGACAAGACGCGCACTAAGGCCTGCAACAATCTGGCGCTCAATGCCCTGCAAACCATCTGCAAGGGCATGAAGGATGCCGGGATCACGATTTTCTCCGTTTCCTATTCGCCCGACGCCGACCGGACAAACCTGAAGCAGTGCGCGTCCGGCGAAAAGTATTTTTTCGAAGCCAGCACGAGCACCATCGAGGCCGTCTATCAACAGGTCGCCAGCCAGGTGATGGGAGACACTCTTCGGTTGACGCGTTGAGGCGGAGCAGGAAGGTTGCGCTGAATAAGGGCAGCAGGGAGAGACGCGCATGACGCTGACACGGCAGGAGGAAAAGGCGCGGCTTCGGGCCGAGCGGCTGGCGCTGCGCGATGCCATGGGGGCGGAGGAGCGCGTGGCCGCCAATGCCGCGCTCTTCGCCCATGGGCTCGAAGCCATCGATTTTGCGCCCGGCACGATCCTGTCCGGCTTCTGGCCGATCCGCTCCGAGGCCGATATCCGCCCGCTTCTGGAGGCGCTGCGCCAGCGCGGGGGGCGCATCGCGCTGCCTGTCGTCCTGGATCGCGAGACCATCGTCTTTCGCGAGCTGCTTGCCGACGCGCCCGTCGTCAAGACCGGCTTCGGCAGCTATGGCCCCGGCCCGGAGGCGCCGGAGGTGGCGCCTGAGATTCTGCTTCTGCCGCTCTCGGCCTTCGACGCCCGGGGGCACCGCATCGGCTATGGCGGCGGCTATTACGACCGCGCGACCGCGCGTCTTGTCGCTGAGGGGCTGTCCGTCACGCTGATCGGTGTGGCTTTCGACATCCAGGAGGTTGCGTCCGTGCCCTTCGAGGCGCATGACAGGCCGATGGACGCGGTGCTGACGGAAGGCGGGCTGCGCTGGTTCCGGCAGGCGAAGATGGATGGGTGAATGCGGCTTTTGTTTCTGGGCGACATGGTGGGCAAGACGGGGCGGACAGCGGTGTGGGAGCGCCTTCCCGGACTGGTTTCGGATCTCAGGCTCGATTTCGTCATCGTCAATGGGGAGAACGCCGCCGGCGGCTTCGGCATCACCGAAGACATCTTTCTCGAGACCATCAATGCCGGCGCCGATGTGGTGACCACGGGCAACCATGTCTGGGACCAGAAGGAAGCCGTGGTCTTCTGCGGGCGCCATGAGCAGTTCCTGCGCCCGGCCAATTACCCGGCCGGCACGCCGGGCCGCGGTTCCGGCCTTTATTTCGCCCGCAATGGCGCCCGTGTGCTGGTCGCCAACATCATGGGCCGCGTCTTCATGCATCCCGAGCTCGACGATCCCTTCAAGGCGGCGGAAGCCATTCTGGAGGCCGCGCCGCTCAAGGAGCAGGCCGACGCCATCGTCTTCGATTTCCACGCGGAGGCCACCAGCGAAAAGCAGTGCTTCGGCCATTTCGTCGATGGGCGGGCGAGCTTCGTCGTCGGCACCCATACCCATGTGCCGACTGCCGACCACCAGATCCTCAATGGCGGCACGGCCTATCTCTCGGATGCCGGCATGTGCGGCGATTATGACTCGTCGCTCGGCATGGACAAGGAAGAGCCGCTCAACCGCTTCATCTCGAAAATGCCCAAGGGCCGTTTCGAGGCAGCCTCCGGCCCGGCGACGATCTGCGGCGTCGGCGTGGAGATTTCCGACCGAACGGGTCTCGCCGAAGCCATCGCCCCCTTGCGCCTGGGGCCGCGCCTTTCCGAAACCATCCCGCCCTTCTGGGCCTGATTGCCGAGGGATCGACCATGTTCATCGTCTCGCTCACCTATCGCAACGGCCCTGAGGCGGCCGACGCCCATCTGGCCGCCCATATCGACTGGCTGAAGGACGGCTATGCCCAGGGCCTGTTCCTCGCCTCGGGCCGCAAGGTGCCGCGCACCGGCGGCGTGATCCTCGCCGAAGGCGACCGCGCCACGCTCGACGCCTTCCTGGCCGCCGATCCCTTCGCGGTCTATGGGGTCGCCGACTACGACGTGACGGAGGTGGCCTTCAGCATGGCGGTCGAGGGGCTTGAGCGGCTGAAGGATTGAGGCGGCTATGACGGGCGCACAGGGGTCCTTGCCGCTGGACCCCGCTATCAAGCCAGCCCATCTGCCTCCCGGCGTCCTCTATCGGCGCGACATCCTGTCTCTCGATGACGAACAGGCCATCCGCGAGCGGCTCGACGCGGGCGAATGGAGCACGGTGCTGAAGCGCCGCGTCCAGCATTTCGGCTATCTCTACGATTACAGGGCGCCGGCGGTGACGGCGGAGGCTTATCTTGGGCCGCTGCCGAATTGGCTTCAGTCGCTGGGTGAGCGATTGTGCGCCGAGGGGGTGTTGGCAGTCATGCCGGACCAGGTCATCGCCAATGAATATCTGCCGGGCCAGGGCATCAGCGCCCATGTCGATTGCGTGCCGTGCTTTGGCGAGGCGATCGTTTCGATCGGTCTTCTATCTCTTTGCGAAATGATCTTTCGGGAAAGAAGTGGCGCCCGCACGTTGCCTCTGCTGCTGGAGCCACGCTCCTGCCTCTTGCTGACGGGCGCGGGCCGATATGACTGGACCCATGAGATACCCCCGCGAAAGTCTGATTTCGTCGGGGGCGTCCGGGTCGAGCGCGGAAGGCGGATATCGCTGACCTTTCGCAAGGTCATTCCGGCAGCCGGCTCAAACAGCGCCGCAATGACGCAAACGTGACGCATTCCTGCCATCGCTGTGCTGGACGGGACTCTCCGGCCAGCTATCCTCCTCGACGCGAACGAGAAGTCCACGCGCGGGAGCTGCCGTCATGCTGCGCTATGCCGTTCTGTTGTTTGTCGCCATCGCATTCATTCACCTCGTCTGGCCCATGCCGGCGGCCCATGCGCAGGCAACGCCACCTGCCAGCCCCCAGGCCACGCGCCCCGTCAGCCAATGCCAGGCGATCGCCGAGCGGCTGCCGAAGGTCCAGTTCGCCGCTTTCCGCACGGATGCGGCGGGGCCGCGGGCGGTGGCGGGCGAGGCCGGCGCGGTGACGATCACCTATCTCGGCCATTCCGCCTTCAACATCGTCAGCCCCGAGGGCGTATCGATCGTCACCGACTATAATGGCTGGTACAAGCCTGCCGAGACGCCCGATATCGTCACCATGAACAAGGCGCATTCGACGCATTACACGCTGAGCCCCGATCCGGCGATCGCCCATGTTCTGCATGGCTGGCGCGACGACGGGGAGCCGGCCGACCATGATCTGGTGCTGCGTGACGCCTATGTGCGCAATGTCGTCACCGATATTCGCCTGGGCTGGGGCGGCGATGCCATGGAGAAGAACGGCAACTCGATCTTCATCTTCGAGATCGCCGGGCTCTGCATCGGCCATCTCGGCCATCTGCATCAGGAACTGACCGAGGTGCATTATGCCGAGATCGGCCGGCTCGACGTCGTCATGGTGCCTGTCGATGGCGGGCTGACGCTGGGGCCCGACAGCATGAGCCGGGTGGTGAGCCGGCTGCGCTCCTCCCTGATCCTGCCCATGCACCGGCGCGGGCCCCCGATCGATCGGTTCCTCTCTCTGTTCGGATCGGGCTTCGACGCGCGCTATGCCGACAGCGACAGCGTGACGGTGTCGCTGCGCAGCCTGCCGAAGAAGCCACTGATCCTGATCCTGCAGGGGGTCTAGCGCGTCTTGTCTAAAGAGGCAGGCCCCATCCGGGGCGGAAAGACGGGCCCCAAGCGCGAATTTCCCCGGGTGATCTGGACGCGCCAGCGCAAGCTCACTATAAGGCGGCACTTCCCTCGATGACGTCACGCGATCTTCAAGCACGACTGCGTGCACGTCTTGAGCCGATCGCCTCCGCATGTCCCGCCCGGCCTTGATGCCAGGGGATGTGCCGTCCAAACCCTGGAATGAACACGAGTCACGCTGATGGCAGGCCATTCACAGTTCAAGAACATCATGCACCGCAAGGGGCGTCAGGACGCCGTGCGCTCCAAGATGTTCTCCAAGCTCGCACGCGAAATCACCGTTGCCGCCAAGACGGGGCTGCCCGATCCGACCATGAACTCGCGCCTGCGTCTGGCCGTCCAGAACGCCAAGGCGCAGTCCATGCCCAAGGACAATATCGAGCGCGCCATCAAGAAGGCGGCAGGCGCCGATGGCGAAAGCTATGACGAAGTCCGCTACGAGGGCTATGGCCCGGGCGGCGTCGCCGTCATCGTCGAAGCGCTGACCGACAACCGCAACCGCACCGCCTCCAGCGTGCGCTCCACCTTTTCCAAGGCCGGCGGTGCTCTGGGCGAAACCGGTTCCGTCTCCTTCTCCTTCGACCGCGTCGGCGAAATCACCTACAAGGCTTCCGTCGGCAGCGCCGACAAGGTCATGGAAGCCGCGATCGAGGCCGGCGCCGAGGATGTGGTTTCCGACGAGGACAGCCACACGATCTATTGCGGCTTCGAGGACATCAACGAGGTGTCCAAGGCGCTGGAAGGCGCGCTGGGCGAAGCCGACACCGTCAAGGCCGTCTGGCGCCCGCAGAACACCGTGCCCGTCGATGAAGAGCGCGCCGCCTCGCTGCTGAAGCTGGTCGAGACGCTGGAAGACGATGACGACGTACAGAACGTCTACACCAATTTCGAGGTGTCCGACGAGGTTATGGCCAAGCTCTCGGCCTGATCCTACGCCTGTCCTGATTGTCAGACGATTTCATCCCCGGCCTTGCGCCGGGGATTGTCGTTTCAGGCAGCGCGTCAGGCCGCCTGCGCCAGACGCTGCTGCGCGCCGGCAAAGAGCCGCACCGATTTCAGCCGTGCCTCCATGTCGAAGATCGGCATGGAGACGATCAGTTCGTCCGCCCTGGTCATGTCGAGGAAGTCGGAGATCTGCCGGCGGATGCGCTCGGGGCCGCCGACCACGGCATAGGTCATGGCGTGCTCCACGAACTGCTTTTCCGCCGGGGACCAGAGCCCCTCCATGCTGTCGACCGGTGGCGGGAACTGGCCACGCGCATTGCGCCTGAGCGCCACGAAGGATTGCTGCATCGAGGTGAAGAGGTGGTCGGCCTCCGCGTCGGTATCGGCCGCCACGCCCATGATACCGACCATGGCATAGGGCGCGCTCAAGCTTTCCGAGGGGCGGAAGCGTTCGCGATAGATCTCCAGCGCCGTCATCAGCATGTCGGGCGCGAAATGCGAGGCGAAGGCGAAGGGCAGGCCGAGCATGGCCGCAAGCTGGGCGCTGTAGGTGGAGGAGCCGAGCAGCCAGATCGGCACATTGCTTCCCGCACCAGGCACGGCAATCAGCCCCTGGTTTTCACCGGGCTCGGCCAGCAGCGCCTGCAATTCCACCACGTCATTGGGGAAGCTTTCGGCGCCCGCATCCATGTTGCGCCGGAGTGCGGCAGCCGTGCGCATGTCCGTGCCCGGTGCCCGTCCGAGACCAAGATCGATGCGGCCGGGATGCAGGGCCTCGAGCGTGCCGAACTGCTCGGCGATCACCAGCGGCGCATGGTTGGGCAGCATGATGCCGCCGGAGCCGACCCGGATGGTCTTGGTGCCGGCGGCCACATGATTGATGACCACGGCGGTGGCGGCGCTGGCGATGCCGCGCATGCCGTGATGCTCCGCCAGCCAGACGCGCTTATAGCCATGGGCCTCGGCTTCCTGCGCCAGGCGGCGGGAGTTGTTGAGCGCATCGGCGGCGCTCGCCCCTTGCGTGATGGGCGACAGATCGAGGATCGAAAAGGGGATCATGGGCTTTCGCCTTCGCTTCATGAAAACAGGAGTCACCTCATCATGTAAGCATCGATGGGCCGAATCCAAGCCCGGCAAAGTCGCTGTTTTACGCCGGAACAGGCTTAATTGTTTTTGTTTTGTTCACATTTGAATGGCAGTTTGCCGGCTTCGACAGTAAGGTTGCGCGAATGACAGCTACGATTCGGATCATCGGCATCGACCCCGGTTTGCGCCGCACCGGCTGGGGCGTCATCGAGAGTGTCGGCCACAGCCTGCGCTTCGTCGAGTCCGGCACCGTGACCTCCGACGGCGACATGGACCTCGCCTCCCGCCTCTGCCAGCTGCATGACGGGCTGGCCGATGTGGTGCACCGGCTGCAGCCGGACGAGGCGGCCGTGGAGCAGACCTTCGTCAACAAGGACGCGGTGGCCACGCTGAAGCTCGGCCAGGCGCGCGGCATCGCCATGCTTGTGCCCGCCCGCGCTGGCCTGCGCGTGGCCGAATATGCGCCCAATGCGGTGAAGAAGGCCGTGATCGGCGTGGGCCATGGCGAGAAGCAGCAGATCCACATGATGCTGAAGGTGCTGATGCCGCGCGCCACATTCCAGGGCAATGACGCGGCGGATGCGCTGGCGATCGCCATCTGCCATGCCCATCACCGCCAGAGCGTCACCGGCCGGCTCGCCGCCATCATGGCCGGCGGCTGAGGGCGGTATGACACGCGGCTTCGACGGCACGCCGGGCTGTCAGGAGAGCGGATCGTCGGCAGGGTACCACACGCGGCAGCCGGCGCTTCGATCCTGTCATGAGTGTTCTTGACTTGTTCCTTATTGTCCGCCTTTAGTCGGTGAAGCGGCGCCGGCTTGGTTCCTGTCCGCATCGTCCCTGGTCCAGCCCTTTGAAGAGTTGCGCATGATCGGAAAGTTGAAAGGCACGGTCGACGAGATCGGCGAGGACCATGTGGTGGTCGATGTCCATGGCGTCGGCTATGTCGCCCATTGTTCGGCGCGCACCCTGTCCAGGCTGAACACGGGCGAGGCGGCCGTGCTGTTCATCGAGACCTATGTGCGCGAGGACCAGCTCCGGCTGTTCGGTTTTCTCTCCACGCTGGAGCGGGAATGGTTCCGGCTGTTGCAGAGCGTGCAGGGCGTCGGCTCCCGGGTGGCGCTGAACGTTCTCTCGGTCCTGACCCCCGGCGAGCTCGCCAACGCGATCGCGCTTCAGGACCGCACCGCCATCGCGCGCGCGCCCGGCGTCGGCCCGAAGGTAGCGCTGCGCATCGCGACCGAGCTGAAATCGCGCGCGCCCGCCTTTGCCGGCGAGACGGAGGCCGCCACCATCGGCTTCAAGCAGGAGCTGGGCGAGGGCGTCGCTTCGGCGCCGGTCTCCGATGCCGTCTCGGCGCTGACCAATCTCGGCTATTCGCGCGACCAGGCGGCAAACGCCATCGCTGCCGCCCTGAAGAACGGCGGCGAGGACGCCGACAGCGCGAAGCTGATCCGCTTGGGCCTGAAGGAACTGGCGCGATGATGGACGCCATGGGGCATTCCCTTTAAATTGCCGGGCGACGAAAGCGGAGATCGCCGACATGGGTGCTTTTGCGACGATGACGATCAATGGTGAGCTGGCAATCCCGAAGGAGGTTCGCGAGAAGCTGCGTCTGGCGCCCGGAACACAGTTTTACGTCACGGTTCGCGAGGGCCATCTCGTGGCGATTCCGAAGACCGGACGGCTGCGAGACCTCGGCGGCTTTCTCGGAGCGCCGCCCAATGGCCGCGCGCTCGGCGTCGATGAGATGGACGATGCTTTGATGGACGCCCTTGTCGAGGACGAGGAGCGCATCCGGAGCGACCGATCCGTTCGATGATCGCCGTCGATACCAATGTTCTGCTGCGTTTTCTCGTGGACGACGATCCCGAGCAGAACCGGCTCGCCAGAGACTTCATGGCAGCACGCACGATCGAAGACCCGGCCTATGTCAGTGCACTCGTCCTGGCCGAGACAGTCTGGCTTCTGCGCAAGCGGCTCGGTTATCCCTGGGCCTCGATTCTGAATCTTCTCAGGGCTCTGCTTGCCGCGGCCGAACTCGTCATCGAGCATGCCGAGGATCTGGATCTCCTGGTCGAAAAGGCGGAGACGCTGCGGGCGGATCTGTCGGATCATCTGATCGTCTGGGCCGCCCGCAAGGCCGGCTGCCGCAAAACCGTCACCTTCGACCGCGAGGCCGCAGGAACGATCGCTGGAATGGAACTGCTGACATGACCATGCCCCCCCGTCTCCTGTCCGCCGAAAAGCGAGGCGAGGACATCGACACCACGCTTCGGCCGCAGTCGCTTGATGATTTCACCGGCCAGGCCGAGGCGCGGGCGAACCTGAAGATCTTCATCGAGGCGGCCAAGAACCGGGGCGAGGCGCTGGATCACGTGCTGTTCGTCGGCCCGCCGGGGCTGGGCAAGACGACGCTGGCCCAGATCATGGCCAAGGAGCTGGGCGTCAATTTCCGCTCGACCTCCGGCCCCGTCATCGCCAAGGCCGGCGATCTTGCGGCGCTCCTGACCCAGCTCGAGGACCGCGACGTGCTCTTCATCGACGAGATCCACCGGCTCAATCCGGCGGTGGAGGAAATCCTCTATCCGGCGATGGAGGATTTCCAGCTCGACCTGATCATCGGCGAGGGGCCGGCGGCGCGCTCGGTCAAGATCGATCTGTCGAAGTTCACGTTGGTGGCTGCCACCACGCGCTTCGGCCTCCTCACCAATCCGCTGCGCGACCGTTTCGGCATTCCCGTGCGGCTGAGCTTCTACACGGTGGAGGAACTGGAGCTGATCGTGCGGCGCGGCGCGCGGCTGATGAAGCTGCCGATGACGGAAGAGGGCGCGCGCGAGATCGCGCGGCGCTCGCGCGGCACGCCGCGCATTGCCGGGCGGCTGTTGCGCAGGGTGCGCGATTTCGCCGAGGTCGCCAAGGTGGAGGCGGTCACGCGCGAGATTGCCGATGTGGCGTTGACACGCCTGCTGGTCGACAATATGGGCTTCGACCAGCTCGACAAGCGCTACCTCACAATGATCGCGCTGAACTTCGCCGGCGGCCCCGTGGGTATCGAGACGATCGCTGCCGGCCTGTCGGAACCTCGCGACACGATCGAGGACATCATCGAGCCCTATATGATCCAGCAGGGCTTCATCCAGCGCACGCCGCGCGGGCGCGTGCTGACGGTCAATGCCTGGAAGCATCTGGGGCTGGTGCCGCCCAAAGAGGCCGAGGCCACCCAGTTCCGGCTGTTTCAGAGCGAGGAAGAATGATCGTCCGTCGAAATTTTCTGCGCCTTGCGGCCGGCTTTCTCTTCGCCAGCCTGTCGACCACGAGCTATGCCGTGGGCGTCGAGCCGATGCTGCGGATGAAGACGGTAACCTATCGGCCGCGGCTGCCAAACTGGCCGGATGGCCTGCGGCTGCGCCTGGTGTTGCTGGCGGATTTTCACGCCTGCGACCCCTGGATGTCTGCCGCCCGGATTGCGAGCATTGCCGAGAAGGCCAATAGCCTTCAGGGGGACATGGTGCTGCTGCTCGGCGATTTCCTTTCCGGCATGCGCCTGTGCACGGGGCATGTGCCGCCTGAAGACTGGGCGGCGGCGCTGTCGGGTCTTTCGGCTCCGCTCGGCGTCCATGCCATTCTCGGCAATCACGACTGGGCCGATGATCACGAGGCCATGGCGCGCGGCAAGGGGCCGCTGCTCGCCCAGCGGGCGCTGGAGGGCATCGGCGTGCCGGTCTATGACAATCGCGCCGTCTCCTTCGAGAAGGACGGGCATCGCTTCTGGCTGGCCGGACTTGGCGACCAGATCGGGCCCCTTCGGCCGATGGACGATCTGCCCGGCACGCTGGCGCAGGTGAGCGATGACGCGCCTGTTATCCTCATGGCGCATGAGCCCGATATCTTTCCCGGCGTGCCCGCGCGCGTGGCCATCACGCTGTCAGGCCATACCCATGGTGGGCAGATTCGGCTGTTCGGCCGCTCGCCTTTCGTGCCCTCGCGCTTCGGCAGCCGCTATATTCGCGGGCACATTATCGAAGGCGGCCGCCATCTGATCGTTTCGGCGGGGCTCGGCATGTCCGGCATTCCCGTGCGCTTCGGCGCGCCGCCGGAGATCGTTGTGGTGGAGCTTGGCGGGGACGCGGCCGCCTGAGCTTGCGCAGGGGGACGTTCCGTCACGGCAAGAGGCTTGCAATGGCGTCTGGCATGATAGAAAAGCCGCTTCCCTAAAAAGACGAAGGAAAGAGCCCGCGATGGCAAAGCGCAGAATGGTCCGCATCAAGCCGAAAAACGCGGGAGAGCCGCTGTTTCAGCTGCGCATCGCCGGGCTCGCCTTTCGCGACGGCTATGTGCTGGTTCACCGGGCGGTGCATGAAAGCTTCTGGACCTTTCCCGGCGGAAGGGCCGAGATCGGCGAGAGCTCCGACATCACGCTGAAGCGCGAGATGATGGAGGAGCTCGGCGTCGATGTGACGGTCGGGCGCATGCTGTGGACCGTGGAGAATTTCTTCCATTACGAGGGTGTGGATGTCCACGAACTGGGCTTCTACTACCTGATGGACCTGCCCGAGAGCTTCCCCTTCCATCCCACCGACATCGTCCACCGCAATCTCGACGGCAAGTCCGAGCTGGAGTTCAAATGGGCGCTGGCGACGGTGGAGAGCCTGCGCGCGCTGGATATCCCGCCCTATTTCATCGCCGAGACGATCGAGAACCTGCCGGAAACGCCGCGCCACCTGATCTGGCATGATGGCGATCTCGACCGAACCTGACCGCCGGCTTCTTCTTCCGGAACATCTGTCAGCCATGCGCATTCGATCGTCTCCGGTGGCGACAGCCGCTGTCCGGGGATGGAGAGGAGACGGCGCATGCAGAAATTCCGCAAGGGCACCAAGGTCGAATGGACCTGGGGCAAGAGCAAGGCCGAGGGCAAGATTGACGAGAGCTTCACGGAGGATGTGGAGCGCACGATCGAGGGCCACAAGATCAAGCGCAAGGCCAGCGCCGACGAGCCGGCCTATCTGATCAAGCAGGAAGACGGCGCCCGCGTGCTCAAGAGCCACTCGGAATTGCGGAGCGTCTGATGGCAGAGACAGGCAATCACGTTCCCCCGGCCCCTGTCGCGAAAATGGCGGAAAAGGGCCTGGAACTGCGCGCGCAGTTCAAGCGCGGCGGCACACAGGTCGGTGTGGCCCGCGCCCGCGATCTGAAGAACCGCGAAGCCCTGTCAGACGACACGCTGAAGCGGATGCGCAGCTATTTCGCCCGGCACAAGGTGGACAAGCGCGCCGCCAATTTCGGCGACGACGACAATCCCTCCGCCGGCTACATCGCCTGGCTGCTCTGGGGCGGCGATGCCGGACGCGACTGGGTCGACAAGCAGAAGAAGAAGTCCGGCGCTGAGGACAAGCCTGCGAAAAAGGCGAGAACCGCGACCAGCACTCCGGCGGGCAAGACGAAACATTGATGGGAAGGAGCCGGGGTCAACGACTCCGCCCATCACGTCACCTCACCTTACGTCGCTTCGCCCGAGGCCAGCTCCGCCACCGTTTGGCGCAGCTGGTCCAGCCCTCCGGGTTGCCAGCCCAGGCCGCGAATCCGGTCGGTCGCCATGTCGCGATAGTTGGCTGGATCGGCTGGCGGGGGCAGGGGATGGTCGCAAGGGACGGCATCCCGCGCAATCGCCAGAATGGTGCGGGTGTCGGTGACGATGTCCCCGACATTGAAGCTCTCGCCATTGATCCTGATTGGATCGGCCGTCAGCATCAGCCTGACGGCGGCGGCGACATCCGTGCCGTGCACCTCGCCGCCTGCGCGCGCAGGCACAGGCCGTCCCGCCCGGAAATCCGTGAACATCTCCGCCCACTTATGCTCCATGCCGACGCGGGGCGCCCCGTAAACGCCGGTGATCCGCAGGCTCGATGTGATGAAGGCATGGCTGCACAGAGATGCGAGATTGCGCTCGGCGGCAAGCTTGGCCCGGCCGTAAAGCGTGTCGGGCCGTGGAGGATCGCTTTCCCGGAGCGGGGCATCACCTGGGACGGCGCCATAGACGGCGCGGCTCGACAGGAAGACGCAACGGCGCTGGCCGGCATCGCGCGCCGCCTCGAACAGGCGGATGCTGCCCTCGACATTGGCCTTCAAAAAACCCTCGGGATCGTCGCCCTCGCCGCCGCGATAGCGGCCCGGAACATGGGAGAAGGCGGCATGAACGAGATGGTAGACATCATCGAACAGCGCCAGCATGTCCTCGGCCGGATCGAGCCGCATCGGCCGGAAGCCGACGGGGCGGGAGAACAGGCCGTCCGCAGGCGCGTTTCGGCCCGCGACGGTGACGCGGTAGCCGTTTTCCAGAAGGTCCTCGACGATGAAGCGGCCGACGAGCCCGGTGCCGCCGGTCACCAGAACATGGCTCATGAGGCCGCGGCCTGATGACCATCGGCCTTTGCTCCGGGCTGCGGCAGGAGGGCAAGATCACCGATGGGCTCGCCTTTGTGGACGCGATGCCAGAGATCGATCAGGGGTTTCAGCTGTGCCGACTTCGGATGGTCGGTCTCCCAGGGCTTTTCATATTGGTAATGCAATACATGGATCGACGCCCAGTCCCAGAGATCGGGCAGGGCGAACCAGACATATTGCAGCATGTTCATGGTCACGGGCAGGCCGTGCCAGTCGGGAAAGAAGCTCTGCAGAAAGGTCTGGTCGGTGCGCGGCCAGAAGGCGTCGGGCTGGTCCAGCCGGGCCAGCATCCGGGCGAAGGTCGCATCAGAGGGGCGGGCGACGAAGACGCCGGAATTCAACCGGTGAAAATCGGCGAGTGACTGATAGACATTGGGCGCGGCGGAAAATTCCGGATAGGCGAAGAAGCGATCGATCGGCTTCAACACCAGCGTGTCGGCATCCAGAAAGATCACGCTTTCATATTCGGTGAGCTGCCAGAGTCGCAGCTTGCAGAAATTGTCAAGCGGCGAGTGAAACAGCGGCTTGCGCCCCTTGGTGAAGGGGGCAGCGCCATGCAGCGCGCCGCGCGCATGGCGTGCGTTGAAACCATCGGAGAGGGGCAGGTGATCGCAGGCGATCAGCCGCGCGCCCAGCGCTGCGAGTGGCGTCAGCGCGTCGGGCTCGACGCCGCCGGTGTGCAGCACCACGAGATCGGCCGGGGTGCCGGTCTGGCGCAGCGAGTGCAGCAGCGCCGTGGCGCCCATGGCATAATCGCCATTGGTGACCAGGGTGATGATGGCATGGGCGCTTGCGGCAAGCTTTGCCCGCCGCAAGCCCTCTGGATCAGCGCTTATGCTCATGAAACAGACTTCAGCCGCTTGCCTTCCGGATCATGGTTGATCGTCGCAGCGATGTCACGTGTCCAGGCCGAGACGGCGGGCACGCGCGAGCGGTCGACGCGATAGGCGAATTTGCGGGCGACATCGACGATCTCGGACAGCAGACCGCCTTCCAGCGTGGTGGGCGAGAGGCCGAGGCCGAGGAACTTGTCGTTCTTGACCACGAGGTCGTTCTCCGCCGCCTCCTTGCGCGGATTGGGCAGCCAGGCGATCTCCGCGCCGGAGAGGCGCGCGATCATCTGCGCGAGGTCGCGCACGCGATGCGTCTCGGTCATCTGGTTGAAGATCTCGACACGTGCGCCGCGCGCCGGCGGGTTCTTCAGCGCGATCTCGATGCAGCGCACCGAATCCTGGATATGGATAAAGGCCCGGGTCTGGCCGCCGGTGCCGTGGACGGTCAGCGGATAGCCGATCGCCGCCTGGATCAGGAAGCGGTTCAGAACCGTGCCGTAATCGCCGTCATAGTCGAAACGGTTGACCAGCTGCGGGTGGATGCGCGTCTGCTCGGTATGGGTGCCCCAGACGATGCCCTGATGCAGATCGGTGATCCGGAGACCGTCATTCTTGGCGTAGAACTGGAACAGCAGCTGATCGAGGCACTTGGTCATGTGATAGATCGAGCCGGGATTGGCCGGGTAGAGGATCTCCTGGGAGACCGTCTCGCCGCTCTGCGTCTCGATGCCGACGGGCAGATAGCCCTCGGGGATCGCCGCGCCGACCGTGGAATAGCCATAGACGCCCATGGTGCCGAGATGGACCAGATGGGCGTCGAGCTGCAGCTCCACCATGGCGTTCAGCAGGTTGTGCGTGGCGTTGACATTGTTGTTGACGGTGTAATTCTTGTGCCGGTCGCTCTTCATCGAATAGGGCGCGGCGCGCTGTTCGGCGAAGTGGATGATGGCGTCGGGGCGGTGCTGGGCCAGCCAGTTCTTCAGAAGCTCGTAATCACGCGCGAGATCGATCAGGTGGAAGTGGATGCGCCGGCCGGTTTCGGCATGCCAGATGCGCGTGCGCTCCTGGATCGAATCCATCGGCGTCAGCGACTGCACGCCGAGCTCGGTGTCGATCCAGCGGCGCGAGAGATTGTCGAGGATGTGGACCTCGTGGCCGGCGGCCGAAAGGTGCAGGGCCGTCGGCCAGCCCACGAAACCGTCGCCGCCCAGAACCGCGATCTTCATGCGTCGTCTCCTTCGCCCGTCGTTGAAGCGGCCCTGTTCGTCGCAAAGGCCTTCCGCAGACGCTCGATAGGCCATGAATGTGACAGATGTGCCGCGCTTGAAAAAGGCCAAGGCTTCCGGCACAGAAACTTCGCTTCGATCGACTTTTCCGAAGGCCATGCCATGCAGATTTCGCTCGCCGGCGAATTGACCGAGACCGGCCACCGTCTCGTCCAGCGCGTCTATTATGAAGACACGGATTTTTCCGGTGTGGTCTATCATGCCCGCTATCTCCACTTTCTCGAGCGGGCGCGCACAGACTATCTGCGCCTGCTGGGCGTGGAGCAGGCGGCCTTGGCGGTCGAGGGCGACGCGGAAGGCCTCGTCTTCGTCGTCCACCGCATGGAGATCGACTTCAAGGCGCCGGCGCGCATGGACGACATCCTCACCATCCGCACGGTGACCGAGAAGGCCGGCGGCGCCAAGATGGTACTGTCGCAGGAGATCTGGCGCGAGGAGCGCCTGCTGATCGCCGCGCGCGTGATCATCGCCGTCATCAACGCGGCCGGCCGTCCCAGGCGCCTGCCGGACGTGCTGGCCGAGCGGTTCCTGGCCCGGGCGCGGCCCGACGCGCCCCCGGTCTGATCAATCTGTCACCGGAGGCAAGCCTGCCTTCGGCGCTGCGGTGCTTCGCGCTGCGGGGCACCATTTGATACGGCTGCGTAACGAGATATTAATCATAATGATGTCTTAATCATCGGCATGAAAGGCCTTTGTGCGCTGCACGTCATCCTTTCACCAAGATTACGCTTGACAGAGCAGACCGGGCGCTGACCGGCCGCCTCCTGTTTGTCTTCGGCCTGCCGCGTGCCGGCAGGGATGATGGCGACGGCGGCCGACCCTTCGTGGACGGACATGTTTGAACGGCCCGGCTCTTTCGCGCTTATGCGCTCGGAATGGCCGGGTGTTCGGATTCGGGGATTTGACGAAAATGGAACAGGTTGGACTGGCGGCGACGACGGATGTGACGCTGTGGTCGCTCTTCATGCAGGCGGGCCTCATCGTGAAGCTCGTCATGCTGGGGCTCATGGGCGCCTCGGTCTGGACTTGGGCGATCATCGTCGACAAGTCTTTGCGCTTTGCCCGCGCCCGCAAGCAGGCAGACAGTTTCGAGCAGATCTTCTGGTCGGGCCAGTCGCTGGAAGAGCTCTATCGCACCCTGTCGGACCGCAATCCGACCGGCATGGCGGCCATCTTCGTCTCGGCCATGCGCGAGTGGAAGAAGAGCTTCGAGCGCGGCGCCCGCTCCCCCATTGGCCTGCAGATGCGCATCGACAAGGCGATGGACGTGACGCTGGCGCGCGAGGCCGAAGGGCTCGAGGCGCGGCTCGGTTCGCTGGCCACCATTGGTTCTGCCGGCCCCTTCATCGGCCTGTTCGGCACCGTCGTCGGCATCATGACCTCGTTCCAGGCGATTGCCGGCTCGAAGTCCACCAATCTCGCGGTGGTCGCGCCGGGTATCGCCGAGGCGCTTCTGGCCACCGCCATCGGCCTGGTCGCGGCGATCCCCGCCGTCATCGCGTATAACAAGTTCACGGCCGATGCCGGCAAGATGACGGCGCGCATGGAAGGCTTCGCCGACGAGTTCTCGGCCATCCTTTCGCGCCAGATCGATGAGAAGCTGCAGCCGCGCCAGGCGGCCCAGTAAAGGGTTCGCGACCGCGCGAAGCCGGCCGCTTCATGGCTGGCAGCGCGGGCGCCTGCGCAAGAAGAGACCCATCCGCCCCGGCAGCCATAGGCGGGATGACCTGCGGCGGGATGAACGGCGGCCCCGGACAGAGGCCGGCCGATCTGTGAGAGAAGGATAATTTCCATGGGCATGGCAGTCGGCGGAGGGGCAGGCTCGGGCGGACGGCGCGGACGGCGTGGCCGCCGCAAGGGCGCGATCAGCGAGATCAACGTCACGCCGCTTGTCGACGTCATGCTCGTGCTGCTCATCATCTTCATGGTCGCTGCGCCGATGATGACGGTCGGCGTGCCGATCGACCTGCCGGAAACCCAGGCGAAGGCGCTCAACGCCCAGACCCAGCCGATCACCATCTCGATCAAGAATTCCGGCGAGATCTACCTGCAGGAAACGCCGATCCCGGCCGACGAGGTCGTGGCCAAGCTGCAGGCGATCGCCACCACGGGCTATAACGAACGGATCTTCGTGCGCGGCGACGCGACGGCGCCCTATGGCGTGATCGCCGACGTCATGGCGCGCATCCAGACGGCAGGCTTCAAGAATATCGGTCTGGTCACCCAGCAGAAGACGAACGGGTAAAAACATCCGCCATGAGAGGCAGTCTCGCAACATCGGCAGCGCTTCACGTCCTGGTTCTCGCCTGGGCGCTGATCTCGCTCGGCAGTCCGGCGCACTTCGAGGTGTCGGATACCGAGGCAATGCCGGTCGACATCGTGCCGGTGGAGGAGCTGACGCAGATCCAGCAGGGCGAAAAAACCGCGCCCAAGGCCGAGAAATCCGCGCCGGCGCCAACCAAGCGTCCCGATGTGGTGGAGAATGCCGAGAATATGGGCGACAACAGCGTCGATCTGAAGACGCCGCCGCGCCCCTCCGTCAAGCCGGTGGAGAAGGAAGCGAGCGCCGCACCCAAGGCGACCGAAACGCCGGTGCCGACGCCCGAGCCGACCCCGCAGGACAAGCCCGACCTTGTCGATGAAAAGCCGCCGGCGACACCCGCGACCGAGGTGGCGGCGCTGCCGGCGCCCAAGGCCGAGGTGACGCCGCAGCCGCGCCCCGAGCCGCCCAAGCCTGAAGCCAAGACGGAAACACCGCCGCCGCCGCAGGAGCAGCCCGAGCAGGCCGAGGAAAAGCCGGCCGAAAAGCCTGACGCCGAAGCCCTGCCGGACAAGGTGCCCGCGCCCATGGCCAAGCCGAAGGTGGAGCCCAAGCCCGAGCCGCCCAAGCCGGTGGAGCAGGCCAAGACGACCCCGCCGGCGCAGACGGCCAAGACGCCGGACCGCAAGGCCGACGAGGGCAAGAAGGAATCGAAGAAGTCCGCCTCCTCCAAGCAGAGCGACTTCAATGCCGATGAAATCGCCAGCCTGCTGAACAAGCAGGAGTCCTCGGGCGGCGGCGCCAAGCGCTCCACCCAGACGGCGGCGCTCGGCGGCAAGAAGGCGACGGGTGGCTCGACATTGTCGCAGAGCGACAAGGACGCGATCAAGCAGCAGATCCAGAACAACTGGTCGATCATTCCCGGCATCGCCGACACGGCCGGCATCCTGATCAAGGTGACGCTGCATCTCGACCGCGACGGCAACATCATCGGCCAGCCGGAAATTTCCGCGAGCGGTGGCTCGGATTCGGCAAGGCGGACCCATGAGGGCGGCGTGCGCCGCGCGATCATGAAGTCGCTGCCGCTGAAAGGCCTGCCGCCGGACAAATATGACGACTGGAGCGAAATGGTGCTGAATTTCGATCCGAGCGAAATGGGTTTCTAAAGCTTGACGACCGTGTGTCTGGCTGCTGCGATCGCGCCGCCGGCGCTCGAACTTTGACGATATGAATGGCTGAAAGGCTGTAGTTCCATGCTGAGACGTACCTTCTTCCAAATGGCCGGTGCCGCCACCGGCATGGCCGCCCTGGCTGCCGCGCCGGCCGAGGCGCGGGTCGAAATCAACATCAACCGCGGCAATGTCGAGCCGATGCCGATCGCGGTTTCGGATTTCCTGCAGGGCGATCTCGGCCGCAAGATTTCCGACGTGGTTGCCGCGGACCTCAAGCGGTCCGGCCTGTTCGCGCCGATCAACCGCTCGGCCTTCATCGAGAAGATCTCCAACCCCGACGCTCCCCCGCGCTTCGAGGACTGGAAGGTCATCAACGCCCAGGCACTCGTCACCGGCCGGGTGACGCAGGAGGGCGATGGCCGCCTGAAGGCGGAGTTCCGCCTGTGGGACGTATTCTCCAACCAGCAGATGACCGGCCAGCAATTCTTCACCCAGCCGGAAAACTGGCGGCGTGTCGCCCATATCATCGCCGACGCGATCTATGAGCGCATCACCGGCGAGAAGGGCTATTTCGACACCCGCATCGTCTATGTCGCCGAAAGCGGCCCGAAGACGGCGCGCAAGCGCCAACTGGCGATCATGGACCAGGACGGATTCAATTCCCGCGCGCTGACCAATTCCAACGACATCGTGCTGACGCCGCGCTTCTCGCCGAACAAGCAGGAAATCACCTACATGTCCTTCGAGGGACAGCAGCCGCGCGTCTACCTGCTGCAGCTCGAAACCGGGCAGCGCGAGGTCGTCGGCAATTTTCCCGGCATGACCTTCTCGCCGCGCTTCTCGCCCGATGGCCAACGCGTCATCATGAGCCTGCAGCAGGACGGCAATGCCAATATCTATACCATGGACCTGCGCTCGCGCACGACCACGCGCCTGACCTCGACGGCGGCGATCGACACCTCGCCCTCCTACGCGCCGGATGGCGGCCGGATCGTGTTCGAAAGCGACCGCGGCGGCCGTCAGCAGCTCTATGTTATGAGCGCCAACGGCGCCGGCCAGACCCGCATCTCCTTCGGCGACGGCTCCTATTCGACGCCGGTCTGGTCGCCGCGCGGCGACCTGATCGCCTTCACGAAACAGTCGGGCGGCAAGTTCTCGATCGGCGTGATGAAGCCGGATGGCTCGGGCGAGCGGATCTTGACCACCGGCTTCCACAATGAGGGCCCGACCTGGGCGCCGAACGGCCGCGTGATCATGTTCTTCCGCCAGAATGCCGGCGCCGGCGGCCCGCAGCTCTATTCGATCGACCTGACCGGCTATAACGAACAGTTGATCCCGACCCAGGGCTTCGCCTCCGATCCGGCCTGGTCGCCGCTCCTGGAGTAGCGCCGCGAATCGGCCGGCGCGCGCGGGAAACGCAGCGGCGGAAACGGTGCGCCGGCGCGGCCTTAAGCTTGAAAGACGCTCTTGGTCGGCTGCTGCTGCTCAAGGACGCGCGCATATGATGAGGGCCGAACCTCTCAGGAGGAACAAGGCCTTGGAAGGAATGAGGGCGGCGCGGCGGGCAGGGTTTTGTCTGGCCCCGTGAAGATGGCGGCGATATGGCCAAGTCTTGGCACGATTGCCGCCTTCCTGCCGCAAAGTGGTGATTAGCCGCGCGGTCAGAGGCGCATTTTGAAACTTCTTTAACCAAGCTTGTTGCATAGGAAGTAACCGCTTTCGGTTACAGTCTGGCAACCCTGACCGTTAAGATCATTCTTGAAGGAGAGACCGGCCCATGAGCCGCATTCCCGTTCCGGCCGCTGGCCGCATGCAGTCCATCGCCCGCAATCCCGTGGCCATCGCGCTCTTCCTCACGTTGTCCATCGCAGGCTGCGCCTCGAAGAAGAACCTGCCCAACAGCGCCGGCGACCTCGGCCTGAACGGCGGTGCTGGCGGCGCGGCCACCCCCGGCTCGCAGCAGGACTTCACCGTCAATGTCGGCGACCGCATCTTCTTCGACACCGACTCCTCGTCGGTGCGTGCGGACGCCCAGGCGACGCTGGACAAGCAGGCCCAGTGGCTGCAGCGCTACTCCAAGTACCCGATCACGGTCGAGGGCCATGCCGACGAGCGCGGCACGCGCGAATACAACCTGGCGCTAGGCGCCCGCCGCGCCGCCGCTGCCCGCGACTATCTCGTCTCGCGCGGCATTCCGGCCAGCCGCATCAAGACCATCTCCTACGGCAAGGAAAAGCCTGTTGCCGTCTGCGACGACATTTCCTGCTGGTCGCAGAACCGTCGCGCGGTTACCGTCCTCGGCGGCGCCGGCATGTAATGTCTCGCGGGCACCGACGACCGGTTGCCCATGCATTTGAGACCTGCGGAGGCGGCCCGGATTTTCGTCTGAGGCCGCCTTTCTTTTGGTCATAGTTTGACCGAACTCCGGTTGCTTTTTTGTCGCGCAACTGGAAACACTGCCTGGCGCCTTCGCAACTGCGGGAGCTGGCGCTGCGTGTGTGAAGACAGGGCTGCCGGCGTGCTCCCGCGTGCTGGCGCCCCGTCGATGACGACAGAACACCGGGCCTGTCCGCGAGACCTCGGTCTTTCGGCCTGCGCCCCGCCCGCTTGCCCGCGCCGGATGGTTGATGCCGGGGCGGTCCAAGCGGTTCCTCGCCTGCCGGGGCGCATCGGTAGAATGACTTTACCGTGCGCTTCCGGTCTATGGATGGTTTTCGCAGTTTCAGGTCCTGTTCCGTCGCCGATGAGGGGCGCCGGCCGGCCGGCTGCCCAAGGGGACGTTTGAGCCATGAAACACTTCGCCGTGGCGGCAACGATCGGGGTTCTGGCCTTTTCGGCCTCGGTTCTGCCGGTCACCGCCATGCCGCTGTCCGCCCTGATCGACAGGGCGCTGCACCGCAACGAGGCACCCGCGCCGGCACCGGCCGCGCCCGTCATCAAGGTGCAGTCGAGCGAGGCCGGGCGCATCGGCCAGCTGGAGGAGCAGGTCCGTTCGCTCAATGGCCGCATCGAGGAGATGAGCTTCCAGCTTCTCCAGATGCAGGAGCAGATCCGCAAGTTCCAGGAGGACAACGAGTTCCGCTTCCAGGACCTGGAAAAGGGCGGCGGTGCCGCTCCGAAGAAGAAGAGCGCGCTTGAAACCCCGCGCACCCAAGATCAGGCCTCCGTCCCCGCGACGGAGAGCCCTGCGGCCGCAGCCGGGCGTGAGCCCGGCGCGTCTGCTTCCAGCACCACCGGCTCGGAGCCGACCGATCTCGGCCAGATCATCCTGGATTCCGAAGGGCAGACCCTGTCTGCCACCGCCAATCCGCAGCCGGCTGCGCCCACCCAGCCGACGACCCCCTCCAAGCGTACCGCAGCGCTGAACAGCGACGCCGATCTCTACCAGTCCGCCTATGGTCACGTGCTCTCGGGCGATTACTCCGTGGCCGAGACCGAATTCCGCGACTATCTCGACAGCTTTCCGAAGAGCGAAAAGGCGGCCGACGCCAGCTTCTGGATGGGCGAGGCGCAATATTCCCAGGGCAAGTTCAGCGACGCGGCCAAGACCTTTCTGAACGCGCACCAGACCTATGGCAAATCGCCCAAGGCCCCTGAGATGCTGCTGAAGCTCGGCATGTCGCTCGCCAAGCTCGACAACAAGGAAACCGCCTGCGCCACGCTGCGCGAGGTCACCAAGCGCTATCCCAAGGCGTCCCCCGCCGTCAAAGCCAAGGTCACGAGCGAGCAGAGCCGCCTTGCCTGCTGAGGCCGCATGCGCCTTGATCCGCCCGCACGAGCAGGCTCGTCATCAGCCGGGCCGTTCTGCCTGACTCGGCACGAGAGCGTGATCGATTGGCTCCGAGCACAGTGTCTTCGCCGGGCCGATCCGGCGTTTCCCCAGGGGCGAGCGCATGAGGGTCGGGCGCATGAGTGATCCCGTTGTCTCCGATGCCCCGGCTGGCGATCCCGTGATCGCCGCAGCCCATTGTTTTCTCTCCTCGCTTTCCCGTCCCAGTCGTCTTCTGGTCGCCCTGTCGGGCGGCAGCGATTCCATGGGGCTGTTGCGCGCCCTGCATGCTGCCCTGCCAGACTATCCCGGCGTGACGATCGAGGCCTGTACCGTCGATCACGGGCTGCGCGGCGAATCGGCCGAGGAGGCCCGGCAAATGGGCGCGCTCTGCCGCCGCCTCGGCATCCGCCACCACACCCGCCTTTGGGAGGGGGTGAAACCGGCCTCCGGCCTTCAGGCGGCCGCGCGGCTGGCACGCTACCGGCTTCTGGCGGATATTGCCGCGGCGCAGGATATCCCGATCATCCTCAGCGGCCATACCGCCGACGATCAGGCGGAGACGGTGGCCATGCGGCGCTTACGTTCGACGCCGGACCAGCCCGGCCTTTCCGGAATGGCGCCTGCGACCCTTCTCTTCGGCCAAGTCTGGCTGCTGCGGCCCTTCCTCTCGCTTCGGCGTGCGCAGATCCGCTGGTTTCTCCAGGCGATCGGCCAGGATTTCATCGAGGATCCCAGCAACGACAATCCCCGCTTCGAGCGGGTGCGCCTGCGCCAGGCCCGCGCCGGCGCCGATCCGTTGGCGCATGCGGCGGATATGGCGGCGATCGAAAGAGCCGGGGCAGCGCGGCTTGCCGAGGATGTGGCAATCGCCACGCTGCTGGCCGCCCATGCCCGGCGAATTGGGGAGGGGCGGGTGGGGCAGTGGATTGTGCGTCTGTCCCCGGAGCTGCTGCTGCCTGAATCTCTGCAACTGCATGGGCCGGCTTTGAGCCGGGCCTGCGGCCTTCTCGCCGCCGCCCTTGGCGGGCGGACCACCGTGTCGGGCCGCGACACGCTTGCGCGGCTGATGGCCTTTCTCGATGACCAGACGCCCGGCCGCATGACCGCCGCCGGCACTGTTTTCGACCGCCGCCGCCAAGGTCTCTATCTCTACCGGGAAGCGCGCGGCCTTACTGGCGCCATCCTGGCCCCTGGGGCAACGCTGCTATGGGACGGGCGCCTGTCCGTCACAAGCCAGGCCGACCATCCCCTCATCCTCTCCGCGGGGCTACAAGGCCTGATCGTGGCCGATGTCGATGTTCCGCCGGGCGTGGTGGCGCGCGCGGCCCGCGCGCAATTGCGGGTGTCGCGGCGCTCGGGCGAGCCCGCCGATCCCGCATCCTGGCAGGCAGAGCCCTGCCTTGGCCTCTACGACACGTTCCTGCCGTGTTTTGACCTTAGAATTGCGTCGGAAATCGCGCGCCTGGTCGGTCGCAAACCCTTTCCCGAGTTGCCCCAAAGCCTGTCTTTGCGCATGTCGAAGCCGGCGGAAATGGCCTGAAGCAAAACTTTCTTCAGGCAAGCTGCATGATTTGCCCTGCGAAGGCGCGCTTTGCCTTGGCAAGCCTTTCCGGCACTCCTATGTTAGGGAACAAAACTCGGCATGACCGGCGAGGCGAAAACGATTTCTCGTGGCCGCTGTTTTCCGGATGCTGGATATGAGGTTCTGGGGAGTTCAATGAACCCTAATTTTCGTAATTTCGCTCTCTGGGCGATCATCGCCCTTCTGCTGATCGCGCTGTTCAGCATGTTTCAGCAGCCCGCGGAGCGCAGCGGTTCGCGCGAAATCCCCTTTTCGCAGTTCCTGAAGGACGTTGATGGCAACCGTGTGAAGGAAGTCGTGATCACCGGCAACAAGGTGGTCGGCAACTACACCGAGAGCGGCACGACCTTCCAGACCTATGCACCGTCGATCGACACGGCCTTTACCGAACGGCTCGAGGCCAAGAACGTCACGGTCACCGTGCGTCCCGAGACGGATGGCTCCTCCGGCTTCCTGAGCTATATCGGCACGCTCCTGCCCATGCTGCTGATCCTCGGCGTGTGGTTGTTCTTCATGCGGCAGATGCAGGGCGGCTCGCGCGGGGCGATGGGCTTCGGCAAGTCCAAGGCCAAGCTTCTGACCGAAGCGCATGGCCGCGTGACCTTCGAGGATGTTGCCGGCGTCGACGAAGCCAAGCAGGATCTGGAGGAAATCGTGGAATTCCTGCGCGATCCGCAGAAGTTCCAGCGCCTGGGCGGGCGCATTCCGCGCGGCGTCCTGCTTGTTGGCCCTCCGGGCACGGGTAAGACGCTGCTCGCCCGCTCCGTCGCCGGCGAAGCCAATGTGCCCTTCTTCACCATCTCCGGCTCCGACTTCGTTGAAATGTTCGTCGGCGTGGGCGCGAGCCGTGTCCGCGACATGTTCGAGCAGGCCAAGAAGAATGCGCCCTGCATCATCTTCATCGACGAAATCGACGCCGTCGGCCGCCATCGTGGCGCGGGTCTGGGCGGCGGCAATGACGAACGCGAGCAGACGCTTAACCAGCTTCTGGTCGAGATGGACGGTTTCGAGGCCAATGAGGGCATCATCCTCATCGCCGCCACCAACCGTCCCGACGTTCTCGATCCGGCGCTGCTGCGTCCGGGCCGTTTCGACCGTCAGGTCGTGGTGCCCAATCCCGACATCAATGGTCGCGAGCGCATCCTCAAGGTGCACATCCGCAACGTGCCGCTGGCGCCGAATGTCGATCTCAAGACGCTGGCCCGTGGTACGCCCGGCTTCTCCGGTGCCGATCTGATGAACCTCGTCAACGAGGCGGCGCTGATGGCGGCGCGACGCAACAAGCGCGTCGTCACCATGCAGGAATTCGAGGACGCCAAGGACAAGATCATGATGGGCGCGGAACGCCGCTCCTCTGCCATGACCGAAGCCGAGAAGAAGCTGACCGCCTATCACGAAGCCGGCCATGCCATCACCGCACTCTACGTGCCGGCCGCCGACCCGCTGCACAAGGCGACCATCATCCCGCGCGGCCGCGCGCTCGGCATGGTCATGCAGCTGCCGGAAGGTGACCGCTATTCCATGAGCTATAAGTGGATGGTTTCGCGTCTCGTCATCATGATGGGCGGACGCGTCGCCGAAGAGTTGACCTTCGGCAAGGAGAACATCACCTCCGGCGCCTCCTCCGATATCGAGCAGGCGACCAAGCTCGCGCGGGCCATGGTCACGCAATGGGGCTTTTCCGACCAGCTCGGTCAGGTCGCCTATGGCGAAAACCAGCAGGAAGTCTTCCTCGGCCATTCCGTGGCGCAGTCGAAGAACCTTTCCGAGTCGACCGCCCAGAAGATCGACAACGAGATCCGCCGCCTGATCGACGAGGCCTATGAAGAGGCCAAGCGCATCATTACCGAGAAGCATTCCGAATTCGTGGCACTGGCCGAAGGCCTGCTCGAATATGAGACGCTGACTGGCGAGGAAATCAAGGCGCTGATCCGCGGCGACAAGCCGGCTCGTGACCTTGGCGACGACACCCCACCGCATCGCGGCTCCGCCGTTCCCTCGGCGGGCGCCAAGAAGGATGGCGGCGCGAGCGGCGCCAAGGGCGATGAGCCCGAGGGTAGCCTGCCGCAGCCGCAATAAAGCCTGCCAAATCCTGTTCAAAAGCCGTCGCGGGGTCACCTGCGGCGGCTTTTTTCATAGGAGACGAAACGCTTTCCCTATTTGGCCGGTTTTCGACAGCCTGTGCTTTGGGGAGGAGACGGCCATGGAACGGCTCAGCGGTGGTTGCCTGTGTGGGAAGGTGCGCTTCGTGGCGTCGGGCAGGCCCTATCGGGTCGGTCTTTGCCATTGTCTTGACTGTCGCAAGCATCATGGCGCGCTGTTTCACGCCTCGGCCATCTACCCGGAGGATGCCGTTGCCATTACCGGTGAAACCCGCGCCTATGCCGGCCGCCATTTCTGCCCGAACTGTGGCTCGCCCGTCTTTGCCCGAAACGGTGACGAGACGGAGGTCAATGTCGGCTCGCTCGATACGCCCGATCAATTTACGCCGACCTATGAACTCTGGACGATCAGGCGAGAGGCCTGGCTGCCGCCTTTTCCCAGCCTGAAGCCCTATGAGCGGGATCGTGACGAAAGCGGGCGGCGGACAGAGTGATTGCCTTTGGTGGCAAGCCGGGCGGCTCCCCAAGTCTCGCCTTTGTCCGGTAACGGGATTTAATGATTTTTGACTCTAATTTATGTGTCTCAGCCGATAAAACATGGCAAAAGCCGTGCTTCGGGCCAGTTTGGTCCGCAGATACGAGACGGGTCCAAATCCCGCGAGACCTGTGCGCCGCGGACGGCGTGCCGATGAAGGAGCTTATATGACACGCCGCTATTTTGGCACGGACGGCATTCGCGGCCAGTCCAACCTGTTTCCGATGACGCCGGATCTGGCCATGCGGGTCGGCATTGCCGTGGGCACGATCTTCCGCCGGGGCGCCCACCGCCACCGCGTGGTGATCGGCAAGGACACGCGCCTTTCGGGCTACATGCTGGAAAATGCGATGGTAGCAGGTTTCACGGCGGCGGGGCTGGATGTGTTCCTGCTCGGGCCGATCCCCACGCCCGGCGTGGCCATGCTGACGCGCTCACTGCGCGCCGATATCGGCGTGATGATCTCCGCCTCGCACAATCCGTTCCAGGACAATGGCATCAAGCTGTTCGGCCCTGACGGCTACAAGCTCTCCGACGAGATCGAGGCGCATATCGAGGATCTGCTCGATCAGGATCTCTCCGGCCAGTTGGCCAAGGCCCATGACATCGGCCGCGCCAAGCGCGTCGAGGGCGACATCTATCGCTATATCGAGCATGCCAAGCGCACCCTGCCGCGCGACGTGACGCTGAAGGGCCTGCGCGTGGCGATCGACTGCGCCAATGGCGCGGCCTACAAGGTCGCTCCTTTGGCGCTGTGGGAGCTGGGCGCCGACGTGGTGACCATCGGTGCCGAGCCGAACGGCACCAACATCAATCTCGATTGCGGCTCCACCAGCCCGGGCGCGCTGCAGAAAAAGGTGCATGAGGTGCGCGCCGATATCGGCATTGCGCTCGATGGCGATGCTGACCGCGTGCAGCTCGTCGATGAGCGCGGCCAGATCATCGACGGCGACCAGCTGATGGCGGTGATCGCCGATCAGTGGGCGCTGGAGGGGCAGCTGAAGGGCGACGGCATCGTTGCCACGGTCATGTCCAATCTCGGGCTCGAGCGCTATCTCGACGGCCGCGGGCTGAGCCTGCAGCGCACCAAGGTGGGCGACCGTTACGTGGTCGAGCATATGCGCAAGCATGGCTATAATCTGGGCGGCGAACAGTCCGGCCATATCGTCCTCTCGGATTTCGGCACGACAGGGGACGGTCTCGTGGCCGCGCTTCAGGTTCTCGCCGCCGTCAAGCGCCTCGACCGGCCCGTCAGCGAGGTCTGCCATCGTTTCGAGCCGGTGCCCCAAGTGCTGAAGAACGTCCGCATCGCGTCCGGAAAACCGCTGGAGGAGCCCGCCGTGCGCCAGGCGGTCCAGGAGGCGGAAGCCCGGCTGAAGGGCCGCGGCCGTATCCTCATCCGTCCTTCCGGGACCGAACCTTTGATCCGCGTCATGGCGGAAGGCGATGACCGCGCGGAAGTCGAGGCCATCGTCAACGAGCTGGTCTCCGTGATCGGCGCGGCGCGCAGCGCCGCCTGATCTCAGGGCATCGGACTGAAAGTCTGGCGCCAGAGCGCACGACACTCGGATTTCTCAGCCTTGTCCCGCGCCGTTTGAGCGCGGTACGGTCCCTTCAGCGCAAGCTCCTCATTGGGTCGAGCCTCTCCTCTACCTCATGTCAGGGCTTGCCCCGAGGATCTGTTGAGCTCACTAAAATCCAGCCGTCTGCATGGCTTCGGAGCAGCCGGGCCGGGCGGCCATTGCCCCAGGCAGCGTGAGGATCTCGCGCTGCCCTTTTTGCGCTGCCCAATCTTCCTCTCGGCTGTCGCAAAAAAGGTCCTTCTCCCTGCTTTGCTCCAAAGCGCCGCAGCGATATCCGGGCGAGTGGTAAGAGTATTTTTCCTATAATTCTCAAGGCAAATATTTCGCGGCGTCTGTTCGGTCCAGCCGGATCGAACAGCCCTGTGATGCGCAAAATGAGCCCAAGGGCCGCGTCCGGCCTGGAGAATGACTGAGCGTTGGCAGGGATTGCAGGCGGCTTGTCTGGTGTCGACCGTCCGCCTGTTCTTCCGACTGTGCGGCGGAGCTGGTTGATTGGCTTCTAATACAATGAATTTTCTTGGTTAATCGGAATTTAACCTGTTTGGTTTATCACTGGCTTCATCGATGTGGGGCATGCACGCGATTGCTGGTGCCGTACCCGCGAAACAGTCTGGAGTCCGTTTCATGAATGCCCGTCTCATCGGCGTCCTCTGCACCCTGCTCACAGGCTCACCTGTTCTGGCGGCCGATCTTTATCCCGTTCAGGAAGCGCCGCCCGTGGCCGTGGCGCCGATTGCCGGCGGATGGTACCTGCGCGGCGATATCGGCTATGCCTTCACGGATCTGCGCGGCGCGCATTACTACCAGGGCCCCGGCCGCTATGTTCGCGACTTCGACAAGGCCGATCTCGATGACACCTGGACCGGCGGCATCGGCGTGGGCTATCGCGCAACCGAGCATCTGCGCGCCGATTTCACGATCGACCATCTCGGCAAGTCCGACTTCAGCGGCTCCACCAGCGGCAGCTGCGGCGTGGCGACCTATTGCACCTCGCGCGACATTTCCTCGATGACCGCCTGGAGCCTGATGGCGAACGCCTATGTCGACATCGCCACCTGGGGCCGGTTCACCCCCTATGTCGGCGCCGGCATCGGCGGCACGCGGGTCAAGTGGGACAAGCTGAAGAACACCAGCTGCGAAACCGGCAATTCCGGCAATTGCGATGGGACCGTGGAACATGGCGGCAAGGAAAGCTGGCGCTTCACCTATGCGCTGATGGCCGGCACCGCCATCGACATCACCTGCAATCTGCAGGCCGATGTCGGCTATCGCTTCCGCCATGTCATGGGTGGCGACATGTTCGGCGAGAAATGGCATGGCGGCCCAGGCTCCGACAAGGGCATCTATGTCCACGAAGCCCGCGCCGGCCTGCGCTACAATTTCGGCGATTGCGAACAGGCGGTCTATGTGCCGCCGGTGCCGGTCGAGCAGCCTGTCTACAAGTGATCGGCTGATCCTGCCGGTTGTGGCCCGACAGCTTGCCTGAGGCGGACGGGCCGGATCGATGACCATTGCCGCATCCCGCGTTCTGCCGAACGCGGGATGTTCGCATCTCCGGCACGTGCTGGCTCATGGGTAGGCTCCATGGGCAGGCTCGCGCCAGTCGCATCGGCTAGCACTGCGGCAGTTTCGGTTCTTTCCGGAGATCGCCTGATGTCCGCAGCGCTCGCGCGTGCTCTCAAACTCTACAAATCCAACGACCCTGCCGCCGCCATCAAGGCGCTTGCGCCGGACCTGCAGGCCAAGAAGACGCTTCCGCTGGAAGTGCTGCTTCTGGCCGGCCAGTGTTTCGCCAAGACCGAGGATTGGGAGAGGGCGTCGGATTATTACAACCGCGCCGCCAAGCTGGCCAAGGCGAATGCGCCGATGCTGCGGGCGCTGGCCGCCAATCTGCTCGCCCGCACCGACAAGGCCTACGAATCCATGCAGACGGCCCGCACGGCCGCGCGCAGCGGGGCCTTCGATGCCCATGCGGAAGAGGTCTATCGCCGCAACCTGCAGGAATATCTCCTTCTGGAGGAGAGCCGGCAGGAGAACGAACGCTTCCTCGCCGCGCTCGAGCGCGGCGACAAGGACATGATCGGCGTCGAATATCCGTTCATGAACATCAACTGGTGCGACGACGAGCGCATCAATGCGATGATGACGAACATCAAGCTCTCCGCGCCCTTGACGGAACTGAGCCGCGCCGCCCGGCGCGCCCGGCCGCACACATTCAACAAGCCGCTGAAGATCGGCTATCTCTCCTGTGACTTCTACTCGCAGCATGCCACCATGCTCCTTTTCCGCGGCGTGCTGGAGCATCATGATCCCGACGTGGTCGATGTCACGCTGTTCTGCTACAGCGACCCCAAGAGCTACAGCTATGATGACGGCTGGCGGTCACTGCAGGACAATCTCGTGGTGATCCGCGACCTCTCTGACGAAGAGGCTGCGGCCGCGATCCGCGAGGCTGGCATCGACATTCTGGTGGACCTCAAGGGCCATACGCGCGGCGGGCGCGGCGGCATCCTCAATCTCGGCGGCGCGCCGGTGCAGGTGGCCTATCTCGGCTTTCCCGGCTCCGGCTGCGGCATCGATTGCGACTATATCATCGGCGATCATTTTGTTTTGCCCGACAGCAGCCAGCCGCATTATCACGAGATGTTCTGCCGCCTGCCGGAGAGCTACCAGGCCAATGACAACACGCGCCGGGCCGATCCGCCGGCCGCCACGCGCGCAAGTCTCGGCCTGCCGGAAAACCGCTTCGTCTTCGCCTCCTTCAATGCCGTGCGCAAGATCACCCATCGTACCGCGACGCTCTGGGCGCGCATCCTGCGCGAGGTGCCCGACTCCGTTCTGTGGATGATGTGCCCGAGCGTGTTCGCGCAGGACAATTTCCTGGTCTGGATGACGGAGCAAGGCATTGCGCGCGAGCGCATCATCTTCGCGCCGTTTGCCGATTATGCCCAGCATGTCGCCCGCCTCAAGGCCGCCGATCTCGGTCTCGACACGTTTCCCGTCAATGGCCACACGACCAGCAGCGACAAGCTCTGGGCCGGCCTGCCGGTCGCGACCATCAAGGGCCGACACTTCGCCTCTCGCGTCACCGAAAGCCTGCTCAACGGGGTCGGTCTGCCGGAGCTGGTGGCCGAGGATGACGAGGCCTATGTGGCGCTCTGCGTCGCCCTCGCCAGGGATCGGATGCGGCTCGACGCCCTGCGCCGGAAGCTCGCCGACGGCCGCGACAGCGCACCGCTTTACGACACCGCACGCTTCACCCGCCATCTGGAGGAAGCCTACCGCATAATGGCGGCGCGGGCGGAAGCCGGGCTCGAACCCGACCATTTCGACGTGCCGCTGCTGTCTTGAGCGCGGTTCCTTCTGCCGGCAGGGCAGGGGCATCCCGCCGGATCACCGGCCAATAAAAAGCCGGCGTCCCCGTTTCGGAGACGCCGGCTTTGCTGTTCATGCCCTTGGGACGATCAGTCGACGTTAAAGACCAGCGGCTTGGCGTGGCGGATGGCCGGATTGGCGCGCAGCTGGTCCAGCACCGCTTCCGAGACCTTGCCATCGACATAGAGCAGGGCGATGGCGTCGGCGCCGGCTTCCTTGCGGCCCAGCTGGAAGTTGGCGATGTTGACGCCGGCCTGGCCGAGCGTCGTGCCGATGAAGCCGATCATGCCGGGAACGTCGGTGTTGGTGATGTAGATCATGTGGCTGCCGACATCGGCGTCCAGGTTGATGTCCTTGATCTGGATGAAGCGCGGCTTGCCGTCGGAGAAGACCGTGCCGGCGACCGAGCGGGTCATCGTGTCGGTCTTGACGGTCAGCTTGATGTAGCCGTCGAAGACGCCGGTCTTGTCGCGCTTGACCTCGGAGAGGATCACGCCCTTTTCCTTGATCATGATCGGGGCGGAGACCATGTTGACATCGGCCACCTGGCTGCGGATCAGGCCCGCGAGCGCGGCACTGGTCAGCGCCTTGGTGTTCATCCGCGCGGTCGAGCCGTCGAACAGGATCTCGATTTCCTTGATCGGCTCTTCCGTCACCTGGCCCACGAAGGCGCCGAGGACATCGGCCAGCCGGATGAAGGGCTTGAGGATCGGCGCTTCTTCCGCGGTGATCGAGGGCATGTTGATGGCGTTGGAAACCGCGCCCTTGACCAGATAGTCCGACATCTGCTCGGCGACCTGCAGGGCCACGTTTTCCTGCGCTTCCGTGGTGGAGGCGCCAAGATGCGGGGTGCAGACCACGTTCGGCAGGCCGAAGAGCGGGCTTTCCTTGGCGGGCTCGACCTCGAACACGTCGAAGCCGGCGCCGGCGACATGGCCGGACTTGATGGCTTCGGCGAGCGCTGCCTCGTCGACCAGGCCGCCACGGGCGCAGTTGACGATGCGCACGCCCGGCTTGGTCTTGGCCAGGGCTTCAGCGTTGAGGATGCCGCGCGTCTTGTCGGTCATTGGCACGTGCAGGGTGATGAAGTCGGCCTGGGCGAGCAGCTCGTCCAGCTCGACCTTGGCGACGCCCATCTCCTCGGCCCGCTCCTTCGACAGGAAGGGGTCATAGGCGATGACATGCATCTTCAGGCCGATGGCGCGGGCGCAGACGATCGAGCCGATATTGCCGGCGCCAATGACGCCGAGCGTCTTGCCGGTGATCTCGACGCCCATGAACTTCGACTTTTCCCACTTGCCGGCCTGGGTGGAGGTGTCGGCGGCGGGGATCTGGCGGGCGACGGCGAACATCAGCGCGATCGCATGCTCGGCCGTGGTGATGGAATTGCCGAAAGGCGTGTTCATCACGATGATGCCGCGGCGCGAGGCGGCCGGAATGTCGACATTGTCGACGCCGATGCCGGCGCGGCCGATCACCTTGAGATTGGTGGCGGCGGCGATCAGCTTCTCGGTCGCCTTGGTGGCCGAGCGGATCGCCAGGCCGTCATAATTGCCGATGATCTCGGCCAGCTTGTCCTTGTCCTTGCCGAGCTGCGGCTGGAAATCGACCTCGACGCCACGGTCGCGGAAGATCTGGACGGCGGTTTCGGAGAGTTCGTCGGAAACGAGAACGCGGGGTGCCATGGTGGCCTCCAGGAATTTGAACCGGAAATTTTGCAAAGGGGAGCATGGCCGCGCAGGCACAGGGCGCGCGCGGATCAGGATGCTTCAAGGCGGCGGCCGGTTCCTGATGGAGTGCGGCTGCCGCGCAATGCGGGGGATTGCCTTGCTTTAAGCCGCGGCCTTGGCGAGCGCAGCCTTCTGCTTGGCGAAGGCCCAGTCGAGCCAGGGCATCAGCGCGTCCATGTCTGCGGTCTCGATCGTCGCGCCGGCCCAGATGCGCAGGCCCGACGGGGCATCGCGATAGGCGCCGATGTCATGGGCGACGCCCTTCGCTTCCAAAGCCGCAACCAGGCCCTTGGCGAAGGCGGCCTGCGCCTTGTCGTCCAGTGCCGTGACCTCGGGATCGACGATCTTGAGGCAGACGGAGGTGTTGGAGCGGGTGGCCGGCTCTTCCGCCAGATTGGCGATCCACGGCGTCTTTTCGACGAAGTCGAAGATCACCTTGGCATTTGCGTCGGCACGCGCCATCAGCGCCTTGAGGCCGCCGATCGACTTCGCCCAGTTCAGCGCGTCGATATAGTCTTCCACGCAGAGCATGGAGGGCGTGTTGATGGTCTCGCCTTCGAAGATGCCTTCGATCAGCTTGCCGCCCTTGGTCATGCGGAAGATCTTCGGCAGCGGCCAGGCCGGGGCATAGGATTCCAGCCGGGCGACGGCGCGCGGGCTGAGGATCAGCACGCCATGGCTGCCTTCACCGCCGAGCACCTTCTGCCAGGAGAAGGTGACGACATCGAGCTTGGAGAAGTCCATGTCCTGGGCAAAGGCCGCCGAGGTGGCGTCGCAGATCGTCAGGCCCTGGCGGTCGGCCGGGATGAAATCGGCATTGGGAACGCGAACGCCCGAGGTGGTGCCGTTCCAGGTGAAGACGACATCGCGGTCGAAATCGAGTGCCGCCAGATCCGGCAGCTTGCCGTAATCGGCCTCGAACTTGCGCACGTCGGGCAGCTTCAGCTGCTTGACCACGTCGGTGACCCAGCCAGAGCCAAAGCTTTCCCAGGCGACCATATCGACGCCGCGTGCGCCGAGCAGCGACCAGAGCGCCATTTCGACGGCGCCGGTGTCGGAGGCCGGCACGATGCCGATGCGGTAATCCGCCGGAACCTCAAGAATTTCGCGGGTGAGATCGATGGCCAGCTTCAGCTTGGCCTTGCCAACCTTGGCCCTGTGCGAGCGGCCGAGCGGCGCATCGGAGAGGGCATCGAGCGACCAACCGGGGCGCTTCGAGCAGGGGCCAGAAGAGAAATGGGTATTGTTCGGACGTACGTCCGGCGTTGCGAGATCCGCCATGATGGCTATCCTTCCAGATAGAAAGCCTCTCGTTGGGGAGAGGTGTCCCGCCGCCGTGTTTAAGCGGGTGTGCGGACTAAGTCAAGCAAGCCGTGTCGTTATGATGACGGAATCTGTCGCGGGGTGGAAAGACGACAAAAAGGCGACGCCCTTGCGGGTGCCGCCTTATAGCTGTCGGGGAGGGGAAAGACACCGCGCGCGGCGGCGCCTTTGAAGCGCGCCGCGTCCGCTGTCCGTATCTCAGTTAAACGTATAGCGCAGGCCGGCGCGCAGTTCGTGGCGGCGAAGCCCGTCGTCGCGCGTCTTGTCGCCGGTCGCGCCGTTTTCGGCTTCCCAGCCCTTGTAGTCGAAGATCTTGCCGGCGGCGATGTCGCTGTAGCGATAACCGACATCCAGGGCGAGATTGTCCGACAGGCTGTAGGAGGCGCCGGCCATCAGCGCATAGGTAAAGCGCCAGCTGGCATCGCCGCTATAGGTTTCCCCGGCCAGCGCGTTGCCGGTGCAGCTCTGCCCGCCCGGCAGGCAGGTCCAGCGCTCCTTGACGGTGCCATAGGACAGGCGCGTTGCGCCGACGCCGGCGCCGATATACGGCGTGATGCCGGAAATGGTCGCCAGATCGACATAGCCATTGGCCATGAGGCTGATGCCTTCATAATCGGCGCGGTGAGAGTGCTGGCAATTGGTGCCATCCGGGCCGCTCGGCTCGCCGGAGCAGGCGCCGAGCACCTTGCTCTCGCCTTTGAAGGTGCCCCGGAAATATTCGGCTGTCAGGTCCGTGCGCAGCATGTCGTTGATCCTGGCGCCGACACCGATGCTGCCGGCGATGGGTTCGCCAAAGCGGACCTCGTCGAAGCCGATCCTGCGGGTGCCGTGACCGTCAAAGGCCTTCAGCGTGGCGTCGCCGCCTTCGCTCTTCACCGTGAAGCCGATGTCGCCGCGCAGATAGAGCGCCGGGCTGTCGGAGGCCTTGCCGACGACAACTTCCGGCACCTGTTCATAGGAAAGATCGGCGCCCTGCGCCGGTGCGCTTGCCGCGCCAGCCGCGAGCAGCCCTGCAGCCATCCAGTTCCAGCGTGTCATCCCGTGCCCCTGCCGGTTCAGGTCGAGGGACGAAGTCGCTCGACGATCCAAAACATGGGCTGATTTTTCGCCTTTTATGATTAAAAGACCGTTAAGATCGGTATGATCGGACGTTAAGGTTTCGCGGTTGAGCGCGTTCAGTTGCTCTCTTTGCGCGGGCGCTGCGGCGTTTCCGCGCAGCTTGCGACGGGTCTTAGGCCCGGGCGGAGCGGCCGCGTTCGGCCACGGCAATGCCGCTCAGCGCCAGCACCAGCGCGCCGATATGGAAGGCGTGCAGCGTTTCGCCAAGAAAGGCGAGGGACAGCAGGGTGCCGAAGATCGGGATCAGGTTAATGAAGAGCCCGGCGCGGTTCGGGCCGATCATCTCGACCCCGCGCACATAGAGGATCTGCGAGATCAGCGAGGGCATGAGCCCGGCAAACAGCGCCACGGCCCAGCCGGTCGCATCCGGCAGGCGGCTCTGGCCCAGGGCCGCTTCGACCGACAGCGGAACAAGCGAGGCGAGCAGGGCGCCGAGGACCGAGGCCGAGATCAGGCTCTGCCAGTGAATGGCCGGCTTGTAGCGAAGCGTCACGGTATAGATGGCATAGACCAGCACTGCCGCCATCATCAGCGCATCGCCGCGGTTGAGGTCGAGCGCCAACAGGCGCGAGGGCTCGCCATGCGAGACGGCCAGGGCGACGCCTGACAGGGTGAGGGCGAAGCCGATCCACTGGGCCGCAACGACGCCTGTGCGAAACAGGATGAAATTGAGCGCGAAGATCGCCATGGGCACGGCGGCCTGGGCGATGACGGCATTGATCGCGCTGGTATATTGCAGCGCCAGATAGAGGAAGGCGTTGAAGCCGGTGAAGCCCACCGCGCCATAGCCGAGCAGAAGCGGCAGATGCCGGCGGATGACGGGCCAGTCGCGGCGCACCTGCGGCCCGGCGAAGGTGGCAAGCGCGATGCCGGCGATGATCCACCGCAGGCTGTTGAGCATCATCGGGCTGACATGGTCCACCGCCATTTTGCCCGCTACGGAATTGCCGCCCCAGATCAGCGTGGTGATCACCAGGAAGACATAGGCTTTGGCATTGCTGGCAGAGGACGGCATGGCCGCACCGTTAGAGCATTTCCGGCCGAGGCTGCAAGCGCTTTGGCATCGCCCGATGCGGTGAAAACAACCGATTGGGGACGGGAGTGGGAAAAGTGCGGTGCGCCGGCGTCCATCGCCCGTGCTCACGTCAGGACAAAAATCGGCTTGCTATGGAGAGAGGCCGTCTCGGTAGGCAAACAGTGAAAGACGTGGGTTTTCCGGTCTCCGCACGTCTGTTGCATGCCCTGACTGGCCGGGCTCAAGGGTAGCGGCCGGCGGCGAAAGATTATGTTTTCTTGCTTTTCGCCTTGGAAATGCGCGGATTTCAAGTCACCGGCCGTGAGTTTCCGGCCTGCGGGAGTCGATTTCCCCGGAACAAGACAGTATAGATGCGCGGATTTTACCGGCAGGCGGCAGCCTGCGCGTCAGCGATGGGATAGGAAATATGACGAACGTCGTGGTGGTCGGCTCGCAGTGGGGCGACGAGGGCAAGGGCAAGATCGTCGACTGGCTTTCCGAGCGCGCCGATGTCGTCGTGCGCTTCCAGGGCGGCCATAATGCCGGCCACACGCTGGTGATCGACGGCGTCAGCTACAAGCTGTCGCTCTTGCCCTCCGGCGTCGTGCGTCCGGGCAAGCTGGCCGTGATCGGCAATGGCGTCGTCATCGATCCGCATGCGCTGATCGCCGAGATGGAACGGCTGGCCAAGCAGGGCGTGACGGTGACGCCGGAAAGCCTGCGCATCGCCGACAACGCCACGCTGATCCTCTCGCTGCACCGCGAGCTCGACGGTATCCGCGAGGATGCCGCCTCCAACAGCGGTACCAAGATCGGCACCACCCGCCGCGGCATCGGCCCGGCCTATGAGGACAAGGTCGGCCGCCGCGCCATCCGCGTCATGGATCTGGCCGATCTCGATACGCTGCCCGCCAAGGTCGATCGCCTGCTGACGCATCACAATGCGCTGCGCCGGGGTCTGGGCGAGGCCGAGGTCGCTCATGCGGCGATCATGGAGGAGCTGTCCTCGGTCGCCGAGCGCGTGCTGCCCTTCATGGAGACGGTCTGGGCGCTGCTCGACCAGAAGCGCCGCAAGGGCGCGCGCATCCTGTTTGAAGGCGCGCAGGGCACGCTGCTCGACATCGACCACGGCACCTATCCCTTCGTCACCTCGTCCAACACGGTGGCCGGCCAGGCTGCCGCTGGATCGGGCATGGGCCCGGGCGCGCTCGGCTATATCCTCGGCATCACCAAGGCCTATACCACCCGCGTCGGCGAAGGCCCGTTCCCGACCGAGCTGCATGACGAGATCGGCCAGTTCCTGGGCGAGAAGGGCCATGAATTCGGCACGGTCACCGGGCGCAAGCGCCGCTGCGGCTGGTTCGATGCCGCGCTCGTGCGCCAGTCGGTCGCCGTCAACGGCATTACCGGCATCGCACTGACCAAGCTCGACGTTCTCGATGGCCTGGACGAGCTGAAGATCTGCGTCGGCTACAAGCTCGACGGTGAGGAGATCGACCATCTTCCGGCCGCGCAAGCCGCGCAGGCACGCTGCGAGCCGATCTATATCACGCTCGAAGGCTGGAAGGAATCGACCGTCGGCGCCCGCTCCTGGGCGGATCTTCCGGCGCAGGCGATCAAATATGTGCGCCAGGTCGAGGAACTGATCGGCGCGCCGGTCGCCCTTCTGTCGACAAGCCCCGAGCGGGACGACACCATACTTGTGACGGACCCGTTTGAGGACTAATTTGGGGTTAATGGCTTGACAGCCGCTCCCCACGGCCTCGCAGGCATTTTGAGAAAGTTCTGATGGCGGATTTTGTAGCAGTTATTCGCAGGACCGTTGACGGCCTGTCCGACAATAGTCCCGAAATGCGCGCGCGAGTCTATGAAAAGGCGCGCGGCGCCGTTCGCCGTCAGCTGGAAGGCATGAAGCCGCGGCCGTCTGACGACATGATCCAGCGTCAGATGACCAAGCTCGAAGCGGCGATCACCGATGTCGAGAGCGATTTCAGCGAGGCCGTCGTCGAGGAGGCTCCTCTTGATGAGGCCGCTGTCGAGGAGGTCGTGGCGGCGCAGGATGTCTCCGCCGACCAGCCGATTGCCGAACCTGAACCCGCAGCCGAAACGCAGCATGAGGCGGACCCGGCCCATGGCCCCACGTCTTCGCAAGCCTATTCGGCGGCGGAGGACCATCAGACCGTTGCAGATCGGCCCGTTGCAGATCAGCAGGGGCCGGTCGGCGAGCCGCCGGCCGATGCCTGGGCCGCGCCGGCTTCCGATGCGACCGCCCCCGATGCCGTGACGCACGAGGCCGCCGTGCATCATGCGGCCGTGGCCGACGATGCCGCCCGCGCCGAGGACGAGCTCGCCCATGTCGCGCCGACCTGGCAGGAGGCTCCGGCAGAGACGGCGCCCGCCTATGAGCACCAGCCGGCTGCCGCTCATGACGCGTCTGCCCCCATTGCCGATCACCATGCCTATGATCCGGTCGAGGCCGGGCCTGTCGATGGCTATGTGCCGATCGAGCAGACGGAAGCTGCGGCCGAGGATGCGCCGGCCGGACATGACGCGGACAGCCACGAAGCGGTGGCGTCTTACGATGAGGCAACGCCGTCCAGCCATTGGCAGGATGAGCCTCATGACGTCAGCCAGACGGATCACAGCGCCTGGCAGGCGCATGAGGATGCCGTCCATGCGCGCGCCGAGGATCATGCCGCGCAGGAGGCCTATGCCCCGCACAACGATCCCGAGGCTGTGTATGCCGCGGAGCACCCGCTCGGGCCGGCAGAGCCCGAGACCGGCTGGGATGCGCATCCGGCAGCAGCCGAGCCCTGGCAGGATCCGCATCATGACGCGGGACAGCAGGCGGAAGAGGCGCCGTCCTGGCCTGAGCCTGTCAGCCACCCTGCCGGCGACGCGGCGGCCGATGACGCTGCGCGCGCGCTGGCGGAAGAATATGACGACCTTTCGGGCGCCACGCCTGCGCCCGTCTTTGAGACGCGCGATCACGGCACGGTGGCGATGCCGGCCGCGGCGGATCTGCAGGATGTCTGGGCGGCTCCGGCCCAACCCTTGGCGCCCGAGGTCTATGCGCCCGAACCCCATACAGCCGAACGCCATACATCCGAGTTTCATGCGACCGAGGCTTATGCGCCCGAACCGGCGCCTGACCATGCCCGTGACAATGCGCAGGCCGTCGCCTCGGCCGAGGATGATGCCGCCGCCGCGCTTGCGCAGGCCTATGGGCGCGAGACCGATGATCCGGCCCCGCAGGCTGCCTCCGACAAGGCGCAGGCGGCCAATTGGGAACTGCCGGAATGGACGGCTTCGGCTGGGCCCGTTCACGCGCATGTCGAGCCGGAATGGCATCAGTCGGCCGGCCATGTCGATTACGCGGTCGAGCCGGACGCCGTGATCATACCCGCGCCGGCTTCGCCCGCGACCGCGACAGGAGCGGAGCCGGTCACGGCGCAGGACAACACGCAGGCTTCTGCGGCCGGTTGGAGCTGGGACGACAAGGACCCGTTTGCGGCCGCGCCGGATGGCGAGAAGCGGGCTGCCCCGGAGGAGAAGTCCGACGAGGCGATTGGCTGGGCCTGGCCTGTCGAGGCACAGCCGGCCGATCCCAAGGTCGAGGCCGAGCAGCAGAACTGGGAGGCGATCGACGCGCTCCTGTCGGCGCGCGGTGTCACGCCGGAAGGCGTGGTGTCTCCGGCCGCGGTCGCCGAAGCCCCGATCGCGCCTGCCCGCCCGATCTCCTACCGCGCCGAACCCAAGCCGCCGCGCTTCAGCATCAAGAAAGCGGTGAGCCTGCTTGTCTTGCTGGGTCTGCTCGGCGGCGGCGGTTATGCCTATTGGTCGCATCGCGACGTGGTGGACGGCTGGGTCGGCAAGCTGATGGCGTCTGCCAGCGTGCCCGCGCCGAGCCAGGCGCCCGGCAACGGCACGCAGGCTAATGGCAGCGGTCAAAGCGCCACCACGGACACTGCGGCTGTGATCAACAAATTCACCCAGCGCCTGCAGGCGGATGGCTCGGAGATCGATGAGGGCGTGGCGCCGGCCGCCGGCCGCTCCACGGCGGATGAGGGCCGTTCCGTCTCGCCGCAGACCGAGGCCAGCAAGCCGGTCGAGACCGCGCAGGCTTCGCCCGCGCCCACGCCGGGCAGCGCCGCACCGGCCGCGACGGGCAGCGCTGCACCGGCAGATGCTCCCGCGCCCGCCGCCCCGCCTTCCGCCACGACGCCGGCGGGCACGCCCGCCACGGTGGAAGTGCCGGCCGGTGCGCAAAAGATGTTCCTGTACGAGGAGCGTCTCGGCCAGGCCGCGCCGACCGCGATCGAGGGCAGCGTTGCCTGGACGCTGAAGGAAGAGACGCCCGATGGTGCCAGCCGGCCCGAGCCGGTGATTCAGGCGCAGATCACGGTGCCCAACCGTGGGCTGACGGCGCTGATGACGATCAAGCGCAATTCCGACACCTCGCTGCCGGCCAGCCATGTGATCGAATTCGTCTTCTCGCTGCCGGCGAATTTCGAAGGCGGCAGCATTGCCGGCGTGCAGCGCGTGTCGATGAAGCGCACCGAGCAGGATCGCGGCGACGCGCTGATCGGCGTGCCCGCCAAGATCACCGACGACTTCCACATGATCGCGCTCAACGATTTCCCGGAGGCCGTGAAGACCAATCTCGACCTTCTGGCCAACCGCAGCTGGATCGACATTCCCCTGACCTACCGCAACGGACGCCGCGCTCTGCTCACCCTCGACAAGGGCTCAGCCGGCGCGGATGCCTTCAGCCGGGCGTTGAAGACCTGGGCCGCGATCAAGCCTTCCGCCGGCTGAGAACGATCGGATCACGCTTCTATGAGACAACGCCCTGCAGCCAAGGCCGCAGGGCGTTTTCGTTTGCGGCACTTGAGACGACTGTCCACAGCAAAAAGCACCGGCGGCTGGCGGCCGCCGGTGCTTTGAGAGGGGTCATCCAAGCCTGTCGCATGCACGTCTATCGCATGGACCCAAAAAGCGGGCTCCGGTCTTCCAAAAAAATGCGACGCTCTCTGGCCGATCAGGCCTCTTCAACGACGCGCAGCGCCTTTTCGCGGTCGGACGCGGCCTTGCGCACGGCATCCTGAACCTTTTCGAAGGCGCGCACTTCGATCTGGCGCACGCGTTCGCGGCTGATCTCGAATTCGCTGGAGAGTTCCTCCAGCGTCACCGGATCTTCCGAGAGGCGGCGGGCTTCAAAGATGCGGCGCTCGCGGTCGTTGAGCGTCTTCATGGCGCCCGAGAGCAGCGAACGGCGATCTTCCAGTTCGTCCTGCTCGATCAACATGGTCTCCTGGCTGTCATGCTCGTCCACCAGCCAGTCCTGCCATTGGCCGCTATCGCCTTCTGCCGCCTTGATCGGCGCATTGAGCGAGGCGTCGCCGGACAGGCGCTGGTTCATCGACATGACTTCGTCTTCGGAGACGTTGAGCGTCTTGGCGATCTGCTTGACCTGATCGGGCTTCAGGTCGCCCTCGTCGAGCGCCTGCAGCTTGCCCTTGAGGCGGCGCAGATTGAAGAACAGCCGCTTCTGATTGGCGGTCGTGCCCATCTTCACCAGCGACCAGGACCGCAGGATATATTCCTGGATCGAGGCCTTGATCCACCACATGGCATAGGTGGCCAGGCGGAAGCCGCGCTCGGGGTCGAATTTCTTCACGGCCTGCATCAGGCCGACATTGCCCTCGGACACCACTTCGCCGATCGGCAGGCCATAGCCGCGATAGCCCATCGCGATCTTGGCGACGAGACGCAGATGGCTGGTGACGAGTTCGTGGGCGGCCTTCAGGTCACCATGCTCGTGGTAACGCTTGGCCAGCATATATTCCTGCTGCGGTTCCAGCATCGGAAACCGGCGGATTTCGTCGAGGTAACGGTTCAGGCCGCCTTCGCCGGCGGCAATGGTGGGCAAGGTATTCCGGGCCATGAAGCACCCCCTTTTCTCGGCAATGCCGGCGCCAGACACAAGGCCGCCAGGCATTCATGCGTTTTATCAAACCGCACGGATCTCAAGATAGGTATGGCGCAGACACGGTTCAAGGGCCGGCGGCGCCAAGCGCCACCAGTCCCTTTTCGTGCAATTTCGCCATAGATCGGGCCTTTGAGCGCCAGTTCAAGGCGCAGGACCAATTTTCCGTCTGCGGCGTCAGTGGCGGATCGACGACCCGTCCTGTTCCTGCTCCGCGCCCAGCGCATCGCCGGACGAGCGCGACAGGCGCACGCGATTGTCATCGACGCTCTCGACGAGATCGAGCGGAATGAAGTGATGATGCCCGTCATGCTCCGAGCCGCTGTCCTTCTTGGTCAGCTTGATCCGGTTGCCTTCGACACGGTCGACCGTGCCGACATGCATGCCATCGGCGCCGATCACTTCAGCATGTTCGCGAATTTCGGAGGCGTTGATCATGGGGTTTCTCCCTGCTTGTTGATGGACCGGTTATGCCCGGCTCATCGACAAACGCCCCATCGGATAAAAAGATGCAGAAAGCCACGCGGGAATTTTCCCTTTTTCCTGCAGCTTGCGCGCGCCTATTCCGCCAGCGCGAGCGCAAGGGCGCGCATATCCTCCGGCATCGGCGCCTCGAAGGTCATGGTCTCGCCGCTTGAGGGATGTTCGAAGCCCAGCAGGAAGGCATGCAGCGCCTGGCGGTGAAAGCCGAGCACCACCTCCTGTGCCCGCTCGGGCAGGCGGTTGGCCTTGGTGCGGAAGGCGGCGCCATAATCGGGGTCGCCGATCAGCGGATGGCCGATATGGGCCATGTGCACGCGGATCTGGTGGGTGCGCCCGGTTTCCAGCCGGCATTCCACCATGGAGGCGAGCGCGGTGGCATCCGGCTTTTCGTGATAGCGCTCCACCACCGTATAATGGGTGATCGCCTCGCGCGCGTCGTCGGCATCCTCGCGCTTGACCGCGCGCTTCACCCGGTCGGCGGCGCGGCCGAGCGGCGCATCGATCGTGCCCTTCAGGCTGCGCGGACGGCCCCAGACGATCGCCTGGTAGGCGCGCTCCAGCGGGCCGTTGCGGCCATGATCGGCGAATTGCGCGGAGAGATGGCGGTGGGCGAGGTCGTTCTTGGCCACCACCATCACCCCGCTCGTATCCTTGTCCAGCCGGTGGACGATGCCGGGACGGCGCACGCCGCCAATGCCGGAAAGGCTCTCGCCGCAATGATGGATCAGCGCGTTGACCAGCGTTCCGCTCCAGTTGCCGGCGCCGGGATGCACCACCAGCCCCGCCGGCTTGACCAGAACGATCACGTCGGCATCCTCATGCAGCACATCCAGGGGAATGTCTTCCGGCGCGGGCTCCGCATCCTCCGGCTCCGGCAGGACAATCTCGAAGAGATCGCCGGGGGCGACCTTGCGCTTCGGCTCGGTCACGGGCTTGCCGTTGACGTGGACAGCGCCCTCCTCGATCAGACTCTTGATGCGGTTGCGCGAGAGCGCCCCATCGAGCGCGTCGGCGAGGAAGGCGTCCATGCGGCCCGAGGCCGTCTCTTCCGCCTTCACCACTTTCTTCTTTGCCGAGGCTTCGTTAAAGGGGTCGATCATCGCTGCAGAAAATCCAAGAACAGAAAAGGGCGCCTGATGTCGCTTCAGCAGGAACAGGACGAACAGGAAGACAAGCCGCTCGATCCGGCCATGGAAAGCGTGCGCCGGAAGATGATGCGTCTTCAGCTCGTCTCGGGCGGCATCATGATGGTGATGTTTATGGCGGTGCTGGGCGCGATTGTCTACAAGGTCACCCGGCCGCCGGCCGGCGCGCCTGTTGAGAACCTCGACGCCGCGGCCATTCCCGCCGGCGTGCCGGTCGAGGCGGTGGCCGCCCTTCCGGCAGGCTTCGCCATCGATCAGGTGGCGCTCTCGGGCCGGCAGATCCTGTTTTACGGCCGTGACGGCGCGGGCACCCGCCAGGCGATCGTGTTCGATTATGCCGCCGGCCGCATCCTCGCCACCGTCCGCATCGCGCCCTGAGGGCTTGATGGCCTGCCACCCTCCAGAACCCTGAGCCGCCATGACCTTCAATCCGATCGACATCGCCGATGCCGACGATCCCCGGATCGCCGCCTTCCGGTCGATCCGCGAGCGGGACATGACCGGGCGCGAGGGCCGCTTCATTGCCGAGGGCACAGTGGTGCTGCGCATGCTGGCGGCAGCGCATGCGCAGGCGCGCGGTTTTCACGCAGAAGCAATCCTGATCCTGCGCAGCCGGCTGGCGGGCGTGGCCGAGATCCTTGCGTGCTTCCCCTCAGATGTTCCGGTCTATGTCGCCGAGCCCGCCGTGTTCAACGCCATTGCCGGCTTCGACATGCATCGCGGCGTGCTGGCGATCGGCCGCCGCGCCGAAGCGCCGGGTCTCAAGGACCTGCTCGCCACCGCGCCGCCGCTGGTGCTGGCGGCCTGCGGCCTGTCGAATCACGACAATATGGGCGCGCTGTTTCGCAATGCCGCCGCCTTTGGCGCCGGCGCCGTGGTCATGGACCGCACCGCCTGCGACCCCACCTACCGCAAATCGATCCGGGTGTCGGTCGGCGCGGTGCTGACCGTGCCCTTCGCGCGGGAGGGGTCGATCGAGACCGTGATCGGCGCGCTGATTGCCGAGGGCTACGCACTCTGGGGCCTGTCGCCGCGCGGGCGCGTGGCGCTCGATGCCATCCCGCCGGCACCCCGCACCGCGCTGCTCGTCGGCACCGAGGGGGAGGGCCTGCCCGACGCGATCATGGCCGCGATCGACACGGCCCGCATCGCCCAGGCGCCGGGTCTCGACAGCCTCAACGTGGCCACCGCCGCAGCTATCGCGCTGCATCGGATCGCCACGGTCAACGGGCTGGTCGGTTAGAGTGTCGGGCCAAAGGCCGCTTCCTGCTGATCGGTCCGATGATGTGATGGCGTCACGCCGGACGCGGCCGTTCGTCGGTTTCCAGCAGAATCTTGATCCGGTCGGCGAGGCTCTCGCGGTCCTGCCGCAGCCTGAGGGTCTCCTTGCCGATCAGGCCCGGAATGGGCGAGGCCTCGCCCTCGCGCGCGGCTGTCCCGGCCACGCTGCGGGCGGCGAGCGCCGCCAGGTCGAGCCGAAGGCCATCATCCTCATCGGGATCGGCCGCCATCAGCCTTTCCACGAAATGATCGATCTCCTCCGTCGAGGGCGCCACGGCCTGAGATGAATGTGGCTCCTGCGGCGGGGACTGGACGGTGTCCGTGACCGTCTGTTCCTCGGCATGCAAGGTCTGAGGCTGCCGGGATGCCGGCAGGCGCAAGGGGGCGAAGGCATTGAGCCGCGCCTTGAGATCGGCAAGCCTGTCGGCATCGGCCGCGATCTCCGCGGTCCGCGCTGCCGGCTCCGATGCGGGCACGTCATGGCCATCCGCAGCTTCGGCATCCTCCGCTTGCCGGCGCAGGGCTTCAGCGCGCGCGCGGGCCTCCTGGCGCAGGCGCTGCTGCTCGTCCTCGGGCGTCGGGCCAGCATTGGGCGTCTCTTCGGCTGCCGTGTCGCCCGCCTGCGCCGGCTCGGTTTGCGCCGGTGCCTCCACAGGACGCAGGGCCTCGATCTCCTGGCGGGCGGCGTCGAGTTCGGATTCCAGCGTCTCGATCGTCGTCTTCATCCCGGCAATGTCCGTTTCGAGCGCCGCCTGCCGTTCCCGCGCCTCGAAGAGCGCCTTTTCCACCTCGGCGGTCTTGAGCATCTCGGCCGTTGCCCGCTCGCGTTCACGGCGCACTGCAAAGGAGAGGCGGGCGGCTTCCGCGGCATGTTCGGCGCGCACGGCATCCTTCTGGGCGCGCACCTCCTGCGGCGAGATCGGCATGGTCGCGGTCAGCCGCTTTTCCGCGAAATAGACGATGCGGCGCTGGATCAGCGGCGCCACGAGCAGGCAGAGGAGCGCGGCAGTCAGAAAGCCGAGCGCGAAGAGAAGGGCATATTCGATCAACCGCGTCGTTCTCCTGATCCGCGCCAGAGCCTCGTCCGGCGGCGGCCTGGTCGCAGGCTGAGGGCCATGCCCGTTCAGCCTAAGGGTGCTCTGCAAGGATTAATACCAAGGCTCGCTGATAGGAACCCATAGGATGGCACAGGCTTGATCGCTGGCTCGGCGCGGTGCTCAGGGCGATGCTGCCGCATCGTCCAAGCGATGCAACAACTCCAGCGGTCAAGCCTGTGCCACCTCCGGCCGTCTTCCTGACGCTTCCGGCGGTGTCGACGCCCTCGACCGATGCGATGGCATCGCTCTTCGGACCTCTCCTAGCCGGAAACGACGGGAAGACGGTCCTATGGGTTCCTATCAGCGAGCCTTGGTATGACCCGTCGTCGCTTCTTTCCATGCGGAGCGGATGCAGCGCAAGGGCTTCGCGTCAGCCGGCCGTTCAACTGGCTCGATCAGAAGGGGTTCCAGGTCGGCTGTTCGGTCATCTTGAGATAGCCGACATTGATGCCCAGGCGCGCGCCGACACCGGTGCGGATCGGCACCAGCACGACATTGTCGTCGGTCAGCACGGTCATGCCGACGCCGGCCACCACATAGGCCGAGCCGGACACGCCACCATAGCGCTTGTAGAGGGCGGGAACCGATGGCAGGTTATAGACCAGCATCATGATGCGGCTGCCCTGGCCGCCGGCATCCAGGCCGAGCGAGGGGCCCTGCCAGAAGACATTGTGCTGACCGGCATTCTTGGTGTTGAGCTTGCCTTCGCCATAGGTGAGGCCTGCAACGAAGGCGCCGGAGCCTTCCTGGCCGAGAATATAGCCATTCGGCAGGCCGTAGCTCTGGAAGGCGCGCTCGACCACCTTGGCGAGGCCACCCGATGCCGAGCCGAAGAAGCCGTGGCCGGCATCGACGATCTCCTGCAGGCTGTATTGGCTGCCGGACGATTGCGCGGCGGCCTTTTGCGGCAGGCCGAAAGCGAAGACAAGCGCGATGAAGACTGGCGCGATCATGCAGGAAACGGCCGAAGGAAGCTTCAGCCGGGCGAAAGCGAAAAACGAGGGCATTGACATCCTCCATAAACGGCGCCGGCCGTGACGGCCGTGCGGGCGCCGGGGCCAGCCGGCGCGACGGCGAAAACCGTTACCATCTCAGACCAGGCGCGTTCTGCGCAATTTGACGGGCGCTGCTTAACAATCGGTTTACCAAATATGGTGTCTTTATGGTCGCAGGAACGGCTAAGCGGCAAAGCGCATGATCCGCTGGCAGGAGGCGCATGGCGGCCTGCCGGTGTTCATGCCGCATGAAACCTGCCTTTCGCGCCCGGGCACGGGTGCCGACAGGCGATGTGGCCTATCTGCCGGACAACAACGATGCCTGCATGTCGCATGGCCCCTGGGGCGCCCTGCGTCCCGCCTGGAGAGCAGCCGCAGACTTTGCGATCAGCGATGACGGGCCGAGCCGCCCGGGGGCTGACGCCTTATCAAGGAAGAAACCATGCCCAAGAATCCCAATCTGACGCTGACGGGTCCCGATCTGGCCGCGCTCCTGTGCAGCCGGGTGTGCCACGACATCATTTCCCCTGTTGGCGCGATCAACAACGGCCTGGAGCTTCTCGATGAAGGCGGCGCCGATGCCGACGCGATGGAGCTGATCCGGGCCAGCGCGCTCAATGCTTCGGTGCGGCTGAAATTTGCCCGGCTTGCCTTCGGCGCCTCCGGCTCCGTCGGCGCGTCGATCGACACGGGCGAGGCCGAAAAGGCCGCGCGCGACTTCGCCGCCGTCGAGAAGAAGACGGAGATCAGCTGGACCGGTCCGCGCGTGATCATCGCCAAGAACCGCGTCAAGCTCCTGCTCAACCTCTTCCTGATCGCCTATGGCGCGATCCCGCGCGGCGGCTCGCTCGATATCGTTCTCGACAATCCGGAATATGATGCGGAATTCACGCTGACGGCCAAGGGCCGGATGATGCGCGTGCCGCCGAAGCTGGTAGAGCTTCTTTCCGGCTCGCTGGAAGAGGCGATCGATGCCCACACCATCCAGCCCTATTACACCGTCCTCTTGGCCGACGAGGCCGGCATGGAGATCGACGTGCGCTCGACCGGCGAGGAAATCATCTTCACCGCGCGCATGGCGCAAGCAGCCTGACAGTCTGTTCAAGAATTGCTGTTGGTCTGACGAAAATGGTGATTTCGAGAACCGGAGCGGAGCGTACTTAAGGTCCGTGAGCACCGGAAGCGCAGAAATTGCAATTTGCAGTTTGCAGGCGGCTGGAGCATCAGACTGAAAATCGCACGCAGTCTGATGTTCCAATTTTTTGTTTTTGCATCGGATTTTTCCGAAAACCGGTTCCCACTTTTCGGTCCGATGCTCTAACGGCGATTATTGGACAGACTGTGAGGGCCGCAAAGCCCAAGCTCCCGGAGCTTGGGCACAGACGCACAGACGAGGAAGCGGGAGGGCAGGCGTCCCTTCCGCTTTTTGCGTTGCCGGCGATTGCGCGTCGTTTTGACGGCAGGACACGGGCTTTTGATCCATCCCGAGAATTTGATCGCACAAGTAACCTCTTATTTGCCTGATTTGGCTAATCTTCTTGCTCCGGGGCAAGGCCACGCCCAGGATGAATCCACGCAGGAGAGGAAGCTATGCAGCGTTTGATGATCGCCGACGAGTCCGATGTCGTTCGCAAGGTGGGCAAGCGGATTCTCGGTGGCATGGGCTTTGTCGTGGCCGAGGCCAGCAACGGCCTCGAAGCCCTCTCGCGCTGCGAGGCGGAACTGCCGAATATCATTATCGTCGATGCCGCGCTGGATGGCGCCCTGCAGCTGATTTCCAATCTGCGCCATCTGCCGAACGGCAAATCGGTGCGCATCTTTTATTGCGTCGTGGAAGCCGACCTGCGGAAGATGATGGCCGGCAAGCGCGCCGGCGCCGACGATTTCCTGCTCAAGCCCTTCGACCGCAAGATTCTGACCAGCGTTTTCGGTAGCCTCGCCGCCGCCGCCTGAAACGGCGGCGATCCTTGCTCTGTGATCCCCGGTCTGCGATCCCCGGTCTGCGATCCCCGGCCGGCTCAACCGAGAAGATGATCCAGCCAGGGCAGGCCGATGACGGCGGCGCAGGCGATCAGCCCAAGGCAGATGCGGCGGAAGGTTCCTTCATCCGCCAGGCCGAAAAGTCGGGCTCCGGCAAAAAGGCCGAGCCCATAGGCCGGCCCGACGGCCAGCGACAGCAGGAGTACCTCGCCGGTCAGCAGCCCGCTCCACAGATAGGACGTGGCGGTGAGCAGCGTGGACAGCGCAAAATAAACGACGAGATTGGCGCGAACCTGCGCCGCGGCAATCGCGCCGCCGAGCCAATAGGCCACCACGGGCGGCCCTGAAAGTTGGGCGACGCCGCCGAACAGGCCGGCGACAAGGCCGGTGGTCACGCCGAGGTGAGGGCGCGGCTTGCCGTGATAGCGCCAACCCGAGATCAGCAAAACCAGAAGTGCTGCGACGATCGCGCAGATGATCCAACGCAGCGTCAGCGTCGGCGCATGGCGCAGCAAGAGCGTGCCGGCCGGCACGCCGGCCAGCGCCCCAACGAGCAGCGTCGCCACTTCGCCCCGATCCGCCTTGCGCCACCCGTTCGGCAGCATGCCGAGTGTCAAAAGCCCGTCGATCGTCAGAAGCAGGGGTGCCGCGATCTGCGGTCCGGCAAGCCGGCTGGCGACGGGCACGAAGATCAAGGCGCCGCCAAATCCGGAAAAGCCGCGCGCCAGTCCGCCCACCAGCGCCGCCAGGGCCAGAAAGCCGATTTGGGACAACGGATGGACGGTCAGGAACTGTTCGATCATGAGACGTGGCCAGGATGGTGCGATGGCCCGTTTCAGGCCGCTATCGGCGCAGCCGGTATGGCGCCGCGACAAGACGCGCATCAGCCCTGCCGGTCGCGCCCTGTCAAGGCAGAGCGCATTCAGTGACTGCTCCCAAAAAGGCGCACCCGAACCCCCGGGTGCTCCGCAGCCGAGGCGAAAAAGGCGATTGCCAAATCCGGAAAGACTGCTATGTTCTCATGAACAAAAGAAGAACGATATCGGCTTTTGCCGGGGTGCTGAACAGGAAAGCGGCTGCCGGTTTTTGGAAAATCCGATGCAGGAGCAAAAGTCCAGGGCATTGGGCGGTATGGAATTCGTGGATCTGGCACGCTCTCAGGGCAGAAAATGGGAGGGCACAGGGCTTCGGAATGGGTCGAGCGCAGGAGCGGACCGGAATGGCGCGCGTAACGTCCGGTGGTGCCGTGAGCGGGCTTTGCCATCGCCGATCCCGATTCGGAACAATCCGGTCGTCGGACAGAAAAAACCCGCCGGGCTAGGGCGGGCTGATCAGTCTGCGGGGAATGCTGTCGGCGGGGGAGGGCGGCTCAGGCCGCCCGCCTGATCATCGGCTCAAGCGCTCTCGGCCATGTCGCCATCGGGTTCGCGCAGAACATAGCCACGGCCCCAGACGGTTTCGATGTAGTTTGCGCCGCCGGCGGCATTGGCCAGCTTCTTGCGCAGCTTGCAGATGAAGACGTCGATGATCTTCAGTTCGGGTTCGTCCATGCCGCCATAGAGGTGGTTCAGGAACATTTCCTTGGTCAGCGTCGTGCCCTTGCGCAGCGAGAGCAGCTCGAGCATCTGATATTCCTTGCCGGTCAGGTGCACACGCTGGCCGCCGACTTCCACGGTCTTTGCGTCCAGGTTGACCACCAGCTCGCCCGTGGCGATGACCGACTGGGCATGACCCTTCGAGCGGCGGACGATGGCGTGGATGCGGGCCACGAGCTCGTCCTTGTGGAAGGGCTTGGTCATGTAGTCATCCGCGCCGAAGCCCAGGCCGCGCACCTTGTCCTCGATGCCGGCCATGCCGGAGAGAATCAGGATCGGCGTCTTGACCTTGGACAGGCGCAGCGTGCGCAGCACCTCGTAGCCGGACATGTCGGGCAGATTCAGGTCGAGAAGGATGATGTCGTAATCGTAAAGCTTGCCGAGGTCGACGCCTTCTTCGCCCAGGTCGGTCGTATAAACGTTGAAGCTCTCGGACTTGAGCATCAGTTCGATGCTCTGTGCCGTCGCGCTATCGTCCTCGATGAGAAGAACCCGCATTATTGTCCCCTTTTCCGCCGCCGAAAGGTAGTGAGGCTTCCCGACGCGATACGGATCCAGTCGTTGCCTGATTTGGAGGTTGCCAGCAAATGGTTAACAAATTCTGATTCCTTCTGGCAAGGTGGGCAGAAAATGTGAACGCTTGGTGGCATCATCCTGTTTTCTTTGATTAATAAATAATAACGAAGCTTCTCACACGTGTGAGAAAACCGCGTTATCCGACTCTATCGACTCGACAAAAGTGCTCTTCGCGAAAAATCGTCGACGCCATTTACCGGGCCTTAAAACCTCGCCCCTAGGATTAACCATGCCCGTAAATGAAAGGTTACCGCCGGAGGCCAATCGTTAAAGATTTCTTCCGGTCACAACGGCAGACCATGACGGTCGTGTCGTGCGGGTGGGGTAGTAACCGCGGTCTCGCATCATGGGAGTATTGCGTATGAAGTCACGCGAGAGCCTTGTCCGGCTGAAGGAATTTCAGGTCAAGGAGAAGCAGAGGCAGTTGAGCCAGCTACAAATGATGATGGCTGAGTTCGACCGCATGTCAAAGGAGCTGGAACAGCAGATCGCCTTTGAAGAAAAGAAGTCCGGGATCAGTGATCCCGCACATTTCGCTTACCCGACCTTTGCCAAGGCTGCGCGCCAGCGGGCCGAAAATCTTCATGTCTCCATTCGGGAGCTGAAGGTTCAGCAGGATGCGGCGGAGCTTGCACTCGAGGAGGTCAAGGCCGAGTTTGCCAGGGCATCCGCATTGGAGGAGAGAGACGGTTCCGCGCGTGCCCGCGCCTGACCTTCCGATTCGTCCGCAACGCGCGTTGAAATCGATTCGCGCTGCGCAAATTCTGCGCCGGCTCGCATTGTGATGCCGCGTCGCTTCGCGCCCGTCCCGGTCGCGGAGGTCTTGGTCATGGCTTGAAAGTTTCTGCCGGCTGGTGCCTTTGCGCCGGCCGGCTTTTGCGCGCCCGCGCATCGGTCGCGTTCCAGATCGCACCGAGGCGCTGGCCGGAGACCGGCAGCCCCGCGCCGGAAACCGCGGCGCCTCTGGCGCAGAAGGGGAGGGCAGGGTGAGGATCGAGCCCGATCCAGATGATCGCGCTCTGAAGCATAATCCGATCGGATTCATTCAGATCGGAAAGCGTTCTAAATCATCGGAGGGGACATCATCTGTCGTCCGATGCTCTGGTTTTTGTTCTGGCATTGGATGTTTGCGAAAACCGGTTCCCGCTTCTCGGTCCGATGCTTGAAAGCGCGTCGCTTCCCGCGCCGTCAGTCCTTGTTTTGCCGCATGACGTGACCGCGGGATCTGTGACCCGTTTTGCGCGAGCTGCTCTCGGCAGGCGCGCGCGCCAATGCTGAGGCCGACGGGCGGTCCTCTATCCGGCAGTCTTGTGTCTCCATCGATAGGGGTAGCGTTGCGCAGGCTCGTCGTTCTTCCGCAAGGCATGGCGGAGCGCGCCGCCCTCATGTGGGCGGCTGGGCAATGCCTAGACAAGGATAGACCAGGTCAGGCTGTGGGATGTGCCAGACACAGAACTTCGATCACCGGCACCTTCAGATGCCGGCGTCATCCATGCCGGGCATGCCGTATGTCAGTGACGATATTGCTGAATGCGCGTGGTACGCAGCCCTGCAAGGCCGTGATCATTGATCGAGGACTGCCAGGAGAGGAACTCCTCAACCGTCAGCGTATAGCGTTCGCACGCTTCTTCGAGGCTCAAAAGCCCGCCGCGCACGGCAGCGACCACCTCGGCTTTGCGACGGATGACCCATCGGCGCGTATTGGCCGGCGGCAAGTCAGCGATCGTCAAAGGGCTGCCATCGGGGCCGATGACATATTTAACGCGAGGACGCATTAATTCGGTCATTGTACTCTCTACACACATCAAGACCAATATGAGGTCACGCTAGCGCCGCAGATTTAAGATTTGCCTAAACTCATCACGTCCAATTTATTCAGATGTCACCCATCTCAGGGAATGTCATATCGATGTCATCCCGTCAGGCGTGCATAATTCGAACTCTTGATTTATATTCTTTCCTTGCCCTTTAAACTATGGTATCTACCATTTGGGGAATTTGCGGTTAAAAATCTATTATTTTCAATTTGAGGTTACGGTTTTTGCTGAATCTTGTGGCTGGTTCGAGCCTGCTCATGCAGGATTCGTAAACGACTGAGCGGGGTCCGGCATTTTCCCGTGCATGATCCATCGGAGCAGTTTCGAGTCTGCCAGTCTCATGAAGGCGTCCGGGTTTGGGGGCCGTTTTTTGACAATGCCTTGCGCCTTCGGGTGGTGAGCGCCTTATCAAATGCTGGTGCGTCAAGCGTCCGCGGCTCTTCCAGCATGCGTGATGAATGGCTTCCGGCCTGGAAGCGTGGAGTTGATGAAGTCCGGTGCCAAATGGATAAGACAGAGGAAGAGGCGCAGCGGGAGGCGATGTTTGTCGAGCTGCTAGCGGCTGCCAGGGATCCGGCGGTCACGACCGAATATGACGTGCTGCGCCTGATGCGCCGCGTGATGACGGAGTTCGGCTTCAGCCATTTCATGATCGCGCGGCTCCCCTTTGGCGAGGAGCAGCGCTTTTCCGAGCGTCTGCTCTTGTCCAACTGGCCGTCCGAGCTTGTCCAGCGCTATGATAAGGCCGGCGTTTTCGCCACCAGCAAGCTGGTGGAGCGGCTGCGCCAAAGCAAGCTGCCGACGTTCGGCGCATCGGATGCGCTCTTGAATCTCGCTGTCGCCGACGCTGTCGAAGACGGGGAGGGGACAAACCTGTCCGCGCTGACCTACGGCGTCCTTTTCAGCACGATCGACGGCGAGCTCTTTTTGATCACCCTCTCGGGAGACCGGCCGGAGCCGGTCGAGGGCGACGCGGCCTGGCTGCACTTCATCCTGCTGCATCTGTTCGATCGGCTCTGCCGGTCGATGGAGAATGGTCTCTCACCCCGGGAAAAGCTCTCGACCCGGGAGATCGAGTGTCTGCGCTGGGCCGCCGCCGGCAAGAGCAGCGACGAGATCGCGGTCATTCTCGGCATTTCAGCCTATACCGTCAGCAGCTATTTCAAGACGGCCACCCGCAAGCTCGATTCCGTCAACCGCATGCAGGCGATTGCCCGGGCCATGCGGCTCAAGCTGATCTAAGCCGCTTTTTCGTGGGCACCCGTGCTGCCGCTGTCTTCTTGTTTGCATCGGGATCGACGTCTATATGTAGGCGGGGCGGCCTGCCGGTCAGGCAGCCTGCGGCAGACGATGGAGAACGCCTCCCGCGCGATGGCGGCGGATGGCGTTTAGCTCTTCATCCTGCCCGTTGTTTTGCATGGGAACGGCAGGCCATGGCCGCGCCCGACGTGCCGAAGGGCAGGACACCTGTTCACATCGGCCTGAGATCTTGATGGCCTTTGTCACGAGGCCCTGCCTGCAGAAGCGGAAGATTTTCTGGTGAATAGTTTGGATTTTGATCGCAGGCCCGAGGATACCCGGGTGGTGGTGGCCATGTCGGGCGGGGTGGACAGCTCCGTCGTCGCAGGCCTGCTCGCGCGCGAAGGCTATGACGTCGTCGGCATCACGCTGCAGCTCTACGACCACGGGGCAGCCGTCCACCGGGCCGGCTCCTGCTGCGCCGGGCAGGATATCGACGATGCCCGCCGTGTCTGCGAAACGCTGGGCATTCCCCATTACGTGCTGGATTACGAACAGCGCTTCCGCGAAACCGTGATCAATCCTTTCGCCGAAAGCTATGTGGCCGGTGAAACGCCGATTCCCTGTGTTGCCTGCAACCAGACGGTTAAGTTCGCCGATCTCCTGGCGACCGCCCGTGACCTTGGCGCCGATGCGCTGGCCACGGGGCACTATATCCGCTCCAGGCCTCATCCGCAGCCGGGCGCGCCTGGGCGGCGCGCGCTTTATCGTCCGGCCGATTCCGACCGCGACCAGAGCTATTTCCTGTTTGCCACCACGCAGGAGCAGATCGACTATCTGCGCTTTCCCCTCGGGCATCTGACCAAGGCGGAAACCCGTCAGCTGGCAGAGGAGATGGGCCTGGTGGTTGCCAAGAAGGCGGACAGCCAGGACATCTGTTTCGTGCCCCAGGGCAAATACAGCGATATCGTCTCGAAGCTGAAGCCGAATGCGGCGCTGGCCGGCGAGGTCGTGCATCTCGACGGGCGCGTGCTCGGCCGCCACGAAGGCATTCTGCATTACACCATCGGCCAGCGCCGCGGAATCGGGGTGGCGACCGGCGAGCCGCTCTATGTCGTTCATCTCGATGCCCGGTCGCGCCGCGTCATCGTCGGCCCCAAGGAAGCGCTCGCCACGCGCCGCCTGCACCTGCGCGATGTCAACTGGCTGGGCGACGGTCCCCTTGCTGAGGTGGCGGCGCGTGGCTTCGCCTGTTTCGCCAAGGTTCGCTCCACGCGCGCGCCGGCCCCTGCGATGCTCTATGCCGACGAGACGGGCATTCGCGTGGAACTGGAGGATGGCGAGGCCGGCGTGGCACCCGGCCAGGCCTGCGCGCTCTATTCCGGCATCGGCGAGAATGCCCGTGTTTATGGCGGTGGCTTCATCCTGCGGTCCGAACGCGAGCCGGCGGCGGAAGCCGCGCTGCAGGATCTGCTGCAGCAGGCCGCCGTCGCCTGAGGTCTGTCACGCGGATGCGCGCCTCCATGGCGCAAGTCGTTGATGGGCCTGTGGAAAACATCGCCTGTCCGGCGAAAGACATCGGGCCGGAAATTTTTTGCTCCGGCCTTGCTTGACAGTCCGGGGAGGCGCGACTTATAAGCCGCCCCACTGACGGAGACGCGGTGGCCAACGGCCTTGCGAACGTCCGGCGGCGGAGTAGCTCAGGTGGTCAGAGCAGAGGAATCATAATCCTTGTGTCGGGGGTTCAAATCCCTCCTCCGCTACCATTTCATTGGATCGTCCAATTCTGGAAAATGGTTGCGCGCGCAGAAGGCTCCGCCCTTCCTGCGGAATGTCGCCTCTCAGGAAACTCCACGATGTCCGTGTCGCTTTCCGGCCTTGTGCGACCTGAGCGTGTTTTTGCCTTGGGCGTCGATCGAGACGGCGTGACGCTGATTCGCGTCCACGCCCAGCCTTCTTCCGACCGGCCCAGGTCGAAGCACATGAGATGCGGCGCGTCTTCATTTCTATACGCATAAAATTTGCGCACGCCGGGATTATGCCCTAGGCATTAGCACTTGCACTTGCTGCCTTTCCCATCATGTCATTTTAATGATCACAAAACTGTGATTGAAACGTTTAGCCGCGTTCGGGGCCTCCTTAGGTTTACCGGCTACCCTTGCGCGTATGAGTGATTTCTGTCTCAATGACTGCAGGAGGATTTCGGGAGAAGGCTTTCAATCGTCCGATCGGTAAAATTTGAGTGAAAGTCTCAACTGAAGGTTTGTTTGTTGAGGATAGGATGTGGAGGCATCAATCCTCATGGAGGAGCAGAAATGACCATGCAGAGCACCACGATCGAAAATGCGCATTGGAGCACGGTTCCCGGCGCACATATTCCGCGCCTGGAGACGGCAAAGGGCCAGAAGGGCACGCGTCTGGCGCCTTCGACCCGCGCCAAGTCGCTGGTCGGCGCCATGACTGTTTCCGCCGCCCTCTGGGTCGGCGTCGCCTATGCGGTCAAATCGATCCTCTAACCTTCCGTTCTCGATCCGGCCTCATGAAGACGGGACGCAGCTCCGCGAGGCGACCGCTCCTTTTCGCCTGGCAAAAATTGCGCGTCACGTCGTATCCCTCGTTATGATGATAGGCCTGCGCCTGCAACGGGTGGTCTTTGCCGCCATGCGCCGTCAGGCTTTTGCCATGGCTAACGGATGGGTAAGGCGTGAAGCCTCAGCCATTCGGCCTCCAGCATGGCAAGGATGAGGGCATCGACGCCGGCAGCGGCTTCATCCAGCGATTCAGCGTCTACCGACCCGTCATCCAGGATATTGTCATTCTGAGGCAAGGGTAGGAGGGCGCCAAGGCGTGGAAGCTCGGCGGTTGTGACCAGCGCGATGGACTGCGCCGAGGGATCGCTCGTATCGTTCTCTGCCGATGCGTATTGCGCGGTGTTCTCTTGCGCCATCAAGGCCATGGCGACGAACGCGTCCAGATGACGCTGATCGAGCGGGGCTGCTGATGGCGGGGATTGCGCAGAAGCCTGCTGTTGCGGCCAGGTGGCAAAGCCGTGATGGGCCTGCGCGGGCTCATAGAACAGCCTGAACTCTTCGGATCCGTCTTCCGCCTGACGCGGAACGTTCAGAACGAAAAGCGCGCCTTCATCATCCCTGATCCGGAATTGCCAACTGCGGCCATCGGCCGATGGCTGGGCGTCGCGCGCGGCAAAAACAATCTCCTGCATCCTGTCTGCCCTTTCGTCATCACGTTTCCGCTCTGCGTCTCAACTGCCAGGGTCTTGTGAAGTTTATTTTGCAAGAGTCGTGCCAGATAGAACGCCGGCGAAGGAGCGCGATGTCGACGCGCGAAACGAAGGATATCGGGCCCAGCAATGGCTTGGCCTGCGGACAACCCGCGCTTGCCTCCTTCAAACCATGGTCGAAGCTAAAGAAGCGCAGAAAGTCTGTTGATGCGGAGGCCTCTCGACGGAGGCTGACGCAGTGAGGGCGATCAGCCGAAGCGTTCCATGAGGAAGCCGTTCTGGGTGCCGCCGGGCAGAAGGCGCTCGGTCTTGGGAAGCTCAACGGCACTCATGGACAGGGTGCTGCCGGAATGCTGTGCCGTCAGGTGGGCTAGGCCGATAAAGGCGAGGGTGACGACGCAATAGCTGGCGATGAAGAACAGGCTGCGGATGGACATGGCTCAGTCTCCCGAAGTTTGCGGGAAAACGTGGATCTTAACCATTTGTTCCGCGGCTGTTCCGGCGCGATCGTCGGCCGGATGTCACGCCTTGCGCGCTGGCTTTACCACACCAGTCCGCGCGCGGCGACCGGCTCCACCCGGGTGACCACGCCATCGCGGTGAAACACCATCTCGTCGAAGAGATTGGAAATGACGCAGGTGTGGTTGGGAACGATCAGCAGCTTCTGCCCGATCCGGGGCCGCTCGGCGCCGCAGGCCGAGAGATCGATGACGCCGTGTTCCTCCGACAGGCCCGTGATCACCGCTTCGGGATAGCCGATGACCAGGCCATGATCGGCAAAGCCCAGCAGGTCCGAGGTCAGGGCCTTGGAGCCGGCATCGATCACCGCGCGGTCGGCCGTCGGGCGGGAGACGACAGTGGCGAGGATATGCATGGCGCAATCGCCCTGGCTGCAATGGCCGGCACGGATCAGCGAGCGGTCGTTATAGATATAGGTGCCGGCGCGATGCTCGGTGACGACAGGGGCGAGATGCGCCTCGAACAGCGAGGGCGAGCCGCCGCTGCTGACGACGGGGCAATCGATGCCGGCCTGTGCCAGAAGCACGAGCGCCCGGGTGAAAAAGGCTTGCACCGCCTCGTGGCCCGCGGGGCGGGGATAGGTCATCAGCCCGGCAAAGCGCAGGGACGGCTGCGAGGCGATCAGCGCGGCGAGCTCGGCGGCGGCTTCGGGCGTCTGTACGCCGCAGCGCCCGGCGCCCGTGTCGCATTCCACCATCACCGCCAGCGGCCGCTCTGCCGTGAAGGCATCCGCCAGGCCCTTGACCGTCTCGGCGCTGTCGGCGGTGACCTTCAGCGCCGAAATCCGGTCGTTCAGGGCCTTCAGTCGCGCGATCTTCTCGTCGCCTATGATGTTGAAGGTGATGAGGATGTCGTCAAAGCCGGCCTCGGCGAAGACCTCGGCTTCCGTGATCTTCTGGCAATTGATGCCCCTGGCTCCGGCCTCGACCTGGGCACGCGCTAGAGCCGGGATCTTGTGGGTCTTGATATGCGGGCGGAAGGCGATGCCGTGTTCGTCGAAATAGCGCTGGGCCCGCTCGATGTTCGCCGCCAGCCGGGTCTCGTCGATGATCGGGCGCGGGGTGGAGAGTTCGGCAATGCGGTCGCCGGGGCGGGCGGAAACGCGGAAGGGGGAATGGTCCATGTCATCGGTCTCCGAGAGGCCCGCAGCCTTCACGGCGGCGCGCGGCATGAAAAAGCCGGCACCCTGTCCGGTGCCGGCCCGCAGGCTTACGTCATGGTCCTTTGCCTGTCAAAAGCGGCGGGCGCTGCTCAGCGTGCCACGCCGCCGGCCGCGATCGGCGCCTGGGACGGCGTGGTCACGCGGCGGGCCACGTCGGGATGCAGCGCCTCGCCCGTTTTCGACAGCTCATCGATGCCCGGCTCGTTGCGCTCGGATCGGAAGCCGGCCGAGCGGCGATAGGCGAGCTTGCGCATGCGCATCATGCTGCCAAGCGGCCGGTGCGCGGAAAGACCGTTGAACGGGCGGAAGCTCATACCGTCATCGATCGAAAGCGCCTTTTCCTCGCTCCAGGCCGTCTGCGGCTCGGCATGGATGCGGGCCACGGGAATAAAGGGGCTTTCCTCCTCGCTCCAGGCGGCGGAGGCATCCTCGATCGGCATGCGCTCGGCATCGGTGCACAGCTGCACACGGAGCTCCCATGTGCCGCCATTCATGCGGAAGAATTCCTCCACCGCATGGCGCAGCGCGTCCTTGTCGTCATCCAATTCCAGATGGGTGCCGGTCAGCGCCGTCAATTCCGGCGAGACGGGGACGATGGCGAGCTTGGCGACATAATCGCCATAGCGCATGGGCAGCTGGCCGAAGAAGCTCTCGCCGAGAATATGGGTTTCCGGCTGACCCCCCAGAGCTTTGAGTGCCGCGCTCTCGCCGCCGAGTTTCTCCACCAGCCCCTCGACGCCGCGCAGCACCTTGGAGAAGGTCTGCTTCAGCCCTTCCGCCCGGTCGGTGGTGGCGGCCAGCAGCTTGAGGTTCTTCAGAAAGGCCTTGGCGCTCGGCGCGTTGAACTGTTTGCCATTGGCCATGACGAAGTCCTGCGAGCGGCTGTCCTCTTCCGGGTTCAGCCGCTCGCCCTCGACATCGAGGATCTTCAACGCGAAGCCGCGCGGGGTCGAGACGCTGTCATGCAGGATGTCGCCCGGCGTGGTCGACAGCCTGACGATCGCCCGGTAGCGGCCCGGCCGGGCGAAGATGCCCTGGGCCAGCGGCGCCGGCAGATCGGGATAGACCTCCACTTCGGCCTCCAGCAGGCCATGGCTCTTGGCATGCACGGTGCGGATGGCGTGGCCGCCATCCTCATAGGTCTTGTAGGCGATCGACATCATTGTCTCGGCGAGGGCGCGCGCCGTCTCCGGCTCGTCCTTCTCGATCACCTCGAGATCGTCGCGGTAGCGCTGCAGGCGATCCGGCAGGGAAGGGGTCATGGTCATGTCTCCGGTTCAGGCAGCGCGGTCGGTTGGTGTCTTGTCGCCCGCCAGGATCTTGTCGATGGTGATCGGCAGGTGGCGGATGCGGATGCCCGTCGCGTGGAAAATCGCATTGGCCACCGCGGCCGCCACGCCGCAAATGCCGATTTCGCCCAGGCCCTTCACGCCGATCGGGCTGGCCTTGTTGTCGAATTCCTGGACGAAATGGACGTCGATATCATGGATGTCGGCATGGGCGGGAACGTGATATTCCGCCAGATTGTGGTTCATGATCCGGCCCGAACGGTGGTCGATCATGCTTTCCTCATGCAGGGACATGCCCAGGCCCATCACCACGCCGCCCAGGATCTGGCTGCGCGCGGTCTTGGGGTTGAGAATGCGGCCGGCCGCCACCGCGCTGACGACGCGGGTGACGCGGACAAGGCCGAGCTCCTCATCCACCCGCACCTCCACGAAACAGGCGGAATGGGTGTAGCTGGCGAATTTCTTCATCTGCTTGGCATCGGGGCCGACCTCGCCCTCTTCCTCGATCGCCGTCTCGCCGGCGCGCGCCATCAGCTCCGAAATGGCCACTGAGGCTTTGGGGTCCACATCCAGACGCAGATGGCCGCCGCGAATGACCACCTCCTCGACGGTCGCCTCCTTCAGCGGCGAAGCCTTGTCCTTCTGCGCGAGATCGAGCAGACGCTGGCGGATGGCGAGGCAGGCCGCATCGACCGCCGAGCCGGAGGAGGCCGCGGTCCAGGAACCGCCCTCGACGCTGGTCTCGGGAAGATCCGACTGGCCGATCTGCACGCTCACTTCTTCTACCAGCACGTCCAGCGCTTCGGCGGCGATCTGGGCGAGGATGGTGTAGGTGCCGGTGCCGATATCGCTGGCTGCGGCCTGAACGATCACCTGCCCATTGGCGCTGAGGCGAACCCGCGCCTTGGCCGATTGCAGCTGTGCTTCCCAGATGCCGGTCGCCATGCCCCAGCCGATCAGCTCATGCCCTTCGCGCATCGCCCGCGGAGCGGGCTTGCGCCGCTCCCAGCCAAAGCGGGCCGCACCTTCGCGGTAGCAGGCCCTTAGCGCCTTGCTGGTCAGCTGCTTGTTTTCGTTCTGGTCGAAATGGACGAAATTGCGCCGGCGCAGCTCCAGCGGATCAAGACCCGCGGCATAGGACAGCTCGTCCATGGCCGATTCGAGCGCGAACAGGCCCGAGGCCGCCCCCGGAGCGCGCATGTCACCCGGCGTAGCCGCGTCGAGCTTGGCCAGCCCGTAAGTTAGCTTGACGTTATCGCAGCGATAGGCAAGGCCCGACCAGTTGACCACCACCTCCTGATAATCCTCGTAGCGCGAGGTCGCCTGCACCGTATCGTGCATCACGGCGGTCAGCCGGCCCTCGGCATCGGCGGCCAGCGAGACGGTCTGGTGCATGGCCGGGCGGTAGCTCAGATAGAACATATCCCGGCGCGACATCTCGAAGCGGACCGAGCGCTTGAGGTCGAGGCTGGCCATGACGGCGAGGAACAGCTGGTGGCGCGGCCGCAGGCCGGAGCCGAAGGCGCCACCGACATAGGCATTGATGACGGTGACCTTATCCTGCTTCAGGCTGAAGACATTGCAGACGAATTTCTGCGCATTCTGCGACCCTTGAGTCTTGTCGTAGACCGTGAGGCTGCCATCCTCGCCATAGAGCACCGTGGTGGCGAAAAGCTCCATCGGATTATGATGTTCGTTCTCGATGAAGTAATCCGCCGAGATCGTGACATGTGCCTCGTCAAAGGCCTGTTCGGGCTTTCCGCGCGGCTCGGGCGGCGGGGAAATGCCATTGCGCTTTTTCGGCGGCTCGTAGCGTTCTGCGAGCTTGGCGGAGAGGTCGGTTTCCGGGACATCCCGTTCGTAGATGACCTTGATCAGCGCGGCGGCGTCGCGCGCATTCTCGAAACTGTCGGCCACCACGAAGGCGACCGGCTGGCCGTCGAACAGCACGCGGTCGTTCTGCAGCGGGCGATAGGTGTGGCCGGGCGGGGCGGTGTCGTCCTGCCAGGAGCGGTCGAGCCAGGCAGCATCAGGTCTGTTCTCGTGCGTGTAGATCGCAACGATGCCGGGGAAGGCCACCTTGGCGGCGCGACTGTCGATCTCGAGGATCCGGCCGCGGGCGATGGTGGCGGGCACCGCCGCACCGTGCAGCAGACCGGGTTCGGAATGTTCGGCGGCATAGGCGGCCCGGCCGGTGGCCTTCAACGGACCTTCGATGCGCGGGACGGCGCGGCCGACCTGGCGGCGTTCGTTCGTCAGCATAACTGGCTTCTCCCTTTGTCCGTCAGGCAATGGCTTTTTCGTGCTGCAGCTGCGGCGTGCCTGCCGCGGCCTGGCGCAGCGCCCGGCGGATCACCCGCTCGGCCAGCGTGATCTTGAAGTCATTGCCGCCTTGGCCCTTCGCGCCCGAAAGCAGCCGCGCGATGAAGGCATCCGTGGCGTCTGCCGAGGGGACGCGGCCAACGAGCAGGCTTTCCGCCTCCAGATCGCGCCAGGGCTTGTGGGCAACGCCGCCCAGCGCCACGCGGGCGCGGCGCACCACGCCGTCCTCGATCTTGAGATCGACGGCGGCGGAGACGAGGGCGAAAGCATAGGAGAGCCGGTCGCGCAGCTTCAGATAGGTGTGGTGACGCGGGGAGGCCTCGCCTTCCAGCCGGATACCGAGAACCATTTCGCCAGGGGATAGCGTGTTGTCGCGCTCGGGCGTTTCGCCGGGCAGGCGGTGGTAGTCGAGAATGGGAATGTCGCGCCGGCCGTTCGGCCCCTCCACCTCGACCACGGCATCGAGCGCGGCGAGTGCCACGCACATATCCGAAGGGTGCGTGGCGATGCAGCTGTCGCTGGCGCCGAGGATGGCGTGAATGCGCGTGACGCCGCCGATTGCATCGCAGCCGCTGCCGGGCTGGCGCTTGTTGCAGCGCGTGGCGGTGTCGTAGAAATAATAGCAGCGCGTGCGCTGGTTCAGATTGCCGCCGGCGGTGGCGGCATTGCGCAGCTGCGGCGAGGCGCCGGCCAGCAGCGCGCTCGCCAGCAGGGGGAAGCGCCGGTTGATCCCGGGATGGTAGGCGAGATCGCTATTAGTGACGAGCGCGCCGATCCGCGTGCCGTTCTCGCTTTCCTCGATCCGCTTGAGGTCGAGGCCATTGATGTCGACAAGCAGGCCGGGGGCCTCGACATCATATTTCATCAGGTCGACCAGATTGGTGCCGCCGGCGATCAGCCGTGCCTTGGGATGGGCGGCAAGGGCCGAAACGGCTTCGGCGACAGAGCCGGCTTTGAGATAATCGAAGCGCTTCATTCCGCGGCCGCCTTCTGCTGCTGGTTCAAGACATCCTCCACCGCATCGGCGATGTTGGTATAGGCGCCGCAGCGACAGAGGTTTCCGCTCATCAGCTCACGGATCTCGGCGCGGCTCTCGGCATGGCCTTCCGCCACCAGCCCCACGGCCGAACAGATCTGGCCCGGCGTGCAATAGCCGCATTGCAGCGCATCATGTTCGACAAAGGCGCGCTGCATCGGATGCATGCGCTCCGGCGTGCCCAGCCCCTCGATCGTGGTGATCTCGGCACCGTTTCGCATCACCGCCAGAGACAGGCAGGAATTGATCCTGACGCCATCCACCAGAACCGTACAGGCGCCGCACTGGCCATGGTCGCAACCCTTTTTCGTGCCGGTGAGCTTCAGTTCCTCGCGCAGGAGGTCGAGCAAAGTGGTCCAGGGGGCGACGTCGAGGTCGTGGCGTTTGCCATTGATGTGCAGGGTCACCGGCACAGTTTGAAGCGATGGGGGCGCGCTGGGCATGGCTGATCCTTGTCGTGAGATGGCTTGAGGCTGGCGCAGGTCTCGCGGAAGGCCATTCTCAAGGCAGGCCTTCGGTGCATGCGGCCGCAATTCCCGAGAACGGCCTTTGTTCCCTTCCGTACGGCCGGCTTTTGTCCTCCCGCCCACGGGCGCGGCCGGAACTTCGCCCGTCGGCACCGGTTCGAGCCACGATAGGCGCGGGCGACAGCCCCAGTGCCGCAGCCTGCCGGCCACCGCTGGCCGCTGGCGCTATCTGACTGAAAAGAAGGAATTTTCTCATGGACGAGACCCATCTGCGCGAGAAGGGCGCAAGCGGCCCGAGGCCACATGACGCCGGCGTCAAGGGTCTGGCGCTGGTCACCGGCGCCTCCACCGGCATCGGCTACGAACTGGCCAAATGCGCCGCCGAGGCCGGATATGATCTGATCATCGTCGCCGATGAACCCGCCATTCGCCCTGCGGCGGAGCGGCTGCGCGCCTATGGCCATCAGGTGGAGCCGATCGAAACCGATCTGGCCTCACAGGAGGGCGTTCAGGGCCTGCTGGAAGCAATTGCCGCCCATAACCGGCCGGTGGAGCTGCTGATGGCCAATGCCGGACGCGGGCTCGGCCATGCCTTTGTCGATCAGGATCTCGAGGCCGTGCGCCGAGTGGTGGAAACCAATGTGATGGGCACGCTCGCCCTCGTTCACCCCATCGCCGGGGCCATGCAGGCCCGCGGCCGGGGGCGCATCCTCTTCACCGGCTCGATCGCCGGCTTCATGCCCGGCAGCTTCCAGGCGGTCTACAATGCCTCGAAAGCCTTCATCAACAGCTTCTCCTTCGCGCTGCGCGACGAGTTGAAGGACACGGGCGTGACGGTGAGCTGCCTGATGCCCGGCCCGACCGACACCGCCTTCTTCGAGCGGGCGGACCTGGAAGACACGGCCATCGGCCAAGGCAAGAAGGACGATCCGGCCATGGTCGCCCGCGTCGGTTTCGATGCGATGATGGCCGGCGAAGGCGATGTGGTCAGCGGCTGGAAGAACAAGCTGCAATCGGCAATCGCCAATGTGACGCCATCGGGTCTCCTGGCCAGCCAGCACCGCAAAATGGCAGAACCCGGCTCCGCCAGCTGATAATTGCGCGCTAAAATAGAAAAATCTGGAATTTCCGAAAGCATCCTTCTTTCGGAACAAAGACTCCGGCGGGTCATTAGCCCTGTGTTCCATGTGTTGAACCAAGAGATAACCAAGAGGAAACTCATCATGGCAAATGGGAACTACACGCGTAACAACGACCGTTTCAACGACGCCGACCGTAATCGTCTTTCCAGCCAGTATGGCCGCGAATCCTTCGGCCGCGACGATGATCGCCGACAGGGCGACTATTCGGCCTGGGGTGGTGCGGAGCGCGACCGCTCGGAAGACCGTTACCAGTCCGACCGCTATCAGGGCGGCGACCGTTCGACCTGGCGCAGCGATGACATGGGCTATGGCGATGATGGCAGCTTTACCGGCTACCGCCGCGACAACCGCCTCTCCGACGACAACAGTGGCTATGGTCGCCAGGGCGCGCCCTCGCGCTCTTCCTATGGCGCAAGCTATGGCAGCGGCGGCAATTACGGCGCAGATTCCGGGCGCGGCGATTACGGGCGAAGCTCTGGCCGCGACGACCGCTGGAGCGCCGGCGGCTATGGCGGAAATTACGGCGAGGACCGCTCGTCCTGGCGCGGCAATGATGACAGCCGCAGCCGCGGCGAAAAGCGGGGCTTCATGGACCGCGCGACGGACGAGGTTGCATCCTGGTTCGGCAATGAGGAGGCCGAGCACCGCCGCATGATGGACCAGCATCGCGGCAAGGGGCCCAAGGGCTACACCCGATCCGACGATCGCATCCGCGATGATCTGAACGACCGTCTGGCAGATGATGGCCGGCTTGATGCCTCCGATATCGAGGTCACAGTTTCCTCCGGCGAAGTCACGCTGAGCGGCACGGTCACCTCGCGTCAGGACAAGCGCTATGCGGAGGATCTCGCCGAAGCCATTTCCGGCGTGAAGCATGTGCAGAACAATCTGCGCGTCAAGTCCTCGGTCGATCTTTCGTCGGACAGCAGCCGCTCCTCCACCACCAATGTCGCCGGCAGCACCACGGGGACGACGGGGGGGACCACGGGCGCCAGCGCGCGGCTGAACAGCTAAGCCGGGCTCTAAGCAGTTATTGATGCCGCACTGGATCAGATCTATGAGACCCCCCGGGCGTGAACCCGGGGGTTTTTCGTGTTCAGCCGCGCCCGTAGATCCGGTCGAGAACCTCCGTCACCGCAACCAGATGCTCGACCGCAGGGTCGAAGCTCTTGCGTGTCGCCAGCTGCTCGGCCCAGCGTGCGGCCATGCGGCCGCCCCAGGCATCCGGCGGATCAATCAGCCGTTCACTGCGCGTGCCATGAAAGGCGTCGGCGGTGAAATCGTAGAAGGAGCCGGCGACATTGCGCAAAGCCGCACCGCCTCCCGTGCCGTAGAAGGTTGCGTTGATTACCGCGTCCTGTCCCGCCTGCAGCTTCCAGGAGCAGGAAAGGCGGATGACGGGACCGTTCTTCACCCGGATGGTCGCCAGCGCGAAATCCTCCACCTGGTCGCTTGCCGCGGCAATGGGGGCGCCACCGGCGAAGAGCTGGCCCTCGACGCCCTCGATCTCGGGAAAATCCAGCGCCCAGAGCGCCATGTCCACCAGATGCACGCCGAGATCCATGACGCAGCCGCCGCCGGACAGCGTCTTCTCGTAGAACCAGGGCTTGTCCGGTCCATAGGCATTGTGAAATGTAAGGTCGACCGAGAAGATCCGGCCGAGCCCGCCCTCGCGCACCAGGGCGCGGATCGCCTTGACCGCCTCCACCTCGCGATAGGAAAGATCGACGCCGATCAGACGGTCGGCAGCACGGGCGGCGTCGATTACCGCCTCCACCTCCGCCTTCGACCGGCCGAGCGGTTTCTGGCAGAAGACCGCGATACCGCGTTCGAGCGCGGCAATGCTCTGGGCGGCATGCAGCGCGCTGGGACTGGCGATGACGAGCCCATCGAGATCGTGCGCCAGCAGATCTTCCAGCGAGGCCACACGGTGTGCGTCCGGCGCCGAGGCCAGTGCCTCCTCGATCATGGCCGGGGAGGGATCGCAGATCGCGGCGATTTCGGCTGCGCCCGTCGCGGCAATCGCCTCCATGCGGTTGCGGCCGATCCAGCCGACGCCGAGAAAGCCCAGGCGCGGGCGGCGCGGCGCGGGAGCGGCCTTGCTCAGTGCGGCGGCCGAGGAGGTGGCGGCGAAGGAGAGGCTCATCGGACATCCTCCATCATGACCAGCGCCTTCATGAAACCGTCCGGCCGGTCGCGCGTGGCGTTCAGCGCCTCGTCGAGCTTGTGCAGCGGAAAGCGGTGGGTGTAGAGCGCGTCGGGCTTCAGCCGGCCATCGACCACGGCGTCGACGGCCGCCTTCATGCCGGCAAGATAGACTTGGGGATCGCGCTCATGGGCGTTGATCACGTCGAGCCCGCGCCAGTTCCACAGCTGCATGTTCACTTGCCGGGCGCCGTCCTGATGATAGCCTGCGATCACCAGCCGGCCACGCTCGCGGGTGAGTTCGGCGGCGAGATCGAGCGGCCACTGGCTGCCGACGGCCTCGATCACGACATCGCAGAGCCTGTCCTCGGTCAGGCGCTTCACCTCCTCGATGATCTGCCAGTGGTCGATCATGGCAATGGTTTCGGCCGCGCCGGCCTGGCGGGCGAGATCCAGCGCAAAAGCGCGCCGGCCGATGGCGATCACCCGCGCGCCGGCGGCCGTCGCCAGCAGCGTCAGCAGCGCGCCGAGAAAGCCGATGCCGACGATCGCCACCGTGTCGCCTGCCTTGATGCCGCTGCGGGCGAAGATGTTCATGGCGCAGCCGAGCGGCTCGGCCGGGAAGGGGCGCCCCTCAAGCGCCTTCGGCAGCACGACGACGGCGTCGGCCTCGGCAATGTCATGGGTGGCATAGGCGTGATAACTCAGCGCGCCCACGCGGTCGCCGACATGGATGTTCTCGACGCCGGGCCCGATGGCCTCCACCACGCCCCAGCCCTCATGGCCGAGACCGCCGGGCTCAGTCGGGAAGGTCATCCAGTCAGGACCGGACCAGGGTGTGAGGTTGGAGGCGCACACGCCGCAGCCTTCCAGGCGAAGGCGCAGCTGGCCGGGCCCCGGCTCCGCCACCAGCGCATCGCGGATGTCGATCTGGCCTGGGCCGGTGACGATGGCGGCCCGCATCCTGTGCCCCTGCGTGGTCTGCTCCTTGAAGCTGGCGATGGTCATGGGCGGCGTCTCCTTGGCTTTTTTGTCTCAACTCGGCGCTGCCGGCCTAGGACGGGCCCAACAGCCCGGGCCCGTCAGCCCGGATGCCGCCTAACCGGCCCCGGCAGGAGAAGTTGCAGAAGAAGAACAAGAAGATGAAGTTTTTCCCTCAGCGAATTCCGGAAATATCTAAAATTACATCTGCTGTTCCATTTTATGAAAATGAAATTACAAAGAGTAGTTGATGATGAGGATGAAAAAGATGTTCTTGAAGAAGGAACTTCTGTGTGATCGCCTTGTTGGGTCGCTCGTTGTTATACTTATTGAGCACCGGGTGATCCATGTCAAAGATTCTTGTTACGGGAGGCTGCGGCTTCATTGGCCGCCATGTCACGGAGGAGCTGCTCGACCAGGGCTATGAGGTTCGCATTCTCGATGCGATGATCGATCAGGTGCATGGAGACGCTGAGGCGGAGACGCCCGCCGCCGCCGAGATCATCCAGGCGGATGTGCGCGACAAGGCCGCCGTTTCCGCCGCGCTGGAGGGCGTGGAGAGCGTGGTGCATCTGGCGGCCGAGGTCGGTGTCGGCCAGTCCATGTATGAGATCGCCCGCTATGTCGGCGGTAATGATCTGGGCACGGCCGTGCTCCTGGAAGCGATGATCGATCGGCCGATCCGCCGCATCGTCGTCGCCTCCTCCATGAGCGTCTATGGCGAGGGGCTCTATACCGGCCCCGATGGCGCCCGTTTCGGGGCGGTGCGCCGGCGCGCCAGCGAGATCAAGGCCGGACGGTGGAATCCGCAAGGACCCGATGGCGAAGTGCTGACGCCGGTTGCGACCGACGAGGAGAAGCCCGTCGATCTCGCATCCATCTATGCGCTGACCAAATATGCCCAGGAAAAACAGGTGCTGATCTTCGGCGAGGCCTATGGCGTCGAAGCGGTCGCGCTCCGGCTGTTCAACGTCTTCGGCGCCGGTCAGGCGCTCTCCAATCCCTATACCGGCGTACTGGCCAATTTCGCCTCCCGGCTCGCCAATGGCCAGCCGCCGACGATCTTCGAGGATGGCGCGCAGCGGCGCGATTTCGTCCATGTCCGTGATGTCGCGCGCGCCTTCCGCCTAGCGCTGGAGCAGCCGCATGCCGGCGGCCACGTCATCAATATCGGCAGCGGCCAGGCCTATACGATCGCCGAGGTCGCGCGCCTGCTGGCCGATGCCATGGGCGTGCCGGAAATCGGCCCCGAAATCCTCGGCAAGGCGCGCTCCGGCGATATCCGCAATTGCTTTGCCGATATCGGCAAGGCGCATGATCTCCTCGGCTTCGAGCCGCAGCATCGGCTGGAAAACAGCCTCGGCCCCTTCGCCGAATGGGTGCGGGCGACAGGCGCCATCGATCGCGGCGCGGAGATGCGTCGGCAGCTGGAAGAGCGGGGGCTGGTCTCGTGAGCGATAGAGCCTCTTCCCCTGTTGGCCGGCCCTACGGCTTCGTCGAATGGTTCCGCCCCGGCGAATATGAGCGTGCCGAGGCGGTGCTGCCGCAGATCCGCGCCGCCGGCGCCAGCTTCCTGCGCACCCATCTCTCCTGGGCCGAATATCTGGCCGAGGGCGGAGAGGCCTGGTTCGACTGGCTGATCCCGCAGCTCGGCCGCGATTTCGATCTCTTGCCCTGCATCCATTACACGCCGCCGTCGCACTCGCGCAACGGCCGCTCCTCCGGCGCGCCGCATGTGCTGAAGGACTATGCCGATTTCGTCGACCATGTGCTGACGCGCTATGGCCAGCATTTCACCCATGTCGAGCTCTGGAACGAGCCCAACAACCTGCTCGACTGGGACTGGCGGGCCGACCAGGATTTCGCGCTGTTCTGCGAGATGATCGGCGGGGCGGCCTATTGGGCGGGAAAACGCGGCTGGAAGCCGGTGCTGGGTGGTCCGTGCCCCTTCGATCCCTACTGGCTGAACCTGATGGGCGAGCGCGGCGTGCTGCAGGTGGTCGATGCCGTCGGCTTCCACGGCTTTCCCGGCACCTGGGACAGCGAGGCCGGCACCTGGGGCGGGTGGGACCTGCATCTGGGCGAAATGCGCGCCATCCTCGACCGCTACAATCCCGGCTCGGAAATCTGGATCACCGAAACCGGCTATTCCACCTGGCGCAAGGACGAGGTGGAGCAGGCGCGCCGCTTCATGAAGGCGCTGAGCGTGCCGGCCGATCGCATGTACTGGTATTCCTGGAGCGACATCCCGGCCGATGTGCCGGTGCAGGAAGGGCTCTGGTTCGATCCGCGCCACTATCATCTCGGCGCCGTCGATGCGCAGGGCCAGCCGAAGCTTCTGGCGCGGCTCCTGACCGAAGGCGGCGTCGAGAAGCTCGGGGCCGTCACCCGTCTGGCCGCGCCGGCGCTGACAGGCCAGGCAAAGCCCGTCGTCATCATCGGCGGCTCCGGCTTCATCGGCTGCAACCTCGCCGAAAGCTTCCTTGCCGAGGGCGAGGATGTGGTGGTGGTCGACAATCTGAGCCGCGCCGGCGTCGATCAGAACCTGCACTGGCTGATGGAGCGGCATGGGGCCCGGGTTCATCCCGTGCTGGCCGATGTGCGCGATCTCCTGAGCCTGGAGCCGGCGGTCAAGGATGCCAAAGCGGTGTTCCACTTCGCCGCGCAGACGGCTGTGACCACCAGTCTCGTCTCGCCCATCGATGATTTCGAGGCCAATGCCCGCGGCACGGTCAATGTGCTGGAAGCCGTGCGCAAGGCCGGAGGGCAGGCGCCCGTGATCTTTGCCTCCACCAACAAGGTCTATGGCGGGCTGTCCGACATGGCCATGGTCGAGCATGACGACCGCTACATTCCCGGCCATGAGGAGGTGCGCGCCCATGGCATCGGCGAGAGCCGGCCGCTCGATTTCTGCACGCCCTATGGCTGCTCGAAAGGCGTGGCCGACCAGTATGTGCTCGACTATGCCAAGTCCTTCGGCCTGCGCACCGCCGTCCTGCGCATGAGCTGCATCTATGGGCCCCGGCAGTTCGGGACAGAGGATCAGGGCTGGGTGGCGCATTTCCTCATCAGCGCGCTGAAGGGCGCGCCGATCTCGGTCTATGGCGATGGCAAGCAGGTGCGCGACATCCTCCATGTCGATGATGCCGTGGCCGCCTATCGCGCGGTGCTCTCGGGCATCGATCGCGTGAGCGGCGAGGCCTTCAATCTCGGCGGCGGGCCGATCAATTCGGTCAGCATCCAGATGGTGCTGCGCGAGATCGAGCGGCTGGCCGGCCAGCCCCTGGCGCTCGACCATGGCGACTGGCGCGCCGGCGACCAGCTCTATTTCGTCGCCGATACGCGAAAGCTGACCGCGCGGCTCGGCTGGCAGGCGCAGGTGAAATGGCGCGATGGCGTGCGCGACCTGCATGACTGGCTGGTGGCCCATCGCCCCGGTCTTCAGGCCGACAGGCCGGCGCTGAAGGTGCGGGCATGAGCGGCGCGGCGCGGCAATCGGCACGCATCCTGATGACGCTCGATGCCGTCGGCGGTGTCTGGCGCTATGCCATGGATCTGGCCGGCGCCTTGAAGGGGCAGGGCACCGCCACCGTCTTCGTCGGCCTGGGGCCGGGCCCCGCCGCGGCCGAGCGCCGTCAAGCCCAGGCGCTGGGCGAACTGGTATGGCTCGACCAGCCGCTCGACTGGATGGTGGACAGCGCCGATGCGCTCTCACAGGTCGGTCCGACCCTGTCGCTGCTGGCCGAGGCCTATGACGTCGATCTCCTGCATCTGAACCTGCCGACCCAGGCCGTGGGGCTTGAGACCGGCCGCCCGGTTCTGGTCGTCTCGCATTCCTGCGTCACCACCTGGTTTGCCGCCGTGCGCGGCAGCGGCCTGCCGCCGGGCTGGGGCTGGCAGGCGGAGCGCAACCGCGAAGGGCTTCTGCGCGCCGATGCCGTGGCGGCGCCGAGCCATGCCCATGCGAAGGCGCTGGCGCGCGCTTATGGCGACGGGATCTGCGTGGATGTGGTGGAGAATGCCACGCTGTTGCAGGAAACGATGCTGCCCAAGGAGCCGAGGATCTTCGCTGCCGGCCGCTGGTGGGACGAAGGCAAGAACGGCGCGATGCTCGACCGGGCGGCCGCCCTTGCCGAATGGCCGGTGGAAATGGCCGGGCCGCTCGTGGGGCCCCACGGCCAGGCGCTGGCGCTCTCGCATGCAAGGGCGCTTGGCAGCCTGCCGCATGCCGCAGCCATGGCGCGCCTGACGTCGGCCGCCATCGTCGCCTCGCCCTCGCTTTACGAGCCCTTTGGCCTCGCCGCGCTGGAAGGCGCACGCGCCGGCGCGGCCCTGGTGCTGGCCGATATCCCGACCTATCGCGAATTGTGGGAGGGCGCCGCTTTGTTCGCCGCGCCGGATGATGCGACAGCCTTTGCCGACTGTCTGAACCGGCTGGCGGCGGATGCGGATCTGCGCAGGGCGCTGGGCGCTGCGGCTCAGGCCCGGGCCCGCCGGTTCACGCCGCAGGCGCAGGGGCAGGCGATGTCTGCCCTCTACGGCCGCCTGCTCGATGGCACCGAGGGCGATCGGCGCCGGCCTGCCGGCACGGCGAGCGCCGGCCTGTCATCCCACATCACCGCTGCGGAGTGAGCGACATGCAGTTTCTCTTCTACACCCACTCCCTCGTTTCCGACTGGAACCACGGCAATGCGCATTTCCTGCGCGGGATTGTCCGCGATCTCCTTCGCCGGGGCCATGGGGTCGGCGCGCTGGAGCCGCGCGACGCCTGGAGCCGCGCCAATCTGGTGGCCGACCAGGGGCCCGGGGCCGAAGCCGAGTTCGCCCGGATCTTTCCCATGCTGTCCTCGCAGCGCTACGGGGCCGATTTCGATCACGAGGCCGCGCTGGCCGCCGCCGATGTGGTGATCGTGCATGAATGGACCGATCCGGCGCTGATTGCCCGCATCGGGCGGGCCCGCCAGCAGGGCGGCGATTTCACGCTGATCTTCCACGACACCCATCACCGCGCGGTCTCGGCGGAAGGCGAGATCGCCGGGCTGGATCTCTCGGGCTATGATCTCGTGCTCGCCTTCGGGGAGACCTTGCGCCAGCGCTATCTCGCCGCCGGCTGGGGGCAGCAGGTCTTCACCTGGCACGAGGCGGCCGATGCGGCGCTGTTTCATCCCATGCCCGAGGTGGAAAAGACCGGCGATCTGATCTGGATCGGCAATTGGGGCGATGACGAGCGCTCGGCGGAGATTGCCGCCTTTCTGATCGAGCCGGTCAGGGCCCTTGGCCTGAGTGCGACCGTGCGCGGCGTGCGCTATCCGCAGCCCGCTCTGTCGGCGCTGGCGGAGGCCGGCATCGATTATGGCGGCTGGATTGCCAATGCCGAGGCGCCGCGTGCCTTCGCGCAGCACAGGCTGACGGTGCACATTCCCCGCCGGCCCTATGTCGAAAGCCTGCCGGGCATTCCCACCATTCGCATGTTCGAGGCGCTGGCGTCCGGCATCCCGCTGATCTCGGCGCCTTGGGACGATGCGGAGGGGCTGTTTTCCCCCGGCCGCGATTTCCTCTTCGCCCGCGACGGCGGGGAAATGACGCGGCTGATGCGCATGCTGCTTTCCGATCCCGCCATGGCCGCCGAGCTTGCCGCCCATGGCCTGCGCACGGTCCTCTCCCGCCACACCTGCCGCCACCGGATCGACGAGCTTCTCGCCATCCTGGCCATCCATGGCACGGCCGGCATTCGCGCCGAGCTCGCTTCCTCTTCCTCCCGCTCAAAGGATGCCGCCGCATGAAGATCGCCTTCTACGGGTCCAGCCTGACCTCCGCCTACTGGAACGGCGCAGCCACCTATTATCGCGGCATGATCCGCGCGCTCGCCGGCCTCGGCCATTGGGTGACCTTCTACGAGCCCGATGTCTACGACCGGCAGAAGAACCGCGACATCGACCCGCCCGACTGGGCGCAGGTGGTCGTCTATGACGGCACGATCGAGGCCCTGCGCGCGGTCGCGGCGCAGGCCGCCGAGGCCGATGTGGTGATCAAGGCGAGCGGCGTCGGCTTTGAGGACGACCTGCTGCTGGCCGAGGTGATGGCCGCCGCCCGCCCGCAGGCTTTGCGGATCTTCTGGGATGTCGATGCGCCGGCGACGCTCGCCGATCTCGCGCCGGCTCCCGACCACCCGCTGCGCCGGGCGCTGCCCGATCTCGACATGGTGCTGACCTATGGCGGCGGCGATCCCGTGGTCTCGGCCTATCGGGCGCTCGGCGCGAAGGCCTGCATGCCGATCTACAATGCGCTCGATCCGGAAACCCATCATCCGGTGGCGCCGGAGCCGCGCTTTGCCGCCGATCTCGGCTTTCTGGGCAATCGCCTGCCGGACCGCGAGGCCCGCGTCGAGGCCTTCTTCCTGGAGCCGGCGGCAAGGACGCCGGGCGCGCGTTTCCTTCTCGGCGGCTCCGGCTGGGGCGGCAAGCCGATGAGCGCCAATGTGCGCGACATCGGCCATGTGCCGACCCGAGACCACAATGCCTTCAACGTCACGCCGAAGGCGGTGCTCAACATCTCCCGCGCCAGCATGGCGGAGACGGGCTTTTCCCCTGCTACACGGGTGTTCGAGGCCGCCGGCGCCGGGGCCTGCCTGATCACCGATTACTGGGAAGGCATCGACCTGTTTCTGTTGCCCGGCCAGGAGGTGCTGGTCGCCCGCGACGGGCAGGATGTGGCCGATATCCTTTCAGGCCTGACACCGGAGCGTGCCCAGGCGATCGGCCGCGCGGCGCTTGCCCGGGTGCTGAGGGAGCACACCTATGCCGACCGGGCGCTGCAGGTGGACCAGCTTCTCACCGATGCCGCCGTCGCCAAGGCCGCGACAGCGGCGGCAAAGGCAAAAACAGGGCTCGGGGCAGGGGAGCGCGCGGCATGACGGCCTCTCCCCGCAAGATCGTCGTCATCGGCCTGTCGCTCTCCTCCTCCTGGGGCAATGGCCATGCCACCACCTTCCGCGCGCTTCTGCGCGGGCTGAAGGCCGAGGGGCAGGAGGTGCTGTTCCTCGAACGCGACGTGCACTGGTATGCGTCCCAACGCGACCTGCCGGCGCCCGATTTCTGCGATCTCGCCCTTTATGACAGTGTCGAGGACATGATCGCCCGCTTCGCGCCGGCGCTCGCCGCGGCCGATGCCGTGATCATCGGCTCCTATGTGCCGGATGGCCCTGCGGTGATCGATGCGGTGGCGGCTCTCGGGGTCAGCGCTCTGTGTTTCTACGATATCGATACGCCCGTCACCATGGCCAAGCTCCGGCGCGGGGAGGAGGACTATCTCGCGCGCCGGCAGGTGCCTCTGTTCGACGTCTATTTCTCCTTTTCCGGCGGCCGCGTGCTCGACCGTCTCGAGGCGGAGTTCGGCGCGCGGCGGGCAGAGGCGCTCTACTGCTCGGTGGACGAGACGCGCTACCGGCCGACGGGAGCCACGCCCGATCTCGACCTCGGCTATCTCGGCACCTACAGCCCCGACCGCCAGCCGACGCTGGAGCGGCTGCTGATCGAGCCGGCGCGGCGTCTGCCGCACTGCCGCTTCGCCGTGGCCGGACCGCAATATCCCGATGACATCGACTGGCCCGCCAATGTCGAGCGGATCGAGCATCTGGCGCCTGCCGATCACGCTGCCTTCTACAGCCGTCAGCGCTTCACCCTGAACGTCACCCGCGCCGACATGATCGCCGCCGGCTGGTCGCCAAGCGTGCGCCTGTTCGAGGCCGCCGCCTGCCGCACGGCCATCATCAGCGACCGATGGGAAGGGCTCGAGGAGCTGCTGCCGGAAGGCGAGGCTGTGCGCATCGCCGCCGAGGCTGCCGATGTCGTGGCGGCGCTGAGCGAGATTTCGCCGGATGGGCGCGACCGGCTCGCGGCCAATGCCATGGACCGTATCCTGGCCGCCCATACCGGCCGCGCCCGCGCAGGCGATCTCCTGCATGTGCTCGACAGCCTGCCGGCGCAGCCCTTGCGCCGTCGTGCCTGACGTTTTTGCCGAGGGCGGTCCGGGGATCCACCGGCCGCTGTCGCGCTGCCCGTTGGAGCATCGGACTGAACATCCCACACAGTCCCGAGCGCCAATTTTGTTTTTGCACCGGATTTTCCGAAGACCGGCTCCCGGTTTCCGGTTCGGTGCTTCAAGAGGAGAGAGGACATGCTCGACAGACCCAAGGCCGCGCGGCGGCCAAGGACGAGCCTGGTGGCCGGTGGCGCCGGCTTCGTCGGCTCGCATCTGTGCGACCGGCTGCTGGCGGAGGGCCACCGCGTGCTCTGCGTCGACAGCTACCTGACAAGCAGCCCGGAGACTGTGGCTGCGCTGGACAACCATCCGAATTTCCGCCGCATCGAGCATGACATCTGCCAGCCTCTGGCGCTCGACGAGGCGGTGGACGAGATCTACAACCTTGCCTGTCCGGCCTCGCCGCCGCTCTACCAGGCCGATCCGTTCCACACGATGATGACCAGCGTGGTCGGCACCGGCAACCTCCTGCAATTGGCGGCCCGGCACGGCGCGCGCTTCCTGCAGGCCTCCACCAGCGAGGTCTATGGCGATCCGCTGCAGCATCCCCAGCAGGAGGATTACTGGGGCAATGTCAACTGCACGGGACCGCGCGCCTGCTATGACGAGGGCAAGCGGGCGGCCGAAGCCCTGTGTTTCGACAGCCTGCGCCTCGGTCAGGTCGATGCGCGGGTCGTGCGCATCTTCAACACCTATGGCCCGCGCATGCAGCCCAATGACGGCCGCATCGTTTCCAATCTGATCGTCCAGGCGCTGAAGGGCGAGCCTCTGACCATCTATGGCGACGGCGAGCAGACCCGCTCCTTCTGCTACGTCTCGGATCTGGTGGAGGGACTGCGGCGGCTGATGGCGGTCGATCCGAATCCCGGCGTGCCGGTCAATATCGGCAATCCGGGCGAATTCACCATTCTGGAGCTGGCCGAGATGGTGCTGGCGCTGATGCCGACGCGCTCCGCGCTGATCCACCGCCCGCTGCCGGCCGACGATCCGCAGCGTCGGCGTCCTGACATCTCCCGTGCCGAGGGGCTTCTGGGCTGGCGGCCGCAGGTGAGCCTCGCCGAAGGCCTGCCGCGCACCATCGACTGGTTCCGCGCGACGCTGGGGGCGACGGCGCCTCTGGTGCGACGCCCGGCAAAGGGCATGGCCGGCCGGGTGGTGTCGCCTGCCTGACGGGATCCGTGCCTTTAGACGGCGCGGATCGTAAAACGCACAAGAGCCCGCCGTGGCCCTTTCCGCCTTCAGAAAGGCGTGGAAGGTGCCCCGGCGGGCTTCTTTGTCAGGATCTTGGTGCAGCGGAGCCGCAAGGCGGCCGCCTTTCGGCGGCCCCGGTTTCCTGCCGGTGCCTCTCAGTCGTTTGCCGGTTCGATGCGCTTGTTGAAGAACAACGCGACCAGCGTGCACAGCGCGCCGGACAGCAGATACAGCCCGATGAAGGTCACGCCGAAATGGCTGGACAGATAGAGCACGATCAGCGGCGCGAAGCCGGCGCCGACCAGCCAGGCGAGATCCGAGGTGAAGGCCGAGCCGGTATAGCGGTAGGCCTTGCGGAAACGGAAGGATACCGAGCCGGAAGCCTGGCCGAAGGACAGGCCCAATACGCCGAAGCCGATGATGACGAAGGCATCGATGCCGGTCGAGCCCGAGGAAATCAGCATCGGGCCGATGAAGCTGAACAGAGCGATGATGACGGCGGCGACGCCCAGCTGGCTGCGCCGGCCGATCCGGTCGGCCAGGAGCCCCGAGGCGATGATGGTGACGACACCACAGAGCGCGCCGATCACCTGCACCATCATGAAGGCGCCGATGGCCTGCTCGCCATAGAGGCTGGTCCAGCCGAGCGGGAAGATCGTGACCAGATGGAACATGGCGAAGCTTGCCAGCGGCACGAAGGCACCGATCAGGATATCGCGGCCATGGGTGGAGAGCAGGTCGCGGATACGCACCGGCTGCAGCTCATGACGCTCCAGCGCCGTGCCGAATTCCTTGGAGACGACCAGACGCAGACGGGCGAAAAGCGCCACGACATTGATGGCGAAGGCGACGAAGAACGGGTAGCGCCAGCCCCAGCTCAGGAAATCCTCGGTTGAGAGATTTGCGACGAAATAGCCGAAGAGCATGCTGGCCAGCGCGAAGCCGATCGGCGCGCCGAGCTGGGGTACCATGGCGTACCAGCCGCGATGGCGTTCCGGCGCGTTCATGGCCAGAAGTGAGGCCAGACCATCCCAGGCCCCGCCGAGCGCGAAGCCCTGGCCGATGCGGAACAGCGCCAGGAGATAGATGGCCGCGACGCCGATCTGATCATAGCCCGGCAGAAAACCCATGCAGACGGTCGAGCTGCCGAGAACGAAAAGCGCCACCGTCAGTTTGGTGCCGCGACCATAATGACGGTCGATCGCCGTGAACACCACCGAGCCGACCGGCCGGGCGATGAAGGCGAGCGAGAAAATGGCGAAGGAATACAGCGTCGCCGTCAGGCGATCCGGCGCAAAGGGGAAGATCAGTTGCGGGAAAACGAGCACCGAGGCCAGGCCGAAGACGAAGAAGTCGAAAAACTCCGACATGCGGCCCAGGACAACGCCGATCGCAATATTGCTGGCCGAGACCGGCTTGTCGTCGTGGATGGTCCGGGCGTCGCTCTCCAACTTGGACGACGACGGGGTCGCGCCCTTCGACAATGGCCGAACCGTTCCCGGGGAAACTGCCATGCTGGTCATATCAATGCCTCCTTCCGCTCCGGCGGCACGCTTAATCACGCCGCCCCCAAGAACGATCTTGAGCGACCAATGTTTCTTATCAAGTGGCGAGAGGCTAAAATTCGTCGTCGCGACGCAGCAATCGGCCTTGCACCGCACGCATGGCAGCTATTCCCGCAGTGCAATGCCGCGCTCGACATTTGGCCGCAATCGTTTATTGCCGGGCAAAAGAAGGCATTTAAGATCATTTAGAGGATTTCATCGCATGGCTGTACGCAGCGGTGCGACCATACACCTCATACCGTTCCTGTGCCGGTGGCATTAGTCGCAGGACATCGAAACGAAAGAACATCATGCCATGATGAAACGCGTGAAATTTCCGAGGAGCCTGCTCCTCCTCCCGCTCCTGGGGATGCTGGCTGGCTGCAACATGGTAGTCATGTCCCCCTTCGGCGATATCGCTATGCAGCAGCGCGACCTGATCGTCGTCTCCACCCTGCTGATGCTTCTGATCATCGTGCCGGTCATCTTTTTGACCCTGTTCTTCGCCTGGCGGTATCGCAGTGCGAATACGAGCGCGACCTATGATCCGGAATGGCACCATTCCACCCGGCTCGAAGTGGTCATCTGGGCGGCGCCGCTGGCCATCATCATCGCGCTCGGCGCGATCACCTGGATTTCCACGCACAAGCTCGATCCCTATCGCCCGCTCGACCGCATCGACGCGCAGCGCCCGCTGCCGGCCGATGTCAAGCCGCTGACCGTCCAGGTCGTCGCGCTCGACTGGAAGTGGCTGTTCATCTATCCGGAACAGGGCTTTGCCAGCGTGAACGAGCTCTATGCGCCGGTGGACGTGCCGATCACCTTCGAAATCACGGCTTCCTCGGTGATGAACTCCTTCTACATCCCTGCGCTCGCCGGCCAGATCTACGCCATGCCCGGAATGCGCACCAAGCTGCATGCGGTCATCAACCAGCCCGGCGCCTATAAGGGCTTCTCTGCCAATTACAGCGGCGACGGCTTCTCGCACATGACCTTCACCTTCCATGGTGCCTCGCAGGCCGATTTCGACGCCTGGGTCGCCAAGTCCAAGGCCGGAAACGGCACGCTCGACCGCGCGGCCTATCTCGAATTCGAGCGCCCGAGCGAGCGTGAGCCCAAGCGCCAGTTCGCCAGCGTCGAGGACAACCTGTTCGACGCCATCGTCAATCTCTGTGTGAAGCCGGGGCAGATGTGCGCCAAGGACATGATGCACATCGACATGATGGGCGGCGCCGGCAAGGAGAGCCAGGAAAACCGCGAGAAGCTGCTGTATGATACCCGCCACGCCGAAGAGGGTGCGGGCACCAATGCCGCGACCTTCCCGGCCCATGGCAATGAGGCGCGCAGCCCCGAAGCGCCCAACAAGGAGACCCCGCACGCGGCGCCCGCCGACGGCGGCACGCAGGGTCACGACATGCAGGGTCACGACATGGGCACGATGGGCAGTGGCGCGACGCCCGCGCCCGAGGGTGGCATCGCACCCAAGCAGCTCAACCAGTCAAACTAGGACCGGCCAGGCGCGCCCGACGCGCCGCGCCTACCGCTCTTAAAGAACACAGGTACACGCCATGTTTTCGCATCTGGATACTAAATCGCTGATTTTCGGGAGGCTCGATCTGGGCGCCTTCCCGTTGCATGAGCCGATCCTGGTGGCGACCTTCATCGCGGTGGCGCTCGGCGGCATCGTGGTGGTGGGCGCGCTCACCTATTTCCGCCTCTGGGGCTATCTCTGGAAAGAGTGGTTCACCAGCGTCGACCACAAGAAGATCGGGATCATGTATGTGGTCCTGGCGCTCGTGATGCTGATGCGCGGCTTTGCCGACGCCGTCATGATGCGCACGCAGCAGGCCATCGCCTTCGGCGGCAATGAGGGCTTCCTACCGCCGCACCATTATGACCAGGTCTTCACCGCGCATGGCGTGATCATGATCTTCTTCATGGCCATGCCCTTCGTCACCGGCCTGATGAACTTCGTCGTGCCGCTGCAGATCGGCGCGCGCGACGTCTCGTTCCCTTTCCTGAACAATTTCTCCTTCTGGATGACGGCAGCCGGCGCCGTGCTGATCATGATCTCGCTCTTCGTCGGCGAGTTCGCGCGCACGGGCTGGCTCGCCTATCCGCCGCTGTCGGGCGCCGATTACAGCCCGGGTGTCGGGGTGGACTATTATATCTGGGGTCTGCAGGTCGCCGGTGTCGGCACGACGCTGTCGGGGATCAACCTGGTCGCGACCATCATCAAGATGCGCGCCCCGGGCATGACCATGATGAAGATGCCGGTCTTCACCTGGACCTCGTTCTGCACCAACATCCTGATCGTCGCCACCTTCCCGATCCTGACGGCGACGCTGGCGCTCCTGTCGCTCGACCGGTATGTCGGCACGAACTTCTTCACCAATGACCTTGGTGGCAATCCGATGATGTACGTCAACCTCATCTGGATCTGGGGTCACCCTGAGGTCTACATCCTGATCCTGCCGGCCTTCGGCATCTTCTCGGAAATCGTGGCCACCTTCTGCGGCAAGCGCCTGTTCGGCTATGCCTCGATGGTCTACGCCACCGTCGTCATCACCATCCTGTCCTACCTCGTCTGGCTGCATCACTTCTTCACGATGGGCTCGGGCGCCAGCGTCAACGCCTTCTTCGGCATCACCACGATGATCATCTCGATCCCGACCGGGGCCAAGGTGTTCAACTGGCTGTTCACGATGTATCGCGGCCGCATCCGCTTTGAAGTGCCGATGCTGTGGACGATCGGCTTCATGGTGACCTTCGTCATCGGCGGCATGACCGGCGTGATGCTGGCCGTTCCCCCGGCTGACTTCGTGCTGCACAACTCGCTGTTCCTTATCGCCCACTTCCATAACGTCATCATCGGCGGCGTGGTCTTCGGCGTGCTGGCAGGCTTCAACTACTGGTTCCCGAAGGCTTTCGGCTTCAAGCTGGATCCGTTCTGGGGCAAGATGTCCTTCTGGTTCTGGCTGATCGGCTTCTACTTCGCCTTCATGCCGCTCTACGTTCTGGGCCTGATGGGCGTGACCCGCCGCGTCAGCCAGTTCGAGGATCCCTCGCTGCAGATCTGGTTCATCATCGCCGCCTTCGGCGCCTTCCTGATCGCGCTCGGCATCGCCTCCTTCATCATCCAGCTCATCGTCAGCTTCATCAAGCGCGAAGAGCTGCGCGATGTGACGGGCGATCCCTGGGATGGCCGGACGCTGGAATGGTCGACCTCCTCGCCGCCGCCGGACTACAACTTCGCCTTCACGCCTGTGATCCACGATCACGACAGCTGGTACGACATGAAGCGCCGCGGCTATACCCGCCCGCTGGAAGGCTATCGCCCGATCCACATGCCGAAGAACACCGGCACGGGCGTGATCCTGGCAGGCCTGTCGGTTGCCCTCGGCTTCGCGCTGATCTGGTACATCTGGTGGCTCGCGGCACTTTCCTTCGCCGGGATCATCCTGGTGTCCATCGCCCATACCTTCAACTACAAGCGTGATTTCTACATCCCCGCCGAAGAGGTGGTGGCCACGGAAAATGCGCGCACGCAGCTTCTGATGAAGAAAGCCTGACCTGATGAGCAGCACCCCTCTCGACACCAAGGGCGAGCCGGTCTTCTACCTGAAGGAAGACCATCATCCGGAAAACAGCACGCTTCTGGGCTTCTGGCTCTACCTGATGAGCGACTGCCTCATCTTTGCCGTGCTGTTCGCCACCTATGCCGTTCTCGGCCGCAACTATGCGGCCGGGCCTTCCCCGGCCGACCTGTTCGACCTGACGCTGGTGGCCATCAACACGGCCATGCTGCTGTTCTCGTCGATCACTTACGGCTTCGCCATGCTGGCGATGGAGAAGAACAACAAGAAGGCCACGCTCGGCTGGCTGGCGATAACCGGCATCTTCGGCCTCGCCTTCCTGTTCCTCGAACTCTACGAGTTCCATCACCTGATCCTGGAAGGGGCCGGTCCCAACCGCTCGGCCTTCCTGTCGGCCTTCTTCACGCTGGTCGGCACCCACGGCCTGCACGTCACTTTCGGCTGCATCTGGCTGGTGACGTTGATGGTCCAGGTCTCGCTGCACGGCCTGATCCCGGAAAACCGCCGGCGCCTGATGTGCCTGTCGATGTTCTGGCACTTCCTCGACGTCGTCTGGATCGGCGTCTTCTCCCTCGTCTATCTGATCGGAGTCGTCGGATGACCACGCACATCACCCACGAAGAAGACGCACACCACGCCCATCACGGCCACAGCCATGGCCATGAGGCCGGCCACGGCTCGATGAAGAGCTACATGACCGGCTTCATCCTCTCGGTCATCCTGACGGCCGTGCCGTTCTGGCTGGTCATGGGCGATGTCTTCCAGAGCAAGGCAGTCACCGTCGCGCTGATCATGGCCTTCGCGGTCGTCCAGATCATCGTGCACATGATCTACTTTCTGCACATGAACAGCCGCTCGGAAGGCGGCTGGACGCTGCTGGCGCTGATCTTCACCATCGTTCTGGTAGTCATCGCGCTGTCCGGCTCGCTCTGGGTCATGCATCACCTCAATGCCAACATGATGCCGGTCAGCCCGGACATGATGCGCAATGCCCCCTGATGCCCGCGTCCGTCGCAGGACGGTCGTCACGCTGCTGCTCGCCGTCCTCGTGACGGCGGGCCTTCTCTCCCTCGGCACCTGGCAGGTGAAGCGGCTGTTCTGGAAACAGGACCTGATCGCAAGGGTCGAGGCACGCGTCCATGCGCCCCCCGTGCCCGTGCCGCCCGCGGCCGACTGGGCCGGGATCGACGCCGCATCCTCCGAATATCGCCATGTCAGCCTCTCCGGCACCTTCCTGCATGACAAGGAAGCGTTGGCCCAGGCCAATACGGTGCTCGGCCCCGGCTTCTGGGTGCTGACGCCGCTTAGCGCCGAAGACGGCACCATCGTCTTCGTCAATCGCGGCTTCGTGCCTCCCGACCGGCGCGACCCCTCAAGCCGCAGCGCCGGCAATCCGCAGGGGCCCGTTCAGATCACCGGTCTGCTCCGGCTCAGCGAACCCAAGGGCGCCTTCCTGCGCAGCAACGATCCGGCCGCCGACCGCTGGTATTCGCGCGACGTGCCCGCAATGGCCGCCGCCCGCGGGCTTCCGGCCGACAAGGTCGCCCCCTTCTTCGTCGACGCCGACGACACCGCCAATCCCGGCGGCTATCCCGTGGGCGGGCTGACGCAGATCGCCTTCCCCAACAACCACCTCGTCTATGCCATCACCTGGTATTCGCTGGCCGGCATGCTGATCGCCGCTGTGGTGGTGCTCTATCGCCGGCGGCAGCTCTGAGCCGATCTTTCCAAGCTGAATAAAAAAGAAGGGGCGGCGCAGCGTGTGCGTCGCCCTTTTTCGTGCCTGGTTCCAGCCGGCTGAATTACGCCAGCAGCGCTTGGATGTCCGCGTAGAGCTGGCGCGGGATCGTGACGCCGGCTGTGGCCGTACGCTGTCGGGCGGCGAAGCGGCGCTGGGAGGGCAGGCGGGCGCCCTGGCCGAGAATGGCGTCGAACAGCGCTTCCGCGCGGGCGACATGAGTGTCTTTCTCGGCGCCGAGGAATCGGGCGGGATCGAAGGCGAGGATCAGCTCTCCATGGCAGGGGGCAGCGCCGACGCCGGCGTCAAAGGCCATGGATTCGAGGCTGGTCATATCGCCGATCAGCGGACCGGCCATCAGTTCCACCATGGCGGAGAGCGCCGAGCCCTTATGGCCGCCAAAGGTCAGCATGGCGCCGGCAAGTGCGGCGGTGGCGTCGGTGGTCGGCTGGCCCTCGGCATCGATCGCCCAGCCCTCGGGGATCGGCTTTCCGGCCCGGCGATGCAGCTCGATCTCGCCGCGCGCGGCGGCGCTCGTGGCGAAATCGAAGACGAAGGGAAAATCGCCCGGCCGCGGCCAGGCAAAGGCAATGGGGTTGGTGCCGAACACGCCCTTGGTGCCGCCGGCCGGCGCCACCCAGGCATGGCTGGGCGTCAGGGCCAGCGCCGCCAGCCCTTGCGCAGCGAGCGCCTCCACCTCCGGCCAGAGCGCGGAGAAGTGAAAGCAATGGTTGATGGCCAGCGCCGCCAGACCCTGCCCACGCGCCTTTTCCACCAGATGCGGCAGGCCGGTGCGGAAGGCCAGCGGCGAGAAGCCATAATCGGCATCGACCTTGACGATGGCCGGCCCCGGCGTGCTCACACGCGGTTCGGCCACCGGATTGACCTTGCCCTCCCTGACCGAGCGCACGCAGCCGAGCACGCGATAGAGCCCATGCGAGTGGCATTCATCCGCCTGTCCGGCCATCACGGTTGCCGTCAGCGCCTCGGCATGGGCGTCGGACACGCCCGAGGTCAGAAAGGCGGCCTTTGCCAGGCGCGCGGCCTCGTCCAGGCTAAGGGTGACGGTCTCGCTCATGAAAGTCTCCGGAGTGTCTCGGCATGCCCCGAACGCAGGGGGAGCGCCTTGCAGGGAAGGGAAATGGGTGGCCGCCCGCGCGGGCCCGATCGGCGGCCATGTTAGGCCAGTCAGCGGCGGTTACAAAAGCCGCCAAAAGCGACTTTGCCCAGCCCATCGCGGATCCGCCGCGCCCATGAACGAAAAAGGCGCCGCACATCGCCAGGGATATGCAGCGCCAGCAGGAGGCGGCGAGGAATGGCACGGCCGCCTCGGAAGAGAATCAGGCGGCCGGCGTCAGGCCGACATCGGGCAGGGCCGGACGGTTCTTCAGCGCATGGTCCATGATCGCCTGGACTTCGGCGCGCTCGGCCTCGCTCAGCGCCAGGCGCGGCGGGCGGGTGAGCGCGGTGCCGCGGCCCATGATTTCCTCGCAGAGCTTGATGCACTGGACGAGATCCGGGCGGGCATCGAGGTGAAGCAGCGGCATGAACCAGGCATAGAGTTCCAGCGCTTCGGCATAGCGGCCGGCCTTGGCCAGGCGGAACAGCGTTTCGCCTTCGCGCGGGAAGGCGTTCGACATGCCCGAGATCCAGCCGACGGCGCCGAGCATGACGCTTTCAACGACCACGTCATCGAGGCCCGCAAACATCACGAAGCGGTCGCCGACCATGTTCTTCACGTCGGTGAAGCGGCGCGTGTCGCCGGAGGAGTCCTTGAAGCAGACGATCGTCTCGCAATCGGCGAGCGAGGCGAGGATGTCGGGCGTCACGTCGTTCTTGTAGATCGGCGGGTTGTTGTAGACCATGACAGGCAGATCGGTGGCCTTCGCCACGCCGCGGAAATGGGCGGCCGTCTCATGCGGCTTCGACGAATAGACGAGCGCCGGCATGACCATGACGCCATCCAGGCCGACGCGTGCGGCTTCGCCCGCGACTTCGGCCGCACCCTGCGTGGTGAATTCGGCCACGCCGCAGATGACGGGCACGCGGCCCTTGGCGGCATCCTTGGCCGCTTCCATCACGGCGACCTTCTCCGAGCGCGTCAGCGAGGTGTTCTCGCCGACCGTGCCGCAGACGATGAGGCCCGACACGCCATCGCGCACGAGGCCATCGAGCACCTTCTTCGTCGCATCGATATCGAGCGAGAGGTCGGGCTTGAACTGGGTGGTAACCGCCGGGAAAACGCCCGACCAGCCGATCTTCGGTGCCATGCTTTGTGTCTCCTGAGGACTTGATGACGAGCTTTGTAGATTGTATAAAATATCCAGTCAAGCGGGTTTCGTGCCTTGACGCAGATGCCAACCAGCCATAGGCCTGTCTCATGCCCGCCAAAATCGTCGCCCCACCCGCCAGCCCGGTCCGCAAGTCGCTGACCCACCGCACCATCTCGTCTGCCGTGATGGAGGCGCTGCGCGAGCGCATTCTCGACGGCAGTTTCGAGGGGGGCATGCAGCTGCGCCAGGACGCGCTGGCGGAGGAGTTCGGCGTCAGCCGCATTCCCGTGCGCGAGGCCCTGATGCAGCTGGAGGCGGAAGGGCTGGTAAAGATCCTGCCGCACCGCGGCGCCGTGGTGTCGGAGCTGTCGCTGGACGAGATCAACGAGCTGTTCGAGCTGCGCAGCCTGTTGGAGCCGCGCCTGCTCAGGCTCTCCGCGCCGAAGCTGCGGGCAGAGGATTTCGCGGCGCTCGATGCCATCCTCGCCGAATTCGAGGCCGAAAGCGCCGCCGGCCATTCCCGGCGCTGGGGGCCGCTCAACAATGCGCTGCATATGCGGCTCTATGCCCATGCCGAGCGGCCGCGCTCGCTGGCGCTGGTCAGCAATCTCCTGCAGGAATGCGACCGGCACACCCGGCTGCAGCTGTCCCTGAGCGGCAGCATGGAGCGCGCGCAGGCCGAGCACCGGCTGCTGGTCAAGCTCTGCGCGGCCGGCCGCATCGGTGAGGCGGTGACGCTGCTCAGCGAACACATCGCGCACGCGGCGAGCTCGCTGGCGGAGTTTCTGTCGGCGCGTCAGGGATAGGCATCGGACCCGTTCCGATTTCGGCTGGATGCTCGGAATCGGACAGGGCAAGATCGGCGGAGGGAGAGGCCATGCGCACGGACCGGGTCATTCATGTCGTCGGCTGCCATGCCGAGGGCGAGGTGGGCGATGTCATCGTCGGCGGTGTCGCCCCGCCGCCGGGCGAGACGCTCTGGGCGCAGTCGCGCTTCATCGCCACGGATGAGCGGCTGCGGCGCTTCGTGCTGAACGAGCCGCGCGGCGGCGTCTTTCGCCATGTCAACCTGTTGGTGCCGGCCAAGGATCCGCGGGCGCAGATGGGCTTCATCATCATGGAGCCCGCCGATACGCCGCCCATGTCCGGCTCCAATTCGCTCTGCGTCGCCACAGTGCTGATCGATACCGGCATCGTGCCGATGGTCGAGCCGGAGACGCATCTGGTGCTGGAAGCGCCGGGCGGAATTGTCGACGTGGTCGCCATCTGCCGCAACGGCAAGGCCGAGCGCATCACCGTCACCAATGTGCCTTCCTTCGCCGACCGGCTGGCGGCGCCGCTGGAGGTGGAGGGGCTGGGCACGCTGACCGTCGATACCGCCTATGGCGGCGACAGTTTCGTCATCGTCGATGCGCAGGCGCTCGGTTTTTCGATCCGGCCCGACGAGGCCGCCGATCTCGCCGCGCTCGGCATGCGCATCACCAAGGCGGCCGACGCGCAGCTCGGCTTCTCTCATCCCGAGAACCTGGAGTGTGACCACTTCTCCTTCTGCCAGTTCGCCGGGCCGCTGACGCGCGAGGCGGGCGTGCTGACCGCAGCCAGCGCCGTGGCCATCCGCCCGGGCAAGATCGACCGCTCGCCGACCGGCACCGGCTGCTCGGCCCGCATGGCCGTCCTGCATGCGCGCGGCGAGATCGGCCTGGGCGACCGCTTCATCGGCCGCTCGATCCTCGGCACCCGGTTCGACTGCAGGGTCGAGGCGCTCGCCACCGTCGGCGGTCGCCCCGCTATCCGCCCCTCGATCTCGGGCCGCGCCTGGATCACCGGCACCATGCAGTGGATGCTCGACCCGGAGGACCCGTTTCCGGAAGGCTATCGGCTGTCGGATACCTGGCCGGAGCTGGTGTGAAGGATGGTTCGCCGCCTGCCGTGAGCAGTTTGCGTCAGCCTGCAGAACTGCAGCCTTTTCGCAGAGCGCTACCTGCCCCGAATTCTCGCCACGACGCGCCGCGCCCGATGACATCGCGCAGATGCGTTCCTATATGCAGTTCGGCCGTCCGGCCACGTCCCCAGTTGCGTCGATGTCTCTCTTGAAGACCTCTCCGGTCGGCTTAGCTCTTCGCCCGGGGCGTTTCATTTTCCTTCCCTTCAGCACCATTCCCAAGGAGTGCGCCATGGCCATGGCCCGAGGATATGCGGCGACGGATGCGTCGAAGCCGCTTGAACCCTTTACCTTCGAGCGGCGTGAACCGCGCGCCGACGATGTCGTGATCGACATCAAATATTGCGGCATCTGCCATTCCGACATCCACCAGGTTCGCGACGAGTGGGGCGGGTCGATCTATCCGATGGTGCCCGGCCATGAGATCGCCGGCGTCGTCATGGCCGTCGGTTCCGACGTGACCAAGTTCAAGGTCGGCGATCATGTCGGCGTCGGCTGTTTCGTCGACAGCTGCGTCGGCTGCGCCGCCCGCGATGTCGATCTCGAACAGTACATGCCCGGCCTCGTGCCGACCTATAATGGCCGCGAAGCCGACGGCACGCCGACCATGGGCGGATATTCTGACCAGATCGTCGTCAAGGAAGGCTATGTCCTGTCCATTCCCGCCAATCTGCCGCTCGATGCCGCAGCACCGCTGCTCTGCGCCGGCATCACGCTCTATTCGCCGCTGAAGCACTGGAAGGCCGGTCCCGGCAAGAAGGTCGCCATCGTCGGCATGGGCGGGCTCGGCCATATGGGCGTGAAGATCGCCGCCGCCATGGGCGCGGAGGTCACCGTTCTCTCCCAGTCGCTCTCCAAGAAGGAAGATGGCCTGAAGCTCGGCGCCACGCATTATTATGCGACCAAGGATGCCGAGACCTTCCAGACGCTGGCCGGCCAGTTCGACCTGATCATCAGCACGGTCAGCGCCGACATGGATCTCAACGCCTTCCTCGGCCTGTTGAAGGTCGACGGCGCCATGGTTCTCGTCGGCCTGCCGGAAAAGCCCGCGTCCATCCATGCCTTCGGCCTGGTCGGCGGACGCAAGTCGCTCTCCGGCTCCATGATCGGCTCGATCAAGGAAACCCAGGAAATGCTCGACTTCTGCGGCGAGCACGGCATTCTCTCGGAAATCGAGCTGATCAGTGCCGATCAGATCAATGAGGCCTATGAGCGCGTGCTGAAGAGCGACGTGCGCTACCGCTTCGTCATCGACATGGCCACGCTCTGACAGCTGTCAGCCTGTTCAGGCTTTGAAGAGACGGAGGCGCGCTCGGCAGGGCGCGCCTTTTTCATGCCGCTCGGTCGATCTCAATCCAGCGGCAGCGGTCCGTCGTTCTTGATCTCTTCCATCACCGCATAGGTGCGCGTCTCGCGCACGCCGGGCAGGGTCCACAGCACCTGTCCCAGGAAATTGCGATAGGCCTGCATGTCGGCGAAGCGCGTCTTGACCAGATAGTCGAAGCCGCCCGCCACCATGTGGCATTCCAGCACCGAGGGCGCCTTGCGCACGGCTTCGGCGAATTGGTCGAAGACGTCGGGCGTGGTCTTGTCCAGCATCACCTCGATGAAGACCAGCAGGCCGAAGCCGAGCTTCTGCGGGTCGAGCCGCGCTGAAAAGCCGGTGACATAGCCTTCCTTGGTCAACCGGCGCAGCCGCTCGCTGGTTGCCGTGGGCGACAGGCCGATGCGCTCGGCCAGCTCCAGATTGGTGATGCGCCCATCGCCCTGCAGAATCGAGAGGATGCGCCGGTCGATCCGGTCGAGATCCTCCAGGCTCATTGAGAGCCAAGCCGGCTTTCGGCCAGCCGCACCCAGTAGGAAATGCCGTGCGGGATGACCTCGTCGTTGAAGTCATAGGCCGGATTGTGCAGGCCCGCGCTCTCGCCATTGCCGATGAAGATGAAGGCGCCGGGCCGTGCGTTGAGCATGTAGGAGAAATCCTCGCCCCCCATCATCGGCTCGATCGTGCCGGCCACCTGCGCAGGGCCGGCGATCGCGCGTGCGGCCTCCAGTGCATGCTGCGTCTCCTCGGCATGGTTGACGGTGACGGGATAGTTGCGCTCGTAGCGCACCCGCGCCGTGGCGCCATGGGCGGTGGCGATGCCTTCGGCCAGCGCCCGGATGCGGGCTTCCGCCATGTCGCGGGTCTCGTCCTTCAGCGAACGCACCGTGCCGGCGAGCACTGCCTGCTCGGGAATGATGTTGTGGGCGAAGCCTGCATTGAACTTGGTGACGGACACCACCACCGAGGAGAGAGGATCGGCCGTGCGCGAGGCGATGGTCTGCAGCGCGCCGACGATCTGCGCGCCGATGACGATGGGGTCGATCGTGCGGTGCGGCTGGGCGGCGTGGCCGCCGCGTCCGTCGAGGGTGATGGCGAACTCGTCCGTCGAGGCCATGATCGGGCCGACGCGCGTGCCGAAATGGCCCACGGGCATGCCCGGCATGTTGTGCATGCCATAGACCTCGCGGATGCCGAAGCGCTCCATCATCCCGTCCTTGACCATTTCGCGCCCGCCGGCGCCGCCTTCCTCGGCCGGCTGGAAGATCACCGCCACGGCGCCACGGAAGCGCCGGGTCTCGCTCAGATATTTCGCCGCGCCGAGCAGCATGGCGGTGTGGCCGTCATGGCCGCAGGCATGCATCTTGCCCGGGACCTGCGAGGCCCAGGGCTTGCCGGAGGTTTCCGTCATCGGCAGCGCATCCATGTCGGCGCGCAGGCCAACCGTCGGGCCATCGCCCAGCGTGCCGCGAATGAGGCCGACCACGCCGGTGCGGCCGAGGCCGGTCACCACCTCGTCAACGCCGAAGTCCTTCAGCTTTTCGGCGACGAAGGCGGCGGTTTCCTCCACGGCATAGAGAAGCTCGGGCTTGCGGTGCAGCGCACGGCGCCATTCGGTCACGTCCGGGGCAAGTTCGGCGGCGCGGTTCAAGATCGGCATGATGCTCACAATTCCTGCGGCCCGGCGCGGACGCGGCGGGCAGGGGTGAAGGGAAGAACGGCAGGCTCGGCCGGCCAACGGTCGATCCGCCTTTGCCATCACGGCGCCATATAGGTTAAATAGCCGCTCCTGACGACGCAATGCCCGATTTGCCGAGGTGCATGATAGTGACAGATTCCGCAAGCCGCCCGCCCGTCTCGCCGCAGGCTCCCTGCCTCAAGCGGACATCGCGCAGGCCGAAGCGCGCTGCCCGTCTCATGGCCGCTCTTGCCGCGTGCTGTGCGCTGGCGGTCCAGCCGGCGCTCGCCAATCCGCATCTGGTGGTGGATGTCAACACGCTCAAGGTCTATGAGCAGAACGACATCTTCCAGAAATGGTATCCCGCCTCGCTGACCAAGCTGATGACGGCCTATACCACCTTCCGGGCGCTGCGCGCCGGCAAGCTGACGCTGCAGAGCCAGGTGGTCATGTCCAAGCATGCCGCCGCCGAGCCGCCGAGCAAGATGTTCTTCAAGCCTGGCCAGGCGATGACGCTGGACAGCGCGCTGAAGATGATGCTGATCAAATCGGCCAACGACATTGCGGTGGCCATTGCCGAGACCGTCGGCGGCTCCGAGCCGGCCTTCGTCGACATGATGAACGCCGAGGCCCAGCGGCTCGGCATGAGCTCCTCGCATTTCGTCAATCCCAACGGCCTGCCGGAGCCGGGGCAGTATACGACGGCGCGGGATCTGGCGGTGCTGGCGATCACGATCAAGCGGGAATTTCCCGAATTCGCGCCCTATTTCTCCTATGAGGGCTTTACCACCGGCAAGAAGAACTTCCCGAACTACAACATGCTGATCGGCCGTTTCGACGGGGCCGATGGCATGAAGACGGGCTTCATCTGCGCCTCCGGCTTCAACCAGGTTTCTTCCGCCACGCGCAATGGCCGCTCGGTCGTCTCGGTGGTGCTCGGCTCCGACAGCCTGGGCGGCCGGGCGGATGAATCCGCGCGGCTCCTGCAGATGGCGCTCACCGACGGCGGCATGAACAAGCCGACGCTCTCGCAGATCGCGCCCTATGGCGACACGCGCGACACCGTGGCCGACATCTCCAAGCAAATCTGCTCGAAGGAAGCGGCCAAGGTGCGCAGCGAGGGCCGCGACGAGGCCGGCCGGCAAAAGCTGCTCTCGCCCTTCATTCACGAGATCAACCGCCCGCTCAATCTCGTCTATGCCGGGCTGATCCCCGGCACCGAGCCTGTCGAGGAGGCGGCCGGCGAGAAGACGGCGGCCGCAGGCGTCAAGGGCAAGGGCGCCATTCCTATTCCAGTGCCGCGCCCGGTCTATTGATCGTGCGTTCAGGGCGTTGAAACCGTATTTTTTTGAGGAATTTTCATGTCCGGCGTTGAACCCGTTCCCGTTTCCGTGCTCACCGGCTTTCTCGGCGCGGGCAAGACCACACTCCTGAACCGGCTGCTCAAGCAGGCGGCGCTGGCCGATACCGCCGTCATCATCAACGAATTCGGCGAGGTCTCGGTCGATCATCTGCTGGTCGAGAGCTCCGGCGACGGCATCATCGAGCTGTCCGATGGCTGCCTGTGCTGCACCGTGCGCGGCGAGCTGGTGGACACGCTGGGCGATCTGATGGACCGGCTGCAGACGGGCAGGATCAAGGCGCTGAACCGCGTGGTGATCGAAACCACCGGTCTTGCCGATCCCGCGCCCGTGCTGCAGGCGATCATGGGCCATCCGGCGCTGGCGCAGAGCTACAGGCTTGATGGCGTCGTCACCGTGGTCGATGCCGTGCACGGGCAGGCGACGCTCGCAGCGCATGAGGAGGCGCGCCGGCAGGTGGCCGTCGCCGACCGCATCGTCGTCACCAAGCGCGACCTTGCCTCCGGCCCCCAGCAGCTCGGACTGGCCGAGGCGCTGGGCGCGCTTAATCCGCGCTCTCCCGTGTTCGATTCCGGCGATCCGCTGGCGGCCAGCGCCGAACTGTTCCAGTGCGGCCTCTTCGATCCCGGCAGCAAGATCGCCGATGTCGGCCGCTGGCTGCAGGACGAGGCGGAGGCCGACCACGACCACCATCATCACGATCATGACGGGCATCACCACGATCATGGCCATGACCACCATCATGAGCATCATGATCATGCGCATCACCGCCATGCGCAGGACATCCGCAGCTTCGCCATCCTCCATGATGCGCCGGTGACGCCCGCGGCCATTTCGATGTTCATCGATCTGCTGCGCTCGGCCCATGGCGACAAGCTCCTGCGGATGAAGGGCATCGTCTGCACCACGGACCGGCCGGAGCGGCCGCTGATCCTGCATGGCGTTCAGTCGATCTTCCATCCGCCGCAGCGTCTCGCCGCCTGGCCCGATCCGACCGACCGTCGCACGCGCCTGGTGCTGATCACCAAGGGGCTGGAAGAGGCTTTCGTGCGCGACCTGTTAGACGCCTTCACCGGTCGCCCGGTTCTCGACCGCCCGGATGCGGCGGCGCTGTCCGACAATCCTCTGGCCGTGCCGGGAATGCGCTTCTGAAGGGGGAAAATGGGCCTTTGCCCCGCCGTGTTTATGCGGTCCGGAAGCGCACTTTCGGATCTCCGGATCGCTGAAACACGGCGTGCCTCATGCGCGACGTCATCCTCGGGCTTGACGTGAATACCCAATTCTTTCAGGATTTTACGGTCTTGGTGTGTGGATGCTTCAGAGTGCGCGACACGCGCGTTTTTAATCCTGGCTAGCCCCCCCCCTCATCCGCCTGCAGATACCTTCTCCCCGATGGGGAGAAGAGATCCAGCCGAGAACACCGAGCCTCAACCTGAAGTCAAGAGAGCGCCCTCCCGTTGCGTTTAGCAAGGCAGAGACAGTGCAGGGCGGCGCCGCATGTCTCTTATCCCCAGCGGGGAGAAGGTGGCCCGAAGGGTCGCTTGGGGGCGTTCAGGCGGATAAATCCCAAGCCTCGTGTACTTTGTGGATTGTCTCCTCAGGCCTGACCATGACGACGGGGGGAGGTCTGCCCCTCCTTGTCGAAGCGTCGCCTCGCGGGCTTCAGCCGGACCACCAGATCAGTCCGCGTCCTCACGCACTCCCGGCGCCTTGGCGATCACGAATCGATGCCCCGCCGCGTCCGCCAGTGCCTCGCTGCTGAGGAGCATGTGTCCCTCTTCGCGGCAGAGATGGGGGATGTCGATCACCGCCAGCGGGTCGCTCGTTAGAACCGTCAGCCGCGCGTCCGGCGGGAGATCACGCAGGCGCCGCCTGGTTTTCAGCGCTGGCAGCGGGCACTTTAGCCCGCGCAAATCATAGGCTGGAGCGTCGTCGCGATCCTTGCTTGCCGTACTTCCATCTCCAGCCGCATGGGGCGAGGGATGCGACTGTCCGTCGTCGCCCGTGCTCAATTGTCCCAGATCTTCCAGAAGGGCCGCTTGGGCTTTTCGGCCGGGGCGTCGCCGGGTTGGGGGGCGGTGGCGACCTCCGCCGGGTTCGCGGCCGGCACCGGCGGCTTTGTCGAGGGGCTCCCCGTGCTGCGGCCGGATTTGACGGCCGAAGCAGAGGCCGGCGCGGGGGCGGTGGTGGACGGCTCATGACGCGCGCCCGTTGCCGAATGGGCCGGCGTCGAGGCCGTGACCTGGGTCGAAGGATCGGCCGGCACGTCGGTGATCTCGGGATCGGCCGGCGCCTCTTGCGGCGCGGCCCGGCGGAACAGCGAGGCGAAAAGGCTGCCGGTTTTGGCCGGCGGCTGGGCGCTGGCGGTCATGGTGGCGGGCAGTTCGGGGCGCGGCAGCGGATTGGCGGCGGGAACCGGCAGGCGGCGGCCGGTCTTGGAGATCTTGTCGAGCTCGGCCTTCTGGATCTCGGCCGCCTTGCGGGCATCCTCGATCTCGGCGCGCAGGCTCTCCTTCTTCTCCAGCTCGGCCGTGCTCATCAGCTTGCCGGCGGCCAGCGAGCTGCCGGTGGGCGCATAGGCGAGATCCTTGCCCTCGCGCGTCTTGGCCACAACGGCCTTGCGCTCGGCCTCGCTCGGCTCGTACCAAGCCATGCCCTTGAACTTGTTCAGCGCCTTCGCATAGTCCTCGTCATATTTGCGGTTATAGGCGGCGAGCGCCGCCGAGAGCGCCGGCGGCGTCGACATGTCGGCCGGGCAGGTGCTCGCCGGATTCATCGCGCCGCCTTGCTGGTTGAAGACGTATTTCTTCTCGCAGAAGCCGACGTCGGGCGGGCGCTTGGTGATCTCGAACTGGTCGTAGCCGGTCTTCAGGTTCTTCCAGAACTCGTAGTTCGGATTGTCCTTGTGGCGGGCCATGTTCTCCGCCGTCATGCGGAAGGGCAGGGCCTGGAGCTGAATGGTCTTCTGCCCGCCCTTGAAGGCATCGCGCGCCAGCGCGAAGATCTCCTGCATCTGCTCATCCGTCATCGAATAGCAGCCGGAGGACGAGCAGGCGCCATGGATCATCAGATTGGTGCCGAACCGGCCATTGGCCCGGTCATAGGCATTGGGAAAGCCGGTGTTGATGGCGAGGTAATAGCTGGAATTCGGGTTCATCTGCCCCGGCGCGAGCGGATAGAAGCCCTCCGGCGCCTGGCGGTCGCCTTCCTTCACCTTCGGCCCGAGCTTGCCCGACCAGGCGCAGATCGCATATTGCCTGAGCTTCTGGAAGCGGTTGGCGCTGTCCGCCTTCCATACTTCCAAAAGGCCTTCTTCCTTGAGAATGCGCAGCATGATCGGCGAGGTGCGCGGCATGTTTAGCTCGCGCATCCGGTCGACGATCTTGCCTGAAAGCTCGTAAGCCGTCTTGCTCTTGACCGTGCGCAGATCGACATCGGCCTTGTCGACCGTGTCGAGCGTCTCGTTGGTGCAGCCCGTCAGGATCAGAGCGACGGCGGCAGAGGCGGCGAGATTTGTCAGGCGCATGAGGAAAAGCCCATCATCATCCACACGGGAACAGCTGACGCAGGTCCGGAAATCCGGGGCGCAGCGCCTCCATCAATAGATCATTAAGCTTTACGCAAACTTAACCACCGAGCCCTGTGCGAGAACAGTGCGATGTCACGCATTGCGCCCGGATGGCGGCCGCCCGTTGTAATGGAGGCCGCCCGATCCTGCAATGTCGGTCTGCGTCTAGGGTCAGGAGTCATTAAATTCATGCCATCTGTTCGCGCGCATGGAATTGGATGGAAGCAAACAAGCGCAAGGCAAGGCTTTCAGCCTTGTCGAGCATTGTTTGCGATCAGCCGGCCCATGCGCGCGAACCCTTCGGGCGGGCCGGATTTTGCGCCTGGACTGCGTCGGAAAGCCTGGAAAATGCCCCACATTTCCTTCGGCTTCCCTCCTTGCCAGACACAAAATCCGGCCCGCAGATGACATGAATTTAATGGGTCCTGACCCTACAGCGAGCGGCCGATCGCCAGATATTTCTCGCGGCGGTTCTTGCGCAGCGTCGCGCGCTCCACCGGCATCAGCTCATCCAGCGCGCTCGCGATCATGGCGCCGGTGCGGTCGATCACGGCCTCATGGTCGCGATGGGCGCCGCCGACCGGCTCCTCGATGATGCCGTCGACAATGCCGAAGCCTTTGAGGTCCTCGGCGGTGATCTTCATGGTCGTGGCCGCTTCCTTGGCGCGGGCCGAATCGCGCCACAGGATCGAGGCCGCGCCTTCCGGCGAGATCACCGAATAGATCGAATGCTGCAGCATATAGACCCGGTCGCCCGTGGCGATCGCGATCGCGCCGCCCGATCCGCCTTCGCCGATGATGACGGAGACGATCGGCACGGTGGCGTTGAGGCACATCTCAGTCGAGCGGGCGATGGCTTCCGCCTGGCCGCGCTCTTCCGCGCCGATGCCCGGATAGGCGCCGGCCGTATCGATCAGCGTCACGATCGGCAGGCCGAAGCGCTCGGCCATTTCCATGACGCGGATGGCCTTGCGATAGCCTTCCGGCCGGGCGCTGCCGAAATTGTGCTTGATGCGCGACTTGGTGTCGTTGCCCTTTTCCTGGCCGATCAGTGCGACCGGCAGGCCGTTGAAGCGGGCCAGCCCAGCCTGGATGGCGGCGTCCTCGGCGAATTTGCGGTCGCCGGCCAGCGGCGTCCATTCGGAAAACAGCCTTGCGGCATAATCGACGAAATGCGGGCGCTGCGGGTGGCGGGCGACCTGGGTCTTCAGCCAGGGCGTCAGCTTGGCATAGATCTCGGCCATGGCCTCGCGGGCGCGGGCCTCCAGCCGTTCCACCTCTTCGCTGGTATCGATGCTTTCGTCTTCGCTGGCGATCTTCTTCAGCTCGTGGATCTTGCCCTCGAGGTCCGAGATCGGCTTTTCGAAATCGAGATAATGGTGCATCAGCGGCGTTTCCGGTCTCTCTTCGGCGCGGGTCAAGCGAGCCTATTCGTGCTTTTTGCCCTGTTTGGCAAGGGGGTGATGGGTCTGCACCAGCGCATGCAGCCGTTCTTCCAGCACATGCGTATAGATTTGTGTCGTGGAAATGTCCGTATGGCCGAGCAGTTCCTGCACCACGCGCAGGTCCGCGCCATTGGCGAGCAGGTGGCTGGCGAAAGCATGGCGCAGCACATGCGGCGAGAGCGCGGAGATCTTGAGCCCCGCCCGGCCGGCCAGCTGCTTGAGGTCCCGGGCAAAGACCTGACGCGGCAGATGCCCGGCCTTCGACGCCGCCGGGAAAAGCCAGGGGCTTTCGACGTCCACGCCCTCCGCCTGTTCCTTCAGCGCCGCGCCATAGGCCGCCATGGCGGCGATGGCCGCGCGCGACAGCGGCACCATGCGCTCCTTGTTGCCCTTGCCCTTGACGATCAGCGCCCGGCCGTTCTGCGCCAGCACCGTGGCGGGCAGGGTCACCAGCTCGCTGACGCGCATGCCGGTGGCATAAAGTAGTTCCACCAGCGCATGCAGCCGCAGCCGGGCGAGCCGCTCTTCCGGCGGGCCGGTGCGCGCTTCTTCCGCTGCCCGTTCCATCAGCCGGGTCACGTCGTCGACGCTCATGGTCTTGGGCAGCGGCCGCCCGCGCTTCGGCCCGTCGATGATCCCCGTGGGATCGTCGCCGCGCAGGCCCTCGGCATAGAGAAAGCGGAAGAACTGGCGGATGGCGGACAGGCGCCGCGCCTGGGAGGAGGATTTGAAGCCGAGATCGACCAGCGAAGCGAGATAGGCGCTGAGATCGCTGCTTGCCGCCGCCTCCAGCGCCACGCCGCGCCCCTTGAGAAAGGCCCTGACATCGTCGAGATCGCGCTGATAGGCGGCCAGCGTGTTGGTGCTGGCGCCGCGCTCGGCGCTCATCATTTCGAGAAAGGCCTCGATGCGCGCCGCCGACATGTCGCCGGCGATGCGGGCGGCCGGAGCGGGGGAAGGGGGAGGGGAAGGACGGGACACGGTCATGGCGCCTTGTTGACCCGCTCAGCCGGCAGCCGGATCGTCACGTCGCGCTCCACAGGTTGCACGAAGGTCGCCAGCGCCAGCATGCCGGCATAGACCAGGCCGGCCAGCGTGGCCAGGATCACGAGGAAGCGGGAGAGGGTGGGCATGGGGGCACTCCGGGCGGACGCCGCTGGCGCCCCGTTCCTTTCATTATGACGTGGCGTCACAGGCGCATGCAAGCCGCGCGCGGCGTCACCCCCGGCTTTCGCCATCTCCCGCCCCGTCTCTTGACGCTCCCCGGTGAATTGACCGATAGGAAATGGCGGATAAGGAAACAGGCATGATGATGAGCGATCTGGTCGAGCCCAAAGCGGCGGGGCTGATGGCGGCGGGGCTGGCGGAACGGGCGAAGGCGGCGCTGGGGCGGCGCAATCTCGTCTTCGTCGGGCTGATGGGCGCCGGCAAGTCCGCGGTCGGCCGTCTGGTCGCCTCGACGCTGAACATCAATTTCATCGATTCCGACCACGAGATCGAGCGCGTCTCGCGCATGAGCGTGAGCGAGCTGTTCGCCGCCTATGGCGAGACCGAATTCCGCGCGCTGGAAACCCGCGTCATCCGCCGCCTCCTGCGCTCCGGCCCGCGCGTGGTCTCCACCGGCGGCGGCGCCTATATCAATGAAGAGACCCGCCGGCTGATCAAGAAGAACAGCGTATCGGTCTGGCTCGATGCCGATCTCGATGTTTTGTGGGAGCGGGTGAGCAAGCGTGACGGCCGGCCGCTGCTGAAAACCGACAATCCGAAGCAGACCTTGGAAAATCTGATGCGGGTGCGCTACCCGATCTATGCCGAGGCCGATCTGCGCGTGAAGACGCGCGATGTGAAGAAGGATGTGATCGTGGAGGAAGTGCTGACCGCGTTGGCCGCCACGAAAGCTTGAGGATCATGGAACAGCAAGACCCTGAAACGACCCCCGTGCGCACCATCCGCGTCGAGCTCGGCGCGCGCGCCTATGACATCCTGATCGGCCCCGGCCTGATCGGCACGGCGGGGCTCGAAATCGCGCTCAGGCTGAAGGGCCGGCGCATGGCGATCGTCAGCGACGAGAATGTCGCGCCGCTCTATCTTGCGCCGCTGGTAGAAAGCCTGACGGCGCAGGGCATCGAGGCGACGCCGGTCATCCTGCCGGCCGGCGAGAAGACCAAGAGCTTCGAGCATCTCGTGCCCGTGGTCGAATCGATCATCGGCGCGCGCATCGAGCGCAACGACGCCGTCATCGCGCTTGGCGGCGGCGTGATCGGCGACCTCGCCGGCTTTGCAGCCGGCATCGTGCGGCGCGGCTCGCGCTTTATCCAGATCCCCACCTCGCTCCTTGCCCAGGTCGACAGCTCCGTCGGCGGCAAGACCGGGATAAACTCGCCCCAGGGCAAGAACCTCGTCGGCGTGTTCCACCAGCCCGATCTGGTGCTGGCCGACACCGCCGCGCTGGACAGCCTCACGCCGCGCGAATTTCGCGCCGGCTATGCCGAGGTCGCCAAATATGGCCTGATCGACCGGCCGGAGTTCTTCGCCTGGCTGGAGGCGCATTGGCGCGAGATCTTTTCCGGCGGCGAAGCGCGCATCGAGGCGATCGCGGCCAGCTGCGCGGCCAAGGCCGAGGTGGTGGTGGCCGACGAACGCGAGAACGGCCGGCGCGCGCTGCTCAATCTGGGCCACACCTTCGGCCACGCGCTGGAAGCGGCCACGCAGTATGACAGCGCGCGGCTGGTGCATGGCGAGGGCGTGTCGATCGGCATGGTGCTCGCCCACCGTTTCTCCGCCCGGATGAACCTGGCGGGCATCGAGGAGGCCGAGCGGGTCGAGCGCCATCTGCGCGAGGTCGGCCTGCCGACCCGCATCGCCGAGATCCCTGGCCCGGCGCTTTCGGCCGAGCGGCTGATGGAGGCGATCGCGCAGGACAAGAAGGTCAAGAGCGGGCAGCTCACCTTCATTCTCACCCATGGCATCGGCCGCGCCTTCATCGCCGACGACGTGCCGGGCTCCGAAGTTCTGTCCTTCCTCACCGAACAGCTTCGCGCCGGGGATGCGCCGGGCGCATGACCCTTGCGGCTGTGACAGGCTTTCTGACCCTTTACGGGCCGGCCATCGCCGTCATTGCCCTGTGCCTGCTGCTGGTCGCCCTGTTCACCGGCGCGGAAACCGCGCTGACGCTCGCCGCCCGGCGCCGGGGGCAGGAGGAGGATGGGGCCGGCCAAAGCACGCTTCTGGTCGAGCGGCTGATGGCGCGGCGCGACCGGGTGCTGGGCGCGCTGGTGATCGGCAGCCGGCTCGCCGGCATCGTCGCCGTCGCCTTCGGCGCGTCGGTCTTCATCGAGGCCTATGGGGCCCATGGCATCTGGCCGGCGATCGGCGTTCTGACACTCCTGGTCGTGATCTTCGGGGATGTGCTGCCGCGCGCGCTGGCGGTGGCCGCGCCGGAGCGTTTCGCCGCCCGCGTCTCCGGTCCGCTGCGTCCGCTGCTCTTCCTGCTGGGGCCCCTGTCCTCCGCCGTCAACGGACTGGTGCGCGGCCTTCTCGCCTTGTTCGGCCATGCGCCGCCGGCCGAGGCGCCGATCCTCACCGCGCATGAGGAGCTGCGCAGCGCCGTCGCCCAGCTCCACCGCGAGGGCGGCGTGGTCAAGGCCGACCGCGACCGGCTGGGCGGCGTGCTGGATCTCGACGAGCTCGAAGTCTCCGACATCATGATCCACCGCCTGACCATGCGCATGGTCAATGCCGACGAGCCGCCAGGCGTGGTGGTGCGCCAGATTCTCGACAGCCCCTATACCCGCATGCCGCTCTGGCGTGGCTCGACCGACAACATCATCGGCGTCATCCACGCCAAGGATCTTCTGCGCGCGCTCGCCGACCCGGCGGTGCAGCCTGACACGATCGACATCACCCGCATCGCCCAGAAGCCCTGGTTCGTGCCGGACACCACCCGGCTCAAGGACCAGCTCAACGCCTTCCTGCGCCGCCGTACCCATTTCGCCCTCGTGGTCGATGAATATGGCGAGCTGCGCGGACTGGTGACGCTGGAGGACATTCTGGAGGAGATCGTCGGCGAGATTGCCGACGAGCACGACATCGCCATCCAGGGCGTGCGGCAGGAGGCCGACGGCTCGATCGTGGTGGATGGCACCGTGCCGATCCGCGATCTGAACCGCGCGCTTGACTGGACCCTGCCGGACGAGGAGGCGACCACCATTGCCGGCCTCGTCATCCACGAATCGCGCATCATTCCGCAGGAGCGGCAGGCCTTTACCTTCTACGGCAAGCGCTTCATCGTGATGAAGCGGGTCAAGAACCGCATCACCCGGCTGCGCATCCGCCCGGCCGAGGCGGCGCCGGCGGTCGAATAGAGCACGGGACCGAAAAGTGGGAACCGGCTTCCGGAAAAATCCGATACAAAAGACAGAAATCGAGGGTCAGGACCCTAGGCCGGCAACAGGGGGATACGCATGGAAGCGAATATAGGCTGGGGCGAGGCCCTCTTGCGCGGGGCGATCATCGGCATCGGCGCGACGGTGCTGATGGACCTCTGGGGGCTTCTGCTCGCTCGCCTCGGCCTGACGGGAGCCGCCAATTGGGCGCCGGTCGGCCGCTGGTTCTGGCACTTGAAGAGCGGCCGCATCTTCCATACCGATATCGCCGCCGCCACGCCCTTTGCCGGCGAGAATGCGCTCGGCTGGGCCGGCCACTATGCCGTCGGGCTTGCCTACGGCGTGCTGCTGCTCGTCTTCACCGGCCCAGGCTGGCTTTCCTCGCCGACGCTTCTGCCAGCGCTCCTCTGGGGCCTGGTGACGGTGGCGGCCGGCTGGTTCCTGCTGCAGCCGGGCCTCGGGCTCGGTATTGCCGCCGCACGGACGCCACAGCCCGGCAAGGTGCGCCTGCTCAATCTCGCCGCCCACATCGTCTTCGGCCTCGGTCTCTGGCTCAGCGCGCTTCTTATCGCTTGAGGACCTGAATCCTCTACCAGCGCACCGGCTCTCCCGGCGCGGCGGCCTCGACGGCCAGCGCATGCAGGCCCGCATCGAATTCCGGCTGGACCAGAGCGTTGACCGCGCGATGGCGCGCCAGCCGGCTCATGCCGGCAAAAGCGGTGGCGACGATGCGCACGCGCAGATGGGTTTCGCCCGCCCCGTCGAAGCTTTCCTGATGGCCGGCATGGAGGTGGCTTTCATTGAGAACGGCAAGCCGCTCCGGCTGGAAAGCTTCGGTCAGTCTGGCGGTGATACGGTCTGTGGCAGACATGTTTTGGCCCTGTTTTTCTGGCTGCTGGGCCGACCCGCGCCGGCCATGCGCCGGCCCTTCCGGAAGGGGGCTGCAAACCGGGGACAGAGCCTGCAACATTCCCATTTGTCAATTCTTGTCGTGCCGGGGCGTGGCCCCCATAATGAGCGTCATGAAACTCGATTCAAAATACTTCGACTCCGTGCGGACGCGGCGTCGCAAAGCGCCGAAGCCGGAGCCGGTCGCCCCGACCTGCCAATGGGACGGGTGCACCAATCCCGGCGTCCACCGCGCGCCGGTGGGCCGCAATGCGGAAAATGCCTATTTCCTCTTCTGCTTCGAGCACGTGAAGGAATATAACAAGGGTTACAACTACTTCTCCGGCCTGTCGGACGGCGAGATCGCGCGCTTCCAGAAGGAGGCGCTGACCGGCCACCGCCCGACCTGGACGATCGGCGTGAACAAGAACGCCAAGAACGGGCCGGCGCAGGCGCAGGTGCGCTCCGGCAGCGCCGGCGCCTTCAACCGCATGAAGGACCCCTTCGGCTTCGTCGACCAGACCCGGCCCGAGCCGCGCCAGCGCAAGCTGAAGACGCTGGAGGCCAAAGCCTATGAGACGCTGGGGCTGACGGCGAGCGCCACGGCCGCCGACATCAAGGCCGCCTACAAGGACCTGGTCAAGAAGCACCATCCCGACGCCAATGGCGGCGACCGCGCCTCGGAAGACCGGTTTCGCGAGGTGATCCAGGCCTATCAGATGCTCAAGCAGGCCGGCTTCTGCTGATCCCTCCGCGCCCGTGGCACGCCCGTGGATTGCCCCTTTGCGCTTCTGCTCCCACGGCGCGAGGACGCGCCTGCATCGCGCCTTGCGCGCGGGGTGCGACAATGCTGCGCCGCGATTTTCTTGCCCTTTGTCCTTGAAAGCGCCGTGCGACGCGGCTTATGACAGGGGACGACACTTGTAGGCGATGAAGGGCGCGGCTCCCGTGCCCGGTGGAGACAGTATGAGCAAGGTAGACCTCGATATTTCCAATCTTCCCGACACGACGGTGTCCGTCCGCGAGGTCTTCGGCATCGACACCGACCTGACCGTGCCGGCCTATTCCAAGGGCGACGCCTATGTGCCGGACGCCGATCCCGACTATCTGTTCGACCGCGAGACGACGCTCGCCATCCTGGCCGGCTTCGCCCATAACCGCCGCGTCATGGTCTCGGGCTATCACGGCACCGGCAAGTCCACCCATATCGAGCAGGTCGCCGCGCGGCTGAACTGGCCCTGCGTGCGCGTCAACCTCGACAGCCATGTCAGCCGTATCGACCTCGTCGGCAAGGATGCCATCGTCGTCAAGGACGGCCTGCAGGTCACCGAGTTCAAGGACGGCATCCTGCCCTGGGCCTATCAGCACAATGTCGCGCTGGTCTTCGACGAATATGATGCCGGCCGCCCGGACGTGATGTTCGTCATCCAGCGCGTGCTGGAATCCTCCGGCCGCCTGACGCTGCTCGACCAGAGCCGCGTGATCCGCCCGCATCCCGCCTTCCGCCTGTTCGCCACCGCCAACACGGTCGGCCTCGGCGACACCACCGGCCTTTACCACGGCACGCAGCAGATCAACCAGGCGCAGATGGACCGCTGGTCGATCGTCACCACGCTGAACTATCTGCCGCATGAGAAGGAAGTCGACATCGTCGCCGCCAAGGTGAAGGGCTTCACCGCCAAGCGCGGCCGCGACACCGTTTCCAAGATGGTGCGCGTCGCCGATCTCACCCGCGCCGCCTTCATCAATGGCGATCTCTCCACTGTCATGAGCCCGCGCACGGTTATTACCTGGGCGGAGAATGCGCATATCTTCGGCGATATCGCCTTTGCCTTCCGCGTCACCTTCCTCAACAAGTGCGACGAGCTGGAGCGGTCGCTGGTGGCCGAGCACTATCAGCGCGCCTTCGGCATCGAGCTGAAGGAAAGCGCGGCCAACATCGTTTTGGAGGCGACGGCGTAAAGGTGGCGGGACGCGGCGACAATTCCAAGCCGAAGAGCGGCGGCCCCGTCGATGTCGAGCCCTTCCGGCGCGCATTGACGGGCTGCGTGCGCTCGATCGCGGGCGACGGCGAGGTCGAGGTGGTCTTCGCCAATGAGCGCCCGGGCATGACCGGCGAGCGCATCCGCCTGCCGGATATTTCCAAGCGGCCGACGCGCCACGAGCTTGCGGTCACCCGCGGGCTCGGCGATTCCATGGCGCTGCGCAGGGCCTGCCACGATGCCCGCATCCACGCCACCATGGCGCCGCAGGGCACCGAGGCGCGCCAGATCTTCGACGCGGTCGAGCAGGCGCGTGTCGAGGCCATCGGCGCCAAGGCCATGGACGGCGTGGCGCTCAACATCACCTCGATGCTCGAGGAGAAATATGCCCGCGCCAATTACGGCGCGATCGAGCGCCAGCAGGATGCGCCGATCGAGGAGGCCATGGCGCTTCTCGTGCGCGAGACGCTGACCGGCCAGAAGCCGCCGGAGGCCGCCGGCAAGGTGCTCGACCTCTGGCGTTCCTTCATCGCCGACAATTCCGCCGGCGGCGTGAACAATCTCGCTTCGGTCATCAACGACCAGCAGGCTTTCGCCCGCGTCATCCGCGACATGCTCACGGCCATGAACATGGCCGAGAAATATGGCGAGGACGAATCCGAGCCGGACGACACCGAGACGCCGTCCGACGAGGACCAGCCGCGCAGCGAGCAGGAAAACGAGGAAGCCGCCGAGGACGAAGCCGGTCAGGATGCCGCGCCCGCCGAGGAGAGCGAGACCGCCGACGACGAGATGGAAGACGGCGAGATGGACGGCGCCGAGATCTCCGACGAGGAGATGTCGGACGAGGGCGAGGAAGACAGCGAGACGCCCGGCGAGGTCAAGCGCCCCAATCATCCCTTCGACGATTTCAACGAGAAGGTCGATTACACCGTCTTCACCGAGGCCTTCGACGAGATCGTCACCTCTGAGGAACTCTGCGACGAGGCCGAGCTCGAACGGCTGCGCGCTTTCCTGGACAAGCAGCTCGCCCATCTGCAAGGGGCTGTCGGCCGGCTCGCCAACCGGCTGCAGCGCCGGCTGATGGCGCAGCAGAACCGCTCCTGGGAGTTCGACCTGGAAGAGGGCTATCTCGATCCGGCGCGGCTGACCCGCCTGATCATCGACCCGATGCAGCCGCTCTCCTTCAAGAAGGAGAAGGACACCAAGTTCCGCGACACGGTCGTCACGCTGCTGATCGACAATTCCGGCTCGATGCGCGGACGGCCGATCACGGTGGCGGCGACCTGCGCCGATATTCTGGCGCGCACGCTGGAGCGCTGCGGCGTGAAGGTCGAGATCCTCGGCTTCACCACCAAGGCCTGGAAGGGCGGGCAGAGCCGCGAGACATGGCTTTCGAGCGGCAAGCCGCAGGCGCCGGGCCGGCTCAACGACCTGCGCCACATCATCTACAAGTCGGCGGATGCGCCCTGGCGGCGTGCCCGGCGCAATCTCGGCCTGATGATGCGCGAGGGTCTGCTCAAGGAGAATATCGACGGCGAGGCGCTGATCTGGGCGCATGACCGGCTCTTGGCCCGGCCCGAGCAGCGCCGCATCCTGATGATGATCTCCGACGGTGCGCCGGTGGATGATTCCACCCTGTCGGTCAATCCGGGCAATTATCTGGAGCGGCATTTGCGCGCCGTGATCGAGCAGATCGAGACGCGCTCGCCGGTCGAACTGCTGGCCATCGGCATCGGCCATGACGTGACCCGCTATTATCGCCGCGCGGTGACCATTGTGGATGCCGACGAGCTGGCGGGCGCCATGACCGAACAGCTGGCCTCGCTCTTCGACGACGAATCGACCAGCCGACGCAGGGTCGCCCCGCGCCGCCGGGCCGGCTGAGCAGATCCCACGATCGGGCCTGGCGGGATGACCGCCGGGCCTTCTTCATCAAGAGCCTCCTTCATCAAAGGGCCGCTGATCCGGTTGGACCCCGAACAGGGGCTGCGTCTTCAAAAAGCCGATCTTTCCCGCCACCGTCAGACAGGTTTCAGCGCATGCCTCGCGCGGGCTTCAGGCGTCATTGTCGCGCGACTTGCGCGCACCCGCGCCGAGGCTTCTCCTTCTCCAGACAGCGGATCCGGCATTCTTGAAGACGAAGACGATTCCCACGCTGCTCCTGGCGGCGCTCGCCGGTGGCGTTCTGCTGTTTGGCAGCGACCATCAGGATGTGCAGGCCGGATCGAGCACCATGGAGACGATCACCGTGTCCAGCCGGCCGATCGAGAGCTTCCGCTTCGGCAGCGGCACCACGCGCTTTGGACAGCTGGAATTTCTCGGCGGGCTGGTGATGCGCTCCAGCCATCCGCTGTTCGGCGCGCTCTCCTCCATCCGCTTCCGGCCCGACGGCCGCCGCTTCCTGGCGGTCATGGACAGCGGTCATTTCGTCGAGGGGCGGATCGAGCGGGACGGGCAGGGGCGGCTGTCCGGCGTCTCGACGCTGAAGGTCACGCCGATGATCGACCGCTCCGGCCGCACGGGCGGTGCCAAGCGCTCCATGGATTCGGAAGGGCTCGCCTTCACGCCCGAGGGTGTTCTGGTGAGCTTCGAAGGGCTGCACCGGGTCGATCTCTACCCGGATCCGGCGGTGGAATCGGCCCGCCCCCTGCGCACGGTGCCCATTCTCATTCCCCGTGGCATGCTGGAGAACAATCGCGGGCTGGAAACCGTCGCCGCCGCGCCGGCCGACAGTCCACTGAAGGGTGCGGCCGTGGTGGTGGCGGAGGAGAGCCTGGACGGGCAGGGAAACCATCCCGCGGCCATTCTCGACGGGCCGCTGAAGGGCCGCTTCAGCGTTCGCCATCGCGACCGCTATCTCGTGACCGACGGCGCCTTCCTGCCGGATGGCGACCTTCTGCTGCTGGAGCGGCGCTTCACGGTGACGGACGGCCTGGGCTTTCGTATCCGCCGCATCGACGGCAGAACGCTGAAGCCCGATGCCGTCGTCGACGGGCCTGTCCTGATCGAGGCGAACATGTCCGAGCAGATCGACAATATGGAAGGGCTGGATGTGGTGACCGGCCCTGATGGCGACACCCGTCTGTTCCTCATCTCCGACGACAACCGCTCGCTGCTTCAGCGCAGCCTGATGCTGGAATTCCGTCTGCTTCCTTAACGGCCTCAAGCCGATAGTCCATGCAAAAAGACCGCGCTCTCCCCAGGGAAAGCGCGGTCTTTTGGTCTTTCGACGGGAGCGATCAGCCCTGTGAGGAAGCCGTCACGCCCGGCATCGGCTTCAGCCAGCTCATCAGCGCGCCATAGGGCAGCAGCATCAGGAGGCCGACGGCCATCTTGACGAAGAGATCGCCGGCCGCCCAGGAGATCCAGCGCGGCACTTCGGCCGAGAAGGCGCCGAGGAAGGGGCTGACCTGCAGGGCGAACTCCTCGTTCGGGCCGAGCATCGAGAAGATCGGCGCGAAGGCGAGCGAGAAGAAGATGGTGGTATCCAGCGCCGAGCCGATCAGCGAGCCGACCAGCGGCGCGCGCCACCAGCTCTGCGCCCGAAGCTTGTTGAACAGCGAGATGTCCAGCAACTGGCCGAGCAGGAAGGCCGAGCCCGAGGCAATGGCAATGCGCGGCGTGGCGGCGGCGATCGACAGGAGAACGGCGACGGCAAAGCCGCAGACGACGACGCGCCGCGCGATGCGCGGGCCGAACTGGCGGTTGGTCAGATCGGTGACGAGGAAAGCGACCGGATAGGTGAAGGCGCCGTAGGTGAGCAGATCGCTTAGGTTTATCCCCGCGATCACGCCGGGAAGCGGATATTGCACGAGCACATTGGAAGAGACGACCACGAGGGTCATCAGGCCGACATAGGTAATGAACAGGGCAGAGCGCTGCATTTTTTTATCCTGGGGTATGCCACCAGCTGGCTGTTGACGAGAAAAGACGCCGCGCGCTTTCACGCACGGCGTCTTGCGATGAAAATTCGTTCCGGAGACGGGCCTCCGGCAGGCAATCAGGCGGCTTCAGCCGTCTTCTTGACGATCTGGCGGCGCAGCAGGCGGGCGCGCATCGACAGTTCGCGCTCATCGGCCTTCAGCAGGAAGGCATCGAGACCGCCGCGATGTTCGACCGAACGCAGGGCATGCGCGGAAACGCGCAGGCGGAAACGCTGGCCGAGTGCGTCGGAGATCAGCGTGACGCTGCACAGGTTCGGCAGGAACTTGCGCCGGGTCTTGTTGTTGGCATGGCTGACATTGTTGCCCGACTGGACGCCCTTGCCGGTCAATTCGCAACTACGGGACATGGGTAAGCACCTTATCTTTGAGCCCGCGAACACTGCAGTGGCGAGCCTTGAAGCTCAGGCAGCATTTCCACCGGCCATGATTGGAAAGTTGCGGTTCTATAGTCATGCAGATGTCGCACGTCAAGCCAAACCTTGGCTTTGCGGGCTGTCCGGGGTGGAAAAGCCGGCTGTCCCCGGCCTTGCGGCGTAGATTCGCCGTAAAGCCGCCCTAGCTCTGCAGGCAAGACGAGAGTGGATCCCAATGATGAATCAGCGTGTCAAAACAGTGGCGGGCCCTGTTGCCGCCGGCCTCCTGCTGGCGGTCTCGCTTGCCGGCGGGCAAGCCCGTGCCGGCGATATCGCCCATGACACGGAATACAGCATTTCGCTGTCCGGCCTGCCGATCGCCCGGGCGCGATTCCATACCGAGCTGGAAAGCCGGCGCTACACCATATCAGGCACGCTGGAATCGGCCGGGCTCGCCGATATCTTCGCGCGCACCAATGGCCGCACCACCGTTTCCGGCCGCGTGGAGGCCGACCGGCTGCGGGCCGAGGATTACTCCGTGCGCTACCAGAGCGGCTCGAAGACGCGCGCCATCGACGTGACTTTCCGCGACGGCAATGTCGTCTCCGCCACGCTGACCCCGAAGAAGCCCCAGCCAAAGAACTGGATTCCCGTGAGCCCGGCCGACCTGCGCGGCGTGCTCGATCCCCTCTCGGGTCTGATCATTCCCGAGGGCACACGCGTCTGCCCCAGCACGCTGCCGATCTTCGACGGCGAATCGCGCCTCGATATCCGGCTGGTGGACAAAGGATCCAAGCCTTTCACCACCAAGGGCTTCAAGGGCGAGGCCATCGTCTGCGGCCTGCGCTTCGTACCCAAGTCAGGCTATCGCAAGGGTCGGCGCGACGTCGAATATCTGCGCAAGCTGGAGACGATGGAGATCTGGTTCGCCAAGGCCGACGCGGTCAAGGTCTATGCGCCCGTCTATGCCCGCATCCCGACCACCGTCGGGCCCGTCACCGTCTGGGCGACGCGGTTCGAGGGATCGTGACACGCTTGTGATCACACGGCGGTCGCGCCCGCTTCCCGCGCCTTCCATTCCCTGTTTTGACGGTTGCCGGTTTTTTTTGGTCGCAGCCTGGCATAGATGCTGCGCAGGCGCGCCTGCAGGCGCGTCGGCAATTCCTGTTCCTGCCTGTCGTCCGTTCCGTTTGCGTGGTGGATCATGACGGGGACGGACGGGGTGAGGAGATGAGCGTGCCGATGAAAACCAATGCGCTGGCGGAGCATGTGCGCGCCGGCGGCGTCGTTCCCTTGTCCTGGGCGGGCTCGACCCAGACGATGGACTATCTGAATATCGGCGATGCGCTGAGCCCGGTCATGGTGGCCCTCTTGTCCGGCCGCGATGTGGCGCGCGTTCCCTCCCAGTCGGATGCGCTGCGCATGGCCTGTGTCGGCACCATCGGCCATGGTTTTTCGGGCGGGGAGGTCTGGTTCTGGGGCACGGGATGTTCCAACCGCCTCAAGCCATCGTCCGATGCACCGCCCGAAGCCTATCAACGCCCTGATAACGCCAATTTCCGCGTTCTGGCCACGCGCGGGCCGGTTTCGGAGCAGCTTTTGACCGGCGAGGCGGAAGGATCGATCGGCGTCTATGGCGATCCGGTCTGGCTGCTGCCGCGCTTCTACCGCCCATCCCTGCCCAAGCGCTGGAAGCTGGGCGTCATCGTCCATCTCTCGGAACTGTCCGATCGCGATGTCGAAGCCCATGTGAAGGAGGAACTGCTGCGCTACCGCGTTCCACCCGAGCTTGCCGGCGAGATCCGCCTCATCAACACGGTGGCGCCGATCGGCATGGCCGGCATCAGGGACAAGATCGATGAGATCCTCTCCTGCGAGCGCATCGTCTCCACCAGCCTGCACGGGCTCGTCTTCGCCGAGAGCTATGGCATTCCCTGCCTGTCCTTTCCCGCGCATCTGGCCGGTGGTCTGCAGGAGGTGGATCTGCGCCAGTCGGGTATTCTCGACCTGCGAATCGTCGATCTCTATCGCGGCCTTGGGCTCGACCGGCTGGTGGTCTATGGTCAGCCTGCGCATCTGCCGACGGACTGGCCAGCGCTGATGGCGGCCATCGACCAGACCTGGCGGGAAAAGCCCTTCGATGCCGAGGCGCTGATCGCCGCCTTTCCGCTGGATCTCAATCCGCTGCAGGCGCCGGCGGACGGGACGATCTGGGACCATCCGCTGCTGACCGGCCTGACCCTGCAGCACGACGTGCGCGAGCTGAACCGCAAGCCGAAGCCGCAGGAAGAGCGCAAGGGCGGCTGGCTCTCGCGCTGGCTGCGGTGACATCCGGGGCACGACGCCTGTGATCAGGCTGCGGGCCGATGAGGGCTTCGCCGCCCACAAGTGCGTGCGCCATGCCCTCTGTCGTTGGGGTCGCGCCTGCTCTTGACTTGATCCCGGTTGTCCTGTCGTGTGCGCGCCACAGCTTTCCCGACCTGTCATGGCCCCGCCTGCCACGGGCCCGCTTGGCACGGCCAGGAAGGCGGCAAAAGAAAAAGAGGCGAACGGATGGTGTTGCGGGCGACGTTGATCGGCTTTTCGGCGATTTTGATGTGGGCGCTGCTCGCCCTGTTCACAGCGGCGTCCGGCACCATGCCGCCCTTCCAGCTTTCCGCCATCTGCTTTGCCATCGGCAGCCTGCCGGGTCTCTTCGTCTTCGCGGTGAAGCCCCAGCGGCTGCGGCTCCTGAAGCAGCCGGCGCCGGTCTGGGCGCTCGGGATCATCGGCCTGTTCGGCTATCATTTTCTCTATTTCACCGCGCTGCGCAACGCGCCGGCGGTGGAAGCAGGGCTGATCGCCTATCTCTGGCCGCTCCTGATCGTCGTCGGTTCGGCGCTTTTGCCGGGCGAGCGGCTGCGCTGGTATCACGTGGCCGGCGCGCTGGCCGGACTTGCGGGAACGGTGCTGATCGTCGCGCGCAACGGCGTGGCCTTCGATGGCGCCTATGCGCTGGGCTATGGCGCGGCGCTCGCCTGCGCCTTCACCTGGTCGGCCTATTCGCTGATGACGCGCCGCTATGAGGCCGTGCCGACCGATACGGTCACCGGCTTCTGCCTGGCGACATCCGTCCTCTCGCTTCTCTGCCATCTGGCGCTGGAGACCACGGTCTGGCCGAGCTCGGCCGGGCAATGGCTGGCGGTGCTCGGCCTCGGCCTTCTGCCCGTCGGCGCGGCTTTCTATGCCTGGGATCACGGCGTGAAGAACGGCAATATCCAGATGCTCGGCGTCGCCAGCTATTCCGCCCCGGTGCTCTCGACGCTGATCCTGATCGCCTTCGGTTTCGCCGAGCCGTCCTGGCGCATCCTCGTCGCCTGCCTGCTCGTCACGGGTGGGGCAGTGCTTGCCTCGAAGGATGCGATTTTCGGGCGGCGCAAACAGGCGGCCCCCTCCGAAGAGGGGGCGGCGTCGCTCTCCTGAGTGGTCAGCCGCGCCCGTTCCAGATCAGCTCTTGTCCGGCGTCCAGTTCGGCGCTGCCATCTCGAAGCTGGAGAAATCGAAGCCGGGCGCGACCGTGCAGCCGACCAGCGACCAGGCACCGAGCGCGCGGGCCGATTGCCAGACCATGGCCGGCACCACCGCTTGCGGCCGCTGGCCCGCCCGCAGATCCGGCCCCAGCGTCACGCTGCTTGCCGGACCGCCCGTAGGCGGCGCGGTGGACAGTTCGAGCGGCGCGCCGGCATAATGATGCCAGACCTCGGTCGCATCGGTGACGCGGTGCCAGTGCGAGCGGTCGCCCTCTTCGAGCAGATAATAGATCGCGGTCGAATAGCCGCGCGCCCCGCCGGCCTCGTCGCGGAAGGTCTGGCGATACCAGCCGCCTTCGGGATGGCGCTCGAGGCCGAGCTGGTCGATGATCTCGCGGGCGGTAAGGGTCTCGGTCATGGTCAGAACTGGTCCTTGCGGCGGCGAATTTCGGCGAAGACTTCGGCGGCTTCGGCCTCCTCAAGCCCGAGATGCCGGCGGATGGCGGGATCATTGGCCCGCAGGAAGGGATTGGTGCGCTTTTCCAGGCCGATGGTCGTCGGCGCGGTAAAGCGGCCCTCGGCCCTCAGCCCCTCGATCTCGGCCGCGCGCGCGCGCAGTTCCATATTGTCGGGATCGATGGTCAGAGCGAAGCGGGCGTTGGACAGCGTATATTCATGGCCGAAATAGACCGTCGTCTCGTCCGGCAGCGCGGCGAGCTTGGAGAGCGAGGCCCACATATCGGCCGGCGTGCCTTCGAACAGCCGGCCGCAGCCGAGCGCGAACAGCGTGTCGCCGGCAAAAAGCAGCCCATCCTCCGCGAAATGATAGGAGACATGGGCGGCCGTGTGACCCGGCGTTTCGATGGCTTTGACCGGATGGCCGGCAAAGCTGAAGCTGCCACCGCCCGGCACGGTCATGTCGATGCCGGGTATGCGGCTCGCCTCTTCCGCCGGGCCGATGATGCGGGCGTCGAAGCGCGTCTTCAGCGCCAGATTGCCTTCGACATGATCGCCATGATGGTGGGTAGTCAGAATATGCGTCAGCGTCCAGCCGCGCCGCTCCAGAGCCGCGAGGATCGCGGCCTCCTCCGGCGCGTCGATCGCGGCGGTCTCGCCGCTGTCGGGATCGTGCAGAAGCACGCCGAAATTGTCGGTGCGGCAGGGGAAAAGCTCAAGCGCGAAAGCGGCCATGGGTCGATCCTGTTGGCGGTCACGAAGCATGTCGCGCAGAAGTGGTCACCGGTTTTGCGATCACGACATGCGACAAACAAGGGCTGGGTGGAAATCTAAGCGGCGCCACCTTGAAGTCCAGCGCCTGGCGCTTACGATCATGCCATGCACACCGATATCGTCGATTTGAGACAGTTCTATCATTCGCGCCTGGGGCGGGCGGCCGAGCAGGCCATCACCATGGCGCTGGCCACGCTCTGGCCGCGCCTGCCGGAGGAGCGGCTGGTGGGTCTCGGCTATGCCATTCCCTATCTCGACCGTTTCAGGGCCGATACCGAGCGCACCTTCGCCTTCATGCCGGCGGGGCAGGGCGCGGTGAACTGGCCGCCGGCGGAAATGTCCTCCACGGCGCTGGTGTTCGACGAGGAGCTGCCGCTGCCGGATTCCTCGGTCGACCGGGTGCTGATGGTGCATTCGCTGGAATTTGCCGAAAACCCGCGCGAGTCGCTGAAGGAGATCTGGCGGGTGCTGGCGCCCGGCGGGCGGCTGGTGATCGCCGTGCCCAACCGGCGCGGTGTCTGGGCGCGGATGGAGCATACGCCTTTCGGCTCCGGCCGGCCCTATTCGCGCAGCCAGCTCACCGCGCTGCTGCGCGAGACCAATTTCACACCCGGCGCCACGGCCGATGCCCTGTTCTTCCCTCCTTCAAAGCTGAAGACCATGCTGAAGCTGCGCCGCGGCTTCGAGCGGATCGGCCGCACGATCTGGCCGGTCTTTTCCGGGGTCATCATCGTGGAGGCGCAGAAGCGGCTCTATCAGGGCCTGCCGGTGGCGGCGCGGGCCTCACGCCGGGTCTTCGTGCCCGTGCTGGCGCCGCAGGGTGTGCCCACCACCTACAGCCCGCCGAAGGGCGCGCGGCGAACCGCCGAGCCGGGGCAGGGCTGATCCGCCCATGCCCGCCGCATCAAGGTCCGCGCTGGCTCGACAAGCTGCTTTTGCAGCGGTAAGGCAGGCGCTTTGAAGAGGCCGGCTGTCGCCGGTCTCTGCTCTGCCGGCCTGGCATGCGGAGGCTGTCGCTCTTCGCCTGCGGGCTCCTCCAGCCTTCGGATACCGCCGCCATGACCGCGCCTGATGCTTCCGCCTCCCCCAACGCCTCGGCTCCAAAGCCGCGCGCCGGCCTTCTCGACATCGCGGCCTATGTGCCCGGCAAGGAACATGCGCCTGGGGTGGCCAAGGTGTTCAAGCTCTCGTCCAATGAGACGCCGCTCGGCGCCAGCCCGCGCGCCATCGAGGCGATGCAGGCGGCAGCCGGCGCACTGGAGCGCTATCCCGACGGGCAGGCGCTGGCGCTGCGCGCGGCGATCGCCGAGGTGCATGGGCTCAACATCGACAATATCCTCTGCGGCAATGGCTCCGACGAGCTGCTCGGCCTGATCGCTCACGCCTATCTCGGCCCCGGCGACGAGGCCATCATCACCGAGCACGGCTTCCTGGTCTATCCGATCCAGATCCGCGCGGCCGGCGCCAAGCCCGTCACGGTGAAGGAGCGCGATTGCCAGGTTGATGTCGAGGCGATCCTCGCCGCCGTCACCGAGCGCACGCGGGTGGTGTTCCTGGCCAATCCGGGCAATCCCACGGGCACCTATGTGCCGGCGGATGCGGTGCGCCGGCTGCATGCCGGCCTGCCGCCGTCCGTGCTTCTGGTGCTCGATGCGGCCTATGCCGAATATGTCCGGCGCAATGATTACGCTGCCGGGCTGGAGCTGGTTTCCGGCGCGGACAATGTCGTGATGACCCGGACCTTCTCCAAGATCCATGGTCTGGCGGCGCTGCGCATCGGCTGGATGTACGGCCCCCGTCCGGTGATCGACGTGCTCAATCGCATTCGCGGGCCGTTCAACCTGAATTCGCTGGCGATCGCCGCCGGCGCCGCGGCCATGCGCGACCGGGAATTTGCCCGCACCGCCGCCGAGTTCAATGCCCATTGGCTCGATGAGCTGACCCGGGCGCTGACCGCGCTCGGCCTGCAGGTGACGCCCTCCGTGGCGAATTTCGTGCTGATCCATTTCCCCGATGTCGACGGCAAGCGGGCAACGGATGCCGATGCCTTCCTGACCGCACGGGGCTTCATCCTGCGCGGCGTCAAGGGCTACGGCCTGCCCAATGCCTTGCGGCTGACGGTGGGAACCGAGGAAGCCAATCGGGGCGTCGTCGAGGCGCTCGCCGCATTCCTGAAAGACTGATGCCATGACGACACCCCTGTTCGACACCATCGCGCTGATCGGCATCGGCCTGATCGGCTCCTCCATCGCCCGCGAGATCCGCCACAAGCATCTGGCGCGCCGCGTCGTCGTCTCCACACGCAGCGAGGAAACGTTGCGTCGGGCCGCGGAGCTGCGGCTGGGCGATGCCTATACCACCTCGGCGGCCGAAGCGGTGCACGAGGCGGATCTGGTGATCGTATCGGTTCCCGTCGGCGCATCCGGCGCGGTCGCGGCCGCGATCGCCGGCGCGTTGAAGCCCGGCGCCATCGTCACCGATGTCGGTTCGACCAAGGCCTCCGTGATCGCGCAGATGCAGCCGCATCTGCCCGCCCATGTGCATTTCATTCCCGGCCACCCGATCGCCGGCACCGAATATTCCGGGCCGGATGCCGGTTTCATCGGCCTGTTCCGCAGCCGCTGGTGCATTCTGACGCCGCTGCCGGACACCGACGAGGCGGCCAAGGCTCAGCTGCGCCGCTTCTGGGAGGCGCTCGGCTCGAATGTCGATGAAATGGACCCCGGACATCACGACAAGGTTCTGGCGATCGTCTCGCACCTGCCGCACATCATCGCCTACAACATCGTCGGCACGGCGGACGATCTGGAGACGGTGACGGAATCCGACGTCATCAAATATTCGGCCTCGGGCTTTCGCGACTTCACCCGTCTGGCGGCCTCCGATCCGACCATGTGGCGCGACATCTGCCTGCACAACAAGGAGGCGATCCTGGAAATGCTCGCACGCTTTTCCGAGGATCTGGCCTATCTGCAGCGGGCGATCCGCTGGAGTGACGGCGACAAGCTGTTCGACCTGTTCACCCGCACCCGCGCCATCCGCCGCTCGATCGTGGAAGCCGGGCAGGATACGGCGGCGCCCGACTTCGGCCGCCATGCCAATGATCCGGTCGAATAGGAGATGACGGGCGCTAGAGCATCGGACCGAAAAATGGGAACCGGTTTTCGGACAAATCCGATGCAAAAACAAAATTCTAGAGCATCAGACTGCGTGCAATTTCCAGTCTGATGCTCTAGCAGGAGCGCGCGGCCCGTCAGAAACGCGGCAGCACGCCCACGGGGATGAAGGCCAGGAAGGCCGTGCCCTTGCGCACATTGAGTTTCACATGCGCCTGATCGCGGTTGCCCGACAGCGCCCGCAGCATGCCGGCCACGTTGCGCGCCATGGAGCGCGTCTGCGGAAAGGCGGCGATCACGGCATCGCGCCAGCCATCGACATTGTCGATGCTGAGATCGAACTCGCCGGAGAGAAGACCCTCCTCGTCGATGTTGAACGGGCCGCTGGCCTTGCCGGTCAGGCCATTGCCGAAATCCACCGTCAACCCGTCGAGTTGGCCCTGGCTGCCGCGAAGGGGCAGTCGGCTGCCCCGGCCGAGCTGGATCGGCTCCTGCGCGGTCAGGCTGGCATTCAGCGTCGCGTCGAAGGGCGGCAGGATCGCCGTATCCTCCGGGGTCAACAAAGCAAGGCCTTTCAGCTGCATGGCCGATGTCAGCACGGTGCCGTCACGCGTCACCCTGCTTGCGCCTTCCGCCAGGGTGAAATGCAGCGAGGGGGTAATGCCAGCCGAAGCGGTGATGCTGCCCTGCAGCCCCGTGGCCGACAGCGTGGCATTGCTGATGCCGGATAGGCCGGTGCGCAAGGACAGGTCCGCGGCGGTCCATCGGGAGGAGGCGACGAGATCCGGCGCCATGCGGAATTCGGCGGGCCCCGACAGCGTCGCATCGATCCGGCCAGGATTGTAGACCGGCGCACGGGCATCGATGGCGCCGAGCGAGGCCGAGGTGCCCCGTTCGCGGTTGTCGACTGTCACCATGCTACAGGCAACCGTCAGCCGCAAGGGATAGCCTCCCACCGTCATGTCGCGGCAGCCGACCCCCAGGCGGTCGCTCGACAGGAGCGTCGCCAGCCGGGTCTCCATCTGGTGCGCGGCCAGATACCAGAGGCCGGAATAGACAAGGGCGATCAGGATGAGGGTTGCGATCACGCCGCGAAGACGCGGTCCGCGGCGGCGAGGGCCCGGAGCGGGCGTCGGCGAGGTTTCGGTCATGCCGGCAATCTACTGCGGATGCCGCCTTTGGCAAGAGCCTGCCGGTGCGGTGAGAGGGGCGCTGCAGGCAGGGCGGGCCCCGGTCTGGCGGCGCGATCGCGCCTGCCGCTTGAAATCCGCCGTGACCTCGGCCAAACCCTGTTGATGGCCTGACGAACGGGCGGGCGCGGAAGGAGGCGAGCGAAAGCATGACGGCAGATGCGGTGATGGCGGGCGACGACGATCTCTGGGTGTTCGGCTACGGTTCTCTGATGTGGAATCCGGGCTTTCCTGAGGTCGAGGCCCTGCGCGCCCGCATCCACGGCTATCGCCGCGCGCTCTGCGTGCGCTCCTATGTCCATCGCGGCACGGAGGCCTCACCGGGCCTTGTGCTGGGGCTCGACCGGGGCGGCTCCTGCACCGGAATGGCTTTTCGCGTGCCGAGGGCCGAGCGCGCGGCAACGGTCCACTATCTGCGCGAGCGCGAACTCGTCACCCATGTCTACAAGGAGCGGATGCTGCCGATCCGCCTTGCCGACGGTCGGGTGGTGATGGCGTTGGTCTATGTGATCGATCGGGATCACATCCAATATGCCGGGGCGCTGACCGCCGCCGAAGCCGCCGTGATCGTGGCGGGTGCGCGCGGCCGCTCTGGCGAGAATGTCGATTACCTCCTCAACACCCTCGATCATCTGCGCGCCATGGGCATTCGCGATCAGTGGCTGGAGGAGGTCGCGCGCGACATTGATCGTCTCAGGGCCAGCGGATGAGAGCGGATCGCAGCCCGTTTTGCAGCCTCATCGTTTAGAAAAACGACAGCACGACCGCGATCATCCCGGCCCAAAGCGCCATCGACACGACAACGGCGAGGGCGAAAAAGACGATTCGCGCGGTCGGGCGGAAGCCGCGAGCCTCCTCGGTTCGCGGCGAAAGGTCAAAAGGCGCGTCGAACTTGATGACGTGGTCGAGCAAAGCGAACATAAAATCCTCCGAAGGTCGCTGGCGCTCCGCAAGGAGGCACACCTTCCCAAATATCCGGCTATGTCACGCTCAATCTATTAATAAACCCCGGAAAGACTATCCCCAAATTGAGGGGTTCAGCGGCCCAAAGTTGCAAATTCCGGAACAAAATTTCGTTATTTTGCAGTGCATTACCTGTTTGCACTGCACATGTCGGCCACATGAGGCGCAATGTTTACTGTCTCAAGGGTTGTGACGCCGGCTCAGGACGCGTCCGCCTTCCGCTGCGCCAGAACGGCCAGGCGCGCGCGGGCGGTCTCCGGCAGCGGCAGATGCGGATTGTCACTGACGGTCTTGACCAAGAGCGCATCCGAGGCCGCTTCCGTTTCCCGGATCAGCGTTTCCAGAAACAGGTCGGGCTTCAGGCCTGGCTGGATCGGCGGCAGGATACGCACGGTGAAATGGCCGGGATGGCGCATCAGGCTCTTGCGCGGCCAAAACAGGCCGGGATGCATGGCGACGGGCACGACCGGCACGCCGAGATCACGATAGAGCCGCGCCACGCCGAACTTGTACTCCGGCGGCGCGCCGGGCGGGCGGCGGGTGCCCTCGGGATAGATGATCAGCTGCCGGCCGGTCGCCATTTCCGCCTTGGCCCGCTCCAGCACGGCCGCCATGGCGCGTCCGCGTGCGCTGCGGTCCACCGGCACCATGCGCTGCTTGGCGACATACCAGCCGAACAGCGGAATGCGCATCAGCTCCTTCTTCAGGATGAAGAAGGGATCCGGCAGGGCCGGCAGCAGCGCATAGACATCCCAGAAGGACTGGTGCTTGGGCGCCAGAATATAGATGCCGTCCGCCGGAAGGTTCTCCAGCCCCTCGACCGTGAAATCGGTGCCGGCCACCACGCGCATCAGCCAGTGGTTCGTCCGCGCCCAGGTCTTCGGCACGATCCAGGCCTTTTTGCGCGGCAGCAGGAAATAGACCGGCGTGAGCACGACCATCTGCAAAATGAGATTGGCATAGAACAGCGTGTTGAACAGGGCGGAGCGCAGCGCGAGCATCGGGAAGCTTTCGAAATCCAGCCCCGGAAAAGCGGGGCGGCCCGTGACTACACGATTATCCCGGCAAGCGGAATGGCCTCGTCCAACAGGCCGGGCCATGCGCCGATGGCTGTCGAGCGCCGACTTTACCGGTCGATCCCGGCATTGCGCGGATCGGTGCGCAGGCCGGAGCCGGCGGCAGCGCCCATGAGGTCGCGCAGGCGGGCGACGGTGTATTTGCCATATTCCGACAGGATGGTCTTCACCACCATCGGATTGGTCATCCAGTTGCTCGTCTTCAGGTCGGAATTGACCACCGGATAGGGGGTCAGCGCGATGCCGGGATTGGCGCGCTGCAGCTCCAGAATGCTGCGGGGCATGTGATAATTGTTGGTGACGACGAGAACCGAACGATAGCGGTGCGCGCGGATCCAGGCGGCGGTCTCATTGGCATTGCCGACGGTGTCGATCGCATCATAGCCGATATCGACGCAGCAGCGGAACAGCGCTGCCGAGCTCTGGGTGTTGCGGCGGATCTGGCTGCCGGTGGTGGTGGGGTGCACGCCCGAGATCAGCAGCCGCGCGCCAGCCCCGTCCTTCAGCAGGTCCACCGCCTGGTCGATGCGCTGGAAGCCGCCGGTCAGAACCACGATGGCATCGGCCTTGGGGTCGGCCGGTGGCGTCAGCGAGGCCACCTGGTCGGCGAAATAGAGAAAGCTCGCCAGAAGCCCGCCCGCCATCACCAGAAGCATGTAGAAGACGATGCGCACCAACTGGCGGCCGCGGCTGACATGCCGGCGGCGCAGGAGGGCGCCGGTGCCGTCTTCGCCAGTGTCGCCGTTCTGCTCGCTCATCGTTCTGGTCATCATGTCTGTTCTGCCGCCGCCGTCAATCCTGGCCGTCAATCCTGGAAGGCATCGGTTCGCCCGGGGTCGGAGCGGATGAGGTCGATTTCGTAGATGGTGCGCATGACCGTGTAGCGCGCCGTGACCGTGGTCAGCAGGGCGATCAGGATCATGGTGGCGACAATGCCGAGATAGCCGGTATAGCCGATGGTAAAGGTGCCGAAGAGGGCGGTGGCCTGATCGCTCTGGGGCGTGGCCATGGAGCGCTGCTGCCACCAACTGGCCGCCAGAAAGCAGAGTGCTGCGAGAATTCCGCCGGCGCCCGAGCCCTTGAGGCTGATCTTCAGGAAATGCTTCTGGAATTCCGAGGCGACGAAGGACGCCTCTGCGCCCACGAAATGCAACACTTCCACGATGTGGCGGTTGCCCGAAAGCGTGCCGCGCGTGGCGAAGACCACGGTGAGCACCATGGCGGAGAAAACCAGAACCAGCACGCCGGTGCCGATCAGCGCCGTGGTATGGGCCATGGCCACCAGCCGGTCGACCCAGGTGCGGTGATCGTCGAGAATGGCCTGGGGCAGAACCTCAGACAGGCGCGCGCGCATGGCGGCAAAATCCGGCGGTGCGGTCTCGTCGATCGTCACCACCACCAGGCGCGGCACGGGCAGCTCGTCCAGATTGAGCCCCGGCCCGAGCCAGGGTTCCAGAAGGCGGGCGGTGGCGGCGCGGTCGACGATGGTGCCGTCCCGCGTGCCGGCAAAGCTCAACGCCACATTGCGGGCCTCCTCCAGCGCCTTGTCCATATCCAGCCCCTCGGCCGGCTTGATTTGGATGGTGATCTCGCGGGAGATCTGGCTCTGCCAGCTCTCGGCGGTCGCCCGCACCATCATCACCGCCCCCAGCGTGATGCAGGCGAGGAAGGCCATGATGGCGATGACCAGCATCAGCGCCCGGCCGGAGACATTGCTGGCGGGAACGATCGGTCCCGTCGGGCGCACCTTCAGCGCCGGGCGGCGCGGCTCGGCTGCCGCCGCGCTTGTGGGCGCGGTCCTGCCCGTCGGGGCTTTGGCAGGCGGGGCTTTGGTCTTGCTAACCATAGATTTCCAGCTGTCCTTGAGACAGGATCATGCGCCGAGCTTCCACCTGGTCCATCAGCGTCAGGTCGTGGGTGGCGATCACCACGGCCGTTCCCAGCCGGTTGAGCTCCATGAACAGATTGAGCAGCCGCCGGGCCATGGGCGGATCGACATTTCCCGTCGGCTCATCCGCCAGCAGCACTTCCGGCCGGTCGATCAGCGCGCGCGCGATGGCCGCGCGCTGCTTTTCCCCGCCGGACAGCACGGGCGGCAGCACGTTGATCCGCTCGCCCAGGCCGACCCAGCGCAGAAGCTCCAGAACATCCGCCCGGTAACTTGCCTCCTCCTTGCCCCGCACGCGCAGCGGCAGGGCGACATTCTCATAGGTGGTCAGATGGTCGAGCAGGCGGAAATCCTGGAAGACGATGCCGATGCGCCGACGCAGCATCGGAAACTCCTCGCGTGGGATCGTGGCGATGTTGCGGTCGAACATGCGGATCAGCCCGCGCGTCGGCTGCAGCGAGAGAAACAGAAGCCGCAACAGCGTCGTCTTGCCGGCGCCCGAAGGGCCGGTGAGGAACTGGAACGATTTCTGCGGAATGTCGAAGGTGAGATCGCGGAGAATTTCCGGCCCCATGCCATAGCGCAATCCGACATTTTCGAAATGAATCAAGAGGGTGTCCAGGTGCGATGATCGGGAGGGCGTAAGCGCCGCGAAAGCGCGGCCGAAACTGGCCGCGATCGTGCCAGCATGGTTAACAGGCGTTAATTTTTCATGAAAAAGAGCCGCTTTCACGGCGCCTTGCAATAAATTAACCCTTTCTCTTCATCATCTGGAAAGCATTTCGCGCCGTGCGCGCGGGGTCTGATGTCTCACGCATTTCGCGCCGTTCCGTCTTTCGCCTGGGAGCACCATGTCTCCATCTTCCGCTCAAGCACGTTGCGCAGGGCCGGCCGCCCGAGGCGCGCCCTCACCGCGCGCCATGAGGCAGGCGGCCGTGGATGCCGATTTCGTCGAGCTTCCGCCGGAAAGGGCACAGTGCCGGCCGGGCGGCAGGTGGACGCCTCGGCTCCCCTTGTTCCCTCTGATCCTGCTGCTGGCAGGTCTGCCGGTGCTGATGGCGCCGCGCCCGATGGGGGAGGGCGACATGGCTCTGCCCGTTCCTGCGCCGTCGTCGCCGCCCGTCACTGTCCAAGACGTCTCGGCGCGGCTGGCGGATGCGAATGGGCTGCGCGTGCTGATCGTCTATGGACGGCTCGTCAATGAGGGCCGCACGCCCGCCGCCCTGCCGGCGCTCGACATCGATCTCGACGACCGGCGCCTGATCCGGCCGCTCGACGGCGCGGCCTGGATGTTGCCGGGGGAGGGGCGGCCCTTCGCCCTCAAATTCGCCCATGCCGGCGGCGCGATGCCGCGCGTTCAGGTCTCTGCCGCGCGTGGCCAGGGGGCTGCGGCCGCGCTGCGACCTTGACGGGCCGGACACCATGGTTCATGCCCTTCGACATCCGCCGGGCTCATATCAAGGCCTTTGCCGCACGCTTTTGCCATGCAATTGTGTCTGCGTCCCGGCTCCGTTTGCCCCGCATGCCGGCCGGCCCGGAGAGCATGCTCACACAAGGATCGCCTATGCCAGTCGTTCGCGGCAAGACCATCGATATTCTCTATTCGGCAGACACCATTGCCGAGCGCAACCGGGCGATCGCCGCCGAGATTGCCGGCGGCAACAGCGACAATCTGCTGGTGATCTCGGTGCTCAAGGGCTCGTTCATCTTCGCCGCCGACCTGATCCGCGCCATGCACGAGGCCGGCATCGCGCCGGAAATGGAATTCATCACGCTGTCGAGCTACGGCACCGGCACGGTGTCGCGCGGCGTGACCGTGCTCAAGGATATCGACAGCGACGTGGCCGGGCGCAACGTGCTGCTGATCGACGATATCCTGGAATCCGGGCGCACCCTGCGCTTTGCCCGCGAGCTGATGCTGGAGCGGGGCGCCGCGTCCGTGCAGATCGCCGTCCTGCTCGACAAGCGCATCAAGCGGGAGATCGATTTCGAGGCGGACTTCGTCGGCTTTGAATGCCCCGACTATTTCGTCGTCGGCTATGGCATGGATGCCGCCTATGCCTTCCGCGAGCTTCCTTTCGTCGGCATTGTGACCGGCGAGGCGTAAAAGTCAGCCTCTGGCCGCGAGCCGTTGTCCAAACATGCAACCGCTCTTCGCCACAAGGTTAAGGCTTGCTCAATTTCCAGCATTTCCAAGGGGTTCAGGACGGCTTTCGTCCTGAAACGGGGCGGAGGGAGCCTGCGCCGGGCGCTTGAGCCCAAACCGCATTTACGGATCGACAAGGAAAGTCTGGTCATTTCGCCGCACGTCCCGCCGTCGAATCATGCTGTGTTCGCGGTGGGAAACGGGCCGGCCCTCCCTCTCAACGCCGCGTCTGACCCCTGGACGGGCAGCGCGACCACTGGCCGGCTCAGGGCAAATTGTCGGACGGAGGCCATGATGGCGAAGATCCTGATTACGGAAGACGAAGATTCCCTGCGCCGTTTTGTGGCGCGCGCGCTGCAGCTCGACGGACATGAGACGGCCGAAGCCGGCGATGGCGCCGAGGGGCTGGCGAGACTGAACGAGGAAAGCTTCGATCTGCTCCTCTCCGACATCCGCATGCCCGTGATGGACGGCATCGCGCTGGTCCACGAGGCCGCCGCCGCCTATCCCGACATGAAGATCCTGCTGATGACCGGCTATGCCGAACAGCGCGAGCGCGCCAATGATCTGGCCGCCAAGGTCGTCGATGTCGTGCCCAAACCCTTCACGCTGCCCGACATTCGCCGCGCCGTGGCCGAGGCGCTGGCGGCCTAGAGCATCGGACCGAAAAGTGGGAACCGGTTTTCGGAAAAATCCGATGCAAAAACAAAAAATTAGAGCATCGGACTGCGTACGAATTCCAGTCTGATGCTCTAAGCGGCCTGCAACCTTGATGTGCCAGGACGACAAAGACGCGGGGCGCTTGCACGTGAGCGCCTGCCTCACCTGAGCCCGGATAGCCGCTCGACACCCGCTGGACCGTCGCACAGCATCGGAGCAGCCCTGCAGGAACGAAGGGGCTGCCGCTCCCAAGGGATCCGCATTGGTCCCGTGCTTTGGTTTACTGAATGTCCAGCAGACGCTCGAGATAGCGGCGTTCGACCTCGGGCGAGAGATTGTTGCCGAGCCGGCGGCGGATTTCCTCCAGGATCTGGCGGGCGCGCTGGGTGTCGATCTCGTCGGGCACCTTCACCTGATCGCCGAATTCCGGGCCGACATTCTGCTGACGCCGGCCGAGCGGATCACGGCCGTTCTGGCCATATTGCGGAATGCCCTGGCCGGGGCCCTGTCCCTGGCCCTGCTGGCTCTGCATCTGCTGCATCATTTCCTGCGCGCCCTGGCGCAAGGCTTGCAATGCGCGGCCCTGGCCGCCGAGCGCCTGGTCGCTGCGGCCCTGGCCGAGCGCACCGGCCGCGCCCTGCATTTCGCGTCCTGCCTCGCCGAAGCCCTTGCCGGGCTGCATGCCCATGCCCTGCAGGCCCTTCTGCAGCTCGCCAAGCTGCTTGCGCAGGGCATCCTGCTGCGCCTTGAGGTCCTTCAGCGCCTGGCGCAGCTGCTCCTCGGTCATCTGGTCCGTCGGCTTGCCGCCGTTCTGTCCCTGCTGCCCCTGTTGGCCATCCTGGCCCTGCTGCCCCTGCTGCGGGTTCATCTCCTGGCCCGGCATCGGCTGCTGGTCGAACAGCTCGTCGCCGTCCATCGGGTCGCCGCCCTGCATGCGGTCGCGCAGGGCCTGATCGTATTGGAAGGTCTGCTCCATCAGCTTCTGCTGGTCCTGCAGCAGGCGGCCGAGCTTGTCCATCTGCTGGCGCATCTGGCTGTTGTCGCCGCTCTGCTGCTGGCCCGGCTGCGGCCGCCCCGCCTGCAGATTGTTCATCATCCGCTGCATTTCGGACAGCAGCTGGCGGGCCTGATCCTTGGAGCCGGACCGCGCCAGATTCTCGATCTGGTTCATCATCCGGTCCAGATCCTGCTGGTTCAGCATGTTCTGCGGGTTGGGCCGCGCCATTTGCGGGTTCTTCATCGCCTGTTCGGCCATGGCCTGCATGAACTGCTTCATCGCCTCGCGCAGTTCCTGCATCAGCTTGGCAATCTCCTCGTCAGAGGCGCCGCGCTCCAGCGCGTCGGACAGGTTCTGCTGTGCGTCGCGCAGCCGCTTTTCGGCCAGCGACAGATCGCCATCCTCGATGCCGAGCGCGATGTCCCAGATATAGGCGGCGGTGTCGCGCAGCATCTCCTCGTTCTGCGCCATCATCATCCGGCCCCTGGCGGACTCGATCAGCAGGTAATGGGTGAGGTTGGGAATGGTCTCGTCCGCCCGCAGCGTAACCGCATCGTTGAGATCCAGCGCGCGGGGCAGGGCATTGGCATCGAGCGCGAAAACCTGGCGTTCTTCCGCAACGGCCGCTGCCAGCGGCTCGGTGAAGCGGCGCGCCGGCAGGATCATGTTCTCGGGCTGGCTGCGACCCTCCTGTCCGGCGGCATCGCGCGCCACGAGCGTAATGGTCACGCGCTTGCCGGCAAGCGGATGCTCGCTGAGGTTCCGGCTGGCCGTTCCCTTGACCTCCTTGGCATTGCGGCGCGGCAGGTCAAGCCGGTATTCCGGCGCGGGATAGAGCGGGCGGGCATCCGGCGCCGGCGGGTCGACCGGCTTGATCTCGGCCCAGGCGGTATCGATGCCGTAATCGTCCTTCGCGGTGAAGCCGATCTCCAGCGCGGCGTTGACGGTCGGGCGCGGCTTGCCCTCGAAGGCGATGGTCGGCGCGTGGTCGGGCGTGACGGTGAAGCTCCAGGCGGAGCCGGCGACATCGAGCCGTCCGTTCTCCGTCAGACGCATCTGATGGGTGACGCCGGCAGTCGCTGCCGCCGCACCCGCGGAATTGGTGCCGGCATTGCTGGCCGAGGATCCTTCTGGCGCCTGCGGCCCGCCCGCACCCTTTTCGCCCTCGGCCTTCTCGGTGTCGCGCGGCACGGGCTGCGGCTCGGCCGCGCTCGCCGTGCGGTAGGTCACCGGCACGTCGCCGGAGGCGCTGGTGATGCGCACGGTGAGCTCGCTGCCCTGCGGCACGGTGACGGCCTCGCCCGTCGGTCCGGCCTCCCGGCCAGTCAGGAACAGCGGCGCCCGGCCGGTATAGGCCGGCGGCGTCACCCAGGCGTCGATGCGCACATCGGGCCGATCGCTGACGGCCTGCGGCGTGTGCGCAATGTCGGTGAGCTCGCCGGCGCGGTTGGAGAAGGAAAAGCCGAAGGCGACGCAGGCGATCAGCACCGGCAGGGCGCGCAGGCCATGGCGGTCGAAGCGGGCGATATCCGGCTGGGGCAGGCCGGTTTCCAGATCATGGATGCGCCGGGCCATGCGCGCCTGATGCTCCGCCCACAGCGCCTGGCCGAAGGCGCCCGTGGTCGCCGGGCGGTCCTCCTGCACGGCGATCGCCTGATGCGGCAGATGGTTGCGGCTTTCCAGCATCCGGTCGGCATCGCCTGCGGATGGCAGGCGGATGCGCGCGAGCGGCACCAGCGCGCCGATGAAGGCCACGGCAAAGCCAATGGCCAGCGCGATATGGAGCGCTGCCGGCAGCATGCGAAACAGGCCGAACCAGGAGACCGAGAGGAAGATCAGCAGGATGGAGAGCGGCGCCAGGAGATGCGGCGCGGCCCGCTCCAGCGTCAGCACCAGCCGGGCAAAAAGCCGTTTGCGGTCCAGCATGCGGGCGAGGGGGCTGCGGCCGGCGGGCTGCGTCATGTCCGTGCGGTCGGGCCGGTGGGTCGCCATCAGAGGTCCTTTGCCGAATCGGGAAAGCGGCAGGCGGCGGTTCTGTCACGCGTTGCAAGCCTTCCGGATCGCCCTTCGCTCGTCAAAACCTTGTTTTCACGCCATTTTTTGCGCGAAACCGCTTCCCGCTCCTGCGCGGCGCATGCCGGGGCGTACGCCGCGCGGAAACTTGAAAGGAGAGGATACCAGCCTTTGTGGCGAAGGCGAGGGCAAGAACGCAATCGTGAACAGGCGCGGCCGGAGGCGGCGCCCGATCCTCGACGGCAGGGGCTCGAAGAGGTCCCTGAGACAGAGCTTTAGAACCAGTCCGGCACCGAATCGAGCGCGATCAGCTCCTCATAGCTGCGCCGCGGGCGGATCACGTGGAACTGATCGCCCTTGACCAGAACCTCGGGCACCAGAAGCCGGCTGTTATAGGTGCCGGCCTGCACCGCGCCATAGGCGCCCGCCGTGCCCACGGCGAAGAGATCGCCCGGCTTCGGCATGGCCATTTCCCGGTCCAGCGCCAGATAGTCGCCGGTCTCGCAGACGGGGCCAACGATGTCGGCCTTGATTCGCGGGGCATTGGCCGCGGAAATCCTCACCGGCCGAACCTCGTGGAAGGCCTCGTAGAGCGTCGGGCGGATCAGGTCGTTCATGGCGGCATCGACGACCACGAAGGTCTTGGAGCCGCCATCCTTCACATAAAGCACCTCGGTGACGAGGATGCCGGCATTGCCAACGATCAGCCGGCCGGGCTCGGTGACGATGCGGCAGCCGAGGCCCTGAAGCGCGTCCTTGACGATCCGGGCATAGGCTTCCGGCGGCGGCGGCGGATTGTTGTCGTCCTTGTAGGGCACGCCCAGCCCGCCGCCGACATCGACATGGGCGATCTGGTGACCGTCGGCGCGCAGCGTTTCCACCAGCTCGCGCAGCAGGCGGAAGGCATCGGCAAAGGGCTGCAGATCGGTGATCTGGCTGCCGATATGCATGTCGATGCCGGTCACCTCGATGCCGGGCAGGATCGCGGCATGGGCATAGATCGCGCGGGCGCGCTCATAGGCGATGCCGAACTTGTTTTCCTTCTTGCCGGTCGAGATCTTGGCATGGGTGCGCGCGTCCACATCCGGATTGATGCGGAAGGAGACATGAGCGCGCTTGCCCAGCCGCAATGCGCGCTGGTTCAGAACTTCCAGCTCCGGCTCGGACTCGACATTGAAGCAGTAAATCCCCGCTTCGAGCGCGAGATCCATTTCCTGCGGCGTCTTGCCCACGCCAGAAAACATGATCTTCTCGGCCGGAATGCCGGCGGCCAAGGCCCGGCGCAGCTCGCCGCCGGAGACCACATCCGCCCCGGCGCCCGCTGCCGCCAGGGTTTTCAAAACAGCCTGGTTGGAATTGGCCTTCATCGCATAGCAGACCAGCGCGTCCGTGCCCTCGAAGGCCTGGGAAAACACGCGGAAGTGTCGCTCCAGCGTGGCGGTGGAATAGCAGTAGAACGGCGTGCCGACCGCGCGGGCGATGTCGGTTACCGATATGTTTTCGGCATAGAGAACGCCGTCGCGATAGTCGAAATGGTTCACGTCTCAAGATCCTGAGGGGACGGGGACAGGCCGCCTTGCGGCCCGGAAAGCATTCGGGACTGCGGCGCCCTTGATGCGCGCCGCCGCCGCATCACAGCAGCGGGTCGAGCAGGAAGGGGCGATCCGGGGTCGGGTTTGGCTTCGGTTTTTCGCCCGGCTTGCGTTTGACATTGGCCTCGGCGGCGCTGACGCTCGGCTTTTCCAGGTCGCCCTTGCGGCCGCAGCCGGAAAGGCCCGTCAGGGCCAGGGCCAGGCCGAGGGCTGCGATTACACTTGTCTTCTTCACCATCATCCGCCTCGACCGCCTCTTCACATCTCGTATCGCAGGATTGGCGGCCGCAAGGCCGCCATATCCGGCATGCTTAGCGGGTTTCGTCAGCCCGCGCACCCGCTTTGTCGCTCGAAGCAGCTTGTGAGCGGGCGCGTTGTGAGCCGATAACTTGCGGTCCGGTCCTTGGGCCCTGGCTCAGCCTGCGAGCCGCGCCCGCCACCAGCCGATCTGCCGGCGCACCTCGGCCGGTGCCGTGCCGCCGAAGCTCGTGCGGCTGGCGACCGAGGCATCGACCGAGAGAACGGAAAAGACGGCCTCGGTGATCTCGGGATGGATGGCCTGGAGCTCGGCGAGCGAAAGCGCCTCCAGCGCCACGCCCTTGGCCTCGGCGGCAGCGACGGCGCGGCCGGTGACGTGATGGGCATCACGGAAAGGCAGGCCCGCCTCGCGCACCAGCCAGTCGGCCAGATCCGTGGCGGTGGAGAAGCCGGAGCCGGCGGCCGCGCGCATGCGCTCGGCATTGACGGTGAGGTCGCGCACCATGCCGGTCATGGCGGCCAGCGCCAGTTCCAGGCTCTCGGCCGCATCGAAGACCTGCTCCTTGTCTTCCTGCATATCCTTGGAATAGGCGAGCGGCAGGCCCTTCATCACGGTGAGCAGCGCGATCAGCGAGCCATTGATGCGCCCGGTCTTGGCGCGCACCAGCTCGGCCGCATCCGGGTTCTTCTTCTGCGGCATGATCGAGGAGCCGGTGGAGAAGGCGTCCGACAGGCGGATGAAGCCGAATTGCGGCGTGGACCAGATGACGATCTCTTCCGCCAGCCGCGACAGGTGGGTCGCGGAAATCGCGGCGATCGACAGGAACTCCAGCGCGAAATCGCGGTCGGAGACGGTGTCGATCGAATTGCGCGTCGGGCCGGAGAAGCCGAGTGCTGATGCCGTCATATGGCGGTCGATCGGGAAGCCGGTGCCGGCCAGCGCCGCTGCGCCTATCGGGCTTTCGTCCAGATGCTCGATGGCATGCAGCACGCGCGCCTTGTCACGGGCAAACATTTCGACATAGGCCATGCAGTGATGGCCGAAGGTGACGGGCTGTGCCGTCTGCAGATGGGTGAAGCCAGGCATGACGGTGTCGGCATGTTCCTCGGCGCGGTCGAGGAAGGCGAGGATCAGCGCGTCCAGCGCGTTGGCCGTCTTGACCATTTCGGCCTTGACCCAGAGCCGGAAATCGAGCGCCACCTGGTCATTGCGCGAGCGGGCGGTGTGGAGCCGGCCGGCAGCCGGGCCGATCAACGTGGCCAGCCGTGCCTCGACATTCATATGGATGTCTTCGAGCTTGCGCGAGAATTCGAAGCGGCCGCTTTCGATCTCTTCCAGCACGGTATCGAGACCTTTGAGGATCTGGTCGCGATCGGCCTCGGTGATGATGCCTTTTGCCGCCAGCATGGTGGCATGCGCCTTGGAACCGGCAATATCCTGGGCATAAAGCTTCTTGTCGAAGCCGATGGAGGCATTTATCTCCTCCATGATCGCCGCCGGGCCCTTGGCGAAGCGGCCGCCCCACATCGCATTGGACTGGGCCGTGGATGGGGCGTTGGAGGGGGTGTCAGAGGCGCCGTCCGCCATGGGCAAGTCCGCTCGTTGGTGTCAAATTGAAAGTGGCAGGTGATATGACTGATCAGACGACACGCCGTTTCGCGCGCCCCCTGGTGGCGATCGCGGCCGTTCTGGGCCTTCTCGCCGGTGCGGCAGCGGTATACGTTAGGGAAAGCCGCTCTGGCAATGGCGCGGGCGGCGAAACTGCGGCTGCCGATTGCGCGGATGCGGCGGCGACGGTTGGAAGGATCACCCCTTTCCTGAAGGGTCAGGTCGCGGCCATGGCGCCGCAGACCCCGCGCGCCCTGCCGCCGCTCAGCTTCACCGATGGCGACGGCAAGCCGTCGAGCCTCGCCGCGCTCTCGGGCAAGACCCTGCTCGTCAATCTCTGGGCCACCTGGTGCGTGCCCTGCCGCGAGGAGATGCCGGCACTCGACGCGCTTGAGCGCGCCATGGGCGACGCGCGCTTCCAGGTCGTCGCCGTCAATATCGATATGGGTAGCGATGAGAAGCCAAAAGCATTTCTCGACGAGATCGGCGTCAAGGCGCTGGCGCTTCATCGCGACGGCTCCATGGGCGTCTTCAACACGCTGAAGAAAGAGGGCCTCGCCTTCGGCCTGCCGGCGACCTTCCTGGTCGATCCCAAGGGCTGCCTCATCGGCGCGATGAACGGCCCGGCAGCCTGGGACAGCGAGGATGCCAAGGCCCTGATCGGGGCGGCGAAGGGTGCCTAAATGGAGACCTGCGCATCCGAAAACGGATATTCCTCTCGCCTGAGACCGCAGCCTACCGCGTCGGCACCGGCGTCTCGCCGCGATAGTCGTAGAAGCCGCGGCCGGATTTGCGGCCGAGCCAGCCTGCCTCGACATATTTCACCAGGAGCGGGCAGGGGCGGTATTTGGAATCGGCCAGGCCATCATGCAGCACCTGCATGATCGACAGGCAGGTATCGAGGCCGATGAAATCGGCGAGCTGCAGCGGGCCCATCGGGTGGTTGGCACCAAGCCGCATGGCGGTGTCGATGGCATCGACCGAGCCGACGCCTTCATAGAGCGTGTAGATCGCCTCGTTGATCATCGGCAGCAGGATGCGGTTGACGATGAAGGCGGGGAAGTCTTCCGCCACCGTGATCGCTTTGTCGAGCTTGCTGACATAGTCCTTGGCGGCGGAAAAGGTCTCGTCGCCGGTGGCGATGCCGCGCACCAGCTCGACCAGCTTCATGACTGGCACCGGGTTCATGAAGTGGATGCCCATGAAGCGTTCGGGGCGGTCGGTGGCCGAGGCCAGCCGGGTGATCGACAGCGAGGAGGTGTTGGTCGCCAGCATCGCCTCGGGCTTGAGCAGCGGACAAAGCTGGCCGTAGATCTTGCGTTTGACGCTTTCGTCCTCGGTCACCGCCTCGATCACGAGATCCGCGGCGGACAGGTCGTGAAGGTCGGAGGAGCCCTGGATCAGGGCAAGCGCCTGCTTGCGCTGATCCTCCGACAGTTTGCCGGACGCCACCTGTCGCGCGAGATTGCCGTTGATGGTCGCCAGCGCCGTTTCGATGCGGTCGGCCGAGAGATCGTAGAGCTGCACCTTGTAGCCTGCGGCTGCGGAGACCTGCGCGATCCCGCATCCCATCTGCCCCGCACCGACGACGCCGACATTCTTGATCATCTGGTCGATTTCCACCCGCTTGAAGTCGTTTCCGCGCAAGGGCGAAACGGCAGATGCCGCTGCGCCGCGCCCTGCATCAGGGGGAGGGCCGCCTCCCGTCCGCACGCTGCGGCCAAGGCCGCGGCAAGACCGCGCACGCCCAACCCCTGTGCTAGTGATAGAGGCGAACAGCGGAAGTTTCCAGCCTTTTCGGTGCGCTGCGGCAGGCTTTGCGCAAAAGGCAAAGCGGCGGCGCATCGCTGCGCCGCCGTTCTGTGAAAAACCGTTCTGTGCGGGAAATTACAGCGCCTTTTCCAGTTCGGGCAGCAGCTCGAACAGGTCACCTACCAGGCCATAATCGGCAACCTGGAAGATCGGGGCTTCCTCGTCCTTGTTGATGGCGACGATGACCTTCGAGTCCTTCATGCCGGCCAGATGCTGGATGGCGCCGGAAATGCCGCAGGCGATGTAGAGATCGGGGGCGACGACCTTGCCGGTCTGGCCGACCTGCCAGTCATTGGGCGCATAGCCGGCATCCACCGCCGCGCGGGACGCGCCGACGGCGGCGCCCAGCTTGTCGGCGAGCGGCAGGATCACTTCCTTGAACTTCTCGGAAGAGCCGAGCGCGCGACCGCCCGAAACGATGATCTTGGCCGAGGTCAGCTCCGGCCGGTCGGAGGTCGAGAGCGCGTCGGAGACGAAGCGCGACAGGCCGGGATCGGGAGCGGCGGCAACGGGCTCGATCGCGGCGGAACCGCCTTCGGCCGCCGGCGCGAAGCCGGCCGTGCGCACGGTGATCACCTTCTTGGCTTCGCCCGACTTGACCGTCTGGATGGCGTTGCCGGCATAGATCGGCCGCTTGAAGGTGTCGGACGAGACGACCTCGGTGATTTCGGAGATCTGGGCGACGTCAAGCAGGGCGGCCACGCGCGGCATGACGCTCTTGCCGACGGAGCTCGCGGCCGAGACGATGGCGTCATAGCTGCCTGCAATCGACAGGATGAGCGCGGACAGCGGCTCGGCCAGATTGCCGGTCAGGCTGGCATCCTCGGCCAGAAGCACCTTGGAAACGCCGGCAAGCTTTGCGGCGCTCTCCGCGGCAGCGCGGGCCTCAGGGCCAGCCACAAGCACATGGATCTCGCCGCCGATTTCGGTTGCCGCCGTCAGGGCGCGGGCGGTCTGGTCCGACAGGGCGCCCTTGTCATGGTCCGCCAGAAGAAGAAGGGTCATGGAAGTCTCCTCAATTTTCGTGCGGTCAGAGAACGCCGGCTTCGGTCTTCAGCTTGGAGACCAGCTCGGCCACCGAGCCGACCTTGATGCCAGCCTTGCGCCCGCCGGGCTCCTCGGTCTTGAGCACCTGCAGACGCGGCGCGACGTCCACGCCGTAATCGGAAGGCGTCTTCTTGTCCAAGGGCTTCTTCTTGGCCTTCATGATGTTCGGCAGGGAAGCATAGCGCGGTTCGTTGAGGCGCAGGTCCGTCGTCACAACGGCGGGAAGATTGACCTCGATGGTCTGCAGGCCGCCATCGACCTCACGCGTCACCGAAGCCTTGCCATCACCGATCTCGACCTTGGAGGCGAAGGTCGCCTGCGGCCAGTTCAACAATGCGGACAGCATCTGGCCGGTCTGGTTCGAGTCGTCGTCGATCGCCTGCTTGCCGACGATCACGAGGCCTGGCTGTTCTGCCTGCGCCACGGCCTTGACGATCTTGGCGACGGCCAGCGGCTCGACCACGGCATCCGTCTCCACCAGGATCGCCCGGTCGGCGCCCATGGCCAGCGCGGTGCGCAGCGTTTCCTCGGCCTTGGCCGGGCCGATCGAGACCACCACGACTTCCGAGGCCTTGCCGGCTTCCTTCAGCCGCAGCGCTTCTTCCACCGAGATTTCGTCGAACGGATTCATCGACATCTTCACATTGGCCAGATCGACACCGGACCCATCCGCCTTCACCCGGATCTTCACGTTGTAGTCGACGACACGTTTGACCGTGACCAAGATTTTCATGGCAAGTTTCCCCTTCGCGGTTCTGTCCAGGACAATGCGCGGACTGTCCGCGCCCCGATGGTCGATTGGCGACATGGATACGCGATTTTGCTCCAAGTTCAATCTTTGCCACCGGGAAGCGGCTGTTCCTCCAGGGGCATTGTTTGACGTTTACGTACAGGTAAGTCAAGCCATGGCGGCGAGGAGGTGATGGAGGGCATCCGCTGTTTGGCGGGTGCAACCGTCTTTCAGCCTCGCCTCTCCCGGGGTCCTGCCGATCCGCGATCGGCGAGGGCTCATCCGCCCGCAAAAAAAATGCCGGCGAGCCCAGGCCCCCCGGCATGTCTTGAAGCGTCTTTGCGTTTGCTGGTGCGTCAGGCCACATGCCCCGCCAGCACGCCTTGTTCCGGCACCAGGCGCAGATCTGCAAGTGTCGAATGAAGCGTCTGTATGCTGATCCCGCTCAGGAAATCCTCAAAGCGATCATCGAAGGCGATGTCGAAATGGCGGAAGTAGCCGCCCCAGAGCGGATCGCTCTCGCCGATCCTGCGCGCTTCCAGCCAATGCTTCTCGGCAAGCGCACGCTCGCCCAGATGCGCCTTGGCCAGCGCCAGACAGTAATGACCGAAAGCATGGTTCTGATAGGTGCGTGTGATATATTGGAAATAGGACGCCGCCGCGGCGTAATCGCCTTTCTGCAGCCGGTAGGCATTGACGAAGTTCACGTCCAGATTCATCAGATAGGCGGCATCGGAAATATATTCCGCCGTGAATTCCTTGGTGTTGATGACGTTTTCACCGAAAAGGAATCCCGAGACCTGGAATTCGGCATTGGGATCGATATAGCCCTCCTTCAGGCACTGCTCATAGAGCAGCGACCCCTTGATCGGGCTGGCGACCGAAATGCTGCACAGGTCGATGCCCCATTCGATGATCTTTTCCCGGGTGGTCTTGCGGTGCGCGTCGGTCTCTCCGGGAAGGCCGACGACGATGAAGGCGACCACCCAGATATCGTATTTCCGCAGGGCATCGACCACGGGCTGAACATGGGCGATCTTCATCGGCTTGTTGACGAGATTGCGGATGACCCATTCGTCGCCCGATTCCACGGCGATGCGCACGGAGCGGACGCCCGCCTTGTACATCAGCTCGACCAGTTCTTCATCCATATAGGTCGGCGAAAGGCCGTTCGGCAGCTCGATCCGAAGGTTATATGGCGCCAGCCGGCGGAAGATCTCCTTGGCACGGTCGCGCGCCAGCAGCAGCATGTCGTCATAGAAGATCAGACAATTGGCGCCGTAGAGGGCGATGATCTTTTCGACATGGGCGATCAGCTCGTCCACGCCGGCATAGCGCATGGACTTGTCGTTCTCGCCGGAGTGCCAGCAGAACGAGCATTTGAACGGACAGCCGCGCGAGGTGACGATCGGAAAGGCACGCAGATTGTCGAGATAGCGATCATCGAGCGGGTTGAAGGATACGCGCCGTTCGTAATCGAACACGTCGATCAGGGAGTAATCGATGTCGATGACCTGATCGAGGTCGTTGAGAAGCTTTTTCTGCGGCCCCTTGGCGCTGTCCATGTCCTTGCGCGAAACCCAGGAGGGGTGATCGTCGACGGCCTTGAACAGATCGTCCGCCATTAGAAGATCCTGGAACGGCAGCTCGCCTTCCGAGAAGCAGACGGCGTCGAGCCCGGGCTGGTTTTGCAGGATTTTCTTGGCGATGGGGGAGACCGCCGGACCGCCGCAGACCACGAGACACGTCGGCAGAACGTCCTTCGTCAGCTGTATGATCGGCGCGATCGCGAAATAGGCGTTGTCGAACATCACCGAGATCCCCAGGATCTCAGGCTGGAAGGACTGCAGCTTCTGACGCAGCCTTTCTTCGAGCTGCGGCAGGTTGTCATTGTTGACGGCGACATCAATGATGTCGAAATCCGCCAGCCCCTTGTTATGCTTGATGATCGACAGGACGCCATAGGGATAATCCTGGATATTGCCAGCATTCCCCTCGCTGCGCAGATGTGTCACCACCACAAACAACACTTTACGCCTGGCGGGCGTGACTGCGCCGTTTGAGGAATATTGAAGCTCATTCCGATTAACGCGTGCCGCCGAAGATCGTGTCATGGAGCGCCAGTCTGGTTGATTGATTTGATGTTTAAAAATATCAACCAGATAATTGTTGTGTCCACAGCAAGTTATTGTCTACGAAAAGTCATCTCATTCACTGTTTGCACTGAATTCCCGGCGGCTGAAGTCTTTGAAAACTATACAGGCAACGGCAGTCAGCGTGTCAGGCCAGGCACCCAGAGCACGTCCGCCTTGCCTTTGTCGTTGGCGAAGCGGGCGGCGACGAAGAGCAGGTCGGACAGGCGGTTGACATAGCGCAGGGCCGACTGGCTCACCCGCTCGTCGAGGTCGGCGGCAAGTTCCACCATCTCGCGCTCGGCCCGGCGGGCCACCGTGCGCGCGACATGCAGGCTGGTGGCGGCGGGGCTGCCGCCGGGCAGCACGAAGGAGCGCAGCGGGTCGAGTTCGGCATTCAGCTGGTCGATTTCGCGCTCCAGCCGTTCGACCTGGGGATCGACGATGCGCAGGGGCTCGTAGCCGAGCGGTTCGTCGCTTTCCGGTGTCGCGAGGTCGGCGCCGAGATCGAAGAGATCGTTCTGGATCCGCTGCAGGATCGGATCGAGCACGGCATCGCCGGCAAGGTGCAGCCTTGCCATGCCGATCAGCGCATTGGTCTCGTCGATCGTGCCGAAGGCCATGACCCGCTGGTCGAATTTCGCGCGGCGGGGCCCGGCCGCAAGGCCTGTCGTTCCGTCATCGCCGGTGCGGGTGTAGATCTTGTTGAGCTTGACCATGGGAACCTGTCGCTGCTGTTGGTGTCTTCGGGAACGGTTGCCGTCTCAAGCCGCCCTGTGCAAGGCGGAGATAGGCCGATAGGGCATCGGAGCGAAAACGGATCTCGGGTTCTCAGGAAAATCCGATGAAAAAGCGCGGTCCGATAGCGGAATGGCGAAAACTCCGGATGGTTTCCGCCTTCAATCCCGCTCCGGAATTTCGTCAAAGCTCATCGCCCGCCGCCCGTGATCCAAAGGACCAGCATGATCAGCGCGACGGCGATGGCCTGCAGCAGCACGCGCATCTGCATCAGCTTGTTGGAGCGGCTGCCGCTTCCGCCCTTGGCCATGTTGATCAGGCCACGGATCAGGACGATCACCACCAGCCCCATGACGAGCAGCGTCAGTCCGGTGAGAAAACTGTTCATGGTTGTTCCAATGTCCTTCCCCGGCCTCTCCTCAGGCCGTCCCTGCAATCGGCCGCGCCCGGACGGGCGGGGCCTCTCCGTCAGCCGAGCCGGCCGATGATCTTGTAGAACAGCCGCGCCGGCAGCAGCTTCTTCAGCAGCACGCCCTGGTGCGCCGGCCGCGTCACCACATAATGCGGCTTCGGGTTCGGCACTGTCAGCGCCTGCTTGAGAACGGCATAGACCGCCTCTGGCCCGAGCTTGCCCGGCGCCGGCCGCCCTTCGCCCGTCAGCCGCTTCAGCTGCCGGTGATATTCTTCCCGATGCACCGAGCCCTCGATGTCGATTACGCGGCGGATATGGGTGAGCGCATTGGCGGTGAAGCGCGATTCGATCGGTCCGGGCTCGATCAGGCTCACCTCGATGCCGCTGCCGGCCAGTTCCATTCTCAAGGTCAGCGTCAGCCCCTCCAGCGCGAATTTCGAGGCGTTATAGGCGCCTCTCCACCGATACGGAACAATGCCGAGAATGGATGAGCATTGCACGATGCGGCCACGGCCCCTGGCCCGCATGGCGGGGATGACCCGGCGCGTCAGATCATGCCAGCCGATGACATTGGTTTCCAGCTGCTCGCGCAGCGCCTCGGTCGGCAGGTCTTCCACTGCGCCGGCCTGGCCGTAAGCGCCATTGTTGAACAGCGCATCGAGCCGGCCGCCGGTCAGCGCAAAGACCTCCGCCACGAGCCTCTCGATCGAGCCGGTGTCGCGATAGTCCATCAGGAAGGTCTCGATGCCTTGCGCGGTCAGCGCATCGCGGTCCTGCTCCTTGCGCACCGTGGCGAAGACGCGCCAGCCATCGGCCACCAGCGCGCGGGCGCAATAGGCCCCGATGCCGGAGGAGCAGCCGGTGATGATGATCGTCGGACGTGCATCCATCGCGCCGCGTGCCTCCTGCCAACCAACTGGACATTCGCTCATCCTCTCCCATATTCGACTCATTGTGACAATCGCGCAGGGCCGTTCCTCCCGGCCGGCCATCTCGATAAGGGTGAGCCCGTTCTATGCCGTCCTTTCTCTCGATCGGCTGGAAAGTGATTTTCGATGCCCTCTGGCATTTCAGCGAGGATGACGGCTGGGCGATGGCCAGCCATGTCGCGCTGTCGACGCTGCTTGCGATCTTTCCCTTCCTGATCTTCGGTACCGCGCTCGGCTCGTTCCTCGGCGCCGACAAGTTCGCCGAAACGGCGGTGCACTTGATCTTCGACACCTGGCCGCCCTCGATCGCCAAACCGCTGGCTGACGAAATCGTTCAGGTGCTGACCACACCGCGCGGCGGATTGCTGACCGTCTCCGTGCTGGCGGCAGCCTATTTCGCCTCCAACGGCGTGGAGGCGCTGCGCGTCTCGCTGAACCGCGCCTATCGCGTGTCGGAAACCCGGCCCTGGTACATCACCCGTCTGGCCTCGCTCGGCTTCGTGCTTGCCGGTGTCGTGGTGCTGGCGGTGCTGAGCATTCTGCTCGTCGTCGTGCCGCTGGCTCTGCGCTATGCCGACCGCTGGCTGCCCTGGCTCGACCAGCTCCTGGCGCTCGTCAACAATTGGGGCCTGGTGGTGGCGCTGCTGATGCTGATCGCCGGCCTGTCGGTCGCCCATCTCTGGCTGCCGGACGGGCGGCGCAAGATTGCCGACGTGCTGCCCGGCATCCTGGTGACGCTCCTGCTCTGGTCGATCGGCGCCTATGTCTTCGCGCTCTATCTCAAGACCTTCGCCAATTACGTCTCGACCTATGCGGGACTGGCCTCGATCATGATCGTGCTGGTCTTCCTCTACATGACCGGCGCGATCTTCATCGTCGGCGCGGAGATCAATGCCGCGATCATGAAATACAAGGTCAAGCGCATGGTCATCCAGCGCTTCCGCGGGACAGATGAGAAGACGGCAACAGAGGCGGCGGCAGACCCGGCAACGCCCGCCGAGGAAGCGCGGGCGGAGGCGGTTCTGGATGCTTCACAGAAGCAGGTCGCGCACGGCCTGCGCTGACAGTCCGCGGGCGCGTAAAGCTTCGAGCCCGGTGTCGCCGAGGCTCTTGGACAGTTTGCGGCCATCGGGGCCGAGGATCAGCCGGTGGTGGTGATAGAGCGGCTCCGGCAGGCCCAGCAGCTTTTGCAGCAGGCGATGCACTGAGGTCGCGTGAAACAGGTCGCGACCGCGCACGACATGGGTGACGCCCTGCGCGGCATCGTCGACCACTACGGAAAGATGATAGCTGGAGGGGGCATCCGAGCGCGACAGCACCACATCGCCCCAGGCCGCCGGATCGGCTTGGATCGTGCCCGTCTCGCCCTGCGGCCCCGCGCCGCTCTCCGCCCAGGATAGGCGCGCGCCGGCAGCCTGCAGCGCCCGCGCCATGTCCAGCCGCCAGGCATGGGGCTTGTCGCTTCGCAGCGCGTCCGCCCGCTCGGCTGCGCTCCAGCCGCGCTCCAGCCCGGGATAATGCGCCGCCCCGTCCGGATCGCGCGGCCAGGGGCGTCCGTCCTCTTCCACCGCCGTCACGGCCGCGCGGATCTCGCCGCGCGTGAGGAAAGCGGGATAGACCAGCCCCATCCGTTTCAGCCGCTCCAGCGCCTGCGCATAGAGCGGCAGATGGTCGGACTGGCGCCGCACGGGCTCTTGCCAGCGAAGGCCGAGCCAGGCGAGATCGCGCAGGATCGCCGCCTCGAATTCCGGCCGGCAGCGTGTCCTGTCGATGTCTTCCAGCCGCAGCAGGAAGCGCCCGTTACAGGCTTCGGCCATCTCGGCATTGGTGATGGCGGAGAGCGCATGGCCGAGATGCAGGAGGCCATTGGGGCTGGGCGCGAAACGGAAGGTCGGGCGAGGGGGCGTGATCGGCATGGCATGCCGTCTTTGCCACGGAAAGCGGTGGCTGCCAAATGACGGCGGTATGTCGGCTGCCGGCTGGTGCCGCCTTGTCCGATGCCGCGCGAAGCGGCTACAGGGTCAGCCCGGCGCGCGTTCATGAACGCCGCGGCCCCGCAAAAACGAAAACACAGCCAGTTCCCATGTCTCTTCCCGCCCGCCGCCTCGTCACGACCGCCGATCTCGAAACGGCGCTCGATGCGCTGATGCGGATCGATCCACGTCTGGAGCCCATCCGGGCGGCTGCCGGCGTGCTGCCGCTGCGCCATCTGCCGGAGGGCTTTGCTGGCCTCGCCTTCGTCATAGTCTCGCAGATGGTCTCCCGCGCGGCGGCAACCGCGATCTGGCAGCGGATGGAGGCGGCAGAGGCGACGGGCGCCGCCCGGCTGGCGCAAAGCAGCCCGCAGGAGCATCGCGCCTGGGGCCTGAGCCGGGCCAAGGCTGCCACCCTCACCGCCGCCGCCGAAGCCTCTCTAGCCGGGCATCTCGATCTCAAGGCTTTGGCCGTCGCGCCGGCCGAACAGGCCTTCTCCGCCCTGACGCGGCTTCGCGGCATCGGCCCCTGGACGGCGGAGGTCTATCTCCTGCTCGGGCTTGGCCATGCCGATATCTTCCCCGCTGGCGATGTGGCGCTGCAGGCGGCCGCGCAGGATGTCCTCGGTCTGGAGAGCCGGCCGAAAGGCCCTGATTTCGCAGAGATCGCCAAAGTCTGGTCGCCCGAGCGCTCGGTTGCGGCAAGGCTGCTCTGGGCGCATTACGCCAGAATCAAAGCCGCGCCCTTGAGCGCCGTGCCCTTGCCATGAGGGCGGCTGCCCTTCGCTTCGGCATGTTCAGCTGCGTGAATCCGGCTTGCGCCTTAAGTGTCAGCCAAGTGCGACACTCTGTCGCATGGCGCAAATCTCCGGGATTTGCCGGTTTTGCGGCGAATCTTTGCCTCCGTTCGGCTTTGGGCTTCACAATCCTGACGCATCGGGCCTAATATAGATGGTGCAGATGCCGAATCGATCAGGAGACCACTGGCTTGACGATTGCAGTCTCACCTCAAGCCTTGCCGGCGCTCGTGTTGAATGCCGACTATAGACCTCTGAGTTATTATCCGTTGTCCTTATGGTCCTGGCAGGATGCGATCAAAGCCGTATTCCTGGATCGGGTCGTGATTCTCGCGGAATATGACCAGCAGGTATCCTCGCCCAGCTTCTCCATGCGCCTGCCCAGCGTGGTGTGCCTGAAGAGCTATGTGCAGCCCTCGCGCCATCCGGCCTTCACCCGCTTCAACGTCTTCCTGCGGGACAGGTTCGAATGCCAATATTGCGGGTCCACGGAGGACCTGACCTTCGACCATGTCATTCCCAGATGCTGCGGCGGGCAGACCACTTGGGAAAACGTGGTGGCGGCCTGTTCTCCCTGCAATCTGCGCAAGGGCGGAAAAATGCCGCGTCTGGCGGGCATGTTCCCGGCGCAGAAGCCGTACCATCCCACGGTGCAGGATCTGCACAATAACGGCCGGCTGTTCCCGCCGAACTACCTGCATGAAAGCTGGATGGACTATCTCTACTGGGATACCGAGCTTCAGCCCTAGCAGTTTGTTCAAGAATCGCTGTTGGCTTGACGAAAATGGTGATTTCGAGCACCGGAAGCGCAGAAATTGCCATTTGCAGGCGGCCAGCGGCGATGATTGGACAGACTGTAAGTCCTTGCAAGACTTCGACGATCCGGCTGCGAGCCGGATGGCGGCGTATGTAACCGCCTTCCGGTGCTAGATCAATATGCAAAAATTCTGATCTGCCTGTTTTCGACAGGCTTTGGCAGGTCGTGCGCTGGCGGCCGTTCGGGTTGTCCTTGACCGTGCGCATGAACCTGCCGCTGCGAAGAAGGCAGGCCTGGCTGTGCAGGTCCGGCGCCCATCGTTGGTCGAGGGGCTGCCGTCTCTGCTCTAGGACCAAGGGGCGCACTGCGCTGACCGCCGCTCGCCGAATTCCCATTCAGGAAGACCGGTCCATCAGCAAGACAGGACGCTTCTTGCCGCGGATCTTTCCGAAAACCGGTACCCGTTTTTTGCCGCGCTTCTCCAGCACGCTTGCGCTCTCGACCTCCGCGATGGCGAGCCGGGCGAACGGCCTTGTGCTTTTTCACCAGCCGCATAGCCGTCTGGCCATCCGCACCCCTGCCATTGGGCGCCGATTGCGTCTGTGAAGCCGTTTTCCCGTTTCCCGAACGGGTCGGGATCCGCTCAGCGGCGCAGGCCGCCCAGGGCGCCCTTGAGCGCGATGCCGGCGAGGATCACGCTGGCGATGACGTTCCAGCCGGCGAATGACAGGCCGAGAACGCGCAGCGCCGCATCGGTGCAGGAGGGGCCGTGCTTGGTGTTGAGGTCGGAGAGCAGGTCGTTGACATTGGCAGAGACGCCCTGGGCGCCGCCGCAGCTTTCTGGCCCCGCCCAGAAATGCCATTCCACCCCGGCATGATAGACGCCCATGCCGGCGCCCACGAGCATCAGGATGGCAACGAGGCCCAGAAGCAGGCGCGGCACGGCCGGAGGCAGCCGCAGTCCCGCCGTGATGATGGCGGCCAGGCCGACGGGCAGGCCGAAATAATAGGGTTCGCGCTGCATCAGGCAGAGCGCGCAGGGAATATAGCCGCCCAGATGCTCGAAGCCCAGCGCCGTGCCGATGGTCACGGCCATGCCGAGCGTGACGAGAACGGCCGGAACGAGAAGGCGGGCCGAGCGGGCCGGGATGGAAAGGGCAGCAGGGGCAGACATGGTGGCTCCTTGGAACAGGCAGGCGACATCCGGCAGGCAGTGTTTGAACGGGCTGGGCTTGAATGGGCTTGGGCTGAACAAGCGGGGGCGGAATGGCCTGGCAACCAGGCCGCCTCTTATTCGCCTCTGTGCGATCAAGAGGCCGTCACGGCTGCTGTCTTATCCGATTGCCACAGGCCGTCGATGGGGCAAAGCGCCGCTTGACCAAAATGTGAAGCGGGCGGCCCGATCGATGATGATCGGCCCGATGCTTTAGTGCACGAGGCGATAGCCGATAAAGGCGACGATCATGACGCCGGCCACCACGCCGGTCAGCAGGCCCAGGCGCTTCTCGATGAAGTGCCGGATGCTCTCGCCATAGCGCTGCAGCAGCCAGGCCAGCAGGAAGAAGCGCGCGCCACGGGCGACGATCGCGGAGATGATGAAGAGCGTGAGGTCGATATTGACCGCACCCGAGAGGATCGTCACCACCTTGATCGGGGGCAGGTGCGCCAGACCCGACGTGACCAGCAGGAGAACGATCGTCTCATAATCCACGGAGGCCTTCAGCTGCTCGAAGGCGTCGAGCTTGCCGTAGAATTCCAGGATCGGCTTGGCGATGCTCTCATAGGCATAGTGGCCGAGATACCAGCCGGCGATGCCGCCGAGCACGGAAAAGACCGTTGCGACGAGCGCGTAGCGCCAGACGCGCTGCGGTCGCGCCAGCGCCATCGGCACGAACAGCACGTCGGCGGGCACAAGAAAGATCGAGCTTTCCACGAAGGCGATGATGGCGAGCCAGACTTCCGCCGAGCGGCGCGCGGCCAGAGACATGGTCCAGTCGTAAAGGCGTCGAAGCATGAGGCCAGCTTTCCTCGGTCAAGAGCAGGGCTGCCGGATGCGGCGCGCCGGCTCCGGGAAGAAGCCGGCTTTGCCGCACTGCAGCAAAATCACGCTTTCTTTTATGCGCCTTGTGCTGGTCTGTAAATTGCGATTGACGCGGAGTCGTGAGGGAATGCGGCCAGGAGGGGCCGAAGAGTCGGGGTGCTCTGCAGGACCAGGGCACCGATAGCCCAGCACCTAAACCGACTTGTCAGCCGGCGATGGCCTGTGTTAGACAGCCGGCCACCGTTGCCCCATTGGCGGAATTGGTAGACGCGCTCGACTCAAAATCGAGTTCCGAAAGGAGTGCTGGTTCGACCCCGGCATGGGGCACCACATCGATTTCTGAGCGTTGAAATCGGCTGCTTTTTTCCGAAATTTCTGCGCCGTATTGAAATGAAGGCGGCTTTTGTTCGTTCTGCAAGCGGCTGTGTGCCGTCGTCGCACTCCAGCGCTGAAGCCGTGCCGCATATCAGTCGTGGGAGAGAGGGATGGCGGTCAAACGAATTGTTGCAAATATCGCAGCAAGAGATCTGGATGCTGCCCGGTCTTTCTACTGCGGTATATTGGGCCTTGAGACAGTTATGGATCATGGCTGGATCATCACCTTCGCCGCGCCGGCGATCGAGATGCAGCCTCAGCTTAGTGTTGCAAGCGAAGGAGGCTCTGGAACGGTTGTTCCCGATTTCTCCATCGAAGTCGATGATCTCGAAAACGTCGAAAAGCGCGCAAGAGACGCTGGGTGCGCGATCGAATATGGCCCAGCGGACGAGCCTTGGGGCGTGAGACGTTTCTATCTCCGCGACCCATTTGGACGTCTCATCAACGTCCTGTCCCACCGAACGATCTCGTAACGACTGGAACAGCCAATGGGATCATGATCGCACTCTGAAAGATCGCGATCATCTTCTAAAGCAAGATCCTGCTCCACGTTTTCGTCTGATGCTTTACAGCGCAGTCGCCGATCCGGGATCGCCGGGCATGAAGAAGAAGAAATAGACCGCAGCCAGAAGAATGGCCACGGCGAAGATGGTGGTGACGAACCGCATCATGCCGCGGCCAGCTTTTTTTTCGGTTTCTTTCATGGCAGCGTAACGACCAGCGCCGCCGTCGGGTTCCCTTGGCGGGACAGGCATGCCTGCAAAATGCCTTGCCAGCCGAAAAATCGCGTCGGCGGTCAAAAAAATGGAAGCCTTCCATCCTCCACCCTATGTCCCTCATGATGGTTTTGCGGAGGCAAGGGGCAGGCGATGGACGGCGAGGCGCGTTACGAATATCGGGAGCAGGGCGATGGCGACTGGGCCGTCATCGATCGGCTGACCGGCCTGCCAGCCGCCACCAATGGCCGCGATCTCTCTGGCCTTGCCTTGGAAGACGCGCGCGACATTGCCGACGTGCTCAATCGCTCCGTGACCGATGGACAGCGCAGCCCGCTCTTGTAGAAGTGAGGGTTCATCCGGTCGAGCGGCCTGGACAGGGCGCATCATTGCGCCGGCCACGGCGTCGGTCCGTGTCGAGCGTCTGGCCCGAATCGGCCATATTGCATCTGCGAGGAGTTTGAATGCCCGTGCCTGAGATCTTCGAGGATGCCGCCCCCACCATCGACCATTGCGCCCAGCGTCTGGCTGAGCATGTCGCCTCGGTGCATCAGGAGACAGGCGAGTTCGGCGTTCTCTCGATCGTCCTGAAGGGAATCGTCGTCGATGGCGTGGCGATGGGGGATTACGAGGTCGTCGTGCAGCAAACCCGGCCGCCGCAATTCCTGGAACTGGAAGCCGAGAGATAAGGCCCCGAACACAGCCAGCCGCCTTCACGCAGGGCGGCTGCTGTATCTTGCGGGATCGTGGCCTTTGGAAAATTTCTTTTTTTTAACAGAAACTTGACGAAATGGTCCTGGTCAGGCCGTGAGCCCTGAAGGCAGCGCGGACGCACTACAAACCGCGCTTGACCTTCTTTTGCCACAGCAAATCTGAAGGCCCGGTAAACGCCGGCGGCTGCTGGTGACACTCCGCGCATTTTTCCTGAGGGTTCTGCAGACCCCGCCATCGGCGGGGTCCGGCGGCAGAGGGCAGGGCGCTCGGCGGGCGCTGCTGACGCCTCTGGCGACCCGCGAAAAGCGGGAGGAAAATTTCTGCCGGATGCTGTAGAGCTAGGGCATGTTTGCACCGCACACAGACTATCGGCACCTTTATGACGGCTTCCGCTGGGATCTGCCGGAGCGCTTCAACATGGGCGTCGCCATCAGCGATGCCTGGGCAGCGCGCGCCCCCGACCGCGTCTGCCTGGAGCATTTCGATCCGGCAGGGCCGCTGCGGACGATGACCTATGGCGAATTGTCGCAGGCCTCTTCAGCGCTCGCCAAGGCCCTTCGAGCACGCGGCATCCTGCCTGGCGACAGGGTGGCGATCCTGCTGCCGCAGGGCTTCGAGGTGGCGATCACCCATGCGGCGGTCTACAAGCTCGGCGGGATCGCCCTGCCGCTGGCCCTTCTTTTCGGGGTGGAGGCGCTCGCCTTCCGGCTCAAGAATGCCGAGGCGCGGGTGGTGGTCACCGACCGTTTCGGCCTGTCGCGGCTCCAGGAGATCCGGTCGAGCCTTCCCGGGCTCGACTGCATCCTGGTGGTGGGCGACGCGCCACCCGAAGGCATGCTGCCCTTTGCCGCGCTGATCCGGGATGCCGAAGGCTTCTCGCCGCTGGAAACGGGGCCGGACGATCCCGCGCTGATGATCTACACCTCGGGCACGACCGGGCCGCCCAAGGGCGCCTTGCACGGGCACCGGGTGCTGCTCGGCCATCTGCCGGGCTTTGCCTTTCACCACGCGCCCCTGCCGCAGCCGGAGGACAAGCTGTGGACGCCGGCCGACTGGGCCTGGGCCGGCGGGCTTTTGAACGCGCTGATGCCGGCGCTGACCTTCGGCATTCCCGTGGTGTCCTCGCCGGCGCAGAAGTTCGATCCGCATGTCGCGCTGCGCATTCTGGCAGAATGCCGGGTGCGCAATGCCTTCATCCCGCCCACCGCGCTCAGGCTGATGCGCGCGGTCGACAATCCGCGGGACCGTTACGACATCCGCCTGCGCACGGTCTCGTCCGCCGGCGAGAGCCTGGGGCGCGACACGCAGGAGCAGGCCAGCGCCGCGCTCGGCGTGCCCGTGGCGGAGTTTTACGGCCAGACGGAATGCAACATGGTGCTTTCCTCCAGCGCCCATTACGGCGTCATGAAGCCGGGCAGCATGGGCAAGCCGGCGCCCGGCCACCGCGTGGTGATCCTCGATGCGGATGGCGCTGTTGCGCCGCCGGGAACCCCTGGTCAGGTGGCGGTCGAAAGCCCCGATCCGGTGATGTTCCTGGGCTATTGGCGCAACCCGCAGGCAACGGCGGCCAAGTTCGCCGGCCCCTATATGACCACGGGCGATCAGGGTGTGATGGATGACGAGGGCTATGTCACCTTCTTCGGGCGCGATGACGACGTGATCACCTCTTCGGGCTATCGCATCGGCCCGGCGGAGATCGAAGATTGTCTGTCCGGCCATCCTGCCGTGGCGCTGGCGGCAGTGGTCGGCAAGCCCGATCCGCTGCGCACGGAGATCGTCAAGGCCTTCATCGTGCTGAAGCCGGAGGTGGAGGGCAGCGAAGCGCTGAAGGCGGAGCTTTCCGCGTGGGTGAAGACGCGCCTGTCGATGCACGAATATCCGCGCGAGGTCGCCTTCGTCGACAGCCTGCCGCTGACGACATCCGGCAAGGTCATCCGCCGGGCTTTGCGCGAGAGCGCGTGATCGGCGAGACCTGTCTTACCGCCGCGCCAGCGTGCGGATGCGCTCGCGCAGGAGCTTGGCCATGTTGCGGGTGTTGCGGTAGAGATGCAGCTGCATGGCGACCTGGCGCACGTCGCGGTCGCGGTTGGGGCTGAGGCCGATCACCAGCGTGCCCATCTCCTCGCGCTCCGCCCAGAAGCGGCTCATGATCGGGTGGTCGGCCACCGCGCAGCTGTCGGTGCGGTCGATGTTCGGGTCGTCGAGGTGCCAGCCGGTCAGGGCGGCGACCAAGAGCTTGCCGGGCGAGAAGCGGGCATAGCGCTCGTCATAGGCGGTCTTCCAGGTATAGGCGTCGCCGCGCATCAGGAAGACGATCATCGAGGCCACAGCCGCGCCGTCGAGATCCAGCGTGTGAATGCGCACGGCATCGGCTTCGGCGAGATTGGTGATCGCCTCGCGGGCAAAGGCCGCGCGCAGCCGGTCGCTGATCAGCGCTGTGCGGGCCTCGCCCTTCCAGCCGGCCGCTTCCAGCGCCAGGAATTCCTCCATGCGCAGACGGATTTCCGCGGGTTGGCGCGCGACGTGATGCACCAGGCGGCCCTGTTCGCTGAGGCGCGCGCCCTGGCGCTTCAGTTCGCGCAGATGGCCGGCGCTGACGACCCGGCGCAGATAGGTGGGGCCATCCTCCCGGCTGTTGAGCATGGGCCGTCCGCTCACCTCCGCCACCGTCACCGGCAGGTTGCGGTCGAGCGCCACGGCCCTGAGGATGCTGGCGACCGGCCCCGCCAGCCGCACCTGCGGCAGAACCAGGACGCCGGGCAGCCCGGCGACCGGGTCTGCGAGACCCTCCAGCAGATTGTCCAGCGTCTCGCTGGCATCCTCCTGATCGAGCAGGGGAATGCCGAGCGGCGCATAGGGATTGGCCCAGGCGCGCAGGATCGAGGGGCCGATGCCGAAGCCGGGGCGCTCGATACGGAAGGGCATGAGAAAGCGCAGCCGGCTGCGGCCGTCGCCCTGATCGCGGATCAGCGCCAGACGCACCGCGCGTTCTTCCAGCCGGGGCATGGCCGGCGCCAGAAAGCGGGCGCAGAAGAAAATGTTGGATTCGATGGCGCGGTTGGAAAGAAAGTCCAGCTCGGTCTGCAGGTCATAGCCGGCCTGGGCCGGATAGAGGCAGAGTTCGCGGCCCGGACGCCCGACAGGGCGATGATAGTCGCGCATTCTGGGCCCTCTCGAAATGGACGGCGGCGCGAGGGTGGGCGGAGCCGGCCTCTCGCCGTCGTGTGGACCATAGGATGCGCTCATGATCGCCTCTCCTCCGACAGCAGGTTTGAGGGCTGCAACCTCGCAGGCGCCGCGCCGGTCGCGCCCTGTCAGGCCGAAACGCAGCGGCCGGCAATGGCCAGATCCTGCCTGCGCGCGCCGTCGGGCGCGACCACTCCCGCAGGCGACAGACCCGACCGTTCTCGCAGGATAAGCTTAACAAACCCTATCCGCGCGCTCTGTCACATTTCCGGCAGGCTGCTCCCGCGCATAGAAAAAGGCCGGCGGACAGGATCCACCGGCCTTGCATCACAATCTCTCAAGGCCTTCGGGGGCTTTTACGCCTCGTAGGCGCCGTGGCAGTGCTTGTACTTCTTGCCCGAGCCACAGGGGCAGGCTTCGTTGCGCGGCACCTTGCCCCAGGTGGCCGGATTGTTGGGGTCGCGGTGCTCCGGCGGCACATAGGCCAGATCGCCGCCGGCGGGCGCGAATTCGTCCTCGCCCGTCAGGGGATCGATGTGGTGAGCCTGCATGACGGGAAGCGTCGGCTCCGGCTCCTGGCGCTCCTGCACCAGTTCCACGCGCATCAGCTGCGAGACCGCGGTCTGGCGCAGATTGACGAGCAGGGCCTGGAACAGCTCGAAGGCCTCGCTCTTGTATTCCTGCAGCGGATCGCGCTGGGCATAGCCGCGGAAGCCGATGACCGAGCGCAGATGGTCGAGATTGACGATATGCTCGCGCCAGAGATGGTCGAGCGTCTGCAGCACGATCGAGCGCTCGACATAATGCATGATCTCGGGGCCGAAGCGCTCCGCCCGGTCGGCGGCCGCGGCATTGGCGGCGGCCATGATGCGCTCGCGGATGTCGTTCTCGTCAATGCCTTCCTCGGCGGCCCAGGCCGCCAGCGGCAGGTCGAGATTGAGCGTGCCGCGCACGTCTTCGGTGAGGCCCTCGATGTCCCATTGTTCGGCATAGGCCTTTTCCGGCACGCGCCGGGCGACCATGTCTTCCACCACCTCGCGGCGCATGTCGGCGACGGTCTCGGACAGATCGGTGGAGTCCATCACTTCCAGGCGCTGCTCGAAGATCACCTTGCGCTGGTCGTTGATGACGTCGTCATATTTCAAGAGGTTCTTGCGCGTGTCGAAGTTGCGCGCCTCGACCTTCTTCTGCGCCCGTTCCACCGCCTTGTTGATCCAGACGTGGACGATGGCCTCGCCTTCCTTCAGGCCGAGCTTCTGCAGCATGCTGTCCATGCGCTCGGACCCGAAGATGCGCATCAGATCGTCCTGCAGCGACAGGAAGAACTTGGAGCGGCCGGGGTCGCCCTGACGGCCGGAGCGGCCGCGCAGCTGGTTGTCGATGCGCCGGCTTTCATGGCGCTCGGTCGCCAGAACATAGAGACCGCCCGCGGCCAGCGCCTGTTCTTTCAGCCGCTGCACATCGGCGCGGATCGCCTGTTCGCGCGCCTCGCGCTCGGGGCCCTGCTCCATGTCGCCAAGTTCGGCCTCGATGCGCATGTCGAGATTGCCGCCGAGCTGGATGTCGGTGCCGCGGCCGGCCATGTTGGTGGCGATCGTCACCGCGCCGGGCACGCCGGCCTGGCTGACGATATAGGCTTCCTGCTCGTGATAGCGCGCGTTCAGCACCTGGAAGCCGGTGAAGCCGGCCCGGCGCAGAAGCTCGGCCAGGAGCTCCGACTTCTCGATCGAGGTGGTGCCGACGAGAACGGGCTGGTTCTTCTCGCGGGCGTGGCGGATCTCCTCGACGATCGCCTTGTATTTCTCTTCCGCCGTCCGGTAGATCTCGTCATCCTCGTCGATGCGGCGCACCGGCAGATTGGTCGGCACTTCCACGACCTCGAGACCGTAGATGTTGCCGAACTCTTCCGCTTCGGTCGAGGCCGTGCCGGTCATGCCGCCCAGCTTCTCGTACATGCGGAAATAGTTCTGGAAGGTGATCGAGGCCAGAGTCTGGTTTTCCGGCTGGATCTGCACCTTTTCCTTGGCTTCGAGCGCCTGGTGCTGCCCTTCGGAATAGCGGCGGCCCGGCATCATGCGGCCGGTGAATTCGTCGATGATGACGATCTCGTCGTTGCGGACGATGTAGTCCTTGTCGCGGGTGAAGAGCTTGTGGGCCTTCAGCGCATTGTTGACGTGGTGAACGATCGCCACGTTCTCCACGTCGTAGAGCGACTCGCCCTTGAGCAGGCCGGCCTCGCGCAGCAGGTTTTCCAGCTTCTCGGTGCCGACTTCGGAGAAGTTGGCCGAGCGCTGCTTCTCGTCGATCTCGTAGTCTTCTTCCGACAGGAGCGGGATGAAGGCGTCGATGGCGGTATAGAGTTCCGAGCGGTCGTCGAGCGGGCCGGAAATGATCAGCGGTGTGCGTGCCTCGTCGATCAGGATCGAGTCCACCTCGTCGACGATGGCGAAGAAGTGGCCGCGCTGCACCATCTGGCCGCGCTCATACTTCATGTTGTCGCGCAGATAGTCGAAGCCGAGCTCGTTGTTGGTGGCATAGGTGATGTCGCAGGCATAGGCGTCGCGGCGCTGCTCATCGCTAAGCCCGTGAACGATCACGCCGGTGCTCAGGCCGAGGAAGCCGTAGACCCGCCCCATGATCGCGCTGTCGCGGCTGGCCAGATAGTCGTTGACGGTAACGACGTGGACGCCCTTGCCGGCCAGCGCGTTCAGATAAACCGGCAGGGTGGCGACCAGCGTCTTGCCTTCGCCGGTCTTCATTTCGGCGATCGCACGTTCATGCAGGATCATGCCGCCGATCAGCTGGACGTCGAAGGGGCGCAGGCCGAGCACGCGGCGCGCCGCCTCGCGCGCCACCGCGAAGGCGGGAACGAGGAGGTCGTCCAGCGTCGTGCCCTGCTCGATCTGGGCGCGGAACTCGGCGGTCTTTCCGGCCAGCGCCGCGTCCGAAAGCGCCTTCATCTCCTCTTCCAGTGCGTTGATGGCCTGAACCCGGGTGCGGTAGCCCTTGACGCGACGATCGTTGGAAGAGCCGAAGAGTTTGCGGGCGAGGCCGCCGAGACTGACCATCACTGGTCCTTTCGTTCAAAGTCGTGCGGCGGTTCAGGCGCGGGCCGTGAAAGCGGCGCATGAAAAAGCGCTGAAACGCCCGGAATGTCTTCTGGACGCGAGGTTGCGTGACAGATAAGAGGGGGGTCGAATGATGTCAACGGGACTTGCCGCGCCCTAAGGCTACACATCGGCCACAATCTGATGCTTCCCAGGGCGCGACCGAGGCGGCCGCGCATGGCGGCGCGCCGGATCCCATGGAAAGGGTATAGGATGTCGAAACTGAAGTTGCTCGCCACCGTGGCCTTCGTCGCCCTGATGGCGGCGAACGGTGCCGCCGTCGCGCAGGACGCCGCGGCCGATCCGGTGGTGGCCAAGGTCGGCGACGCTGAGATCCACAAGTCGGAACTGGACCTTGCGGTCAACTCGCTCGATCCGCAGCTGGCCCAGCTGTCGGACGAACAGAAGCAGGCGGCGGCTCTTTCCGGCCTGATCGACGTGAAGCTGCTTGCCAAGGACGCCTCCCAGGAAGGGCTCGGCAATGACGCGGCCTTCAAGCAGCGCATCGCCTATCTGACCGATCGCGAGCTGCACAATGCCTATTTCAAGAAGCATGTGGTCGACGCGGTGACCGATGCCGAGGTGAAGGCGCGCTACGACAAGGAAGTCGCCGCCATCAAGCCGCAGGAAGAGGTGAAGGCACGCCACATCCTGGTCAAGACTGAGGACGAGGCCAAGGCTGTCATCAAGGAACTGGATGCCGGCAAGGACTTCGCCGCGCTCGCCAAGGAAAAGTCGACCGATCCGAACAAGGATGACGGCGGCGATCTCGGCTACTTCACCAAGGACCGCATGGTGCCGGAATTCTCCGACGCCGCCTTCGCGCTCGAAAAGGGCAAGTATTCCAAGGAACCGGTCAAGACGCAGTTCGGCTATCACGTCATCCTCGTCGAGGATAAGCGCATGCAGCCGCCGCCGCCGCTCGATCAGGTCGCCCCGCAGGTCAAGCAGCTCGTCATGCGCGACAAGTACCTGGCGCTTCTGGAAGCCGCCAAGTCCAAGTCCGGCGTCGACATTGCCGATCCCGCGCTGAAGAAGGCCTATGACGAGGCCAACAAGGCCGAAGCCGAGGGTGCCGAAGGTGCCGAGGGCGGCCAGAACTGATCGAACCCGCCCGTCGCGTTCCTTACGCTTCGGTGCCCGATCTGTCGTCAGGCCGTCGTCTCGGCATGATTTGACTATCCATCCCGAGGGCGTCCGCGCCTTCGGGATTTTCGTATGGCCCGGCCGCTGGCCGGTCGTCCGCTTCCTTTCATGTCCTTCCTTTCGCAGGGTGTGCCCATGTCGACTTCCGTTTCCCCGCTCGCGCCGAAAACCTTCGCCACCGTTCCGCCGCTGCGTGGCGTCCGCATGGCCACCGCCGAGGCCGGCATCAAGTACAAGAACCGGACGGATGTGCTGATGATGGTGTTCGACAAGCCGGCCGCCGCCGCCGGCGTCTTCACCCGCTCGCGCTGCCCCTCGGCCCCCGTCGATTTCTGCCGCAAGAACCTTTCCGGCGGCACGGCCCGCGCCGTCGTGGTCAATTCCGGCAATGCCAATGCCTTCACCGGCAAGAAGGGCCGCGCCGCCACCGAGCTCACGGCCTCTTCGGCCGCCGCTGCCGTCGGCTGCGCCGAGAGCGAGGTGTTCCTCGCTTCCACCGGCGTGATCGGCGAGCCGCTCGATGCCACCAAGTTTGCCGGCGTGCTCTCGGACATGCAGGGCCGCGCCTCCGAGGACTTCTGGTTCGAGGCCGCCAAGTCCATCATGACCACCGACACCTATCCCAAGGTCGCCACCCGCACCGCCGAGATCGGCGGCGTCACGGTGACGATCAACGGCATTGCCAAGGGCGCCGGCATGATCGCGCCCGATATGGCCACCATGCTCTCCTTCGTCGTCACCGATGCGGCCATCGCCGCGCCGGTTCTGCAGGAACTGCTGTCGATCGGCGTCGGCCCCAGCTTCAACTCGGTGACCGTCGACAGCGACACCTCGACCTCCGACACGCTGATGCTGTTTGCGACCGGCGCTGCCGAGGCCGATGGCCAGGCGCCCGTGACCGATGTCGCTGACCCCGCGATCGACGGCTTCCGGGCTGCGCTGAACGATCTGCTCAGGGACCTGGCGCTGCAGGTGGTGCGCGACGGCGAGGGCGCCCGCAAGATGGTGGCCGTCACCGTCGAGGGGGCAGAAAGCGATGCATCGGCCAAGCGCATCGCGCTGTCGATCGCCAATTCGCCGCTGGTCAAGACGGCGGTTGCCGGCGAGGACGCCAATTGGGGCCGCGTCGTCATGGCGGTCGGCAAGTCGGGCGAGGCGGCCGATCGCGACCGGCTGGCCATCTGGTTCGGCGATGTGCGCGTGGCCGTCGATGGCGAGCGCGATCCGGACTATTCCGAGGCGGAGGCCTCCGCCGTGATGAAGCAGCAGGACATCGCCATCCGCGCCGAGATCGGTCTCGGCTCCGGCCGCGCGACGGTCTATACCTGCGACCTCACAAAGGAATATGTCGAGATCAACGGCGACTACCGGAGCTGACGGACAGGCGGATGCGGGATGCGACGACGGCCAGCGTGCTGGCAAGCGTGCGGCGGCTGGAGGCCGTTGCTTTCCGGGCCTGGCCGGCCGAGCAGGCGATCTATGATGGCAGCTGGCTGATCCGGCTGGCCAAGGGCCATCCGTCCAAGCGGCTGAACAGCCTCAATCCGCTCGATCCCGGCGACCGGCGCGACATTGCCGGCCGCCTGGCCCGGGCGGCCGAGCGCTTTGCCGCCATCGGCCGGCCGCTCACCGTGCGGCTGACGCCGCTGGCCCCGCCGGAGCTGCATGCGCATCTGGAGGGCGAGGGCTGGGAGCGCTTCGACGAATCGATCGTCATGAGCGCGGATCTGGCGCAGGCCGCAACGGATGGCATCGACCAGCTGCCGCTGCGCGACACCAGGCGCTTCGTCGAGGCGCGGCTGGCCATATCGGCCGAGCCTGACAGCCTGCGCGAGGCGCTGGTGTCCATTCTCGATTCCATCAAGCCGGAGACCGGGCTGTTCCTGCTGCAGTCGGGCGAGCGGCCGACGGCGGTGACGCTGGGCGTGCTCGATGGCGGGCTGATCGGTCTGGAGCAGGTGGCGGTGGCGCAGGATCTGCGCGGCCAGGGCCTGGGCATGGCAGTGGTGCAGGCGGCGCTGCGCTGGGGGCAGCTGCATGGCGCCCGGCAGGGCTGGCTGGCCGTCGGCGCCGACAATGCGCCGGCCTGCGCGCTCTATCGCAAGCTCGGCTTCGCCGAGGTCTATCGCTACGCCTATTATCGCGAAAGGAAACGACCATGAGCGCATCTCCCCGCCGTCTGGTGCTGGTTGCCGCCTGCGCGCTCGTCGATGGCGACGGTCGTATTCTCCTGGCCCAACGGCCGGAAGGCAAGTCGCTGGCCGGCCTCTGGGAGTTTCCCGGCGGCAAGGTGGAGGCAGGCGAGACGCCGGAGGAGACGCTGGTGCGCGAGCTGGAGGAAGAGCTCGGCATCCGCACGAAGATCGCCTGCCTCGCGCCGCTGACCTTCGCCAGCCATGCCTATCCGGATTTTCACCTGCTGATGCCGGTCTATGTCTGCCGCCGCTATGAGGGGCTGCCCCAGGGGCGGGAAGGGCAGGCGCTGAAATGGGTGCGCGCCTCAGCTTTGCGCGACTATCCGATGCCGCCGGCCGACGAGCCGCTGATTCCCATCCTGCAGGATCTGCTCTGACAGATTTCGCGACAGGGTTTTCCACAGCCTCGCGGTCGTCCCTGCCGTTTATTGGCGATCTGCCGAGACAGTGGACGATCACGCTGGCGTGAGAAGCCGCCTTCATCCCATGCTTACCGCAAGGTTGCGGTGCTTCGTTAATCGAACGTTTATCTCCCTGAAGGCAAATTCGTCGTTAAGGAGAATCGTCTGTCCAGTCTTGGCGCAGGATGCTCCACGAGGCTGCAGGGTGCGGAGCGATTTTCAAGATCGCATCGGCCTGAAGCGGCCCGACAACAGGCAGAAAAAAGACGCGATTGGCGGCGGGAGGATGATGCATCCCGCTCGTTCGCAGCAATGAGGCAGGCGATGGCTGACGACGATTTTTGGACCACGGTTCAGGACAAGGACGATGTGCCGACGCCCTATCGGCGCACCGGCGTGCTCAACCTGTCGCTTCTTTTTGGCACGGCCGTCATCGCGCTGACGCTGATCGTCACGCCCATGCTGGCCTCGAAGAAGACGCCGAGCGTGCTGGCCGACGCGCCGGTCGTGCTTGACGATACCGTCACCGGCTCGATCCCGAAGAGCGATGTCGACAAGCGCTACACCGTGCGCCGCAGCGTCATGCAGCCGATCCCCGGTGCCGTCTGCATCATCGACGCCAACGGCCAGTCGAGCGGCTGCTGACGGCAGGTCTGTCTGCCCTCCCTGATTTCCGCCGCTCCGATCCGGGCCCTTCTGATGGGGGCCCGCTGATACAGGCTCGCCGGATCAGTCCTCCTTCACCTTCAGCGCATCCGCCAGCCGCATCTTGGCCGAACCGGGCTTGAGCGGCTGCTGCTGGCTTTCATGCGGGGCCCAGCCGGAGGCATAGATCAGCGTGAAGGTGGCGCGGATGCGGCCGTCGGGATCGGCATAGCGCGTGGCATAGAGCTCGGCCGCGCGCATCAGCACCTTGCGCGGCAGTGGCGTGCGGCTGCGGCCGGTGAGCGGATTGGCCATGCCCATGGCACGCAGGTCGCGGGCAAGGGCGAAGAGCGAATCATAGCGCACGGTGTAGCTATCCGAATCAACCACCGGGAGGGCAAAGCCCGCGCGCTGCAAGAGGCCACCGACTTCGCGCACATCGGCGAAGGGGATGACGCGGGGGCTTGCGCCGCCCGTCACCTCGCTCTCGGCCGCCAGCATCACCTCGCGCAGCTCCTGCAGCGTGCCGGCGCCGGGAATGGCCGCCAGAAACAGTCCGTCCGGCGCCAGCGCCCGGCGCACCTGGATGAAGACGCCGGGCGTGTCGTTGGTCAGATGCAGCGAGAGGGGCGAGACGATGAGATTGGCGGAGGCCGGCGCCAGCGGCACGCGCTCCAGCGGCGCCACCAGCGTCTCAGGCCCGTCCGCTGCCGTCTCCACCCGCCTGACATGGCCGATCTTTCCCGTCGCCATCAGCCGCTCGGCCACCTGGCCGGTATAGCCGTGCAGCTCCACCGCCTCCTCGAAGCGGCGCTCGACCACATCGAGGCGGTCTGCGAGTTCCTGCGCCGCGATCTCCAGCAGGAAGGCGGCGGAGCGGTCGCCGGCGCCAAGCGCACGAGCGCGGCGGGCTTCGATGAGGGGCTGGTCAAACAGGAGTTCCACGATAGACTGCCTTTGGATGGGTCTCGGTTGGCGGACGCGCGGGGCCACCCGTCCGTAAACGCGGTTTTCGCCGCGCATGCTTCAGCAAGCGGTCTTGCCGCTCCGGGTGACAAAGTCAACGCGATGGATCAAGAACCGCCGAGCCGGGCTCTTCGTTTCATGCCCCCGAACTGGGCCTCACCACGGGCGGCCCCCGGTCACGTTGCGGGCTTCGCGCGCCGTGTGGCGCAGGCGGCCATCGACCTCCTTTTTCCGCCAGCCTGTCTCGGCTGTGGCCGGCAGATGGGCGTGCATGGCGGCGCCTGTGCCGCGTGCTGGGGCCGGCTGCGGCTGATCGAGCGTCCTTTCTGCCCGATCTATGGCACGCCCTTCGCGCTCGATCTCGGTCCCGGCATTTTGTCGCCCGAGGCGATCGCCTATCCCCCCGTCTTCGATCGGCTGCGGTCCGTCGCCCATCATGACGGGCTGGCGCGCCAGCTCGTGCACGGGCTGAAATATCGCGACCGGACCGACCTGGCCCCTGTCATGGCCGAATGGATGCTGCGCGCCAGCGATGGCGAGGTGGCGCGCGCGGAGGCGATCGTTGCCGTGCCGTTGCATGCGCTGCGGCTCGCCAGCCGGCGCTTCAACCAGTCGGCGGAGCTTGCCCGCGCCGTGGCGCGGCTGTCGGGCAAGCCTTTTCTGGCCGATGCCCTGCGCCGCTCGCGCCGCACGCGCCGCCAGGTCGGGCTTGGCCAGCGCCAGCGCGTCGAGAATGTGCGAGGTGCCTTCACGGTGACGCAGGAGGGGCGGGCTGAGATCTTCGGGCGCCGCCTGGTGCTGATCGATGACGTGTACACCACCGGCGCCACGGTCAGCGCGGTGACCCGTGCGCTCAAGAAAGCCGGCGCGACGGAGGTCACGGTCTTGACCTTTGCCCGCGCCCTCGGCGATCCTATATGATGGACAAGCACCTGCCGGCTGGCACGGCATCCTGCGTCCCGCCGTTTTCGCGCCGTGGACCTCCCGCGGCACGTGGCTCTTGCGCCATCCCGCGGAACAGGGCAGGTGGCGTTGCGCGCGGCCGGGTCGGCCGGCTTGACATCGAATGAGCACGGCGCAGGCGGCCGAAATCCCGCCAACCGACCGTTCCCAGGATAAGGAAGACAGGATCATGGCTACAGTCGTCATCTACACGCGCCAGGGGTGCGGCTATTGCGCCGCCGCCAAGGCTCTGCTCGAAAAGAAGGGCGTCGCCTATGAAGAGCATGACGCCACCGGCAAGCCGGAGGTGCGTGAGGAGATGATCGAACGGTCCCAGGGCGGCCGGACCTTCCCGCAGATCTTCATCGACGGAAAGCATGTCGGCGGCTGCGACGATCTGCATGCGCTGGACCGCGCCGGCGAACTCGATCCGCTGCTGGCGGCTTGACGGAGCGGGACGAGATGCGCACGACCCTTGCCGCCCTGCAAATGTGCTCCGGCACCGATCCTCATCGCAATGCCGAGGCGATGGAGCGTCTGGTGCGCGCCGCCGCCGCCAAAGGCGCGCACTATGTGCAGACGCCCGAGATGACCGGAGCGCTGCAGCGCGACCGGGCGGCGCTTCGCGCGGCGCTGAAGCCGGAAGAAGAGGACGTGATTGTCGCCACCGCCCGGCGGCTGTCGGCCGAGCTCGGCCTTTACGTCCATATCGGCTCCACCGCCATCGCCCGACCGGATGGCAAGATCGCCAATCGCGGCTTTCTCTTCGGCCCCGATGGCGCCCGCCTCAGCCATTACGACAAGATCCATATGTTCGACGTCGATCTCGACAATGGCGAGAGCTGGCGCGAGAGCGCGGCCTATACGCCGGGCGAGACCGCGAGGCTCGTCGATCTGCCCTTCGGCCGCATGGGCTTCGCCATCTGCTATGACGTGCGCTTTCCCGAGCTGTTCAAGGCCCAGGCCCAGGCCGGGGCGGAGATCATGACGCTGCCGGCCGCCTTCACCCGCCAGACGGGCGAGGCGCATTGGGGGGTTCTCCTGCGTGCCCGCGCCATCGAGAACGGCATGTTCGTGATCGCCGCCGCGCAAGGGGGCGTGCACGAGGACGGACGCGAGACCTATGGCCATTCGATGATCATCGACCCCTGGGGCCGGGTGCTGGCCGAAGCCGGCGATGCCGGCGAGGAGATCATCCTGGCAGAATTCGACCGCGCCGATGTCGCGGCTGTGCGCGGCAAGATCCCCAACCTCAAGAACGGCCGCAGCTTTGCGCTCGACGCCCCGCAGGCGCGGGCAAAGGACGATGCCGCGTGATCCGCTTTTCGCTGTCTTGCGACCAGGCGCATGATTTCGACGCCTGGTTTTCCTCCGGTGCCGATTTCGACCGCCAGGCCGAGGCCGGCTTCGTCAGCTGCCCGCATTGCGGCTCCAGCGCCGTCTCCAAGCGGCTGATGGCGCCCTCCGTCGCCACGGCCCGCAGCCGCGAGGCGCATCAGCAGCTTGCCATGGATGTCCAGCGCGGCGAGGTGATCGCCAAGCTGCGCGACATGGTCAAGACGATCAAGGAAAACGCCGAGGATGTGGGCGAGCGCTTTCCCGAGGAGGCGCGCAAGATCCATTACGGCGAGGCCGACCAGCGCGGCCTGATCGGCAAGGCCTCGCCGGAGGAGGCGCGCGCGCTGATCGACGAAGGCATCGAGATCGCCCCGCTGCCCGTGCTGCCGGACGATGTCAACTGAACGTCTGGCAGCGTATGGTCTTCCTCTGCCTTCAGGCCGGCCGGCGGGCGATGATCATGTAGTTGACGTCCATGTCCTTCGACAGCGCCCAGTGATTGGCGAAGGGATTGAAGAACACGCCGGTGCGGTCTGAGATCGTCAGGCCCGAAGCCGCCAGCGGCGCTTCGAGTTCCTCCGGACGCACCAGCTTGTCATATTGATGCGTGCCGCGCGGCAGCCAGCGCAGAACGTTTTCGGCCGCGAAGATGGCGAGCGCGGCCGCCTTCATCGTCCGGTTGATGGTGGCGACGAACATCAGCCCGCCGGGCCGGAGCATCGAGGCGCAGGTGGACAGGAAGAAGGGCACGTCGGACACGTGCTCCACCACCTCCATGTTCAGAATGATGTCGAAGGTCTCGCCGGCCTCGGCCAGCGCCTCCGCCGTCACCGCGCGGTAGTCAACGCTCACGCCACTGCCGGCCGCATGCGTCTGCGCAATCTTGATGTTCTTCTCCGAGGCATCCGCCCCGACGACGGATGCGCCCATGCGCGCCATCGGCTCGGACAGGAGCCCGCCGCCGCAGCCGATGTCGAGAAGCCGAAGGCCTTCCAGCGGGCGCGGCGCCTTCGCATCGCGGCCGAAGGCTTCGGAGGCCTTGTCGCGGATATAGGCAAGGCGCACCGGGTTGAACTTGTGCAGCGGCTTGAACTTGCCATGCGGGTTCCACCACTCCGCCGCGAGCGCGGAAAACCGGTCGACTTCGCTCTGGTCGATGGTGGTGCGGGCGGCGTCGGTCATGGGGGCTATCCTTTGTTCTCGGGGCAAGAGGTCGGCCAGGGGAGGGAGGAAGTCAAGAGGCGGCCCACCCGTCATCCTGTCGCGCCTGTGCAGGATGGCGAGAGTCGGGCCGCTTGTTCAATCCGTTTCGCGGCTCGCTCCCTTGAAGCATGGCCGCCTGACGGGGCTGCGTTCAGATCTCGCCGGGAAGGGCCTCGCCGCGCAGAGGCGAAAAGACCGCCTGAATGCGGGCGGCGAGCGCGTCGATGGCCGGTGACGACCGTGTCGGGTTGCGTTTGAGCAGCACGCGCGAGGCGTCAACCTGCGGAAAGCCGTCTTCCGCGCCCAGGGCGCGGCAGCCCGGCGGGATGGTGGAGCGCGCCAGGGGGGCGATCGCCAGTCCCGTCGTCACGGCTGCGATCATGCCGGACGCTGTGTCGCAGGAAAAGGCCTGGCGATAGGCGATGGCATGCTGGTCGAGCGACCGCAGCGCATAGTCCCGGCACCAGCTGGAGTTCCAGTAGACGGCGATCGGAACCGGCGAGCGGCGATGGCAGTCATGCAGCGTCGAGGTGACCCATACGGTCGGGTCGTAGCCCAGCACATCCCGCGGCTCTGTGGCATGGACATCGAACATCACGGCCAGGTCGAGCTCGTCGCGCTCCAGCGCGGCAAGCTGCTGCGCGCTGAAACCGCAGAAGACGCTGACCTCCGTGGTCGGATGCTCGCGCCCGAAGGCGGCGAGCGCCGCCGGCAGGAAGGTGCGGGAATATTCATCGGGAATCCCGACCCGCAGCGGCCCCCGGATATCCGGCTTGCGCATCATCGCGGCGGTCTCGTCCAGCAGCGAGATCACCGCGCGGGCTTGCGGCAACAGCCGCTGGCCGGCCGGCGTCAAGGACACGCCGCGGGAGCTGCGGCGAAGCAGCGGATGGCCCGCCGCCTCTTCGAGCCGCCGGATCTGCATGCTGACGGCGGACTGCGTGCGGCCGACCGCGAGCGCGGCATGCGTAACATTGCCGCGTTCGGCGACGGCCAGGAAGGTGCGGAGAAGATCGCTGTCGAGAGAGGGCGGCATTGTGCAATCGTTCCAGCTGATGCCTGCCATCTTTACTATTCGTTTCACTGATGTTCAGAGACCTCGCATGCTGCCGTCTCCCAAGGCTGGACGAGGCAGGACATGTGGCGATGGGCAAGACGGACTTTCGGTGCCGCCAACCGGCGAATGGCGGTGGAACGGGCGCGGCGACGGGCGCTCGCGATCCTGCTTCGTCGCAATGACCGACGTCTTCTGTCGGACGCGGGCCTCGATCCGCTGCCCCATACGCTGATGCTGCGCCAGGCAAGGCGCGGCGACAGCGCGCAGAATGCCCTCCGAAGCCCCGGTGACGACACGTAAACCGCCTGTTGCCTGCGCCATTGCGCCTCTGTCACACATCCGCTAAGAAACCGCCGTCTTCAGCGGCTGCGGCAAAACCTGCGCGGCCTTCAAGCATACCGGTAAAAGCCATGGCACGCATCGTGATGAAATTCGGCGGGACCTCCGTCGCGGATATGGATCGCATCCGCAATGTGGCCCGCCATGTCAAGCGCGAGGTCGATGCAGGCCATGAGGTGGCCGTGGTGGTTTCGGCCATGTCGGGCAAGACGAACGAACTGGTTGCCTGGACGCGCGACGCCTCGCCGATGCATGACGCGCGCGAATATGACGCCGTCGTCGCCTCGGGCGAGCAGGTCACGTCCGGGCTTCTCGCCATAGCCTTGCAGCATATCGGCATCAATGCGCGCTCCTGGCAGGGCTGGCAGATCCCGATCCGCACCGACAATGCCCATGGCGCCGCCCGCATTCTCGACATCGACGGCTCCGACATCGTTCGGCGCATGGGCGAGGGTCAGGTGGCCGTCATCGCCGGCTTCCAAGGGCTGGGGCCCGACAACCGCATCGCCACGCTGGGGCGCGGCGGCTCCGACACCTCGGCCGTGGCGATCGCCGCCGCCGTCAAGGCCGACCGCTGCGACATCTATACGGATGTCGATGGCGTCTACACCACCGATCCGCGCATCGAGCCCAAGGCCCGGCGCATGAAGAAGATCGCTTTCGAGGAAATGCTCGAAATGGCCTCGCTCGGCGCCAAGGTGCTGCAGGTGCGCTCGGTGGAGCTGGCGATGGTGCACAAGGTGCGCACCTTCGTGCGCTCGTCTTTCGAAGACCCGGATGCGCCGGGCATGGGCGATGTCCTGAATCCGCCCGGAACGCTGATTTGTGATGAGGATGAAATCGTGGAACAGGAAGTCGTCACCGGCATCGCCTATGCGAAGGACGAAGCCCAGATCTCGCTGCGCCGTCTTGCCGACCGGCCGGGCGTGTCCGCCGCCATCTTCGGCCCGCTGGCCGAAGCGCATATCAATGTCGACATGATCGTCCAGAACATTTCCGAGGACGGCTCCAAGACCGACATGACCTTCACCGTGCCGTCGAGCGATGTCGCCAAGGCGATGAAGGTGCTGGAAGAGAACAAGGCCCGCATCGGCTTCGACGTGGCGCAGACGGAAAGCGGCCTGTGCAAGGTCTCCGTCATCGGCATCGGCATGCGCAGCCATGCCGGCGTGGCGGCCTCCGCCTTCCGCGCGCTGGCAGAGAAGAGCATCAACATCAAGGCGATCACGACCTCGGAAATCAAGATTTCCATCCTGATCGATGGCGCCTATGCCGAATTGGCGGTTCGCACTTTGCATTCCGCCTACGGTCTCGATAAGACTTGATTCCTGCCGAACGCGACGGAAGCTGGCGCTCATGGAAACGTTCCTTGAGCGCCTCTTGAATTAGCGGCCGGTGTCCCAGAACGGTGATCGAAGGAGACTTGACGCGATGAGAGACCTTTCTGCAGGTCCCCGCGTTCTTCTCAAGCGGCTGCGCGAACTCATGGCGGAGCCGCTGGACCCGCAGGAGCGGCTTGACCGTATCGTGCGCCAGATCGCCCAGAATATGGTGGCCGAGGTCTGCTCGGTCTATGTCCTGCGTTCGGACGGCATTCTCGAGCTCTACGCCACCGAGGGTCTGAACAAGGATGCGGTGCATCTGGCCCAGCTGCAGATGGGCCAGGGCCTCGTCGGCACCATTGCCGCCAGCGCCCAGCCGCTCAACCTTTCGGACGCCCAGGCGCATCCCGCCTTCACCTATCTTCCGGAAACGGGCGAGGAGATCTATCACTCCTTCCTCGGCGTGCCGATCCTGCGCACCGGCCGCTCGCTCGGCGTTCTCGTGGTGCAGAACCGGACGAGCCGCGTCTATCGCGACGACGAGGTCGAGGCGCTGGAGACGGTGGCCATGGTGCTGGCCGAGATCATTGCCACCGGCGAGCTGAAGAAGATCACCCGGCCGGGTCTGGAGCTCGACCTGTCGCGGCCCGTCTCCATCGAAGGCGCGAGCTTTGGCGAGGGGGCCGGCCTCGGCTATGTCGTTCTGCACGAGCCGCGCATCGTCGTCACCAATCTGCTCAACGAGGATACGGATCACGAGCTGTCGCGCCTGGCCGAGGCGCTGGGGTCCCTGCGCATTTCCATCGATGACATGCTGTCGCGCCGCGACGTGTCGATGGAGGGCGAGCACCGCGCGGTGCTGGAAGCTTATCGCATGTTCGCTCATGATCGCGGCTGGGTGCGCAAGCTGGAGGAAGCGATCCGCAACGGCCTGACGGCGGAAGCGGCGGTCGAGCGCGTGCAGAGCGAGACCAAGGCGCGGATGATGCGCCTGACGGACCCATACCTGCGCGAGCGTATGCATGATTTCGACGATCTCGCTAACCGGCTCCTGCGCCAGCTGACGGGCTATAGCCTGCGGCCGTCGAATGCGGATTTCCCTGCCGATTCCATCGTCGTCGCCCGGGCCATGGGCGCTGCCGAACTGCTGGATTATCCGCGCGAGAACATTCGCGGCCTCGTGCTGGAAGAAGGCGCGGTGACGAGCCATGTGGTGATCGTCGCGCGCACCATGGGCATTCCCGTGGTCGGCCAGGCCACCGGCGCGGTGGCGCTGGCGGAAAATGGCGATGCGGTGATCGTCGATGGCGACGAGGGCCGGGTGCATCTGCGGCCGATGGTGGATCTGCAGCGCGCATACGAGGAAAAGGTGCGCCTGCGCGCCCGCCGCCAGGCGCAGTTCCGCTCGCTGCGCGATGTCCCGCCGCTGACGCAGGACGGGCAGCGCATCCGCCTGCAGATGAACGCCGGCCTGATGGTCGATCTGCCGCATCTGGCCGAATCGGGCGCGGAAGGCATCGGCCTGTTCCGCACCGAGCTGCAGTTCATGATCGCCTCCACCATGCCGAAAATGGAGGATCAGGAAGCCTTCTACCGCAATGTGCTGAAGCAGGCGGCCGGCAAGCCGGTGACCTTCCGCACGCTGGATATCGGCGGCGACAAGGTCGTGCCCTATTTCCGCGCGGCCGAGGAGGAGAATCCCGCGCTCGGCTGGCGGGCGATTCGCCTGTCGCTGGATCGGCCCGGCCTGTTGCGCACCCAGCTGCGCGCGCTCCTGCGGGCCGCCGCCGGGCTGGAGCTGCGGCTGATGCTGCCCATGGTCACCGAGGTGGCCGAGCTCAAAGCGGTGCGCGAGCTTCTGCAGAAGGAAGTCCAGCGGCAGTCGAAAATGGGCGAGAAGCTGCCGCGCAAGCTGCAGTTCGGCGCCATGCTCGAAGTGCCGTCGTTGCTCTGGCAGCTGGACGAGCTGATGGAGGAGGTCGATTTCGTCTCCGTCGGCTCCAACGACCTGTTCCAGTTCACTATGGCGGTCGATCGCGGAAATGCCCGCGTGGCCGATCGGTTCGACGTGCTCGGCAAGCCCTTCCTGCGCATGCTGCGCGAGATCGTGCGCGCCGGGGAGCGCAACGGCACCTCGGTGACGCTGTGCGGCGAGATGGCCTCCAAGCCGCTCTCGGCCATGGCGCTGCTCGGCATCGGCTTTCGCTCGGTCTCGATGTCGCCCACGGCCGTCGGCCCGATCAAGGCGATGCTTCTGGCGCTCGATGCCGGCAAGCTGGCCGCTACGCTCAATCCGCTGCTGGATGACAGGCAGTCGAGCCTCTCGCCGCGCCAGATGCTGATCGATTTCGCCGAGGCGCATTCGATACCGCTTTAGCGGGCCAAGGGCCGCCAGGCCGTTCGGGTACGACGCCGTAGCGCGTCGGCCTGCCGCAGGCGCATTGCCGCCCTCTACCTTACATTGCCGGCGACGACGTCCCGGCGCACCGGGCTCAGCCCGGACCTGAAATCTGGAGTTTGCCGTTGCCTACGCTTCCCGTTGAAAAAATGCGCGAGCTCGAACGCCGCTTCGGCGAGATCGAAGCGCGCATGTCGGCCGGGCCGGCGGCCGATGTCTATGTGAAGCTCGCCTCCGAATATTCCGAGCTGCAGCCGGTCGTGGCGAAGATCCGCGCCTATGAGAAGGCGCAGAATGAGCTGACCGACATCGAGACCCTGCTCGCCGACAAGGCGACGGACCGCGAGATGCGCGAGTTGGCCGAGATGGAGCGGCCGGATGTGAGCGAGCGGCTCGAGGCCCTGGCCAAGGAAATGCAGCTTCTGCTGCTGCCCAAGGATGCGGCCGATGAGAAGAGCGCCATCCTGGAAATCCGTGCGGGCACAGGCGGCTCGGAGGCTGCGCTGTTTGCCGGCGACCTCTTCCGCATGTATGAGCGCTATGCCTCGGGCCGCAGCTGGAAGGTGGAAATCCTCTCATCGAGCGATGGCGAGGCCGGCGGCTTCAAGGAAATCATCGCCACCGTGACCGGGCGCGGCGTGTTCTCGCGGCTGAAGTTCGAATCCGGAGTCCACCGGGTTCAGCGCGTGCCGGAGACCGAAGCCGGCGGGCGGATCCACACCTCGGCCGCCACCGTTGCCGTTCTGCCGGAGGCGGAGGAGATCGATATCGAGATTCGCAACGAGGATATCCGCATCGATACGATGCGCTCCTCCGGCGCCGGCGGCCAGCACGTCAACACCACCGATTCGGCCGTGCGCATCACCCATCTGCCGACCGGCCTCGTCGTCACCAGCTCGGAAAAATCGCAGCACCAGAACCGTGCCAAGGCCATGCAGGTGCTGCGCTCGCGGCTCTATGACATGGAGCGCCAGAAGGCCGACAGCGAACGCTCCGCCTCGCGCCGCAGCCAGGTCGGCTCCGGCGATCGCTCCGAGCGCATCCGCACCTATAACTTCCCGCAGGGGCGGGTGACCGACCATCGCATCAACCTGACGCTCTACAAGCTCGACCGGGTGATGGAAGGCGATCTCGACGAGTTGATCGATGCGCTTCTGGCCGATTACCAAGCCGACCAGCTGGCCCAGCTCGGCGAGCAGCAGGGATGACCGCCGAAGGGCCCGATGCCGACACGCTCGACCGCCTGCTGGCCACGGCCCGGCAGGCCTTTGCCGCAGCGGGCCTTGCCGAACCGGCCCGGGAAGCGCGCCGGCTGATCGGCGAGCTGCTCGGCCTTTCCGCGACCGCGCTGATGACGCGGGGAGGGGAGGCGCTCGCGCCCGAGGAGGCGGCGCGGCTGAGCGAGGCGATTGCGCGAAGGGCCGGCGGCGAGCCGCTGCACCGCATTCTCGGCTGGCGCGAATTTTACGGTCTGACCTTTGCGCTTTCGCCGGAGACGCTCGAACCCCGGCCGGACACGGAAGTGCTGGTGGACAGGCTCTTGCCGCCTCTGCGCGCGACTGCGGCGCGCAAGGGCACCTGCCGTATCATCGATCTTGGCACCGGCACCGGTGCGATCCTCATCGCCCTCCTGTCGCAGATCCCGCAAGCGACAGGTCTGGCAACGGATATTTCCGAGGGCGCCTTGTCGATGGCCGCCCGCAATGCCCGCGCAAATGGCCTGGAAAACCGGGTCGAAACAAAAAAAAGCGACTGGTGGGAAAAAATTTCGGGCAAATACGATGCGATCGTCTCCAATCCGCCCTATATTGTTTCCAGTGTGATGAGCACATTGGAGCGCGACGTGCTGGATTTCGATCCGCACAAGGCGCTTGATGGTGGTGCGGATGGGCTGGATGCCTATCGCATCCTGGCCGAAGGAGCCGAAGGCCATCTCGAAGACGAGGGGGTTATCGGCGTGGAAATCGGCTATGACCAGCGGCTCGCGGTGACGGCTCTGTTCGTCGAGCGGGGTTTCCGGCTTCTAGAAGCCGTGCGTGATTTCGGCGGGCGTGACAGAGCGTTAATTTTTGCCCGCTAGACTTGGTTCAAAGCAATCGAAACGGCAAATGTTGCGGCACCGCTGCATCAAACCTGCACAAAAGCCCGGGAGGCTTTTCGCAGATGCCGAAAAAAGGCTTGGAATCAGCGGGAATCATCGCTAGGTTCCCTGCACGCATCCGGTCGAGGGGCGCTGACCTTGAGGTCTTCCGGTCGCACCGAGACAGAATTTTCGCTCCTTTTGCTCAGGAGCTGCTGAGGTCGCGGGACCTGATGCGTGTATCTGTTAATTTGACGTTAACCCAGGCGACAAGGCTGTCTTGAAGGCAGATCGGTCGCGGCGCGTTCATGAACCACGGCCTTTGCCTTGGCCGCGACACGGCGCCCAGCAATCTCAAGAGAAATTCAGGTGAAGTGACGATGAGGCCAGGACAGCAAAACAAGCGCGGCCGCGGGCGGAATAACAACAATAACAATGGCAATAACGGGGGTGGAAACAACCACAACCGCAAGGGCTCGAATCCGTTGACGCGGACCTATGACAGCTCCGGCCCCGATGTGAAGATTCGCGGCACCGCGCAGCATATCGCCGAAAAATATGCGGCCCTTGCGCGCGATGCGCAGAGCGCCGGCGATCGGGTGATGGCCGAAAACTATCTTCAGCACGCTGAACATTACAACCGCATCATTGCCGCCGCGCAGGCGCATCTGCAGGAGCGATTCCAGCGGGATGACCGCGTGAGCTATGACGACCGCGATTATGGCGATCGTGATACGATGGATGGTGACGATCTGGACGGCGGGGAAGACATCGCGCCCGCACCGGTTCAGGCGCCGGCCCCGGCGCCCGTTGCCCAGCAGCCGCGCGAAGTGCGCGAGCCGCGCGAACGCCGCGAACCCCGTCAGCCGCGCGTTCCCCGGGAGCCGCGCGAACCGCGTGTGGCAGCGCCTGCCGCCGTTGCGGCCGAAATCCCCGACGAGCAGCCTGACGCCGTTTTTGACGGCACGGGTCCGCAGCCGGTGATCGAAGGCGTGCCTGTCGAAGTGGCGATGGAAGACGAAGCCGCTGCCGCAGCGCCCACCCGCGCCGCCTCGCGCCGCCGCGGCACCCCGCGCCCGCGCCGCACCCGCCGCTCCGATGCCGCCGAAGGTGGTTCTGGCGAAGGCGAAGGCAGCGCCGAGCCGGCTCTGGCCGTGACGGAATAAGCGTTTGAAGCAGATGGAACAGGAGGAAGGGCGGCGCTTGCGTCGCCCTTTTTCGTGCGGGGTTCAGGCTGGTGCTTTGGAGCATCGGACCGAAAAGTGGGAACCTTTGTGTCGTATCCTCTCGCCTATGATGTTCACTCCGATGCGCTAGGGTTTGCGGCGCAGGCCGTTCATCGAGCGATTGTGTGTCGCCGGCAGCAGCACTACGGGAGAAGCAATGCGGATCATTGGCGTGGATTTCACCTCGGCACCCCGGCGCGCCAAGCCGATCACGGCGGCGGAGTGTCTGTTGCGCGGCGACAGCCTCTCCTTTTCGCAGATGCATCGCTGGACGGATTTTGCCGAATTCGAGGCGGCGCTGGCGGCACCCGGTCCCTGGGTGATGGGGCTCGACTTTCCTTTCGGCCAGTCGCGGCGCTTCATCGAGACGATCGGCTGGCCCCGGGATTGGGCGACCTATGTCGCCGCCATGGCGACGTTGTCGCGCAGCCAATTCCGGGAGATGCTCACCGCCTATCGCCTTCCCCGCGCCAGCGGCGACCGCGAGCACCAGCGCGGGATCGACCGCCACACCGGCGGCATCAGCCCGCAGAAGCTGCATGGCGTGCCGGTGGCGCTGATGTTCTTCGAGGGCGCGCGCCGGCTGCTCGAAGCCGGCGTTCATCTGCCGCTTCTCAAGGATGGCGATCCCGAGCGCATTGCTCTCGAAGCCTATCCCGGTGTCTTGGCCCGCGCCTTGATCGGACGCCGCTCCTATAAGAACGACACTCGAAGCAAGCAGACGCCGGCGCTGGCCGCGGCGCGCCGCGACCTTCTCGCATCGCTCACCGGCGCGGCCTTTGCGCAAGACCACGGGCTTGCGGTGGCGGCTCCGGTCTCGCTCGCCGAGGACGCGACCGGCGACGAGCTCGATGCGCTGCTCTGCGCCGTCCAGGCGGCCTGGGCGTTTCAGCGCCAGGCGTCGAATTACGGGTTTCCCGCGGAGGCCGACCCTTTGGAAGGATGGATCTGCGGGCCGCATTGCGCCGCGTCCGGTGTCCCACTCGGCGCCCCTCCCGGCGCTTGCTGAAATTCCTCAAGCTGCCGCCAAGCCACCTCTTTAATTCCGTTTTTCCGCCTCCCATATCCGGTTCACCACCAGTTGATCAGGCACTCATTTGATTGAGCGCAAAGACCTGATGCTGGAACCATGACAGGCTCGCCGCGTGAGGGAGCCTGATCCCAACCGTCGGACCGCGCCGCCAGGGCGGGCCGATTAGAAGGAGACAGACGATGGATATCGAAAAATATTCCGAGCGCGTGCGGGGCTTCCTGCAATCGGCGCAGACCTATGCGCTGGCGCAGGGTCATCCGCAATTCGTGCCCGAACATGTGCTGAAGGTGCTGCTCGATGACGACCAGGGCATGGCGTCCTCGCTGATCGAGCGCGCCGGCGGCCGGGTGCGCGATGCCAAGGTGGCCAATGATGCCGCCTTGGCCAAGCTGCCCAAGGTGTCCGGCGGCAATGGCGGCATTTCCCTGTCCGGCCCGCTGGCCAAGGTCTTCACGACAGCCGAAGAGGCTGCCAAAAAGGCCGGCGACAGCTTCGTCACCGTCGAGCGTCTGCTTCTGGCGATGGCAATCGAAAGCTCTGCCGCCACGGCGCAGATCCTGAGCAAGGCCGGCGTCACCCCCGCCGGGCTGAACCAGGCGATCAACGAGCTGCGCAAGGGCCGCACCGCCGACAGCGCCAATGCCGAGGCCGGTTTCGACGCGCTGAAGAAGTTCGCCCGCGACCTGACGGCCGATGCCCGCGAGGGCAAGCTCGACCCCGTGATTGGCCGCGACGACGAGATCCGTCGCACGATCCAGGTCTTGTCGCGCCGCACCAAGAACAATCCGGTCCTGATCGGTGAGCCCGGCGTCGGCAAGACGGCGATCGCCGAAGGTCTGGCGCTGCGCATCGTCAATGGCGACGTGCCGGAAAGCCTGAAGGACAAGCGGCTGATGGCGCTCGATATGGGCGCGCTGATTGCCGGTGCGAAGTTCCGCGGCGAGTTCGAGGAACGGCTGAAGGCGGTTCTGTCCGAGGTGCAGGCCGAGGCCGGCGAGATCATCCTGTTCATCGACGAGATGCACACGCTGGTCGGCGCGGGCAAGGCCGACGGCGCCATGGATGCCTCGAACCTCCTGAAGCCGGCGCTGGCGCGCGGCGAGCTGCATTGCGTCGGCGCCACGACGCTTGACGAATATCGCAAGCATGTCGAGAAGGATGCCGCGCTGGCCCGTCGCTTCCAGCCCGTCATGGTCGAGGAGCCGACGGTAGAGGATACGATCTCCATCCTGCGCGGGCTCAAGGAGAAGTACGAGCAGCATCACAAGGTGCGGATTTCTGACTCCGCGCTTGTTGCTGCCGCCACGCTCTCCAACCGCTACATCACCGACCGGTTCCTGCCGGACAAGGCGATCGACCTGATGGACGAAGCGGCCTCGCGCCTGCGCATGCAGGTCGATTCCAAGCCGGAGGAGCTCGACGAGCTCGACCGGCGCATCATCCAGCTCAAGATCGAGCGCGAGGCCCTGAAGAAGGAGACCGACCGCTCGTCGCGCGACCGGCTGGAAAAGCTGGAGCGTGATCTGACGGAGCTGCAGGAACAGGCCGATGCGCTCACCGCGCGCTGGCAGGCGGAAAAGTCCAAGCTGGGCCTGGCCGCCGACCTGAAGAAGCGGCTGGACGAAGCGCGCAACGAACTGGCGATCGCCCAGCGCAAGGGCGAATTCCAGCGGGCGGGCGAGCTGGCCTATGGCGAGATCCCGAGGCTGGAAAAGGAGCTGGCGGACGCGGAAGGGCAGGACGGCGCGACGGCGAACCCGATGGTGCAGGAGGTGGTCACCCCCGACAACATCGCTCATGTCGTCTCGCGCTGGACCGGCGTACCCGTGGACAAGATGCTCGAAGGCGAGCGTGACAAGCTGTTGCGTATGGAAGACGACCTCGCCAAGTGGGTGGTCGGTCAGGGCGATGCGGTGCAGGCCGTTTCGCGCGCTGTGCGCCGCTCGCGCGCGGGGCTTCAGGATCCGAACCGGCCGATCGGCTCGTTCATCTTCCTCGGGCCCACCGGCGTCGGCAAGACGGAACTGACCAAGGCGCTCGCCCGCTTCCTCTTCGACGACGAGACGGCGATGGTGCGCATGGACATGTCGGAATATATGGAGAAGCACTCCGTTGCCCGGCTGATCGGCGCTCCTCCCGGCTATGTCGGCTATGAGGAAGGCGGCGCGCTGACCGAGGCGGTCCGCCGCCGGCCCTATCAGGTGATCCTGTTCGATGAGATCGAAAAGGCGCATCCTGACGTCTTCAACGTCCTGCTGCAGGTGCTCGACGACGGGCGTCTGACGGACGGGCAGGGCCGCACGGTCGACTTCCGCAACACGATGATCATTATGACCTCCAATCTCGGGGCAGAATATCTGACGTCTCTCGGTGAAAACCAGGATGTCGACAGCGTCCGCGATCAGGTCATGGATGTGGTGAAGGCGGCCTTCCGGCCGGAATTCCTCAACCGCGTCGACGAGATCATCCTGTTCCATCGGCTGCGCCGCAGCGAGATGGGCGCGATTGTCGACATCCAGCTCGCCCGGCTGCGCCAGCTTCTGGCCGACCGCAAGATTACGCTGGAGCTCGACTCCGACGCCACGACCTGGCTGGCCGAGCGCGGCTACGACCCGGTCTATGGCGCGCGTCCCTTGAAGCGGGCGATCCAGAAGTTCGTTCAGGATCCCATGGCCGAGAAGATCCTGTCCGGCGACATTCCGGATGGCGCCCATGTCAAGGTCACCTCCGGCTCCGACCGGCTTCTGTTCCGCACCAGCGGGGCAGGGGAGAAGGTGGCAGCGTAACGCGCCCGAGCATCGGACGGTTCTTCCGTCCGATGCTCCAAGTGCGCAAAAGCTGCATGCGGTTCTGAGACTTGAAGAGGGCCACGGGCGAAAGCCCGTGGCCTTTCTTGTCCCTGCTGCCTCCTGCAATGCTGTCGGGAATTCTTATTGCTGCTCTGTCGAGCTCGCCGTCAGCGCAGCGACAGCATGGCTGGCAAATGTCGGACGCAGCTTGGCATCGAGCGCATCGGCAAACTTCTGCGCGATTTTTTTAAAGCCCTTCGGCGTGGGGTGAAGCTCGTTTGCCCATTCTTCTGCGTCGAGCGTTCCTTGCGTATCGACCAGATGGAATTTGTTCTTCGGGTTCGCTTCCAGACCCTTCAGCATGGTGCGGAACTCCGTCAAGGCCTCATGGACAATCGCTGTGCCCTTGCCGACAGACCAGTTGCAGTAGTCGAGCGACGGCTTCAGCCAGGGGCCGACGCATAAGGGGTGCTTTCCGTTCGGGATCGGGAAATCATAGCAATGGCCGAAAACCGGGACACCCGGCGCAACACGATCCCGGATCGCGAATAGGTTGAGATAGCAGGCTTCGACCATGCCAAGGGCCCGGGAGAAGCGCGTGGTGTTCAGGCCTGCGGCCTTGCCGTCATTGAAATCGAGGAAGATGCAGAAGGATTCGCCGGCGATGTCGTTGCCGCCCGCCGAAAACAGGATGGCGTCCGGCTTCCCGTGAAACCAGTTGGACTTGTCCTGCAATTGCGCGATCAGGGCGGATTGTCGCGTGAGGGACATCTCGCCAACGGCGGTGCTGCCTGCGACCGCAAGATTGAGGACCGTCGGCGGCATGGCGCCGATATTGCGCAGGTGCGCGATGACGTCGGTGTCGCCAAGCAGCGGCCCGTTGCCGACGAGCGGATAGTCGAACCAGGAGTCGCCCTCCGCGAGCAGAACGAGCGGCCTGTTGCCAAGCGGGGCCGCCAGCGTGCGCACGCCCTCCTGCGCAGACTGCAGCCTTGCAATGTTCTTGCGATGCACGCTGACGCGCTCGCTGAGTTCCTGAGCGATGGCTTTCCGAAGCTTTTCCTGAAGAACGAGTTGTTCACCCATACGTCTTGCTCCCTTGTGCGCAAGGTCCTGTGGCAGCAGGCCTTGGCGCTCTACCGTCCCTACGCTTATTCGCGAGACAGAGGGAGTATTAGCTATGAGGCTTATAACTTAAAGTCGCTAAAGTTTTAACTGCACGCTTTCGTAGAAACATGTCATGTCGCGGTGGGAGGCCATCGCGCGGCACCTCGTCGCGCTTGGGATCCGGCGGCGCGCCCGGTCGCACGCCGCCTTGATAGCTCGTCCAGGGAAGCCCCGAACCCGACCATGTCGGGTGAAGAGGATCAGCTTGAAAATGATGCGCAGGCCGACACTCTCCGAACCGATGGTGCAGCCTTCCGTTCAAAACACCTGCCGCAACCCGACATAGAGCACGAAGGCAATCGCGATCGAGGCCGGCAGGGTCAGAACCCAGGCGAGCAGCAGGTTACGCACGGTCTGACCCTGCAGGCCGGAACCATTGGCGGCCATGGTGCCGGCCACGCCCGAAGAGAGCACATGGGTGGTCGAGACGGGCAGGCCGAAATGGTCGGCCGCGCCGATCGTGGCCATGGCCACCATTTCAGCCGCCGCGCCTTGGCCATAGGTCAGATGCGTCTTGCCGATCTTTTCGCCGACGGTCAGCACGATGCGCCGCCAGCCGATCATCGTGCCCAGCCCGAGTGCCAGCGCCACGGCGACCTTGACCCAGTCCGGAATGAACTTGGTCGCGTTGTCGACGGCCGCATGGTAGGCCTTGACCGCCGCGAGATCCGCATCCTGCATCGGCAGGAGCTTCTTCTTGTCGATCAGCTTGAGCGCCTCGCCGATCAGATAGATGTCGTTGCGGATATTGCTCACCAGCGTATCGGGAATGGCTTCCAGCGTGGGGAAGCGCGCGATCTCGGCGCTGCTCGTGTGAATATAGCGCTGCAGCGCCAGCGTCGTCGTGTCGTTCCATTCCTTGTTCTTCACGGCGCTGGCAACCGCCGCTTTCGCATCCGCGACCTCGACCCCGGGCTTCACATAATTGCCGAGCGCCGTTTCGACGCCGGTGGAGGCGGCCAGATAGGACTGGAGATAGTGCGGATCCGGCGTGCGGTTCAGCGCGAAGGCGGTGGGCACCAGGCCGATCAGGATCAGCATGATCAGACCCATGCCCTTCTGCCCGTCATTCGAGCCGTGGGCGAAGCTGACGCCGGTGCAGGTGAAAATCAGAATGGCGCGGATCCACAAGGGCGGCGGCGCGGCGGTCTTCGGCTCCTGATAGAGCGTCTTGTTGCGGATCACCATCTTCATCACCACGAGAAGAAGCGCGGCGCAGCCGAAGCCGACCAGGGGTGACAGAAGCAGCGACAGGCCGATATTGGTGGCCTGCGACCAGTCGACACCGCTGGTGGCCGTCCCCGTCGGCGCCATGAACTGGTTGGCGAGGCCGACGCCGATGATCGCGCCGATCAGCGTGTGGGAGCTGGAGGCCGGCAGGCCGAGATACCAGGTGCCGAGATTCCAGATGATCGCCGCACACAGCAGCGCGAAGACCATGGCGAGCCCGGCCCCGGAATTGACCTGCAGGATCAGCTCGACCGGCAGCAGCGAGATGATGCCGAAGGCAACGGCGCCGCTGGAGGTGAGCACGCCGAGAAAGTTGAAGAAGCCCGACCAGACGACCGCGATCTCCGCCGGCAGCGAGCGCGTATAGATCACCGTTGCCACCGCATTGGCGGTGTCGTGGAAGCCGTTGACGAATTCGAAGCCGAGCGCGATGAACAGCGCCAGACCGAGCATGACCCAGGGCACGGTGCGCGCCGAGGCGAGATCCTGTCCGAGCGCATAGGCGACATAGCCCAGCCCGCCCAGGACCAGGATCACGATGACAGGCAGGATGAAGCGGCCGGCGGCGCCGGCGTCCAGAGGATGCGCCACTCTGTCTCGAGAGGCGGCCGAAGCTGTCTTATGCATGTTGATATGCTCCACGCGCGGCGGGTTTGCTGAGCAGCTATTGGTTCGCGCGTCGGATCGCTCAGCCCAGGCCCGGCAGATGCGCAGGGGTTGGACGGTCGCAGGTCCAAAACGCGGCCGTGAACGCTGCGGGGCCGCCGATCAACAAGTTGTGTAGGCTCCGCATGTTGCAGCCGCGTGACAGTTAATTCTGTCTGAATTTACGCGTGTTTTCCTCGGAAGGAGGGGCCAGAGGAGTGCGTGGCCGGTCCTTGTGCCCGGGCGGCGCATGCCCTGTCGCAGCGGACCCGGCGCATTACTGCGTCGCCGCGACCTCTTCGCCGCGATTGTCCTTGGCCAGCAGCGCGTCGATGCGCTGGCGTTCGTCGTTGAACGAGGCCAGTTCCTTGCCTTCGAGCGAGCGGCCGCCGGGCAGGCGGATCTTCATCGAATCCACCTTGGTGCCGTTGACGATCAGCTCGTAATGAAGATGCGCGCCGGTCGAAAGGCCGGTCGAGCCGACATAGCCGATCACCTGGCCCTGCGTCACCTTCGCCCCCTCGCGCACCGCCTTGGCGATGGCGCTCTGGTGATTATAGGAGGAGACATAGCCATTGGCATGGCGGATCAGCGTCTGGTTGCCATAGCCGCCGGAATCCCAGCCGGCCTTGATCACCACGCCATTGCCCGTGGCGATGATCGGCGTGCCGCGCGGGGCGGCCCAGTCCGTGCCGGGATGCATGCGCGAATAGCCGAGGATCGGGTGGCGGCGCATGCCGAAGCCGGAGCTCAGCCGGCCATTGGGAACGGGGTTGCGCAAGAGGAACTGGCGGATGCTCTTGCCCGACTCGTCGTAGTAGTCGACGCTGTTGTCGGTCGGATCCTGGAAGCGGTAGAAGCGCAGGGCGGCATCGCCGAAGCGGGCATTGACATAGAGCAGCTCGGAATCGGGCGTTGCCCGCCCGCTTTCGTCCGCCACGGAGAAGAAGGCTTCCAGCTTGTCGGTCGGCTTCAGCTGGGCCTGGAAATCGACGCTGCTGGCGAGCAGCTTGATGATGCGCGCCACCATCTCCTTGTTCATGCCGTAGGACAGGGCCGCGCGGTAGATGCCGTCATAGACCCTGGGCAGGTCGTGGCCGCTGGCGACAGGCTGGCTGCCATCCTCGTCAAAGGCGCTGGCCACGGCGGCCAGCGGCGCCGGCTCGTTGCCTTTGACGAAGCGTCCCTTGTCGTCGAGCGCCATGGTCAGAACATGGTTGCCGCTGCGCCCGTAAAGGCTCATGCGCACCACCTTGGCCTCGGAGGCTTCGTTGGCCTCGTTCTGGATGATGCCCATGCGAAGGATATCCCCCTCCGAGAGCGTGTCACGGCCAAGCCCTTCCGCAAGTGCCTTGGCCACATCCACCGCCTGGGCGCGTCCGTAGCCTGCACCGGAGAGAACCGCGGCGATCGGCGCGTCGCGATGCACGGGGATCACGTCATCGGCATAGTCCGTGCTCGCCTGGGTGATTTGCTCGAGCGGCGAGACCGTCATGTTCTGCTCAACGATGCGGGCGGTCAGGCCCATGAGGTCGAGATCGTTGTTCTCGCTCGCGAAGCGGCGGGGATCGACATAAAACAGCGAGGCGAGCTGGGTGCTGTCTTCCGTCAGCAGCGAGCCATTGGTGCGCACATTCTCCTCGACCTCTTCCAGCGTCATGGAGGGGCCGAAGGTAAGGCCCGCACCTTTCAGCGGAAAATCCACCGTCTTCAGCGCCACTTCGGATTCGACCTCCGAGCCGTAGATCGTGCCGGTCTTGCTGGCAGGCGCGGCGGTCTCGCGATCGTCATTGGAGAAGATCGTTAGCGGGTCGAAGGGGGGATAGCTGTCATTGGTCTGGTGATTGGCGGCCAGCGTCATTTTTACATGGGCGAAGGGCTGGCGGCGCACCACCTCGCGTTCGCCCTGCTTGATCATGGTCGCGACTTCGAGGATCGTCCGGTCCGACGGCTTGGCGACGATGGAGGGCGAGAGAATACGCCCGCCGCGCCGGGTCTTTTCCTCGCCATGGGCATTCTGGTCGAGCGCGGCATAGGCTTCGGCCGGAATAGCCAGCTGCTGGCGCCCGTCCACCGCGGCGAACAAGGCCACGCCCATCAGAAGACTTGATGTAATCCCGGTCAGAAACGTGCCGCAAAGCCATCTCAGCGAGATTTCCCGGCGATCCGGCGCGCGCCGGCCGTCCGCCAGAAGTGGCGGCTCGTTGCCGAGCGTCCGCATCATGGTCTTTTCAGCGTTCATGCCAGCCGATGCGCATCCCTGTGACAGGCGTTGTGTCGATCATGACCCGCCCTTGTTGGGCGTGAGATGTGCTCCTTTCACAGGCGCGAGTCAATCCGAAGGCTGCAGTCTACCGGGCGAGCACGGTCCGAAGCTGGAGAGGGGAGGGGGCTCCAGGCCCTTTGCCGCAAGGCTTTGCCAGCTCGTGGTCTGCCTGGTCATAGGCTGTGGCTGAGCGGCCGGACGCAAGGCGGTGTCCGCTGCTGCCAGGGCCCCGAGCCGGACAGCCATTGCAGCGCACCGTCGTTAAAAGGCCGCGTTCATCGAAGAGGTGTGGGGCTAAGAGAAGGCGAGATGGGAGCGATCAGGCTGGTGCGTTCAGACTGAGAGAGCAAAGGCGTGATCCTGACGTTTGCGCCTGACCGGATATTGGGTCACCCTCTTCCGCTTGGAACGTCTGAGGCTGGCCTCAAGGTTCTGTAGGGCCGTTGAGCGTGCCCAAGGCTTTTCGGTGCAGTCGGAGAGGCTCCGAAGACTGGTGAACGCCCTCATTCTCCCTTTTGTCTCCATCCTCCCTCCCATTTCCCTCCATTTTGACTCCACTCTGTGGCCTGCTGCGGGGAAGATCGCCCTGCCGACTAAGGGTCTCCGTCAGTTTTTCCTGTTTTCTTTCATGCCCTTACCCTGATCCGTCATTTTTCTTTCATTTCCTGTGTTGACGTTTCGGGCTGGGTGGCCGTATAAGGCGCTCATCGAACGAGGGGCTGCGGCGCTTCTGGCGCTGGTGCCTCTCGCTTCTGTTTTCTGGACTGACGGTTTT